>PCDB01000052.1 GCA_002591625.1 Porticoccaceae bacterium
GACAACACCAGCGTTATTTACTAGGACATCTAGTCTCCCAAAGCGCTCAACCGTCTCGTTTAACACTTCCGTCCAACGTGACTCATTACGGACATCTTGATGCATGAAATGGCAACCCAATTCTTCTGCTAATGCCTGCCCCTGCTCATCAGCTATGTCGGTGATTATGAGTTCTGCGCCTTCACCAGCAAATAACCGAGCATCTGCCTCCCCGAGGCCCATGGCTGCCCCGGTTATAATTGCTACCTTGCCTTTTAATCGATCCATTTTTATTGCCTTTTTCTAGATTATGCTTTCAATGGTAACAGATTAACCCAAAATTAGATGGAAACATTGAGTACGAATGCCTTCACGCTATGTGGCAACTCCCTCACATGATAAGATATCCAAATTATGTGAATGATCAATACATACTGTTGATTGGTATACCAAACGAGAACGACGCCCTGAGAGAATCGTTCCAGGACTCTAGTGCGTAAGATACAAGTAACTATGCTGGGTACTACCCAACGCGCCGCAATCTTTTAGGGGAGTCGGTTTTTGAAAAGTTTTGAATTCACGCCGGTAAGCATGCCAGATAATGTGCCAGAATTGCGATCCAAAGTCAGAGGCTTTTTAGCAAAAGAATTGGCTGTAATGCAAGCGTCGGAAAAAGCAAAATCTTGGAGCGGTTTCGATGCTGCTTTTAGCCAAAAGCTTGCGAAGCAAGGCTGGATAGGAATGATGTGGCCGCGTGAACTTGGCGGTGAGGAGGCTACTGCGCTTCACCGCTATGTAGTAATAGAAGAATTACTTGCAGCGGGTGCTCCTGTTGCGGCACATTGGATTGCCGACAGGCAAAGCGGAGCTCACATCATCCGGTATGCCTCCGATGAGGTTCAGAGACGCTTTTTACCCGCTATTGCCGAAGGGAAAATGTACTTTTGCATTGGCATGAGCGAACCCAACTCTGGCTCTGATCTCGCCTCTATCAAGTCCAAAGCTGACCGCGTGGATGGGGGATGGGTAATAAACGGTTCCAAAATCTGGACCACATTCGCACATCGCTCACATATGATGATTGCTCTCGTGCGCACGACACCAAAAGGCGAATCTCGGCATGCTGGCCTCAGCCAATTCATTATCGACTTGTCGGCCGAAGGCGTAAAAATAAAGCCTATTGTTGATCACCAAGGCGAGGAACACTTTGGGGAAATATTCTTTGACAACGTTTTCGTGTCTGATGACATGCTATTGGGTAAAGAAGGGGACGGCTGGGCCCAAGTAAACTCAGAGCTTGCTTTGGAAAGGAGCGGGCCAGAGCGCTACCTGAGTAGCTACCGACTATTTGATGAGCTCCTGAACAACCTTGAGACAGATTGCGATGACATCACCACCGCAACTTTGGGTGATATAGCATCTGATTTATGGACTTTGCGACAAATGTCTCTATCTATTGCTGGACAACTAGCGGATGGAAAGGACCCTTCACTAGAAGCTGCAATGGTCAAAGATCTCGGAGCCTGCTTCGAGCAGAACTTACCAAATATTGTTCAAGCCCAACTTGGTGGCAGTATTCCGCTCAACAGGGAGAACAATCTAAACGAGACACTTAGTTATATCCTAAAGGCATCCCCTGCTTTTTCGCTACGGGGTGGAACAAGAGAGATTCTTCGCACTATCATCGCTAGAGGACTCGGCTTAACATGACTGAGCAACAGCTTTTACTTCAAGAAACAGTGGATAATGTTTTCGAAGAATTGGCGGCTAATGACCGCTGTCTCCAGTCTTCTTGTGATTTCAATTCGCAGTGGCATACACTGCAGAATTTAGGTATTGACAACCTTTTTATCCCCGAAAACAAAGGGGGTTTCTCCGGCTCATGGGAGGATGCCAGGATCATTTTTTATCTGTCGGGAAGGCATGGTATAGCACTTCCGATTTGTGAAACGATTGTCGCAAAAAAACTCTTACTCGATCATAATATCCCTATACCACAAGGTGCGATAACAATCGGAATGAGCAATCCGGGATGCTCAATATCTAAGGATCGCCGTTCTGGCGAGCTGTTATTTTCAGGTGGCCTAAGTGCCGTTCCCTGGGGAAGCCAATCTAGTACAGTCTTAACATTTTGCGACGATAAAGCTGGGAACAAACTGATTCTTTTGAAATGCAAGGATGGACAATTGACAGGTGGTCGACCTAACGAAGCGGGAGAGCCTCGAAATAATATTGAGTTCGAGAAAGCTAGGGTTCTTGATAGTGCCGCATTACCCGAGCCGTTTCAACATCTTATGAAAATGGGTGCACTAATGAGAGCCTCACAAATTTCCGGAGCGCTTGATTCTGCCCTCCACCTATCAATCATGCACACAAAAAATAGATCGCAATTTGGCAGGCCACTCGCGAAGTTTCAAGCCATACAACAACAGCTAGCTATTTTTGCAGAGGAGAGCGCGGCTGTTAATTGCGCAACTCGCTCCGCTGCGAGGTCCGAAGATCTCGGTGATAGTTTATTTGAGATCGCAGCAACAAAATTGCGAGCAAACCGCTCTGTAGGTGCCGCGACTTCTATAGCCCATCAAGTGCATGGCGCGATCGGTTTTACTAGAGAATATGATTTGCACCACTTTACACAACGTCTCTGGTCCTGGCGGTCAGAATTTGGTAACGATAGGTTTTGGTCGGAAAGTTTAGGTAAACAGGTCCTAGCTGCCAAAGAGAGCGGTTTTTGGCAATTCATTACTGCGCGCAGTGATGCAAGCACCGAACAACAAGAGTAGTGTAAACATAAGTAACGAGTAAAGGGGGCCGCTTGCGTATGAAATCTCCAGATCTAGTAGACACCATTTTGACCATTCAAAACGACGTAGCAATAGTTACTTTGGATAGGGATGATGTTCGCAATGCCTTGACCGGTACAGCCATTATAGAAGACATTATTTCGGTTTGTGACTGGATTAATAAAAATCGTGAAATTGGCGCTATGGTTCTTACTGGCTCGGGCAAAGCTTTTTCGGCTGGGGGCAATATCAAAGACATGCGAGAGAAAAAAGGTGATATTTTTGGTGGGCAGCCTATTCATCAACAAGATGGCTACCGACGTGGTATTCAGCGAATGAGTCAAGCTCTCTATAAAGTTGAAGTCCCCCTTGTTGCTGCCGTCAATGGGCCAGCAGTCGGCGCAGGCCTGGATGTAATCTGTATGTGCGACATCCGATTTGGGTGCCAATACTCGAAGGTTGGCGAAACATTTGTGAACTTAGGACTTATCCCCGGAGATGGAGGGGCGTGGTTTCTTCCCCGTATCGTGGGCTATCAACGAGCCGCTGAAATGACTTTCTCTGGTCGAATTTTGAGCGCAGAAGAAGCGAAAGAAGCGGGTATTTTCTTGGAGCTTATAGCAGTGGAATCCCTGCTTGATAGCGCTATAGAGGTAGCCGAATCTTATGCCCGCAAACCGCGCGAGGCTACCAGGATGAGCAAACGCCTATTGCGAGCCGGTCAGCGCCTAGAACTCAGTGACTTCCTTGATCTCTGCTCCAGTCAACAAGCGCTCTGTCAAACCAGCCCGCAACACCATGAAGCGGTAGAGGCCCTTTTTAAAAAAAGCTAGTCGCTGTGTTTGGACGCATTTGTTCACTTGACACGTGCCAGAATTCCGTCCAGTTCATCTAAACTATTATATCGAAATATCAGCTTACCTCGGCCTGTTGACGAATGCTGGATTTTGACGTCGGCACCAATACGATCGGAAATATCTTGCTGAAGGCGCTCTAGATCCGGCTGCACTATTTCTTTTTTAGCCGGTTTTGAAGTCTTTTTTTGCAACCTCTTTACTAATACCTCGGTTTGTCGAACTGATAGTTCACCATCAACCACAATAGTGGCTGTATCTATCTGCTGTTTCCCGGCCAAGCCAAGAAGGCATTTTGCATGACCTATATCTATAGCACGACGAACCAGATAATTTTGCACGAAAGGTTCCAAGTTTGCTAAACGCATTAGATTGGTTACCGTAGACCGAGATTTTCCAACCGTATCAGCTATTTCCTGTTGAGTAAGATGGAATTCATTTTGAAGTCGGATTAATGCCTCGCTCTCTTCCATTGGATTTAGGTTCTCGCGCTGAATATTTTCTATTAGCGCCATTGCAATGGCTGTTCTGTCGTCAATTTCCCGCACTATTGCTGGTACCGTCTCTAGACCTGCCCGCTGAGCCGCCAACCAGCGCCGTTCTCCAGCAACAATTTCATATGCACCCGGTTGAACTTCACGGATGATAAGAGGTTGCACAATGCCTTGCTCCCCTATAGAGTGAGCCAATTCATCAAGTGCCTTGGAATTGTAATCTTTTCTCGGCTGATATTTCCCTCGCTTCAGAAATTCTATGGGTATATCCCTAATTTCTCGATCGGCTTTGACGCGTTCTTTAAAACCGTATTGTTGACCATCTTGCAGGTTCACATAGTCGCCCATCAAGGCATCCAACCCTTTCCCAAGGCTTTGTCTTTTAATGCCCATGTTGATATGCCTCCGTCTCTTCCGAGACAATTTGGTTTTTCCGCTCATTTTTCAATATCTCAGCCGCGAGGGCTAAGTAAGCGGTAGCGCCTTTTGAGTTCTTATCATACGCCAAAGCAGGCTTGCCGTGACTGGGCGCTTCTGCAAGTCTGACATTTCGCGGTATGCTTACCCTATATAATTTGTCATCAAAATACTTCCTCAACTGCGCCGAAACTGCGTTAGTCAGGCTACTTCTTGGATCATACATAGTTCTCAAAATACCTTCTATTCGCAAGCGCGGATTTATATCTCTCGAGATCTTACGGATCGTATGGTTAAGGGCAGACAATCCCTCCAGAGCAAAATATTCGCATTGCATAGGGATAAGCACCCCATCACCAGCTACGAGTGCATTCACGGTAAGCATGTTTAGGGAAGGCGGGCAATCAATAATAATATAATCATAACTTTTAGAGACTTGATTCAAGCATTTAGCAAGCCTTTGCTCTCTCTCCGGCGCTTGCATTAACTCCACTTCGGCGGCTACAAGATCTCCATTAGAGGGGAGAACATGATAATTGCAGTGCGCACTATTAGAGATAACCTTTTCTATGCTCTCTCGTCTCGTCAGGAAATGGTAAGTCGTGTAATCGCATAACTGTTTGTTGATGCCAGAGCCCATTGTAGCATTACCTTGGGGATCCAAATCCACTAACAACACACGGTTGTTATAGTAAGCTAGAGAAGCCGCTAAATTTACGCTTGTAGTGGTCTTGCCTACACCACCTTTTTGATTTGCAATAGCTAAAATTCGGGTCACAGCGTATTACCTATAAATCCTGAGCTTTTATTTTGATTATATGCCGATCTCGGTCCAACCCGGGCACTGATAACTTTGTTAAACTCAAAATGTCATACCCCTCGGGTATGCTTCGCATTTCTTTTTTAGGAACTTTGCCTTTCATGGCAACGAATATAGTCTTTTTCGATGCCAAATGCCCACAGCTTTCCAACATTGTAGATAATTCAGAAAAAGCACGTGTTATGATCATGTCGAACGGCTTTTCCGGACTATAATGCTCAACTCTTTTGTTTATTTCTTGAACATTATCCAAATGCAACTCTGTGCGCACTTGAAACAGAAATCTTGTCTTTTTCCCATTACTATCAAGCAAGGTGAAATCTTTTTCTGGAGACATTATCGCTAGCGGAATACCCGGCAATCCTGCCCCACTGCCAACATCTATGAACCTGTCGCCCTTGAGATGAGATATAAGCGATAGGCTGTCGAAAACATGAACCTTCAGTATTTCACGGGGGGTCTTTACAGCAGTGAGATTATAAACCTTATTCCATTGGATCAGTAGCTCAGTGTAATGCAAAAATTGGTCTATTTGCCGCTTACAGCAATTCAATCTTAACTGCCCTAGTCCATTTTCAAACAAAGCACGATGATCATCTTGCATGCAAGATCTAGGCTGCATGTTTTTTTAAGGATATCAGCAACAATGATATTGCTGCAGGTGTAACTCCCTGAATTCGGGAAGCCCGCGCAAGGTTTTTAGGTTTTGCAGCAGTTAATTTTTGTATCACTTCGTTTGACAGCCCCGACACCGCCGAATAGTTGAAACTTTCTGGAATAACAGTTTTTTCGTGATTTTTTAACCGCTTTATTTCATCTTTTTGTCTTTCTATGTACCCGGAGTATTTTGCTTCAATTTCCAACTGCTCACCCACAACTGGATCTATTTTCACTTCAGCATCTGATACCAAATCGTAATGTATTTCTGGTCGTTTTAATAACTCGAAAAGATTGTATTCTCTAGATAAAGGGCGATTTACATGGGGAGATATTTTTTCGGCTGCCACACTTTTTGGCTGAATCCAAGTAGTTTTCAATCGTTGGCGCTCGATTTCTATTGCATCAATTTTTTCGTTAAATGCGCGCCATCTATCTTCTCCAACTAGTCCGAGCTTGTACCCCTTCTCAGTGAGTCTTTGATCCGCGTTATCTTCTCTCAGCAACAATCGATATTCAGCACGACTGGTAAACATCCTATAGGGCTCCTCTGTGCCCCTACTGATAAGGTCATCAACCAAAACACCAATGTAAGCGCTCTCTCGCCCTGGGCACCATGATGAGTCGCCCTTGACCATTAGTGCTGCGTTAATGCCTGCTATGAGTCCTTGCGAGGCAGCTTCTTCATACCCAGTAGTACCGTTTATCTGGCCAGCAAAGAATAAGCCTTTAATAGCATTGGTTTGCAATGAATAATCCAAGTCCTGTGGATTAAAGAAATCGTACTCTATGGCATAACCAGGCCTTGTTATATGCGCGTTTTCAAAACCCTCAATTGTTCTGATAAAATCCCATTGAAGGTCGTAAGGCAGGCTTGTGGAGATGCCATTGGGATATAGCTCTTGAGTATCTAAGCCCTCTGGTTCCAAAAATATTTGATGTTTATTTTTATCCGAGAAACGCTCTACCTTATCTTCAATTGAAGGGCAATAGCGAGGACCAATGCCTTCTATAATTCCCGCGTATAAAGGCGAACGGCTCATACCGCTGCGGATAATTTCATGGGTCCGCGAATTCGTCTGTGCGATCCAGCAGCAAACTTGTTTAGGGTGTTGATCACGATTTCCCATAAAAGACATTACGGGTCGCGGGTTATCGCCCCACTGCTCAGGCAACTTGGCAAAATTCACACTCCGAGCATCAATTCTTGGTGGCGTACCTGTCTTCAACCGATCTACTTGAAAAGGGAGATCACGCAATTTCTCAGCTAACGAAGTTGACGGTGGATCACCAGCTCTACCTGCAGACTTACTTGCCATGCCCACGTGTATTTTGCCGCTTAAAAAAGTGCCAGCTGTAAGAATCACAGCTTGGGCACGGATTTTTAAGCCCATTTCAGTGACGATCCCGACAATTTGGTCGCCACTTATTATTAAATCATCAACTGCCTGCTGGAGTATGGACAAGTTTGGTTGATTTTCTAGGGCTAGACGGATTGATTGTTTATATAAATTTCTATCTGCTTGAGCCCGAGTTGCCCTTACCGCTGCGCCTTTACGAGAATTTAGGACCCTAAATTGAATACCTGCTTTATCTGCTGCGGTTGCCATAATGCCGCCAAGAGCGTCAATTTCTTTAACAAGGTGACTTTTACCAATACCTCCGATAGCCGGATTGCATGACATTTGTCCTAACGTTTCAATGTTGTGAGAAATTAATAATGTGGTTTGTCCCATCCTCGCCGACGCTAAACACGCCTCTGTTCCGGCATGCCCGCCTCCTACAACTACAACATCATAAATATCAGGATATAACATGAGGGCTTATTCATTAATTTAAGATTGGTTGGGTAGTGTATATTTGTTTTAATCTTAGTAATACTTTAATTATTATAAATATATAATATATTAATTTATTGTTGTTATTATTATTGCCAACATTTTCGGTGGAAAAAGCTTTTTATACTCTGGATTTCAGTTGGTTATATAGCATTTGAAGTTGTTTTAAATCGGTTCAGTAGCTGTGCAATACTTCTGGAAAAGTTTAGCTAACATACATTGGTTTTAACTTTTTAAAACTAGACATTAGAAAACTCTGATAGATATCCCCTGTTTATTTACATGTTATTACAGAAATTTATGCTCACAAAAAATTGTGTAAAATTTAAGATCTACATATAATCACATCNAGCAATTGATAAATTTTGTTAACACNTTGGAATAAGACGATGAAAAGAACTTTTCAACCCAGTAATTTAAAGCGAAAGAGGACGCATGGTTTTCGTGCTCGCATGTCTTCAAAAGGTGGGAGAGCTGTGATTAATCGTCGCAGAGCTAAAGGCCGAAAGCGACTAGCTGCTTAAACAATGGAGCCTGAACAGCTCAGGCATAAATTTCCAAAACATCTTCGACTTAGCAACTCTGAGGATTACCGAGGGGTGTTGGATCTCAGTGACGTTAAAGTGGCTCATCCCTGTTACTTGCTGTTAGCGAAGTTAAATAAAAAAGAGTATTCTCGGTTGGGCTTGATTGTGGCGAAGAAAAACCTTCCTAAATCAGTAGCACGCAATCGTTTGAAGCGGTTGGTTAGGGAAACTTTCCGACAATTCCCCATTAACCCATCTGTGGACGTAGTTTTCTTGTCCAGAAGAGGAGTTGTAGACATTGGAAAACAAGATATGCGTTCAATGTTGACCAAAGCCTGGAAAAGGCTTTCGCTTAAATGTCAAAANTTAGAGAATTCTCTTGAGTAGCATACTTATCATTTTAATAAAGTTTTACCGTTTATTTGTCAGCCCTATGATTGGCCCGAATTGTCGTTTTTATCCCTCATGTTCAGGGTATGCGATAGAAGCTTTGCACGAACACGGCACCATAAAAGGAATCCGATTAACAATGNATAGAATTCTCAAATGCCACCCATTCCATCTGGGCGGTTATGATCCGGTCCCACGGGAACAAAAAAATTGTGAACTGCGAAAAACAACTGATTTAGAGTAGTACATCTTATGGATTGGATAAAGATCTCCTTAATAGCTTCCATGGCGGTTGTTACTTGGTTGCTGATAATTGAATGGAATCGCTTCGAACCTGAAACTGTCGACTTTCCTGTAACAGAGACCGTTTTAAGCGAGGAAGATCGGTCTGACGATGTCCCCTATTCTCAGTTGCAGAAATCTGACGATTATTTACCCTTACAAAAAAAAGGGGATGAGGTTAATTTTTTTGAGTCCGAGAGTTTGGGAGGCAGTGTCAGCATAATAACCGATGTTTTTAAAGTGGACATAGATCTTAGAGGTGGCGATATTGTGGGGGTAGAATTATTGAAGCACCTCAGTGCCATGCCTGAAGATGATGGTAAACCAATAAAGCTACTTCAGCGTTCAATCCAAACTAATTACATAGCGACCAGTGGTTTAATCGGGCCAAACGGGACTGATAGTAGAGAAAAAGGTAGGCCTGTATTTTCGAGTTTAAAAAATAGGTATGAGCTCGGCAAAGACGAGGAGATCATAGTAGACTTAATTGCTGATCAGGGTTCGGTGGAGTTCACCAAGAGATTCATTTTTGCTCGCAGTAGCTATGATATTAAAGTCAGCTATCTCATCAATAACAAAGGGCCTTCTGACTGGCGGGGAAGTTTTTTCGGTCAGATAAAGCGAGATAATAGTTTGCCAGTTCAGTTGGATACGGTGCTTGGACAGCGACCATTCCTTGGCGGTGCATTAAAAGAACCAGACAAAAACTTCGCAAAATATAGTTTAAACGATATTGATAATGATGCGGTATCCGCAACGCTTAAGGGTGGTTGGATGGCGTTTCTACAGCATTATTTTGTTAGCGCGTGGATACCTCCTCACGACGAAATGAATCGTTATTCTTTCAAAAAGTCGAATACTCAGTCTGGGGTTTATTTGTTTAATTTTGTAGGCGAAGAGATTCGCCTTGCAGAAGGGGAACGCGGAGAATACATGGCAAAGTTTTATGTTGGTCCCAAGGACCAAATAGAGCTTGAAAAATTAGCTGAGCATCTTGATCATGTCGTTGACTATGGGATCTTTTGGATAATTTGTAAACCAATATATCAGTTACTAGTTTTCATTCATGGGGTTTTAGGTAATTGGGGGTGGGCTATTGTTGGCTTGACGATTTTTATAAAACTTCTGCTATTCCCCTTGTCCGCGAAAAGTTTGAAATCCATGGCTAGGTTAAGAAGTTTGCAACCCGAGATGGAGAGAATTAAAGAATTATATGGTGATGATAGACAAAAAATGGGTCAGGAACAGATGGCTCTTTGGAAGAAGGAAAAAGTAAATCCAGTTAGCGGTTGCTTGCCTATGCTTTTACAAATGCCCGTATTTATTTCTCTCTATTGGGTGTTGATGGAAAGCATCGAAATAAGACATGCCCCTTGGCTGTTATGGATAGAAGATTTATCTGCAATGGACCCTTACTTCGTTTTGCCACTTTTGATGGGTTTAAGTATGTGGGTTATGCAAAAACTTCAACCGGTTCCGAGTGACCCCATGCAGGCTAAAGTCATGCAGTATATGCCTATAGCCTTTACATTTATGTTTCTGTGGTTCCCCTCTGGCTTGGTACTATATTGGACAGTAAATAACTTGTTATCACTAGGGCAGCAGTATGTGATAAATAAACAAATTTCCGATATAAAGTAGGTTGGCGTTTTAATAAATTGGTTTTGAATAGCCTAGATACTATCGTAGCAATCGCCACCCCCGCCGGCGTTGGCGGAATAGGGGTTGTGCGCTTGTCAGGGAATGATATTAAAAAATTTATACTCTCGATCCTGGGTGAAGAAATTCAACCTAGAATGGCCAGTTACCACAAGTTTATTGGTTCGGACGGAGAGTGCCTTGACACTGGTATCGCTCTTTATTTTTCCGCACCAAACTCATTTACTGGGGAAGAAATTCTTGAATTACAGGGGCACGGTGGCAGCGTGGTTCAGGATCGATTAATCCAGCGTTGCGTAGAATTGGGCGCGAGAGTAGCACGTCCAGGAGAATTTAGTGAACGAGCATTTTTAAATGGCAAGCTAGATCTGGCAGAAGCAGAAGCGGTGGCCGATCTAGTAGAGGCTGGTTCGGTCCAAGCAGCTAGATCAGCGGTTCGTTCAATGTGCGGAGATTTCTCCAGAGAGATTAAAAATGTTGTAAATTCGTTAAAAGACATTAGAGTCTTTGTGGAGGCTTCAATTGATTTTCCTGAAGAAGAAATTGAATTTTTGACTGACCCGAAAATATTACAGACATTAGAAAATATTGAGAACAGACTTGGCGATATTATTAACAAGGCTCGTCACGGTGTTTTATTGCGGGATGGTTTAACCATCGTATTGGCTGGAAGACCCAATGCAGGTAAATCAAGTATTCTCAACTGTTTGGTCGGCAGCGAAGAGGCGATTGTGACCGCTGAAGCGGGCACGACAAGAGATGTTCTGAGAAAGGCTGTGGTCGTTAATGGTATACCACTGCAATTGATTGATACTGCGGGGTTGCGAGAAACGACGAGCATTGTGGAAAAAGAAGGCATTCGCAGAGCTTGGGCAGAAATTGAGGTGGCGGACTGTGTTTTGTATGTTGTTGACGCTACAGAGGTTTCTAATCCCAGCGTTAATACCGTTTGGCCTGATTTTTATAGGAAATTTCCAGAATCCACAGCCTCATTGACATTGGTATTAAACAAAATTGATTTAACTGATTTGGCGCCCGGAGAGATGATTAATAATGATCCGGCGTTCTGTGTGTCAGCAAAATATCGAACCGGGATAAACGCTTTGATAAATCATTTGTTTCAGCAGGCAGGTTTCTTAGATCGAGGTCAAGGTGCTTTTTCGGCTCGGGGAAGGCATGTTTCCGCTCTCAAATCTGCTTTGTCTCATGTTACTTCAGGAAAACAACAATTGATTCAATCGGGTTCTGGTGAATTAGTTGCCGAGGACTTGAGACAAGCGCAAAATAGTTTATCAGAAATAACCGGCAACATAACTTCTGATGAACTACTGGGAGAGATTTTTTCGTCCTTTTGTATTGGAAAATGACCAATTTGTCAAAACCGGTCAAACTTTTTTTTCTATTGTATAGAATTATACGATATATCCATATTACCACTGTTTTTTTCACTGTTTATACACATGTTATCCACACCATGTGGTCAAAAACTAACCATTTTATTTTAAATAAATGTTAGTCGTTAAAATTTAATTAAACTTTAAATTATTGATAAATATAGGTTTTATGTTTTTTGGGTTCTAACCTTAAATTTATCATATGTGGATAATCCTTATTTCTTTATATATGATGGATTGAAAATTTTGATCAGAAAGTATTTAGCTCCTAAAGAAGTCGCCCAGCAAAAGTGCAACCGATCAACTGACAGTAATCTAAGACATACACGCTAGAATCTAGATTCGAAAAAAAGGAATAAAACCATGCCAGCTGAAGCGGCTCATATTATATGGACACAATGTCAAAACCAGCTCAGAGACGAACTTCCGGAGCAGCAATATAACACTTGGATCAGACCGCTAAAAACTGGAGAGTATCAAACTTCTGACAAACCTTGGGATGAATTATGTTTATTTGCCCCTAACAGATTTATAGAAGACTGGGTTAAAAATAAATTCAGTGGCAGAATTCAAGAGCTTTGTATGCAATATGGAGGTAAAACAGTATCTTTGCGCGTCACCAGCAATGTTATTCAAGAGCAGTTTGTACATCGGTCTTCTGATAATGCAGGTGATTTGAAAATTACTGATAAGCGGCACGTCAATTCAAAATCAATAACAAAATCAGTTTCTGCATCTGCTGTTAAATTGACATCCGCCGCAGAAAAAAGTCTTCAAAGTAATCTAAACGAGAATTTTATATTTAAAAATTTTGTAGAGGGCAAATCGAATCAGTTAGCTTTTGCTGCGGCCCAGCAAGTAGTTACAAATCCTGGAGGGTCTTATAATCCGCTCTTTATATACGGTGGAGTTGGTCTAGGCAAGACACATTTGATGCATGCAGTAGGCAACTCTATGCGAGATTCTAATCCTCAAGCAAAAATTGTTTATTTGCACTCCGAGCGATTCGTTGCTGACATGGTTAAGGCACTGCAGCTAAAGGCTATAGACGAGTTTAAAAACTTTTACCGATCGGTAGATGCGCTTTTGATAGATGACATTCAGTTTTTCTCTGGTAAAGAACGTTCTCAAGAGGAGTTTTTTCACACGTACAATGCCCTCCTTGAAGGCGGGCAGCAAATGATATTGACTTGTGATCGTTATCCAAAAGAAATGGACGGCGTGGAAGAAAGACTCAAATCAAGGTTTGGGTGGGGGCTTACCGTAGCAGTTGAACCGCCAGAATTAGAAACGCGAGTAGCAATTTTGATTAATAAAGCTCAACAGGCTGGAGTGCCACTTACTCGAGACGCGGCATTTTTCATTGCTCAAAGAATCCGATCCAATGTTAGAGAGTTGGAGGGAGCTTTAAAGCGAGTAATGGCTCACGCGCAATTCTCTGGGCGTGTTATAGACATAGATTTAATTCGCGAATCGCTTAAAGATTTGTTGGCACTGCAGGACAAGCTGGTTACCATAGACAATATCCAGAGGGTTGTGGCCGATCAATACAAGTTAAAAATTTCAGATTTACTCTCAAAACGACGAAGTCGTTCTGTGGCAAGGCCAAGACAAGTGGCAATGTTTTTAGCGAAAGAACTTACCAGTCATAGCTTGCCGGAGATAGGAGAGGCTTTTGGTGGTAGAGATCATACTACGGTGCTGCATGCGTGTCGTAAAATCCGAGAATTAGAAATTGCCGATAAAGAACTAAAACGAGATTTAAAAAGTTTATTTAGAAAATTATCCACTTAATCAATATTCGGTAACGCCGAGGAAATCTTATGAAATTCAGTTTAGTACGTGAAGCCCTTCTGAGACCGCTGCAATTAGTAGTGGGTGTTGTTGAGCGGCGTCAAACTTTGCCGATACTTTCGAACGTCCTTTTGAGTATTGACGACAAGAGACTATCTGTCACTGGCACCGACTTGGAGGTAGAAATAATTGGTTATACGGAGACTTCCGCGGTTATTGAAAGTGGAGAGATCACAGTTTCAGCGCGAAAACTGGTTGACATAGTGCGGTCTCTTCCAGAAGGAGCAAAAATCGATTTTGCCAGTGGTGATGGAAAAGCTCTGGTGACTAGCGGACGGAGTCGATTTACCTTGGCAACTCTTCCGTCTAATGAATTTCCTTCTGTTGATGGCGGCGATAAAACACTTGAACTGTCTATGCAAGGCAGTGTCGTGAAAGATTTCATCGCTGCTACCTCATTTGCAATGGCGCAACAAGATGTTCGCTACTATTTAAATGGTATGTTATGGGAGGTGTCAGAAAATAATCTACGTGCTGTGGCGACTGACGGCCACCGTATGGCGAGATGTGATGTTGTCTGCGAGGTGTCTTCAGATACTACTGTAAGCGCGATAATACCGAGAAAAGGCGTTGTCGAACTTGCAAGGCTGTTATCTAATGACCAGGTAGACATATCTTTAGGGTCGAACCATATAAGGATAACATCTGAAGATTTTTGCTTCACTTCAAAATTGGTGGACGGGGCTTATCCAGATTACGAAAGGGTTATGCCAGAAGAAGGGGAAAAAATCGTTTTGGGTGATCGTGACGAATTGAAACAGGCTTTCAGTCGCGCGGCTATTTTATCTAATGAGAAATTTAGAGGCGTACGTGTATTGTTATCATCGGGTTCGCTTAAGATGATTGCAAATAATCCTGAACAAGAAGAGGCCGAAGAAGAAATTTCAGTGGACTATTCTGGTGATGACTTGGAAATAGGTTTTAACGTAAGTTATCTACTTGATGTGCTTAATGTACTCCGGGGTAATGACGTTCGCTTAAGCCTTTCGGATGCTAACAGCAGTGCTTTGGTCGAAGACACATCAAATTACAACGCAGTATACGTAGTGATGCCCATGCGATTGTAGGTTTTTTGAGTTGCATGTGTTCTAGAGAGGCATTCATTCGAGATGCAGCTGTCAACACTGAACATTTCGCATGTCAGAAATTTGCAAACGACACGTCTGCAGTTTAGCCCGTTAGCGAATGTTGTATTTGGAGATAATGGCAGTGGAAAGACGAGCTTTCTTGAATCTATTTATCTGCTAGGCCGCGGGCGGTCTTTTAGGCATAGAGACCTAAAGACCGTGGTTCAATCAGGAACCAAAGAACTCGTCGTTTCAGGTACCATTTTTAGCGATCAAAATGACGTTTCATCGAGCTTAGGCGTAAAAAGAACTACAGAGGGGCGGTTTGAGGCCCGACATAATGGAGATGGACTTCGTTCGGCGAGCCAGCTTGCGCCTAAGTTGCCTCTTCAGATGGTGGATGCACATAGCTTTATTCTCCTTGAGGGCGGAGCTATGCAGCGACGCCAGTTCATTGACTGGGGCGTGTTCCACGTGGAACCGTCGTTTGGAGGTGTTTGGCGTCGTATGCAGCGGGCATTAAAGCAGCGGAATCATTTACTCCGTCATGATAGAATGGACAGAGAGCAACTTGTTGTTTGGACCAAAGAGTTTGTCAGTGTTTCTGATGCCATAGATCGGCACAGAGGAAATTATTTAGCAGATCTGGAGCTAGAAATTCGCGGAATATCAAAGTATTTCGATGGTTTGGGAGTGCTTAGTTTAGAATATTTAAGTGGTTGGGATCACAAGATTGGTCTTGCCGATGCTATAAAGGCGGATTTCGATAAGGACCGAAGGTTGGGTAAGACTCATCAAGGAGCGCATCGCGCTGATCTAGTCGTGAAGATCGATGGGGCTTCTGCTGCGGATAGGCTATCTAGGGGACAATTGAAGCGTCTAATTTATATTTTGAAACTGGCTCAGGCATCGCTCCACAAAAAAAGGACGACAGAGTCATGCATTTTTTTACTCGATGATCTGCCGGCAGAGCTCGATGGTCGTCATCTGCGGCAAGTTTTAGGTTGCTTAAATGAGCTTTCTTGCCAATATTTTGTTACGGGGATTGAAAAAACCGATTTTAAGGATCTTCTGGTGGATATTGCGCACCAGATGTTCCATGTGGAACAAGGCAGGATTTCTCTGGCTTAAATTAGGAAATTAATAAAATATGACCGACGAAAAAAATTATGATTCTTCGAGTATTACGGTCCTCAAGGGATTGGATGCTGTTCGAAAGCGCCCTGGGATGTACATTGGAGACACAGATGACGGAACTGGTTTGCATCACATGGTCTTTGAAGTCGTTGACAATTCCATTGACGAGGCCTTGGAAGGTTTTTGCTCTGAAATAAAAGTGCTTATCCATCCTGATGAGTCGATTTCTGTAGTAGATAATGGCCGTGGTATTCCCACGGAAATGCATGCTGAGGGTGTCTCTGCCGCAGAAGTTATTATGACAGTGCTTCATGCGGGGGGTAAATTTGATGATGACAGTTATAAAGTTTCAGGCGGTTTGCATGGCGTCGGCGTGTCAGTCGTAAATGCTCTTTCAAAAGATTTGCGTTTGACTATTCGTAGAAACTCGAAAGTATATGAACAATTATATAAAGATGGAGTGCCACAGGCGCGCTTGTCAGAGGTAGGTGACACGACTAGCACTGGCACCGAAATACACTTTGTGCCCTCTCCGGATACATTTACTAATATAAAATTTAGTTTTGAGATTCTGGCAAAGAGACTTAGAGAGCTTTCTTTTTTAAACTCGGGGGTAAAAATCATTCTTCGAGATGAGAGAACCTCCAAAGAAGAGACTTATGGCTATGATGGAGGGTTGAGAGCTTTTGTCGAATTTTTAAATTTGCATAAAACTGCGATTAACAGCATGTTTCATTTTTCTGTTGATCGAGAGGATGGTGTTGGTGTAGAGGTTGCAATGCAGTGGAATGACGGGTTTCAAGAAAATTTGCTCTGTTACACAAATAATATCCCCCAGAAAGATGGCGGCACGCATCTTCAGGGGTTTAGAGCGGCATTAACACGTGGCCTAAATAGTTATATAGAAAAGGAAGGCTTTGCTAATAAGACAAAGGTAAATACTACCGGCGATGACGCCAGAGAAGGGCTTACGGCGATAGTATCTGTGAAGGTGCCTGATCCGAAGTTTTCTTCTCAAACCAAGGATAAGTTGGTTAGTTCGGAGGTGAAGACAGCAGTCGAGCAAGAGATGGGAAGCAAATTCACTGATTACCTTCTAGAATTTCCACAAGATGCTAAGTCGGTGGTCAGTAAAATGATTGATGCAGCTCGGGCAAGGGAAGCTGCGAGAAAAGCGAGGGAGATGACGCGTCGAAAAGGAGCGCTCGATATTGCTGGGTTGCCAGGCAAGTTGGCCGATTGTCAAGAGAAAGATCCGGCTTTATCCGAAATATACCTTGTTGAGGGAGATTCTGCTGGAGGTTCCGCAAAGCAAGGTCGGGATCGTCGGACCCAAGCGATACTGCCCTTGAAAGGAAAAATTCTGAATGTGGAAAAGGCTAGATTCGAAAAAATGTTGTCTAGTGCTGAAGTCGGTACACTAATTACGGCCTTGGGCTGCGGGATAGGATCTTCAGAATTCAATTTAGAAAAACTGCGTTATCACACCATAGTAATTATGACCGATGCCGATGTAGATGGATCACACATACGAACACTTTTACTGACATTCTTTTTTAGGCATATGCGCGAGTTAATTGAAAATGGTCACATTTTCATAGCCCAGCCGCCTCTTTACAAAGTTATTAAAGGCAAGGCCGAGGAGTATCTGAAGGACGATATGGCGCTCACGCATTACCTCACTACCAAAGCACTTGAAGATGCCAGTTTGCATATCAATGAAGACGCCCCTGCTATCCAAGGAGTGGCGCTAGAGGCTTTAGTGAGATCATTTCAAGAAGTTTCCGGCATGATTGAAAGGTTGTCTATGATATACCCCCGGGAGGTTCTTCAGGCCATGGTATACACTGAAGAATTTGGTTCTGAGCTATTGACCAATGTTGATGCAATGAAAAATTGGTGTAACGATATCGAAGGAAAGCTCAAATACGCAGAAAATGGAACGCGTCGTTACGGAGTTGAAATCTTCGAAGATCAAGAGAGGCGCATTTTCCTCCCTATGGTGGAAGAAATTGCGCATGGAGTGTCTCACACTTATACAATTTCTCGTGACTTTTTTACCTCCAATGAATACGAATCAATTGTAGCTCTTGGACATAGATTGAGGGGATTGATTGAAGAGGGAGCATTCATCCAGCGCGGTGACAAGAAAAAGGAGATTTATAGTTTTGAGGATGCACTGCAATGGCTTATGGGAGAATCCCGGCGAGGGATAAATACACAGCGTTATAAAGGACTTGGAGAAATGAATCCCGAGCAGTTATGGGAGACGACAATGGACCCGGCGAATCGAAGAATGCTCCGGGTAACTATTGACGATGCAATAACAGCAGACCAGATGTTTACGACGCTTATGGGAGATAATGTGGAGCCAAGACGAGAATTTATAGATACTAATGCGCTATCAGTAGTAAATCTAGACATATAGAGGTAGGTCAATCAAGTGTCAGATACCATAATTTGAGATTAATCTCCCTCAACACCAGTAAGTAATGAAAAGTCGGCGATCCCACAGAACAACTGCCTCAATTCCTGAAGCAATGCTAATCGATTCCTCCTTATCTGGGGTTCCTTTGCCATAACAAGGACCTTTTCAAAGAACTCGTCGACTGGTTCTCTTAGTGACGCCAGCTCTTTTAAGGCAATTTCGTACTTTTTCTGGGATATGAGTTCATTCGCAATCGATTTCTTTTCCTCTAAATTCTCGAACAAAGTTATTTCTGCTGGTTCTCGCAACATCGTAGCATCAACTGAAAGGTCTTGAGAAGTTGCGCTAGACAAAATATTCACAACACGCTTGTTGGAAGCTATCAAAGCTCCTGCGTCTGGAAGTTGGCTGAATTGAGATATCGCTAAAACACGACGATTTATGTCTAACGGGTTTGATAGACCAAGCGTCGAAACGGCTTTAAAGTTTTCGATTGATATTTTTTTATCTTTGTATATAGAAATTAAGCGCCCTAAAACATAAGTGAGCGCTGACTTACTTGCCTCGTTCGATTTGTCTTTTTCTGATATTAGGCGCCCTGAAAATTCTATTGCTCGTCTTAAATCAATGTCAATGTCGTTTTCCAGTATTATATTCAAGAGCCCCACACAAGTCCGACGTATAGCAAAGGGGTCTTTCGATCCTGAGGGCTGTTGGCCAATAATAAATATGCCAATTAACGTATCTAAACGATCTGCTATCGCTAGAGTGATGCCCTCAGCACTCTTGGGAGTTTTGTCACCAGCAAAGCGAGGAAGGTAATGTTCCCGGATAGCGGTTGCTATTTGGGGTTTCTCATTATCATTTTGTGCGTAATATCCTCCCATAATCCCCTGTAAATCTTCAAACTCTCCAACCATATCGGTCACCAGATCTGCTTTGCAAATAGCCGCGGCCCTAGCAGCCAGATCTGGAGCACTTCCAATAGTATCTGATAGGTAATGGCACAACTTAACAAGACGTTCAGTCTTGTCTAAAACTGAACCTAATTGCGCTTGATATACAACTCCAGCAAGTTTTTCTCGCTTGGCCTCTAAGCTAGATTTACAGTCATTTTCAAAAAAAAATACAGCATCTGCTAACCGAGCTCTTAAAACTCGCTCATTACCCGTAATTACTTGAGCTGGATCTGCGCTCTCGATATTTGCCACCGTTATAAAAGCAGCCATTAATTCCCCGTTTTTGTCCACAATATGGAAATACTTTTGATGTCCTCTCATGGCAGAGATAAGGGCTTCGTCCGGTATCTTTAAAAAATCTTTATCAAAATATCCTAGGAGTGGCACAGGCCATTCAGTAATCGCAACCACCTCATCAATCAGAGACGGTTCCATTACGGCTACACCGCCAAATCCAATTGCTAACTTCTGGACCCCTTCAATAATAAGACGGCGTCTTTCAACGACTAAAGAAACTACATGATGCTCATAAAGCTGTTGCTCATATGAACTACCTGACCTAATTACTATCTCTTTCTTGGCATGAAACCGATGTCCTTGACTAACGGCNCCAGAATTGACACCCAAAATATTTTTGCGTAAGACCTCTTTACCAAAGAGAAGAACCACCCAGTGAACTGGTCTTACAAACTCCAGTCTATTCGTGCCCCAACGCATACGTTTCTTAAACGGCAGCTTGGAGAGTACCTGNTTGATCAAGTCTTCAACAACATCTTCGGTTAACCTTCCTTCAATGGCTTGTTTAACACGAAGCTTGTCTTGCTTACCATCGAAACTGATACATTCTTTTAATCTATCTATTTCTAGATTATTTCGTGCAGCAAAAACTTCCCCAGCCTTTGAGGGGGAACCATTTTCCTTGAATGCAATGTCAACGGATGGTCCCCAGACGACTTTGTCAATATCTTGTGCCTTCCTTTGCAGCGACTTGATCCAGAGAGCAATTCGTCGAGGTGTAGCATAAGTTGTGACATCAGAGTGCGACAGCCTTTGTTGTTTAAGCGCTGCAAGCACACCCGATGAGAAAGCTTCTGATAGAGGCATTACTTCTGACGAAGGCATTTCTTCTAGACCGATTTCTATAAATAAATCATCTCTCATTAGTCCTATCCGCCTTTGCCAAGCCCGGCTTTTTTGATTGTTTCCTTGTCAGCTAGGGGGAAACCCATTCTTGCTCGTGAATCTAAATACAGTTTTGCGACTATTCGAGCTAAGTTCCGGACGCGGAGAATATAGCGCTGTCTTTCGTTAACCGAGATGGCTTTCCTCGCATCAAGTAGATTAAACGTATGGGATGCTTTCATCACCATTTCATAGGCTGGCAGCGGGAGCTCGGAAGAGACTAAACTTTCGCATTGGCGCTCATAGTGGTTAAAACTTTGAGTTAAAAACTCGACATCGGCATGTTCAAAGTTGAAACGTGACATCTCTAATTCATTTTGGTGAAACACATCGCCATAGCTAACCGTATTGCCTTTTTCTTCTGACCATGTGAGATCAAAAACATTATCTTTACCTTGGAGATACATAGCGAGTCTTTCGATCCCATAAGTAATCTCCCCAGTCACAGGGAAGCACTCTAACCCTCCCACCTGTTGGAAATAAGTAAATTGGCTTACTTCCATGCCATCGAGCCATACTTCCCAACCGAGTCCCCAAGCGCCCAGAGTCGGTGATTCCCAATTGTCCTCTACAAAACGAATATCATGAATTCTNGTATCGACGCCAATCTTTTCAAGTGACGAGAGATAGAGCTCTTGAAAATCGTCTGGAGATGGCTTCATTACCACCTGAAACTGATAATAATGCTGAAGTCGGTTAGGATTATCGCCATATCTCCCGTCAGTCGGCCTCCTTGAAGGTTGTACATACGCGCTCTTCCAACTCTCTGGGCCGATTGAGCGAAGAAAAGTACTCGGATGGAAAGTTCCAGCACCGACTTCCATGTCTAAAGGCTGCATTATGACGCAACCTTTTTTTGCCCAAAATTGTTCGAGGCTGAAAATCAATTCCTGAAAAGTTTGCATTGCATTGCCGGTTTCAGTCACAGGTCGATCTCGATAGTTAATTATCTTTTCTACCCACCAATTATAAGCCCGCAAGACTAGAATGATAGGCTATAAGATGGTGAAATGGCGATATTGAATCAAATATATGATTTTTTTGGCACGGCCCTGATCTGCGGTGGCAGTGTTTGCGGTCTCATTCTAAACTTTATTTAGCAGGTAACAAACTATGGCAGTGTTGAGTGATTTTAGGCCAGTTCGAAAAGCGATTTTCCCGGTCGCAGGGTTAGGATCAAGATTTTTGCCTGCTACAAAAGCCAGTCCAAAAGAAATGCTGCCTGTCGTGGACAAACCATTGATTCAATATGCGGTTGAGGAGGCCGTCATGGCCGGTATAACGGAGATGATTTTTGTGACCGGAAGGACGAAAAGAGCTATAGCCGATCATTTCGATAAAGCCTATGAATTGGAGCATCAGTTGGAGAAAAGTGGAAAGAGCCAGTTGCTGAACATTGCACGAGAAGTTGTACCCAAGGGAGTGAGCTTTACCTATATCCGACAAACCGAAGCGCTCGGCCTAGGTCACGCTGTGCTCACTGCAGCGCACCTTATTGGGGAAGAACCTTTTGCAGTTTTACTCGCCGACGATTTGATTAGCCCTCAGGCGAATGCGCTGGAACAACTCNTGAAACAGTATGAAAAATTTGGTAGTTCCGTGATTGCGGTCCAGAGTGTGCCTAAACGAGAAATTTCAGCCTACGGCGTCATTAGTGGGGAAAAACAAGCCCGGCGACTCTATTTGCTGGATAGCATTATTGAAAAACCAAAATTTGAGGATGCTCCGTCGGATAAAGGTGTAACGGGACGATATATTTTTACCCCTAAAATCCTTGATAAATTGAGGATATTGGAGCCCGGGGCAGGGGGAGAGTACCAACTTACTGATGCAATTCAAGCGCTGCTGTTCGAAGAGCGAGTTCTGGCTTACGAATTTGAAGGCACTCGATACGACTGTGGCAGTAAGCTTGGGCTTCTGAGGGCGAATATTGAACTCGGGCTAGAACACCCTGACATCTCGGGAGTTCTCCGAGAATATCTGAAAAATGAACTTCCGAATTATTTAAAGGATTCTCCATAAGTGGCAACGGCAAGACGATTCAAAGGCGGTTTAATATTAATCTTTCTGACACTCACAGCTCGTATGCCTCTCAGTCTATCTCGAGCGATTGGCCGTCTACTCGGTTGGACTGCACTCAAGCTAGAGATTAGCTCTTGCAAGGTAGCAAGGACGAATTTGAAGCACTGCTTTCCTGAATTGGGGGACCGCTCGAGGGAGAGCATTTTGCGTGGACGAATGTTACATATAGGGCAGATGCTTTTCGAAACACCACGGCTATGGAATCGATCAGCTGATTGGTTGCAAAGCCATATCTTAAGTGTAAGAGGAATGGACCTTTTTAAGGAAGCTTTGATTAGCAAAAAAGGGACAGTATTGTTGGTGCCGCATCAGGGAAACTGGGAAGTCGTCGGGCTTTGGATTGCCAAGCAAACCGCTATAACTTCGCTTTACGAGCCCCCGAAACTGAAGGATCTTGAGGACTGGATAAAGACCTCTAGACAAAAGTCAGGCGCCACTTTGGTCCCAACAAATTCGCGTGGTGTGGCAGCGCTCTTGCACGCGTTGAAGCGAGGTGAGACCATCGGAATCTTGCCAGATCAGCAACCGCCTGCCAATGCTGGAGCTTTCGCACCGTTATTTGAAAAGCCTGCAATGACAATGACGCTAGTTCATAAATTGCTCCAGAGGTGCGACGCAAATGTACTATTTTGCACCGCTCTTCGGACCCCCGGTGGTTGGAGTATTCATTTTGCGCAATCAGATCCAGCCATATACAGTGCAGATCAGCATGAAAGCGTATGTGCTTTAAATCGCGGTGTTGAGCGAATAGCAGAGTTAGAACTGTCTCAATATCAGTGGGAATACAAGAGATTTAGGCAACAACCAGAAGGGNTTTTGTCAATTTACTGATATTATGTACCCAAGCTTTTGATAAGCTGAGCAGTGTTTTAACATGAGAACGAAAATTCCCATCAGTGAGCCAGACTGGCATCAATTGACTCCTTTTTCTGCGGCAGCAGGACCAGCGTCCTTGCGGGCCTGGCTTCTTGATCAAAAATCACTCACAGCCAGTTTGAAAAAGTTATGTGCTGATAATTTATCGGTTGAAATTGTCTCCCAGCGNATTGAAAATCCGCGCCCTTCGGAATATGAATTATTCCCTGAGCAGAGAGATCATCGATTTTTAGTCCGGGAAGTCATGCTTTTAGGCTCAAGCAACCCTTGGGTCTATGCTCGAAGCATTCTGCCTGAAGGGACCATATCTGGAGAGCTGAGTGCCTTGCGACAATTGGGAAATAACCCTTTAGGTGCTTGGTTGTTCTCGCAGCCATCCTTATCTAGAGGTGTTATGCAGGTTGCGATGGTTAGGGCAGAGCATGTCCCGAATTTAGATCCTAAACTTGCATCGAATTCCATGTGGGGGCGTAGGTCAATGTTTTTTGTGATGGACAAACCTATTTTGGTGACAGAAATATTCCTACCTAATTTCGAAGCTTATTTAAAAAATTGACTTAAGCCATGAAATTGTGGACTTTATTATGTTAAAAACATTGCCTTGGATTCGTCTAATGCGTCTAGATCGCCCCATCGGCTCATTGTTGTTGTTATGGCCGATGCTGTGGTCAATTTGGCTGGCAGGAAAAGGGGTACCATCGATTTTTAACTTGTTTATTTTTATCTGCGGTGTTTTTGTAATGAGGACTGCAGGCTGTGTAATCAATGATTATGCAGACAGGCACGTTGATGGGAGCGTGTCACGAACAAAAAACCGGCCGATAGTATCGGGAGAGATAGAACCGAGAGAAGCGCTGGGCTTGTTTTTTGTATTGCTTTCACTAGCCTTTGTGCTTGTCTTACATACTAATGCCTTAACTATTAAGCTTGCTTTCATCGGATTGGCGCTCACAATTTTCTACCCATTCGTTAAGAGGTGGAGCTACTTTCCTCAGGTGTTTTTGGGCTTGGCGTGGGCCTGGGTTGTTCCGATGAGTTTTGCGGCGGAGCGAGAGGTTATTCCCAAAGAGGCGGGAATTTTGTTNTTAGCAGTAGTNTCTTGGACTGTGGTATTCGATAGTTTTTATGCAATGGTAGATCGTGAGGATGACCAAATCGTCGGTATTAAATCAACAGTGATCTTCTGGGGTGAGAGGGAATTGCTTTTCATTTCGCTTCTTCAATTGCTTACTTTAGCTTTACTGATTATTTGCGGGGAGCTGTTTGATAGGAATTGGGTTTTTATGTCGGGTATATTTTTTACTGCATTAATTTTTGGTAGGCAACTGTGGTTGGCCCGCGATAGGACACCGGAACGTTGTTTCGAGGCGTTTTTGAGCAGCCAATGGGTTGGTGCTCTCATATTTGGCTGTTTAGCTTTGGATATTTGGCTGTACCCTTTTGGATAGGAAGCTCATTAGATTTTTTGCCAAACGATCAAGTGATTATTCGCTGGCATCGAATTTATTTCTAGCAGTTTCATCGATCCAGCCAAAGCCAGCATGTTAAGATCATGGAATTTTCGAATTCCCATGCTTGGGTGCAGGTCTTGTAGTTTTTTATTAAATTTTATATTACTTTTGGCTAACGCAGTATTTTCAAATATAAAGGGCCCATATAGGCAAAAAAGCCCCCTGGAAGGAAGAGATCCAGCCCCATTGGCAATCATTTTCTTTACTTCTTGTAGTTGCATTATGTGTGCAGTATTGGCGCTAAAAATGACGTCATGCTCAGTTATTGGCCAGCTTTCAGACACGTCCAGTGCTATCGGTTGCGCAAGGTTGTCACTGGGGAAATCTTTTATCCATCGTTCAATTCCGAAAAGTTTCACAGGCAGGTCACTAGGCAACCATGTTAACCAAGGCAATCTTGGCGCAAACCAAATTGCGTGTTGACCTGTGCCGCTCCCTATTTCCAAAACCTTATTGGAGTTCCTCAGAAGCTTTTTCAGCTCTTCAACTATCGGTTGACGGTTTTTAATGGTTGCATTTGCAAATGGCGCGGTCACCTCAACTCAGACTTAATCTCGGGTAAAAATCAACTTGTTGCCACTGCTCATGGCTGGATTGTGTATATAACCGCTTTCTCGAAATTCTTTNAGGCGCTCAGCATCGACGATCCTGTTTTTTACTGCGAAAGCGGCCATTTCCCCTCTAGCACGTTTCGCAAAAAAACTGATGACCTTGTAATCATCATTCTTCTTATCCATGAAGATGGGCGTTAATATTTTAGCACTAATTTTTGCTGCATGGACGGATTTAAAGTATTCGTTAGACGCTAAATTCACTAGTATCGGATCCCGATTGTTGTCGCTGAGTTTGGTTAAATGGTTGTTGAGGGCATTGGTTATTATGTCCCCCCAAAAANNATATAAATTTGAACCCCTTTTCGTAGGATATTTCGTCCCCATTTCAAGCCGATAGGGTTGGATAAGGTCGAGCGGACGAAGCAGTCCATATAGGCCGGACAATATTCGCAGATGATCTTGAGCCCATTCGAGATCTCTAAGGTCCATGGACTGTGCGTTAAAACCTTGGTAAACGTCGCCCTGAAATGCCAATATGGCTTGACGGGCGTTGTCAGAATCAAATGGNTGACGCCAAGACTGAAATCGTTCGAAATTCAGAGCGCCTAATTTATCGCTTAAACCCATTAGAGAGCATATATCTTGAGGTGTTTTTTTCTTCAAAGAATCAATGAGNGTCTCCGAATGGTCAAGCATTTCAGCAGCGGAATACTTGTCTATGGTCGTTGGAGCTTGATAGTCCATCTTTTTGGCAGGGGATAAGATCATCAGCATCATGTCGTATACCTTTCGTCGATAACATTGCAATTCTGGAGATTGTACGTTAACAAATCAAGATTCGAGTGATAGTCTATCGCTTTATTTTGTCAAAACTTGGTNTNGACAGTGAAATATTTAAATATATGTCTAGGTATTATAAATGTTTTTTTTACCTTTGGTTGCTCCGTCAACCCAGTTACGGGTGAGAGTCAGCTAGTGCTGACTTCTGAGTACGAAGATATTTTGCAAGCGGAGAAAAATTATGCGCCTTCAAGACAAGTTCAAGGTGGAGATTATAATGTTGATCCGGATCTACAGAAATATATCCGTGACATTGGAAATCGGTTGGCTGCAAAGAGTGATAATCCAGCGCTGCCCTATGAATTTGTTTTGGTCAATAGCTCGGTACCCAATGCTTGGGCCTTTCCCGGAGGTAANATAGCAATAAATAGAGGATTGCTGCTGCATTTGACAGATGAGGCACAGTTGGCAGCGGTTCTTGCTCATGAAATTGTACATTCGGCGGCTCGGCATTCGGCCAGGAATCAAACGCGAGGAGTGTTAATTGATTTGGGTCTTGGAGTTTTGGATAGGGCTATGCCAAGTCAGGCCTATAAAAAACAACTTGAGACGGCTTCGGCATTCGGCAGTTCCTTCGTTATGGCAAGTTACAGCAGGGAAGATGAGTTGGAATCAGATTTTTTCGGGATGCGTTACATGGCGAGGGCTGGTTATGAACCACTTGCAGCGGTTGAAATACAACAAACTTTTGTTGCTCTGAGTGGTAACAAACGCAGTCATTGGTTCGGTGACTTGTTCTCAAGTCATCCACCATCAATGTCAAGGGTGAAAGCTAACCAGATTACCGCAAGAAAATTAGTCTCAGGTAGTCGTTACAAAAAGCGTTTTGATGCTGCTGTGGCCACTCTGAGGAAAGACGCTAGCTATTACACGAAAGCTAGGCGGGCCAAACAGGCGTTATCAAATAATGATCCGAAAAAAGCTCTGGAACTCATGGACAAAGCTATTGCAGCTCAACCTTTAGAGAGTGAATTCTGGAGGCTGCGCGGAGATGCATGGGTTCTAATTAAAGATTTCGAGCGGGCTCAAGCGGATTATTCAGAAGCGATCGCAAAAAATAACAGTTACTACTTAAATTATCTATCTCGCGGAGAATTATATTTCCAACAGGGGGAGACCACTAAAGCGTTAGCTGATGTTCAAGTCAGCTATGATTTTTTGCCTACCTACAAGGCTCGTTATCTAATGGGAATGATAGCGAGGCAACGGGGTGATTTGGAAATAGCACAATATTATCTGCAGGCTGCCTCAATTGGTGGAGGGCTGACGGCAAAGCTGGCTGAAAAGGAGTTAGAACTTCTTGGCTTAGAGTAGCAGCAAAAAATATTTCTTTTAATTCACCCGATTACCAAAATTTCTTCAAATGCTTAAGTACAAGGTCTAGTTTGCCAACCTTAACTCAAACCCATGTATTTGGCCGCCCTTTCATTCCTGAATGAGGCATCTTTTCGAAACCTAACACAATAAAAGTTTAGCATGGAGGTTGTCGATGTCCTTAATGTGGGGTAGTCTCTAAAAAGATGCATTGTTAGGTCAGGAAAAGCTAGGAGCATCCGGCCTTAAGCTGACCGCTCAACCATTGAGGGACATAAAGTGCAAAACGATCAGAATCCCCCTTGCGCTGTTTGCAAGCTAATAAGAATATACATNATGTTGGCAATACCGATGATTTTAATTATGTCGACCCAGCCAGAAATAGCGCGTCTAAAAGGAATATCTTTAACCAATGCTTTTTCGGCTTTTATTGCAGTGGCGTTTGTTTGTATGATCGGGTGGAAGTATTATCATGAGATATGGAAACCTCGACGTGAATCAGCCGACAAAGACCGCTCCTAATTGTTGGGCGTGCGTTCACTTTAAAATCACTCATGACCGTCGCAGGCCTTATGGGTGCAATGCGATGGGGTTCAAATCGAGAGTGCTACCAAGCTTGGAAGTAATTCGAGCGCACGGGGAACATTGCTTGAGCTTTTATCCCAAGCCTCGTGTGAGATAACATGCAATCTTTGTCTAGCTTTGGGCTAACGGTCGCGAACCAGCATGAATGGTTGCTTGATAATTCTAGCTTGACGACAGGAAATGTTTCCTGAATATGAGTTTAAAGCGCAACGAAACTGGTCTTGGTGGAGTGTGTTTGGGTCTGATAGCCAGTGGTTGGCTACCTCAGCATCTTTAAAGACATTCGGGTTGAGCGCTGGGGCGATNCAGTTGGGTTCAATGATTGATTTCATTTCTTTCCTAGTGGGTAAGCGCCACGCCACGCCAGACTTCTCAGAAAACTCTTTGCTAAAGGCTATTGCCTCATCCCAAGAAAGTCTGAGGGTCTCACCTTTGCATACATAGTTGACAAAACGTTTACCTGCCGGACATCTGTACCAGGTGATACCAGTTATTGGATCAACAGCCGAGCCCAATTCATCGGTGTAACCCTCGAAACGCTGTTTATCGTAAGCTTCAATCGCGTCTTCACATTCCATCTCGGCTTTGTGAATGTCACAGCCAACAAGCAACATTGCAATAACCACNAAACCTGCGTGAAGCACTCTTNAGAAGAGAGGGGACCAAGCGCTATGGTCCGATTTNNGGGCTAGCTTACCTTTCATATTTCATTCATCAACCGTATTTTGGATTTTTACGAAAGTGCAATATTAAAGGATCCTAAACTCTTGTACTCAGGCTTGCAATATAAATCAATTTAGATGGCGATGCCTAAGTAATGCCAAACTGACAAAAAAATGCCATATTCTCATCTTATCATTGACTTAGAAGATGTTTATAATGATTGACTCTAAGATTAGGTGATTAATGTTAAAGACCTCTTGACAGTGATCTATTGAAGGGTGTTAGACTAAATTTTTTACAAGTTCTGTCGATAACTCCTTCANGAGCTACAGGACTATTTGGAGTTAGCTGTGTTCTTTCCTGAGCTAACTGGTAAGCATTTTCACAGCGACAAACTATTTTTTTTGGGGACACTTTATGGATATCGCAACGATAGTTGGCCTTTTAGGAGCATTTGGGTTGATTTTTGCATCAATCGACGATATTGGCGCTTTCATTGACACGCCGTCAATTCTAATCGTACTGTGTGGGTCTGCCATGGTGACTATGGCAAGGTCCTCTCTCGCTGAGTTCTTAAGCGCCGGTGGTGTGGCTGGTAAGTGTTTTATGTACAAGTTGGACTCCCCGAAAGATCTCATCGAAACGATGGTAGAGCTTGCGACAATTGCCCGAAAAGATGGAATGATTGCTCTGGAAGGACAAGAGCTGTCAAATAAATTTTTGGCGAAAGGAGTTGGCATGTTGGTAGATGGCTCGGATGCTGATGTCATCAAACCAACCCTTGAGCGCGAAAAAGATTCGACCAAAATTCGGCAGATGGATGGTGCCAACTTGTTTGCTGCCTGGGGGGAAGTGGCCCCAGCCATGGGTATGATAGGCACTCTGATCGGACTAGTACAGATGCTCGGTAATATGTCGGATCCAAAGGCGATTGGTCCGGCAATGGCGGTAGCACTTTTGACGACAATGTATGGTGCAATTGTAGCAAATGTGATCATGCTTCCGTTGAAAATGAAATTAGAAAACCTAGCAGCAGCTGAAGAACAGAATAACGAATTGATAATTGAAGGCCTGTTGTTTATGGCTGAAGGAGGAAACCCGCGAGTTCTGGGGGACAAGTTGGCAGCCTTCNTGGATCCAAAAGTTCAGGGCGAGCTGGCTACAGGATAAGAGAGGTAGCCCATGGCTGAAGAAAACGATCAAGCGCCAGAAGCAGCCGCTGACGCTGCAGAAGTCGAGGAGGAACAACAGGTCAATTGGTGGGAAGAACCCATCGATGACGGGCCTCCCAAGGTTGATTGCCCTGCGTGCGCTGGGGGAGCGCCAGCTTGGATGGCGACGTTCGCTGATATGGCGACACTATTAATGGCGTTTTTTGTACTTCTGCTTTCGTTTGCCGAAATGAGTGTGCCCAAGTACAAGCAGATCGCAGGTTCTTTGAAGGCCTCGTTCGGTGTGAAGCGCATTGTTCCCACAATCACTATTGAGACTGCCAGAAGCATCCTGGTGGACGATTTTTCTCCGGCTGTCGCTGAAGCTACGGTAATGAGAAATGTAAGACAACGGTCTGACGATATAACTCACCCCAATGTGGTTAAAAAGACTGAAGAAAAGGAAGCAGATTTTAAGACAAAGAAGGCCTTCAGGTCTGTCGAACAGGCGCTTCAGGAAGAAATAGATCAAGGTCAGGTTAAGGTAAGAATAGAGGACAATAAAGTCGTTGTTGAGTTGCGAGACAACCAGAACAGTGGTGGTAAGAGTGATGCCGCAGTCAATCAGGGCACAGGTGGCCCGATTAGTCAGGCCACCATCGATATTGCTGCCAAAGTGGTTGAGGTGCAGGCTAAATTGTCTACGGAAGTTGAGGTTCGCAAACAAAAACTGGCTAGCGGAAGGTCAAAACGGGGTAGTGAAAACGATGAGAGTTCGAATAAGTCTCCAGGCGGGCAGACCAATAAGGAAAATCAGGATATTGAGAACCAATATCAAAAAGTTCGGGCAGATCTCTCAAAAGATATTGCGAAAGGCCTCGCAGCAGTAGAGAAGGTCGGGGACCAGATTAAAGTTCGCCTTGCAAGTCAGGGTTCGTTTGTTTCGGGAGGTGCTAATCTCCAACCTGAGTTCCAAGCGTTACTCGGCCGGGTAGGCAAGTCGCTGTCAGCTTCTAAGGGCAAAATGCGGGTTGAAGGTCACACGGACAATGTTCCTGTGGCGTACAACGGTCGGTTCAAATCCAATTGGGACTTATCGGCGCAGAGATCGGCGTCGGTGGCGCAGTTTTTTATCAATGAGTCAGGGTTTCAAGAGAAAAATGTCACGGTTGCTGGTTTTGCTGATACCCGTCCAATCGCGAGAAATGATAGCGCTGCAGGTCGCGCGAAGAACCGAAGGATAGAGATAATTGTTGATGGTAAATAATTCTGAGAGCATAAGCTGATGGCAGACCAGGAACAACAAGACGAAGCAGTCAACGATGCAGAGCTTCCCGTGATTGCAGAAGCTTCAGAAAATGAGGCAGAGCAAGAGGAGGAACAGATCGTCGATTCCCGCGGCAACCCCACTGTTCTGGACGAAGAGACGGGCAAACCCATAGAGCGGGAAGTAATCGAATACAAAAAGGTTGAGTGCCCGCCATGTGCTAGTGGTGCTCCCGCNTGGATGGCAACCTTTGCCGATATGGCGACGCTTCTCATGGCTTTTTTCGTATTGTTACTCTCGTTTGCGGAAATGAATGTTCCAAAATATAAAGAAGTTAGTGGTTCTATGAAGAACGCGTTTGGTGTTCAGCGCATTGTGCCTACAGTGGAACCGCCAAAGGCTAAAAGTATTATCGCAAAGCAATATAAGAGAGCGAGAATTGAACCCACAGCGCTCAATGTGATCCAGGAGCAGACCACAGATGTTGAGCAACCGGTTGACCCAGTCCTAAAAAGCACCACAAAATCTGGAGATTTCGATACCAACTCAGACGTAGAAGCGGTTAAAAAAACGATGGCCAAGGAAATTGCTGAGGGTAAGGTAGAAGTTCGAGTAGAGGACAAAAAGGTGGTCGTTAAGGTCAAGACGACAATATCTAACGGTGAAGATGGAACAAAAGACAAACAAAGTTCTGGGGCTCAGGTGTCACAGGACGACTTGCAGGTATATGCGAAGATAGCAATGGCGCAGACACAGGTCCAATCGGCATTGCAAGTAGTTGAGGCGTCGCCAGATAATAGGGCGGAAAACTTAGCTGGAACCAATAGCCAGAGGAGAAGAAGAGCTGTAGCAGACCAGTATGAAAAAATCCGGATGAATCTTTCCAACGAAATTAAAAAGGGATTGGCCGAAGTGAGGAGGGATGGAGATAAAATCATCGTCCGTCTTGCGGAAAAAGGCTCTTTTCGAAGCGGTTTTGCCGATTTGCAGCCAGGGTTTAAACCGATACTGCAGAGGATCGGTAATTCGATCAGCGATTCAGAAGGTTTAATTACTATTGAAGGCCATACTGATAATGTACCGATGGCTTTTAGTGAAAGGTATCGATCTAACTGGGATCTATCTGCAGCGAGATCTGCAGCCGTAGCAGATTATTTGCTTAACAATTCTGGTGTCACACGAGGCAGGGTAACGATAATTGGTCTTGCGGACACAAAACCTGTTATGTCCAATTCGACCCCTCAGGGCAGGGCCAAAAACCGTCGTATCGAAGTCATCATTGATGGTTGAAGTTTCTCATTTGATATTNCGTCAATTACCGGCTTTTTAATTGAGAAGCAGCTCTTTTCCTAGGAGGCTAACTACCACCTCTTGATGTGCTAATATCGCCCAATAATGGCTTATCGCTTAGAAAGTGCTAGTTAGCTCTTATGGTTTGTTAATCGTCTGAGCGTTCACGCTCTTCGATAATCTGCTCTACTTCTTGCTGTTCCTGNATATTATCGAAAATAGCTTGCGCATGTTCCTCAGTAATCTTAAACCTCCCTCGAAGGTCTTCCAAATGTTCGGCTTCATCCTCGTCGATGATTCCGTCGGCCATCGCGGCAGTAATTTCGGCCTCAAAGATTGCTTCTCTGCGTGCCATTTGGTTTGAGAAGGCCNATGCCACTATGCCAGTCAGCAATGCAACCGCGCAAACGCCCATAAGAGCAGTGATGGAACCAATAATCTTACCCATTCCTGTTACTGGGCTTACATCNCCATATCCCACAGTGGTAAGGGTAATTAATGACCACCACATAGTGTGCGGTATAGATTTGAAATTATCAGCGTTTTCAGGCGTTCCGCTTTCGGCGATGTACATCATTGAACTTGACAGAAAAAGAGCGATTGCCATCAAATAGATTGCGGCAACAAATGACTGGCGTTCAGCATAAATTGCAGAAAAAAGGTCCTCAAGCGCAGTAGAGTAGTGCGAGATCTTCAGCAATCGCACTAGGCGGAGAACCCGAAGCCATCGTAAATCAGCTCCCGGCATCAAAGCTTGTAGGATGCTTGGGAGGATGGCAGCAAGATCAATTATGCCGTGAAAGCTAAAAATATAGCTCGCTCTCCTGCCTGATGCGTCCTTAGCAAGATTTTTTTCATCAGAGGCCACTGACCAGACTCGCAGCACGTACTCCAGAATAAAAATCATCACAGAGACATTTTCGAACAGCTCGAGTTCAGTTTGATAGGATGCTCCAAAACCCTCCAGGGATTCTAGGCAAACAGCCAAGAGGTTCAAGAGGATCAGGGTGGTGAGAAAAATATCGCAGCTGTAGCTTGCTGCATCAGTCCTGTCACCTTTGTTAAGGATTTGAAATACTCTGCCACGTGAAAGTTCCATTATTTCTAGCCTCTCGGAGTTATCTGTCCGTTAAGATTAGCTTATGCCATGGTGCGCCTGCAACTGTCAAGCAACAGAACGTTTTTGTATCATGGTTTTTACAGGGCTAAAGGGCTAAATAATTTTAGATCGAGGGATCCATTTCCGAGTTTTCGCTCGCGGCAGCTTTTTTATCGGTCAGGCTATTCAGGTAGGTGTTTATCTTGGATATCTGATCATTAAAGACAGAGTCCGATCGCACTAGATTTGGGGATTCTTGATGGATGGCAATGAATTGGTGAAAGAAAAAACATTCGGTCGAATGACTGACGACTATTTCTTCATTGTTTTGAGCTGCTTCTTTTTCGTCCTCTGATTCTGCTAACTCAGTATTTTGACCATAGAGCCAGTCATACTCTTGGCTAAATTGCGACTGGCCTTCATTGCGATGGCTTTGGGAGAGGCTCAAATCAAAAGCGCTCTGAGATCGGGGCCTGAGAGCGCTTTGTGATGATCCAATGAACATGGAAAGCTATTAAATGACTTCGGTTTACGAAGCCATAGCTCGTTCTTGATCTTTGAGCAAGGATGGTAGTAAGGTCCAAGCCGAACTAATTTCTTCCATTAGACCTTTGACTTCACGTACTGCTTCAATGTCATTATAAAGGTTCGCTTTAATCAAGCGACGCAAGCAGTAATCATATAATTCACTCAGGTTTCGAGCTAACTCGGCACCTTTTTCAAAATCCAATGAGCCTTGCAATCCGATTATGATATTACTGGCTCTGTATAGAGCATCACTCTTCTCTTTGATGGACTTGCGCACCAGATGGCCTTCGGCGGCAGATAAAGAATCTATCAAGCCATCAAACAACATTTGAATCAGCTGAACACCATCGGCATACGGAACGGCAGATGACACGTTCACGTCTTGATAAGCATTCAAAGCTTTGGCATGTCTTTTCATTTTGTGGAACTCCTCGTGTTTTACTTCTAGTACTGATGTAACCGATGTAGTATTTATATCGTCTAGAGCGAGGATTTCTTTAGGAAATAAACCAATTAAATTTTNTCAAGCGACAAATATATAACGTGCTTAAAATGTAGGGCAAGATTTATAGTTACTACTGAGGCATAACTCAGCTAGTTGTGACGCTTTAGCTATTTCTTCTTCAGTTAGCTGAAGCTTCGATAGGTCGCCGATATCCGAGCTATCTTCTCTACCATTGCGTCTGGCTACTTCACTCCAGGCCAAGGCTTTCAGTGGGTCAGGNTCCCCCAGGTCCCCGGCTTGTAGCATAAAAGCGTACATAAATTGCGCATTGGCATAACCCTGTTTTGCCGACTCGAGGTACCAGACTTTGGCAAACTTATAATTCATGGTTACCCCTTGCCCTTGATGGTAAGCCAGTGCAAGCATATATTGTGCATCAGGCAGCTTTTGGGCTGTAGCTAACTTAAACCATTTGACTGCTTCTCGGTAGTTTTTCTTGACGCCATATCCTTCATAGTACAGCATTCCAATATTGTGTTGAGCTTCAGCCAGCCCTTGCTCAGCCGCTTTTTTGTACCAGCTCATAGCTTTTNGATAGTCTTGAGCCACGCCAAATCCTTCCTCATATAAATGGCCTACATTGTTTTGTGCTTCAGCAACGCCTTCATCGGCCATTCTGATCCAGGCCCGCATAGCTGTGGCGTAATGACCCCGTTTTAGTGCAGCGAGGCCAGCATCAAAACGATTGTCTTGGGCCCAAGTTGAGTTCAGAAAAAATAGGGCTAAAAAGATAGTGTAATAAGGTCTCAACATAACAACCCAATATTTATAGTAAACCTAGTCTCGCTCAATAGTGCGTGCCTCACTTTGCACATCTATCACTGCTTGAAACAATTCACCCTCAGCTATGCTGCCAATGAGACGATTTGAACTTTTCTCAACCACTGGGAGACTTTCACCGACAAATTGACTAACCTTTATCATTGCCTCGTTAAGTGATTCATCACCATAAAGGGTGATTGGTGTTTTATCCATGAACTCTCCTACGTTGCCATCCTGACAGGCTATTGCTTGGTAGATGTTCAGTTTACCTAAGAGCGAGCCTTCCGCATTAACGATGTATGCCTCGGTATGACCTCTGTTTTCCATTTCGTCTCGAACCTTGTTTCCATTGTCGGAAGGGTCAGCTCGAACATAATCTTGAGAAGCAAATGGAGCAAGCGCCTGTTGCTCTAGGGCAATAGCCTCCCGACCTTTCAAGAGGTCTACACCCCGATCCAGAAGTTGGCGATCGAAGAAGGAGTGTCCAAAAAGACGGTGGGTTATCAAGGTGCAGATCATCACAGCGATCATGGCGGCGACCGCATATTCATACGATTGAGATAGTTCCAAAACAATTAAAACGGCACTTAGAGGGGCTCCAATAACTGAAGAACTTACCGCGGCCATTGCTGCTACGCTGATGACTGACCCTGCAGCACTAAAGCCAAGTGGTGCGATCAACTGGGCGGAAAGTGCGCCAGCCGCAACGCCTATAAATAGTGCCGGTGAGAATACTCCCCCGAATACGCCAAAGCCAATACATGCTGATGTCATTAGAATTTTTGCCACTAAAACGGTTGCTAAAAGCGGCACTAAGAACTCTCCAGAAATCATGGCATTGACACTATCAATTCCAAGGCCCAGTGCCTGAGGTACAAATATTCCAATTACGCCGCAAATAGTGGCACCTATAAAAGGAACGGCTATGGGGGCCACACTCATAGATGCAGCGGTTGCAGTGGCATGACGCAGAGACCACATAAAAGCGATTGCAACAGCCGCAAATACAGGAGAGAGGATTACTAGTAACGGAACTACTTCAGCGAGTGCCGGGGCGGCTGATGTTATTTGAAACGTGAGCGTCTGCGGAAAAAGATAATTTCCCAAACTACTTGCCGTTATTGATGCGACAGTAATCGGCGCAATTGCCCGAACTGAGAAATGTCTAAGAATTGCTTCATGCGCAAAAATGATACCCGCAATTGGTGCATTAAACCCTGCTGAAATTGCAGCTGCCACACCGCACCCAAGGTATACTTCTCGAGGTAGCCTTGAGAATCCAGCGCGTTTTCGCAGCTGCAGCTTAGAAATTACTACGCCCATAGTTGCGCCAAAGTGAACAATTGGGCCATATTGTCCGACCGATGCGCCTCCGCAAAGGGAGGTAAATGCTGCAAGCGTTGACGCAAAACCTTGTTTTACATCCAGTGGTGAGTCTGGTTGATGTGCAGCATACATGGAGTCTGCGGGACCTGCCCATTTTTGGATATTAAAAACCTTTTTAATGCAAATCATGCCAGCTGCAGCAACCCACAAAAAAACAAGGCTTGACATGGATAGATCGAATCCACCAAAGTTAATATTCAGAATGTCTGAATTTATGCGCTGCTGGCTGACCGACTTGACTGCGATTACAAACAAATTGGAGACTACAGACATTATCGAGCCAACTAATCCCCCCACAAAAAAGATTACAAGTACCTCGACAAAAGCATCTTTGACTTGTTTCATGATGAAGCCTTTTTATTTATTAAGATTTTTGCAAGGAAACCGACTCATGTAAAAACAACAAATGTAAATCGGACTCAAGCCTCGTGTCTAGTGTAGCAGAAGGCAATGCTTGTGAAAATTTGTTCTTGCGCGATGATTTACAAATTTGTGTTCTTGAAGGCGGCGTTTATTCTCACTAGAATAAAGACTTATGTTGTGTTATTAAAGTGCTATAACGTATGTTAATTCTTTGTTGTAAGCGCACCTTGACTGTTATTAGGTATCCTGCAGCCGGAAATGTGGGCTTTACGTAGCTTTTTGAGTATAGCTTAGATGCAAAATCTAAAAAAAATTGTGGGACATAGCGCGGACATTAATGAACTCCGTGGTCTAATTAAGGTTGTGGGCCCAAGTGATGCTACAGCTCTTATTTTAGGAGAAAGTGGCACCGGTAAAGAACTCGTGGCAAGAGCTCTTCATGATTGCTCNGATCGTTCCGCCGAACCTTTTATTCCAGTAAACTGCGGNGCAATTCCTCGAGAATTGTTAGAGAGTGAACTATTTGGGCATCGAAAAGGAGCTTTCACCGGGGCGATATCAGACCGGAAAGGTCGTTTTGAGTTGGCTAGTGGCGGTACGCTCTTCTTAGATGAGATCGGCGATATGTCAATGGATCTTCAGGTCAAACTCCTGCGGGTTCTGCAAGAACGGGTAATCGATCCAGTCGGAACCACCCAGAGTATGGCAATTGATGTGCGTGTTATTGCAGCAACTCACAAAAATATAGAGGAATTGATCTCCAAGGGTGAATTTCGGGAAGACCTGTATTACCGCCTGAACGTCATGCCCATAGAAATCCAGCCTTTGCAACATCGTAAAGAGGATATTATGCCTCTTATAGAACACTTCGCTTTAATGCACGTTAAGCGAAAGCAGCAGCCCATCACGTTTGCCACTGCGTCAATGGACCTCTTTATGCGTTATAGTTGGCCCGGCAACGTCAGGGAACTATCAAACCTGGTTAACAGATATTCAGCACTGTATCCCGGACAAACTGTTGATTTCCGTAACGTACCCCAGAGTATGTTGCCACCGGGCATAAGAATGCTGGCTAATGAAGGGTCGGAAGGATCAGAATTGGAGGGCCTAGCCAGTGGTCAGGGAACATTTAATTTCGACGGGCAGGGGGAGCTTGAAAAACAACCGCCGCGACTGAATGGAGCATACAACACCCAAACTGTGGAGAGCGATACGGGAGAAATGTTTGACGAGACGATGCAGACTATCGCTTTGGCTCANAATTGGGATTCTTTCCCCGAGCAAGGCTTACCATTAAAACAACATATGGTAGACATTGAACGAAGTCTTATTCAGCAAGCACTTGATAAAGCCGAGGGCAATGTATCAAAAACAGCTCGCCTTCTTAATGTTCAAAGGACCACCCTGATAGAGAAAATCAATAAATACGGTCTTGGTGCCTAATTTTAGACTCCCTTACAGACTGTATTCTGCGCTGCTTTATCTAACCATTCGATATGTAGCCGGGTAATACCCGTNTTTACTCGGCACGTCACCATGGCTTAAGTGACCTTGCCTGTCAGTTTGTCGACTTTTTAGATAATAAACATGCTCAGATGGCCTTTGCCGCTGGCGAATAACTGACAGTTTTTTGCCACTCTATACGTAACTTATTGTTAAACGTAGTGTTTATTATTTGGCATATATATTGCTTTACTTGTACTGANGCGGCAAAGAATTTAATTTTTACTAACCATGAGAAGGTACAAAAGTGGCGAATACGAATAGCATACCCATGTTGTGGATTGATCCAGTCGAAAGATTAGATATGGTGCAAAGACAAGCCTTTTTGGACAAAGGTTTTGATATAACGGTAGGAGATTCACTGGACATTGATGACGATGTTCTAACCTCCGCGGAAATAGTCGTGGTGAGACTTGCAAAGTGCGCTACAGCGCTCAAGGAATTGCAGTTGAAGCTCAACAGCCTNGGATCTCCTGCTCGAGTGATCACGAGGGTAGCTAGAGATCTTTTTGAGCTGGGCATAGAAGCGGTTCGTCAGGGTGCGCTCACTGCCGTTCCATCTGAGCAGTTGGCTCCATCTGAGTGGAGACATATTGTTGATACAACTTTTGGGGAATCTCGTTCGGACGCTGGGGAATATGTTTTTGCTGATCCAGTCAGTCGAAATCTGCTTGCTTTGGCCGAGCGGGTAGCAAAAGTTGATGTTACGGTACTCTTGACTGGACCGACAGGGGCAGGTAAAGAAGTGCTATCTCGTATTCTTCATGATGCTTCTCCTCGTTACGAGGGCCCTTTTGTGGCGTTCAACTGTGCGGCTATGCCGGAGAACCTTATTGAGGATATGCTTTTTGGTCATGAAAAAGGTTCATTCACAGGCGCGTCCAAGATACAGCAAGGGTTGTTTGAGCAAGCTCAAGGNGGGACTATTTTCTTGGATGAAATTGGCGAGATGTCCTACCATATGCAGGCAAAATTGTTGCGAATCCTCCAAGAGAGAACGGTTGTTCGTTTAGGCGGCCAAGAGTCTATTCCTCTTGATATTCGCATTATCGCGGCCACTAACCGGAATTTAAAGCAAGCTATTGCTGAGCATCGTTTCCGAGAGGATCTATATTTTAGGCTCAGTGCGTTTAAGTTGTCTTTGCCGCCACTTTCAGAACGACCTATGGACATCANGCCTTTGGTAGAACAGTTTGCGAATCAGCATAATAGTTCGGGACAACCGATCAGCATTAGCCCTGCCGCGCAGCAACGATTAGTAGAATACCCATGGCCAGGAAATGTGAGAGAATTACAAAATGTGATCGTGCGAGCTATTGTTTTGTCGAATGGGCGATCCATAGAGTTAGAACACTTACTTTTCGACGACTTGCATGTGAGAGACGAGTTCTCCGAGCCAACGCGTCAATATCGTGCCCATGATGATCGGTCTCGTAATTGGACCCAAGGGAGTCCATATACAACCAACCCCAGAAATGCAAACAATNATGGTTCGCCTTTAAATGAGAATTTGGTAGAAGAAAACCGAACAAATACTACCTCTAATGTCCGTTCTGTTCTAAATCGAGCGGTTCAGGAAAGTGAATGCAGAGCAATTACAGAGGCGCTCGAAAGCTCTAGAAGTAGGGATGAGGCAGCAGAAAAGTTGGGTATTAGCCCAAGAACCTTGCGACATAAATTGCAAAAGCTCCGGGAGCAAGGTATTTCAGTGACTAGAGCATATGCACGATAGGAGAGAATCTAAATGAATAACCCTACGAGTATGAGTAATATTGAGGCGGTTCTGGGGCAGATTCGCAACTATCAGGCACAGGCCCAAGATAGCACACAAAAAACTGCGCTCGGAATGAATGCGGTAAATCGCGATTCAGTTGGTTTTGGTGATGCGATTAAAGGAGCAATCCAAGAAGTTAACTCAAAGGCGATGGAATCGAAGGCATTGCGAACGGCATATGAGCATGGTGAAGACGTTCCATTGACTGATGTNGTTATTGGAATGCAAAAGTCGTCGTTGGCCTTCGAAGCCACATTACAGATTCGAAATAAGGTCTTAAAGGCATACGAAGATATTCTTCATATGCCGGTGTAACATATTTTTTGAGAGAGAACGAATATGGCAGCAGCAGCAGAGCCAGGCACTGATTTAGTTGCCGAGCCTACACAAGTTGATAACAACGCCATGGCGGAGGGGCAAGTGCCCGCTACGACGGCCTCTTCAAGTGCCTCTGCTTCCGGTAGCATGCTGCCAGTGGTCTCCGGAGAGGGGTTCCCTAGTGTCACAGACGTCCTGGCGCAGCCGGCAGTGCGGAAGGCGATGCCAGCGATTATCACCCTCCTTACTATTGTTGTATTTCTGATCGCTTATTCGTTGGCAAAAGAGCCACCGTATAGATCTCTTTACCCTGGACTTTCTGAGTCTGACCGTCAGGCAGCATTTGAAGCTCTATCGGGCGCAGAGTTCGACGTAAAGATTAATCCCGAATCTGGGGATCTTATTGTTACCGATGAGCGTTATCATGAAGCAAGACTATTTTTAGCCTCGCGTGGATTACCTCAGGAGGCATCTGTTGGTGGTGTTGGTTCGTTGAGCGAAGACGCATCCATGACTACAAGTCAGTTTATGGAGCAAGTGAGATACATTGCTGCAATGGAGCAGGAATTGGCTAGAAGCGTGTCTCAGATCTCAAGTATTGCTACTGCTAGAGTACATTTGGCTGCGCCTAAGCAAAGTGTGTTTGTTCGAAATCGAACCCCAGCCAAAGCATCAGTTGTGGTTACTCCGCATCAGGGTCGAATTATTTCCAACTCGCAGGTTGAAGCTATCATACACATGGTGTCTTCCAGTGTGCCTTATCTCGCTACTGATGATGTGGTTGTTGTTGATCAGCGGGGAAAGTTGTTAACTGACGCGAATCGGAACGCTTCAATGCAGCTAAGTTCATCGCAGATGGAGCACAAACTCAGTATCGAAGAAAACTATAGGACTCGCATTGAAGCGCTGCTGGCTTCGGTAGTCGGAGCGAACAACGTCAGGTCTCAGGTCGACGTGACCATGGATTTCACTGAGGAGGAGGCGACTTTCGAAGAATTCGACAATCGTGGAGTTGGTCCAAAAGCTCGCTCGGAGATTATTTCCAGTGAGGCTAAAAATTCTGAGGACGCCATGGGTATTCCGGGTTCTTCTTCAAACGCAACACCCACTGCATCCGCAGGTGTGGTGGACGGACAGCTGTCAAATGAACTGGGTGGACTGCAAGGCGCTCGAAGCACCAAAACAACGCGCAACTATGAGGTCGATAGGGCCGTGAAGCATGTAAAGCGCATTGGTGGAAGTGTGGAGCGTATTTCGGTTGCTGTGATTATTAATGAGCGAGAGGTTACAGAGGCACCGCCACCAGCGCCTGCTGCAACCGATCCTGACGCCGATCCTGCAGCAGAAGCAGCACCTGCAGTGTCCGCTCCCCCGGTTGTTGAGGCCTTCACTGAAGCAGAGCTTGAGCGGTTTACTAATCTGGTGAAAGGCGTGGTCGGGTTTAACGAAGCACGCGGAGACACTGTAACAGTCGTGGCTGCCGCGTTCGAGAAGCCGGTGCCTGTGGAGAGCCTAGTTAAGTGGTATGAAAATGCACAAGTCATGAGTACCGCTAAAAGTCTGGGTGCGGCACTAACGTTTGTCGTGCTGCTCTTCGTGGTGGTTAGGCCAGTTCTCAAATCTTATCTACCTCAGGTAGAAGTAGTAGAGGAAACTACGCGAACACGGCGTGCGGACGGCGAACTTACCGAAGAAGAACTGGCAATGATTCAAGACGAGGAAGAGCCGGAGTCGCTGGAAGATATCAAGGCGAAACTCAAGCCGAAAAAGACTAAGATATCTGCTGATATGTTGGACACTGCGAATAGCTATGATGATAAAGTCGCTTTGGTCAGGTTCTTGGTTGCAGAAGACGCTGGTCGAGTCGCAAACGTAATACGCAAAATGATCAAGGTCAGTTAGCAGAACGCTTGAGGAGAATACATAATGGCCGAAGCAGCAGCATCGGAAGTTGAAGAAGAAGGGGGGATGACCCAAGCCGTCAAAGAGGAGCTGGAGGTCATAACCACTACTGAAAGGGCAGCCGTTATAACCCTATTGCTGGGAGAGCAACAGGCTTCAGACATAATACGATTTCTCAATCCGCGTGAAGTGCAAGCTTTGGGCGCAGCTATGGTGGGTGTTGCAGATCTTTCCCAAGAAGCGGTTAGTTTCGTTTTGGACGATTTTGTGGCAGCTATCAAGGGTCAGACGGCACTTGGACTTGGGAGCAGCGATTACATCGAAAGCGTTCTCAAAAGAGCATTGGGTGACGATAAGGCCGCTACTATTCTTGGGCGAATCTTACCAGGTGCGTCTAGTAAAGGGCTTGAAATTTTGCGTTGGATGGATGCTCGCTCCATTGGTGAGATGATTCGAGAAGAACATCCGCAAGTGGTGGCTATAATCCTTTCCGTACTTGAGTTTGATGTGGCGGCAGACGTATTAGGATTCTTGCCTGNCGAGGTGCGAGCCGAGGTCATGCAGCGCGTTGCAATGCTTGAGACGGTCCAACCCTCGGCCATGGAAGAGCNGGAAGGAATAATGAAGGAACAGTTCAGCTCAAGCTCGTCGGCGAAGTCCTCTAGCATGGGTGGCGTCCCAACAGCGGCTAAGATAATGAACTTTGTTAAAGTGGATATGGAAAATGCCATCATGGAGGGTGTAACCGGTTTAGATGAAAATCTTGCGCTGGCAATCCAGGATAACATGTTTACCTTTGATAACTTGGCAGCTGTGGATAATCGTGCGGTTCAAGTAATAATGCGGAATGTAGAGNGTGATCAGCTCATGAGAGCCTTGAAGGGCGCTGATGAGGAGACCAAAGAGAAATTCCTTAGCAACATGTCGCAGCGTGCCAAGGTCATGTTCCTCGATGATATGGAGGCGCTCGGCCCGATTAGAATAACGGATGTGGAAGAAGCTCAGAAAGAGATCATGCGTACATCGAGAAAACTGTCTGACTCTGGTGACATAGTCCTTGCGGGCCGCGGCGATGACTTTGTCTAGTGATGGGTCCGTCACTTGGCGGCTAAATGATCTGCTGGCAGCGGATCGAAAAGCGAAAGCCTATGCCGATGTTGGATGGAACGATGCTCAGGCTAAGACTCCGGCCGCTATGGCGGAGTCATTCAAAGAGTGGACCCCAATCCTCGTAGAGGGGAACTCTGATGAAACCGAAAAAGAAGAGATAGAAGAAGCTCTCGAATCTTTGGAAGGAGAGGCCTCAACTGAACAGGCTGATCCCGAGGAGATCCTCTCCGAGCAGTCAGAAGAAACAACCCAAGAAGACGAGGCTCAAAGCGCTCTAGATGAAGAGGCTGAGGCAGCCAAGTACGCTGAAGAGGCGTTGCAGGCAGCTAAAAAAGAAGCGCATGATGCAGGGTATGAAAAGGGCCGTGAAGAGGCGACAGCGAACTTTCAAAAATCAAAGGATAGTTTTGAAGCGATGGTCGCATCATTGCGCGTTGCTCAAAACGATATGAGTGAATTTTATCAGCCGCTTAAGAAATTGGCGCTGCATTTAGCGCAGCAGCTTGTTCGTGGCGAGTTGTCTTTGTCCTCTTCCGCCATAGAGCGGCTGACTAAGGCAGCCCTAGACGACATCGAAGGACAAGGTGAAGGTCCCATAATTATTTTCATGCACCCGTCAGATCGAGATCATTTCGGCGAGGAGCTTTATGACGAATATAGCGGGATCGAGTTAAGGTCTGACCGTGCCCTTTCTCAAGGCAGTATCAGGATTTCTATTGATGACTCAGCTATCGAAGATCTTATTGAGCAACGCCTCTCGCGTTTGGCGCAGCAGGTCTTAGGATTCTCTGCCGAGGTCACATCTTCGGTAGATAGTGGCGCAGAATTTACCAATCAGGTTGAAGAGCGTGTGTTAGAAGGATCTTCTTTGTCGACTGATCAATCGGATCCTGTTGCCGCNCTGCAGAAGGATCATAAGCTAGACGCTGAAGACGCCATAGTTGCCGAGGAAAACGTCCACGGAGAATTGGACGGAGTGATTTCAGATATGGCCCAAGAGGATCCAAGTGTTGCCATTGAAGAGCAGGCTGTGGGCTTAGAAACAAATCAAGATGCTTAGCTTTGCCTCTCAGGTTGATGATCTGGTGGCTCATTCCAGAGTTTCCGATGCCGCTCGTAGCGGCAAATTAGTTCGTGTAGTAGGACTCACACTGGAGGCCAAAGGNATCATGGCCCCGCTTGGGGCACATTGTCAGGTTGAAAATACTGACTTTGATTCCTTTGTCGATGCGGAGGTGGTCGGTTTTGCCGACGACACCCTTTATCTAATGCCTTTCGACGACCCTGGCGGTTTGGCTCCTGGGGCTAGGGTTTGGGTGCGGTCGAACCATTCTAAGGCGGGTTTAGGAGATAATCTATTAGGACGGGTCATTGATGGGTTGGGTCAGCCCTTGGATTCTAAAGGACCAATTGAATATCAGGACTTCCTTAGCCTTGAAGGATTGTCAATTAATCCAATGGAGAGAGGATCTATCGACACAGTTTTAGATACGGGTATTAAGGCGATTAATACTTGTCTAACGTTAGGTAAAGGCCAGCGTATCGGCCTGGTGGCAGGGTCTGGGGTTGGAAAGAGTGTTCTATTGGGTATGCTTACTCGAAATACTGTAGCAGACGTTGTGATTATCGGTTTAATAGGTGAAAGGGGCCGAGAGGTTCAAGAATTTATTCATAATACACTAGGACCTGAGGGATTGGCGAAGTCCGTAGTTGTTGCGGCCCCAGCAAATGTATCCCCAGTATTGAGATTGAAAGCGACACAGTTAATGCACCTAATTGCTGAGTATTTCAGAGATCAGGGCAAAAGCGTTTTGATGTTATGCGACAGCCTGACCCGGGTAGCTCACGCGCAGCGGGAGATTGGATTGGCTATAGGCGAACCACCTACGGCAAAAGGTTATCCGCCCTCGGTATTTGCGGTTCTTCCAAAATTTATCGAGAGGGCAGGTGTAGGTCGTCACGGCTATGGCTCGATTACTGCTATCTATACTGTCCTAGCAGAGGGAGATGATAAATCTGATCCTGTGGTCGATATTGCTAGGGCCTCATTAGATGGCCAGGTGATGTTATCAAGGCAAATGGCGGATGCAGCGCACTACCCAGCGATCGATCTTGCGGGCTCAATTTCTAGGGTTATGGCGAGTATACTGAGTCCGGAACAACTGCATGCCTCNAATCGATTCAGGCGTCTTTGGACCCTTTATCAGCAAAATCAGGATTTGATCCAAGTGGGCGCATATGAACCCGGCACAAATCTAGACCTTGACGAAGCCATTCGTATCCGACCGGCGATGGAGGGCCTCCTCCAGCAGCTTGGTGACGAATGTGTCTCGCTCTCTGACTCCCAGGAGTTGCTGATTCAACTGACTGGAGGGATTGAGCAATGAGATCGGTATGGAAAGTTTTGCTTTCCAAGAGTGAGAAGGAGGTCAAGATTGCTCGACAAAAGCTAGCAGATGTGCAGCAAAAAAAAACTGCGGCTGAAGAGCGAAGAGATAAGCTTGATCAAATGCTGATAGAGTACACCGATCAGCTCAAGGCTGTGCAGTTGCGATCGCATAACACAGCAGAAGTGGGAAATTTTCAACAATTCATTTCACAATTGCAATCAATGCGAGTGAAATCGAAACATGAAATGGAGATATTAAAAACTAATTTTGAAGCCGCCCGAAAACATATGCTNCGACTTGAGCATGAGAGGCTCAAGGTTGAGATGTTAGAGCAGAGGGAAAGAGAAAAATTTGAAATTGAGGCGCTTGCTCGAGAAACACGAGAAATTGAAAGCAGTGCGCTCCAACAGTTTAACTTCAAGGAACGGATTCAACAGACGTAGCAAAACATTGGCATGTGTTTTGCTGTATTTTTGGTATATGAACCATTTTACCGCAAAGGGAAGTGAACCATGTCAGAGATTCAAAATCCGTCCATGCGCCCCGGAAAGCCAGCTATGCTTGACATAGCGACCGTTAAACCTGCTTCTGAAAAGCCTTCTGATGCGGCGTTCTCCGCTGTCCTCAAAGAACAAATAGACGTTACCATGTCTGCCGAAGGCGGCAAGCCGTTGCCAGAAGGTGGCCAAATTCGACTAGAAAGTCGGCAATTACTGGGTGGTACTAGGATCAAAGTTTCTGGCGAGGAACCGTCGGTCAAAGNCCTGGAAGAGTTCGCTCGGTCTCAGGGAATCGATCCCCAGGCACTTGGGTTGCTAAAGGAGTTGGAGGCTTCACCTGAACAAATGTCGGCCTTGGTAGCCGAGAAACAAAGTGCCAACCAAGACGTTTCTACTGAGGTAATTAAGGGCGCGGGGGTTAAAGGATTGGATGTTGATCGAGTTNTGACTCGCGTGGCGAGCAGGATTGGAGGTTCCTCTTCNTTGGTTACTGCAGCGCTGGAAGCTCACGCTTTGCTAGATTCAAGTAGATCAGTTGGGCCTCAGTTACAGATTCAGTCTGCAGCCCTATATGAGCATGTTGACGATTTGAAGGTGGCTGATGTCGAAGATATTTTGCGTCCTGATCAAGCTACGATGGCAGTCGATCCTACGACAGATGAGAAGGTAAGAGCCTCTGATAAATTGGTCTTGAGCCCAGATAAATTAGAAAACCTCACAGTNTTTAATGGCGTGGCGTCTACANGGACGACTCGAACCGCAGATTCTCCACAGGCGCAAGGGACAAACGTCGCTTCTCGAATTATTAATCATAGTGCGTCAGTCTCGTTGCGCGGTGCAAACCAAGGTATACACCAATCTCAACCTTTTAGTGGTGCTGCACTTGGTCTAGACGCAGTGATAGCAAAAGACATACCACATATAGCAAAAGACATACCACAGCNGGCTATTTCAGATGTAAAAATAANTAGCACCGATATCACACAGGCAGCTGGTTCATATAAAGCAAAATCAGATGTTGCCCCAGAGACATTTCTGCGTGATCCGACCGTTCGCCAACCTGGTACCGATGGTCGAAACTCTGCAGTTGTAGGGGAAGAAATCACTGCAGAGATTATTAGTAAGGCGCAGGCGAGACTTCAGAGAGAACATCTTGCAGGAAAAATTAGTCTTCCAAAGTTTGACATCTCTAGCTTAAAGCCAGGAGGTGAGCAGGCTGCAACGGCCAAGTTGCCAGCTATNAATTTAACATCGGTGATGCCAGATCAAGGTCCTATCGCTCTGCAATCTACCGGTCTATCACCCGTCTCATCCCTTGTCGCTGGAGGAGCTGGTTTTTCTTTTGAAAGTGGAAGTAACGGGCAGCCGGGAAGCCACTCTGCCACACCAGAAAATCTGCAGGAAGATTCTGCGGAGCATCTATTACGAAGACAAGACCAACAGAATCAGCTGTCTCAGCGGCTATCACAGGNTCTGGGGCAGCGTCTGAGCGCACAGATTGAGCGGGGTTCATGGCGAGTTGAGATGGACCTTCATCCGGCATCTATGGGGCGGATTGAGGTGCAGTTGGAGATGAGGAACGGTGAGCTTGAGGCAAATTTCCTTAGCTCTAATGCGGCCACCAGAGAACTGTTGANTGATAGCTTACATCGGCTGAGGGAAATGTTGGAACAATTTGGCACGAATTCTGCTTATGTAGGCTTAGGAGCTGGAAATAAGGGCCAACATGACGGAAACTCGGCACCTGGTGCTGAGATGGGTTCTGTGGATGCTGGCGACGNTAATGATCTGACAGACTCGGATTCGGATCGAAAGCCGGTTTCAGACGATGGATTGGACGTCATGGTATAATGATAGCCCGGTTCAAGTTAGANGAGATATAAAGAGGATTTAGCCATGGCTGATGAAGCAGTGGAGTTGGAAGAAGGGGAAGGTGGTGGTAAGGGNAACCTTGTCAAGATCATTGGTCTTGTTGTTGGCATACTCTTGCTGGTGGCATTGACCATTGGCGGTACGCTTTTCTTGTCAGGTTTCTTCGAGGCAGATGAAGAGGCGACAGCCGAGGCAGCTGTTGCTGCCCTGGAAGCAATCGCATCAGAAGAAGCCGCAGCCGCGGCGGCCGCGTTGGCAGGGCCTGATCGTGTAACGATGGACTCTCCAGAGTTGACTCGTTACGAGCAAACATACTACGAGATTGAGTCTGAGATGACCTCTAATCTCTCAAATTCTCGAAAAGTGATGCAGGTTAAGGTTTATATCATGACGCATTATGACGAGCGTGTGCTCGCTCATATGGAAAAACATGACTTCCCGATTCGCTCGGCATTGCAGATGATAATGGCTAACAAGACCGAGCAAGATTTGGCACGGCCCACGTTTAGAGAGGAGTTGGCGGAGGAATTCAAGATCGAAATTAACTCGCTTCTTGAAGACCTTACAGATTTCGGTGGGGTAGAGAAAGTCGGCTTTACGGCATTCGTAGTACAGTAGAAAGCAGCGAGCCTGAAGAGAATTTGATGGTGGAATTTTCAGATGACTGATACAACCAACCTACTTTCTCCAGAGGAGCTGGATGCTCTAGCGGCTGGAATAGAGGACGGTACAATTGAAAGCAATACCGGAATTAATACCGGGACAGAGGCGGTTAAGCATGACCTAACCAATGAAGACTCGTCTCTTGGGGTTAACGTTGCCGCTATTGATATGATCAATGAGCGGTTCGTTCGTCAGTTTAGAGCAGGTTTGCTTGAAGTTCTTCGAACCACGCCAAAGATCAACATGGCTAAAGTCCAAATTATCAAATACTCAGACTACCTTGCGGACCTCACTCCTCCTTTGGCGGTCGAGACTGTAAGGTTTGAGCCCCTTCAAGCGCACTCGTTGGTTTGTATCGACCCTTCTGTGGTATTTTCCTCTTTGGATAATTTCTTTGGCGGCTTTGGGAGAGGCATGAACGCGTTGCCCCCAGGTAGGACCTTTACGCCGACTGAGAAAGCGGTCATTGGGATAATGATTAATGTGCTTTTTGGTTCTCTACAAGAGGCGTGGGCACCTGTAATGCCTATAAAATGCGAGCACGTAAGTTCCGAGATTAACCCTGCGTTTGCTCAAATCGCAGATGGAAATGATCTCGTGGTGGTCAGTCGCTTTACCGCGGAACTTAGTCATGACAATACTGGTAACATTGACTTGGTTTATCCCTACAATTCACTCAAGCCACTCAGGGAGGCGCTGGGGAGTCGGGTCCAGACAGGAGATGATTACTCAGATGATACTGCCTGGAGAAATGAACTAGATGCAGCAGCAGCAGATGCCGAAGTGCCTATCAGGGTGGTTCTTGCAGAAACGGAACTATCACTGCGTGAATTTAAGGCGATGCAAGAAGGGGATGTCCTTTACCTAAAAATGGAAGAATATGCCCGGATGATGGTGGACGAGATTCCAGTTCTTGCGGCAGATATTGGAAGTAGCGGTCCAAATATGGCGGCGAAAGTTGTCAAAGCAATCGAGCCGGAGACATAGGCCCCGAAATTAAAAGCGAGTAAAGAATTATGGCAGAAGCAAACGAAGAACAAGTTGAAGCTAACGGTAACGGAGAAGCTAGTGCGCTCGACATCAGTCAGAGCGAAATTAATTCTGATGTTTTGCAGAATATTCCCGTTACAATCTCCGTTGAAGTGGGTCGCACATCCCTAAAAATTCGTGATCTCATGCGGTTAACACAGGGCAGTGTCGTTGAGCTAGACCGTCTTGCGGGGGAACCTCTCGATCTGTTGGTTAATAACACTTTGGTTGCTCAAGGGGAAGTGGTATTGGTTAATGACCGTTACGGTGTCCGCTTGACGAGTGTTATTCCGACTGTAGATCGCGTTAAAAACCTCTGATTTATAAGCGTTATGGCTCCAGAAGTTGGAATTGGCGACTGGCTGTCGATGATGGCCTCTTTCTTTTTGGTTATTTGCCTACTTCTNGTAACCCTCTATTTTATNAAGAAAATGTCTCCCGGTGTTCGTGGCGTGTCGGGGAAGCGTCTTCACGTGAGGGAGGTGCAGCATATTGGTGCCAGACAAAAACTGCTTTTGATTCAGCTTAACGGTGATGAGATACTAATCGGCCAAACGCCACAAAGTATGACACTATTGGGGACTTGGAATATCGCAGAGATAGATCATCTTCGAGACAAAACCGGTGATAATGGGGACGAAGAAAATATAGGTGAGGCGGCGACTCCCAGCCAATCCACTTTTCGAGTGTTCTTTGATCAATTCCTTAATCGGCGACAGGGGAAGAATTGATGTCATTTAAGGGAACGAAAATATTTTTTCTGGCCTTATTGGTTTTTATTCCTCAGTTGGCTTGGGCGCAAAGTGGATTGCCTATTATCAATATGATAGATGATGGAAGTGGCGGCACACAATATAGCTTGACGCTTCAGCTGCTCGCGCTAATGACAGTGCTTACCCTTTTGCCTTCGCTGCTTTTGATGATGACGTCGTTTGTGAGAATCATCATCGTCATGTCGCTTTTGAGACAGGCCTTGGGTACAGCCCAGACACCGCCGAACCAGGTTTTGCTTGGCTTGGCATTATTCTTAACCATATTCATTATGATGCCGGTTTTTTCGGCTGTTTATGATGATGCTATAACTCCATACTTAAACGAAAACATTGGTTTCGAGGAGGCGGTGACGGTAGCTCGGGAGCCTTTTAGAACGTTTATGATGAATCAGACCCGAGAGAGTGATATTGCTCTATTTGTTGAGATAGCGGGTAATACCGAAGTGGTTGAACCAGCAGATGTTCCATTTAGCACGCTCGTCCCTGCTTTCATTACGTCTGAATTGAAAAGTGCTTTTTCGATCGGTTTCCTGATCTACATCCCATTTGTGGTTATTGATTTGGTGGTAGCCAGCGTGCTTATGTCTATGGGTATGATGATGCTATCGCCTATGATGATTTCAATGCCCTTCAAGCTAATGTTATTTGTTTTAGTGGACGGTTGGACATTGATAATGGGATCTCTTACTTCAAGTTTTGCGGTATTATAGGAGGTTAATATGGATGCATCCATGGTGATAGATCTAGGCCGAGAATCGCTGTGGGTAGCGGTCATGGTTGCCGCACCTCTTCTGGGGACTGCGCTGGCAGTCGGTTTGTTAGTTGGGATTCTTCAGGCAGCTACCTCCATACAAGAGATGACCCTTAGTTTTATCCCAAAGTTGGCAGTTATGGTCTTGGCGCTAGTCCTGTTTGGAAGCTGGCAAATTTCTATTATGGTTGATTTCTTCCAGCGTATCTTTGAGCGCATTCCCACACTCTTTGTCTAATGGATCTTTTAGCAGCTGAAATTATCGAAGGATTTTATACCCTTCTGCCGCCAATGACCCGAGTCTCTGCTTTTTTATTGGCTGCGCCGCTTTTTAGTATTCAGGCTGTAACTGTTAGAATCCGAGTTTTGATTGCATTGGCGCTCACTTTAATGATCTATCCACTGATCGAGTGGCCGGTGATTGACCCAATCTCAGCGTTTGGTCTAAAAGAACTAGTTGCGCAAATTTTTATAGGCGTGATGATGGGGTTGATCCTTCAGGTTGTTCAAAATGCCTTGGTGGTGGGGGGACAGGCTATCTCGGCATCAATGGGTTTGAGTATGGCTAATATGGTTGACCCTAACATGGGCAATGTGCCTGTTATCGCACAGTTCCTCCTAATTTGCTCCACGCTAATCTTTTTAGGTTTTGGGGGCCATGTGCTCGTAATAACCGCGTTGCTCGAGAGTTTTGTAACTCTCCCAATTGGAGCAGAACTGGANATGCAGTCTCTAAGGGCTTTGTTGATTGATTGGAGCAAATGGCTATTCTTGGGGGCCTTGCTAGTTGCGATACCTATTATGGTGTCTCTTTTATTTATAAATTTGGGAATAGGTGTAATTACTAGAGCGGCTCCTGCGCTCAATATATTTGCAGTCGGTTTTCCAGCGATGATTATGGCTGGCATGTTAATTGTCGCAATGTCAATGCCGAGTATAGGGTATCAAATTCAGGCGTTATGGCAGAGAGCCTTTGATACCATTGGTACAATGGTGGGAATCGTGTAATGGCTGAAGAAAGTGCGCAAGAAAAAACCGAAGAACCCACGGCGAAAAGGCTGGAGAAGGCGCGAGAGGATGGTCAAGTGGCTCGATCCCAAGAATTGGGCGTGGCTACAATGATGATTGGTTCGGCCGTTTTCATGTACCTGTTCGGGGCTTTTTTGATGGGTGCTTTGGTCGACGCATTTGCCACAAGTTTCGTATTTGATCGTCGCATGGTTTTTTCCGCGGATTTGTTGCCCGCTGCTTTTGGTGATCGAGCACTAATATCGATGCTTATCTTGCTGCCTTTCTTTGCGTTAACAGCCGTTATCGCTGCCGGATCTGGCGGGATAATAGGTGGGTTTATTTTTTCTCTGAAATCGCTTGTGCCTAAAGCAAGCAAGCTAAACCCATTGACTGGTTTAAAGCGAATGTTCGGCATGCAGGCTTTGGTTGGACTCACAAAGGCGTTGCTGAAGTTCCTCTTAGTGGGCGGTGTGCTGTATTTAGTAGTAAGCCAGCGCTTCGATAGTATCATCTATCTTGGAATGATGGACCTAAAACCAGCGCTGGCTGAGGCGGGAGCGCTTATCGCTTTTGGGACGGTGCTGATTACTCTAACTCTGCTTATTCCCGCTGCAATTGATGTTCCCTATCAGATCTTTGAGTTCAATAAAAAAATGAAAATGACGAAGCAAGAGATCAAGGATGAGATGAAAGATACTGAGGGACGTCCGGAAGTCAAGGCTCAAATTAGAAAGAAGCAGCGCGAGATGGCCATGGGTTCAATGATTCAAGCAGTTGCAGATGCTGACGTGGTNATAGTAAACCCGGAGCACTTTGCTGTGGCACTTACTTATGATCCAGGTTCGGATGAGGCGCCAATAGTAGTAGCTAAAGGAGCAGACTTTTTGGCTCAAACTATTCGTGACAAGGCGAAGGAATCCGGTGTGCCTCTATTTGCTTCCCCTTCGTTAGCGCGAGCTATCTANTTCACGACGGAAATTAAGCAATCCGTCCCAGAAGCACTATACTATGCGGTGGCGCAGGTAATTGCTTACGTCTTTGGCCTAAACAGTCTTAATCGTGGAGCGACCGGGACGAAAAAGCCGTCTCCAGAGGTGCCTAAGGAAATGAGGTTCGATGGGAATGGTAGATTAGAGGAACAATCACGTTAGGGAGAAAACCATAAATGCAAGATGAAGACGGATCAGAGGTTCCTGACTTCCAAGATTGCTTTGATGGGGCAGATATTTTTTTCCGATCTAAGGATAAAGAACGATTTCGGCTATCATTGGAAGCTGTCAAAAACGGTGACCGAGGCCTTGCCCTAATTGGCGCCAATGAAGGTGTTTTAGATCACTATTCACGAATTCTGGTTTCAAGGCTTCGGGAAATTCCGGGTTTTAATCTTGAGGTGTTTCTGCCAAATGATACTGATAGCCTGTTAAACCGGTTCAATCAGATACTAGCAAAAATGACAATGGAGCAAGCACGAAAAGCTGCCGAGCCTTCAGCACAAGTGCATTTATTGGTTGTAAATGATGCTAGGTCAGTTAAGCAAGAGCAATGGAACTTGTTAGCAAGACTGATTTCGGATTTTCCGGGAACAAATGTTCGCCTTGTTTTGTGCATAGACAAAACGGGTTGGCCCGGGTATGAAAAACTGTTGCCCATGTTTGGGCGGCAACTGTATCGCTGGGTTGTAGATACCCCCANCGTTGATGAAGCAATCCAGCTTACTTATGCCGCTCAAGAGTATGGCTATGAGCGAGATACTGATCTTCTGCTCGAACAGGTAGGGCTGGGAGACGTGGTTGCCCCTGATAATTCAGAAATCATGCCGGGTGACATAGATATTTTGAGCGAAGACACTTTGATGCAAGATATAGGAGGTGGCCTTGTATTTTCTGAAGGCGAGAGGGAGAGCAACGAAGATCCTTTGATACCGTCGGGCCCGGAGAGGCAGGAGGCACGGGTTGCTAAGGATGATTCGTCCAAGCTTCGAGACATTGGCGTCACCACTGCTATATCTGTTCTTAGTTTTGTTTTAGTATGTTTTATACTTTATCGCCTTTATCCTACAGAGCTTTTAAAATACAAAGAGGCAGTTGTTTTAGCGGTAGAGGGCCTCGAACGCTCTGATGAGGCGTCTGATGTTTTCTCTGATCAATCTCCCATAAAAGAACTTGCCGNGAAAGCAAAGAGTGGCGAAGGCGAGAATGGGCAGTGGACTCCAATGGACGACCCGGCCTCTGAGGCCAATGATGTCCAAGAAAAATTGAAAGAAGCTACTCCTTCCTCCGCAACTTCGGAAGCACTTCTTGCTCAAGTGTCTGCAGAGTTTTCGGACGATACTCTAGGAAGCTCGGAGGTTTCTGAAGTGGAAGAAACCCGAGATCTAGGGGTGTCCGCCCCTGATGAAACTGAATCCACAGTAATATTTAGCGATGAAGAGATTACCGCTTTGATTGAGGANTTGGAGCAAGAGCAGCAGTTTGACTCAGAGCAAGATAAACCACCTTTGGCAGATCAAATCGATCGGGAGGTTGAGCTTAGGAGGCAAGAGATAGAGGCGGTCGAGCAGGTTCGTTCTTTGGAGGAAATGGCGTCCCTAGAGCAAGTAGAACAGATAGGCTTGGCAGAGTCGCCGACGCGATTAGAAGGGCTAGCGGATGTATCAGAGGAAATGCTGACGATTCAGCCGGTTGAAGAGGTGGATAGTTTTATTGATAATGAAATCTTGGTTCCGTCTAGAAATAGCATTCCGGAAGCGGTTGAAAGTGTAGAGGGCTCGCGTTCCGGTGATTTTTTTGTACAATACATAGTTTTTACATCAGAGGCGCAGGCAACGGAGTTCATTGGCGAACATTTAGGTTTAGCAAAAGCGTTGGTGGTGCCAATTTTTTTGCGCGGAAATTCTGCGTTTGCTGTGGTAGCTGGGCCTTTTTCATCTTTAGCGGATGCCCGAGGATTCGCTGGAAGCGAGCAGCTCCCTCAAGACTATTGGTTTAGAAGTGCAAACCAATTAAAAGCAGCGCTTAGGGTAAATAGAGATTAAAAACGGGTTGCAGATACTGATCTTGGTACGGAGGCGGCTAATTTGGTTGATGGAGATGATGAGCTATTTCCCTTGGGAGGCGGGCTCAGGCCGATAGGTATCAAGGACGTGCAAGCATCTAAAAAGGCGCCTGAGGACGACTTCGTGCCGTTGAAGGACAGTGAGCTGCCTGTGATCGATCATGTCACTCAACCAGCGGTAACTCAACTGGTAACTCAGCGGTCACAAAAACAAGCAGAATCTGAAAGTAAACAGTTTAACGACTTGCTAGAGAAACGTTTAGCTAAAGTTAAAGCAGCCACTGTCGATATTTCTAAACAGTTAGATGAAATCGAACCTCATTTTACAACAAATCCTGTGGATGAAGATGAATGACCATGGCCGACGAAGACGAAAATATAGTAGAATCTGAAGATGAGGANTTAACCGAANTCGAGGGAACCGAGGATATCGGTGAAGTTGATGAAGGTGAGAATGAGGGAGATGCCTCTTCTGATGCTGGAGAAGACGATAACGGGCAGTCCTTCGATAAATATCAGGAAGATCTAGCAGATGTTTTAGGTTACGCGAAACAGATCTCGGGCCGTCTGGAAGTATTGGTGCCCAGTCTCCTTGACACTGCCGATGCCACCAACAGCGCGGCCGATGTAAGTAGACGGGCTTCATTGACTCTAGAGAAGGGCCTTAATCAAGTACAAAAGCGTGTACAAGAGCTCGATGAGGCAAGCGCCAAAAGTAACCAGTTGTCTGGCTATATATTGATTGGCGCTGTCACTATACTGTTGCTCAGTGTTGGGGTATTTGGTTTTATGGCTCAGCAATTATCCTCAAAAACAACTCAGATTGACGCTATGCTGGTGGCACTTAGTAAGCGTGTTGTCAATATGAACAGCGCATTGAGTCTATTCGATGAGATCAACTCGACTATGAATAATCTGGCGATTGAGCAGGCAAGTTTTTCAGATGCTCAAATGTCATTGATTGAATCGGTAAAGAACGCTGAGCGCTTGGCTGGGGCGATAAAGAGCGATGTGCCAGAGGCAGCTGCGAAACGAGTCAGCACTGAAACTGCTAAGGTGGCCAGGGATATCAAGNGCTTGCGTAATGAAGTTAGCAAGGTGAATAAGTCAGTTTCTGTGCTAACAAATAAAGTTCAAACGCAAGCAAAGAGTTTGAAAACAATGCAAGGGCAAGTGGGTAACATAAAAGCTTTAAATGCTGACGTGCAGTCACTTATAACCTTGGAGAGAGCAAAATACCTAGATGTGCTGCGTAGGCAAGTCGCATTGGAAGAGTCTCGAGAATTGGGTGAAGAGCCGGACGAGCAAGATATTCCATCCGTCGTGTCGTATCCTCCAATGCCTAACCAATAGGCTTTGTGAATCAAGACCGCTGTGTTCCACAGCCTTTTAGGCTGATACTAGANCCTTAACCAAGATCTCGGCCTNGGTTTTTTTCTAACATTGCTGTCTCCTCATCGAAATTTTCGTCATCCCCCTCGTCCATGTCAGGGTCATCGCTTGATTCACTCGCTTGATCTTGGTCAGCGGGCTGGGCGTTGGTAGGAGGAACCAGTCTTGCTGAAACTGACCCAGAGTGCTCCACGCTAATTTTATTAAATAAAGTTTCACTGGTCCGATCAATGGCGTCGATGATAGCCATACGTTGCTCTGCGTCTGCGGAGACGATTTCGTAACCTGACTCGTACAAGACAGAGGCGTACTGATTTGGCATGAAAGCGTTCATCGTTTCCCGGAGGGTTGAAATGAGCATTGGACTTTCAGGCTGCTCTTTTAGTTTTGCGGCTTTCTTGTCCTCCATTCCTTTGTTAAAAAGGATTTCAATATGCTTATAGAGGATATGTTCATACTTGGGCTGCCATGGCAGGGCATCGTCTTTAGCATAACCAGGTGGGGGATCTCCAGTTAATAGATCCCACAGATCTACCCCTTGCAGCCCCAACCATGGCTCCTTTTCCCGCAACTGTGCTAGCGATCCTTTAGGGGGAGGACCATTGATTGCAATGTCTTCTATTTTCTCGACGCGACTTATCAAATATATCATGATGATTAAAACCGCTGCACATCCAGCTACAACCAAAAGAAGAAGTAATTTTTCCATTTTTGACCTCGCTATAGATACCTTACTAGATAGTTATTCTCGCCTCGAACCAGGANGCTGAGTCGAGACGGTATCGGCTGGCTCCCCGTGTATTGCTCTTTGTTCGATTTCACTCACCCTAGTAATCAGATAAATGAAGAGAATCAACACAGCGGCAAAAGCCATTACGACCAAAAGAAGTAGTAACTTTTCCATTTTCAGCCTCGCTAAAAAGTTATTTAAGTAAAATTTATCCCTCACCTGAGCATTCATCAGCAGACTCTTCAGCTGAGTTTGCATCTCCAGTAGCTGCAGCCAACTCGTCTCGGAGAAATTGAAGTGAAACGATTGGTTTTTCAAGATCCAAATCGAAACTAACTCTATTGGCAACATCTTGAGTCAACTCGATGGCACGAAAAGCATCAATCTCCATCGTCTGATATTGCCCCCCTAATTTAAAAACCTCTTCGGAAAATTCTAGGGGAACGAAGGTATACATGACACCCTGAGGCCCTTTTGCGGTCTGAAACATGTTTGGCTTTGGAAAGGCCGGTCTCTCTTGACCACTAGCTTCCGCATGGACACATACTTCCTGATATCTTCCTATCTTGGTAGCGCCCTCAACAAAAACCTTATCCAAATGGGTTCGGCTTCTGAAACCGATGCGCCTTCTGAAGGCCATCTCCTCTCGAGTGTCTCCTTTTAAAGCCGCAGCTTCGTTATAAGCTTTTTTGGCGGCTATTAGCGCTTTTTTCTTTGCGTTATCTTTGAATAACATTTTTACAGCTCTGTGATATCTAAATGTTTTCTAAGTTTGCCCACGCAAGAGGAAAGAATCTGACTCACTCGAGATTCGCTTACTTCAAGCACTGCACCAATCTCTTTTAGGTTCATTTCCTCTGAGTAGTATAAAGAGATCACCGTCCGTTCCCTTTCGGGTAATATCTTTATAGCTTCAACGAGCGAGTTGAGAAATTCCTCCTTTGCCACCTGTGCCTCCGGCTCACTGGCATTNGATGCGGTTTGTTCCGTTGTTTCAGGAAGCTGTGATTCAAGTGAGACCGTTTGGAAACGGTGAGCGTGATTGCGNTCCCGTTGAAACTCTTCCAAATCCTTACCCATAAACGCAGCTAATTCTGCTTGAGAGGGTTCTCGCCCCAATTCACCTGACAAGGCCGACGACGCTTCGTTGTGATCGCGCAGATTGACTATGGCTGACCGGGGGAGATAAGACATCTTCCTAACTTGGTCTAAAATCGCTCCCCTTATTCGATTCTTGGCAAAAACTTCAAATTCTACNCCCTTCTCGTCGTTGAACGATTTGTTAGCTTCTATTAGACCGATCATACCAACTTGGATTAATTCATCGAGCTCCATGAAATTGGGTAATCGTCCTTTCAAATGAATGGCTACGCGCTTCACAAGACCAACGTGAGCCATTAGCCCTTCGTCTGGCGCGACAGTTTCCTGAATGTCCTGGTANGATTTAATATTAGCCATAGGAGGTGCCAAGGCGATTTGGTGGTTGTGTCGCCAGACGTTCAACAAAGAACTCCAAGCCTCCACTCATAGGAATGTCGGACTCGAAATCAAGAATCATCTTAGCTAAAACCCTAAAATCACGCGTGGCAATACTCGAGGGTGCAAATGATGTGAGCGGTTGGGCAGCCTTAATGGATCGAAGAACCATATCATCCTTGCTAATTGCATGGAGGTAGTTAATATCTCCCCCCAAAAAATTTTGGATAACAGAATTGATGCTGCCAAAGAGACGTTCACCTTCCTCCTGTGAGACAACGCCATTGGGAATAAGCCCAATGTTTTCTAGACCATAGTCCTGAATCATGACCTTGATCATGCCATAGGCGTCTGCAATGGATGAAGGTTCATTCTTGACAACAATAAATCTGTGCTGGCAGGCACGGAGAAATGTCATAACTGTGTCTGCCATGCCAGCAGCAAGATCGACGATAAAATAATCAACTTGTTCTTCAATTTCTGAAAAAGAATTGATGATGCCGGCAGTTTCCATTGGATTCAGGGCGACCATATGCTGAATCCCGCTAGCACCTGGCACTAGCTTTACTCCCATTGGTCCTTCTACAATAATGTCTTGCAGGGTCTTCTCACCCGAAAGCACATGACTAAAGTTGAAAGGCGTTCTGCATCCCAGCGCCAGTTGAGCATTGGCAAGTCCCAAATCAGCGTCAAATATCATCACTTTTTTTCCAAGCGATGCTAACGTAACAGCAAGGTTCACAGAAACTGTCGTCTTACCGACGCCGCCTTTTCCGCTTGCAATCCCGATGATTTGCGTGGGAACCGTCTTCAACATTTTAACTAAATTCTCCAATGGCCTTACATTGCAAGAGTCACGCATTCGTCTGAGTTATGACTTCTTGACAAGCAACCGCATGGTGCTTATGAATGCACCTCTATTACTTAAGTATTACCATCTTCTCAACCCACTATCTTCCTCGATCAGTTCGGTCTAGTCAAACAAAATGAATAGGTAGTTGCGTTAATGTATGTTGGGCCAAACCGATCCCTGACATTGGCACGGCCGAATCTAGAATTGTGGGCTCAGCGGCCGCGACTGAAAGTGACATGTCGCTACTCATCAAGGCGCTAACAACAGGCCAAGGATAAACTTGAGTTTCCAATCTAGATAACATCACTGAGTCCCATTCGAGGTCTGGGTTAAGTAAGTGTCTCTTTAGAGAGGCCTCGGAAGCGTCTGCTGCTATGACAAGATGTTTTTTAGCCTGCGGTAATAATTTGCTNAGAGTTTCAATATTATTGTTTAAATCTACACCCGGTGTATCTATTATGATTACTTTGCGAGACTCAAGCTCAGACAAAAGTTGCCCGAGCATCTCTATGTTGTTTGCGCGAAAGGTCTCCACACCAGCTTGTGTGCCAATGAGTTGAGATTGATTCCATGCGCCAAATCGAGTGTCGTTATAGCTTATCATCGCAACTTCTTGATCACCATATTGCACGGCCATTTGTTTACACAAACGCCCAGCCATGAGACTTTTGCCCGCACCAGATGCGCCTGCGATAAAGTGAACACCTGACATATTGTCGAGAAGATCTACATGCTTTATGCCGTCACCTATAAAGGACGCTATTTCAGTTAGCGCGCTTATCATATCTGTATGATTGTTAATGATATCGGTCAACATGGCACGCAACCCCACCGGCATACCTGTCTCATTAAATGCGTCAATCAATGGACGCATCTCATCGGACACTGCGAGAGTGCCGCTCCAAGCGTCAACCTGTTGAGATAATTTGAACTCTTTGCGCATGCTTGCCAATTCTTGTTTCACCATGTCGACAATTTCTCGAGCGCGAAGGTTTGCGGTATCGTCTTGTTCCATTGAAGTGACGTTGCTGAAGTCAGGATTAATCTCTANACCTCGGTCGAACGGCTGTATTTGATTTCCTTCAGGTTGACTTATTCTGTCAAGCCCTGAAGCCTTTTGATTACCGGCCGCTTTTTGATCGCCGAATACATGTGATTCTAGGACGGAATCAAAATTAGGCATTTCTCCTAGTGCTTCTCGGCGCGGTGACGGGTTAGTCACTGGTGTTTCACTCAACGCGTCCATAGCCTGGGTGGCAAGGTCTATGGCCACAACGAGTTCTGTTTGATTATGTGTCCGACTATTTGACACAACCATAGCGTCTTCGCCATAGAGTTCATATACCTTCTCCATTGCCTTACGAGTGTCGTGTGCTAGGACTCTTTGCAATTCCATGTTACTTCCTCAACTTAAGTATTTTCTACATCTACTGTTGCCACCACCTTAACTGCTTGATCATCGGGTATCTCGCTGTATGAGAGTACCGTAAGATCAGGCAGTCTATGGCGCGTAATTTTAGCCAACCAAGGCCGAATTCCTGGTGATACAACCANCACTGAAGGGTGACCTTGATTTTCAACTTTCTGAGTGTTTTCAGAGAGGGCATTAAACAAACCCTCAGCCAAATTGGGCTCTATGACCAACCCTTGATTTTTGCTGCTTTGTTGGAGAATGTTATGCAGCATCTGTTCGAGGGACGGATCAAGAGTAATCACTGGCAAGCTTGTGTTCACGTCTATAAGACCTTGGACAATCATCCGGCCCAATCTAGGCCTGACAGCTGCAGTCAGATCATCTGGGTCCTGAGTATTACCGCTTTCTGACGAGAGTACTTCAATGATAGTCCTCATGTCGCGAACCGAGACATGTTCATCAAGAACATTTTGTAGCACTCTTGTTATTGTAGCGAGTGGTAATTTGCCGGGAACAAGATCTTCTACCAGTTTAGGTGCTCTTGCTGAGACTTTGTCAAGTAATTGCTGTGTCTCATCGTGACTCAACAACTCGGCTGNACTGTTTCTCAGCAAAGTATTGAGATGTGTTGCAATTGCGGTTGCTGAGTCCACCACGGTATATCCAAGTGTCCGTGCATAATCTTTTTGGGAAGGTTCTATCCAAATAGCATCCAGTCCGAATGCCGGTTCCTTGGTTGGTATCCCTTCTAGCGACCCCAGTGCTTGACCAGGGTTAATGGCCATTTCTCGGCCGACCTTTATTTCGCCCTTCCCACGAACTACGCCATTCATAATTATGTGATAAACATCCGGCGGTAGATCAAGGTTGTCTCTGATTCTAATAGGCTGCACCAAAAAGCCAAGTTCCGCAGAAAGCTTCTTTCTAACGCCTTTAACGCGCGATAACAATTGCCCACCGGTTTCCGAGTTCACCAGGGGAATAAGTCCGTAGCCTATGTCTAGGCCAACTAAATCTACTTGATCGACATCATCCCAGCCGAGTTCTTCCTCTTTGCCCTTTGCATCCTCCTCCACGGTTTTGTTGTCAATGAGAGCCTGTCGCGCGGCATTTCCCGATCGATAGGCAAGCATAATCCCCAGGCCACCTGCAGCGAAACCGAGTGTTAAGAAGATAAAGTGGGGCATACCTGGCACAGTACCCAACATGATGAGGATTCCGGACGCAATGAAAAGCGCCATCGGATTATTGAGTTGGGTTTTGGCTTGGCCAGTTACTGACTCTGATGTTGTAACCCTAGTCACTATGATGGCAGTTGCAAGGGATAAAAGAAGGGAAGGTATTTGCGCAACGAGGCCATCGCCAATAGTCAATAGTACGTAGATGCGTCCCGCCTCAGCAAAACTGAGATCATGTTGAGCGATGCCTATTGTCAAACCGCCCAAAATATTAATAACCAAAATTAGCAATCCCGCAATAGCATCGCCCCGAACGAACTTTGAAGCACCATCCATTGATCCGAAGAAATCTGATTCCTGCGCGATTTCTTCCCGACGCTTCTTCGCGGACTCTTGGTCAATCACTCCGGCATTTAAGTCGGCATCGATTGCCATCTGTTTGCCCGGCAGGGCATCTAGGGTAAACCGGGCTATTACCTCGGAGACTCTTCCAGCACCTTTGGTCACAACAATAAAATTTATGATCATTAGGATAATGAAAACGATAAAGCCAACTACATAATTACCCCCTATTACGAAATCTCCAAACGCCTGAATTACTTTCCCAGCGGCATCAGACCCCTCGTGGCCCTTCGTTAGGACAACACGAGTGGACGCTACATTCAATCCGAGGCGCATCATAGTCGCGACAAGCAATATGGCGGGAAAGGCGGAAAAGTCCAAGGGTTTTTCACTGTTGATGGCTACCATCAAGATTATTAATGCTACCATGATGTTGAAGGTGAATAGCAAATCCAGCATAAAAGCCGGCAGGGGGATGATTAGCATGGTTAGGATTAGGAGAACAAGTAACGGCAATCCTAAACCAGAAAGTTCAAATTTTGACAGGTCCTGTCGTATGTTTGACAGTATCGCGCTAGTCATTAATTTTTTATCCTAAATAAAACAATGTGTTACAATTAGCACATTCACTTGGTGATTATCTACTTGGTTACGAAGCAATTAATGTGCCAGTTGTTGAAAGGCGCTAAAATAACACTATTGCTTTCTATGACAGCTATTGTTAGCTACTAAAGATTGACGCAGAACTGCCGATCCATAAACTNTGAAGGTGGCTAACCCCCCGAATCCGGGGTACCAAATGTAAGGGGCGATAGCGACAAACCTAAATCAGTTAGTAACAAGGTGCGATATGAAACTTCAAATGGGAAAATTGCTCAGCAGTATTGGGCTTACTATGGCAGCACTTCTTTTCGCAGGCTGTTCCACGACCAGCGAATACTCATCCTCTGTCATGCGGGCCATGATAGATACCCGAGAAAACATNTTAGCCACGGGCTATTCGGTTATAAGCGTTCAAATGAATGACAATCCTGCGCAACAAAGGTTATTGTCAATTCGAGCCTCTAAGCTTGATGCGTATCGGTCGCTGCTTGAGCAGGTTTATGGGCAGTACTTGGATGTCAACACAACTGTTGGTGAAATGGTTGTCCAAAGTGATACGTTTAGAGCGCGTGTGCAGGGTGTTATATATGGCGCCAAGTTGGTCAGCATTACACCTGTCGGCGACGACACTTACACGGTTACCCTCTCTCTGGATAGATCGATTGTGGATGACCTCAGGGCCTTGTATATTGACCAAATGTCGGGAAAGACTGCGAGTAGAGCGCCGGTTAGTAAAGGGTCCGAATCCAATACATTATTTGGGCTATTGGGCAAGCTCGCGAAACAAGATAGTCCATAGGACCAAGCGGTGTTTGAGCATATGCTAAGCATGGCATACAGATTAGTGGCCGTATTTAAGCCCCATACCACCAGGTGTGGGGCGCCTCTGCGTGGTTTTTTTGCATTTCTTGTAATGTTAATGACTCCANATATAGCTATTGCCGAGAACTTTTCGCCAGAGCAAAAACTGGATGCCATAAAACATGCCTTGGTTGATTTAGCGTTGGGAACAGAAATCTCCTTGGGCAGTGCGGCCTTCATTGACAGCCAGGGGGTTTTGCATGAATCTTCCCATATGACTACACGAGGCAACATTAGAGGTGTTAGGGTTCTTTCGTACTTGGAAGAAGCAGGTGTGCCAATCGCTAATGTTGAAGCGGCCATGCTTTCCGACACATCGTGTCCTGGCGCTAGAACAGATATCCGAAGAGAGGCATTGCTCAGGGTTTCTCATCGCGGTGCAAACAAGAGGCTAGGCGACCATTACTTAAGTGAAGTCGCTACTCTGTCTGAAGAAGTTTTCCTGACCTCGCTGGCTGGATCCCCCGCCTGGCGGACACGCCCAGAAGTTCGCTTTGCTTCGACCTATGATAATTTAGTGTCTGGAGGCTCGAGCGATCGTGTGCCCTATCGTTTTGAAATTACGATAAGTGACCACAATCCCGCGCGACTGTCTGGATGTATGGATGAGGAAGAGATCTCCTATCGTTGTCGCGCTGGCGTATACGCGAAAAAGGCTTTTAATGTAGTCAAGTATGGGGCATCCATGGGCCGCAGTGCAATTGACTTCACGCTTGGTTACAGTGAATGGACGGGTATGGCTGCTGCCGCNTGGGCTTTGCTACCGAGATTGGACAAAGATACCACTCCGCCAAATTACAACACACCCAACGTTTCCACCTTCCCGGTCAGGAGCACTCTCGGCGCTTACGTCCTGTCGATGCTCCCTGAATATTATCGAAATGTATCTGGTTGGTCTGGGTCGAATGTGGACATGGAATTGGTGCTCATAGATAGAAAACTTCAGACACCTTTGTATCGTAGAGTTGAAACTTTAGATTATCCTCGTCTTCCGAAGGGTTATACCAAATCTGCAATGCCCCCTGAATTTCGTTATCAGATTGTTCAGGCTGCAGAGTCGATGATTACGGAGCTAACTGATTCACTGGCTTGCACGACACAGTATTATCATGTTTCTAATGCTGACCAGATTAGTGAGACCGTGATGATCAATGCAGGATCTTTTGCGGGAGTCAGAGTAGGTGACCAGTTTTTACTTAGCACCGACCCCGATGTTCTTAATGCAGCTCTAAACCCCTCTGCACTGGCTTCATTGGGATTGGCTAGGGTAGAATCTGTAAACCGTCATTCCGCGGTTTTAAAATACATTGCAGGGCCAAAGTGGAGTAATGTCCAGGCCAACAACAGTTTTGTAGCATTATACTTTTAGGTGCGAATGGAGGTAAGAAATGAAGAATAATCGTCTNAGTTTTNTAGGCCTTAACTTTATTGGTTTAAAGGTTTTATGGCTTCTCTGTTTGAGCCCAGTCGCATTTTCTGAAAGCCCCGAAGAAGCTTTGGCACAACTGGTCAAGGATATTCGCCTGATGACGCCTACTTTGAAAGAGGCTTTTCAAGACGGTCGCTACATAACCAANCCAGGCGACACGCTAGATATGATCATGTCCCAAACCATAGATGATAATCCGGTGCGGAAATCAATTTTGCGAAAGGCAATAGTGGAAGCTAACCCTCATGCGTTCAAACGAAAGAATCCCAACTGGATGTATGCTAATAAGCAACTTAAACTCCCAACTGCAGATGACATTCATAACGTTGTGTTTAAAGAATCAGGCGGCATGCTAGATGCGAAAAGGGCAGCACAAACGGAACGCAAGTCCTGGATTAAGTATCCTTAAATTAGTCCATGACCTATCAGAAGGCTGATTTTACTGTGGTAATCGATCACATGGCCGGCTGCGAATGTTAGGTCCAGAGCAAGTAAATTTTCCTGTAAGGCCCACGCCTATTTTTTTGGAAGGGGTGGTGCCCATTCATATTTCTGAAGAAGTCGCCAAAGATCTGGGATTAAGAGATGGGCAGATTGTTCGCGCAGTTGTTGGGATGCGGGAAGAAGAACTGCGTCTAACAATTAATAATCGAGAGTTGGCAGGGTTAGCTGGCAACCAATTAAAAGTTGGCGAGACGCTTGATCTGCGAGTATCCAATAACGGAAGACTTCTCCAGCCATTGGTCACAGCATCAGCGTTGCCGGAAGTTCTAGCTTCTCCGGGCCCTAGACTTCTGAACCTTTTGTTTCGTCCTGCGGGGCAATCTGCAGTCACTCAAATATTCATGCCCCACGGAAGTAACCCCGGTCTTCAGGCATTGGTGGAAGGGGAAAATGCGCGTTGGTTGTCACAGCTTATTCACAGTATGGCGAGGCTTTCTCCGATTTCGGTAAAACGGGCACTAATGGCATCTGGTCTGTTTACCGAGGGCAGGCTAGCGCGTTCTTTGCCGCCTAGTTTTGACTTAAAGCAGCTACTAAAAACTATTTTGCGTTCACAGTCACCGCAGTCATTGATTTCTCAGGACATGGAGTCTGCGGTTGACGAAATAGAATCTCGTCAGCTGGAGAGTCTGCAGGCTCAGAATAATCGCTCTGTTTCCTACACATTTCATATGCCCTTTTCTGACGCTAATCCTGTTCAAGTGCAGTTTGAGCGAGGGCCTCGTCAAGGGGAGGAATCCGAACTTGATTGGGTTATCAACCTGCATACTGATAGTGGCACGATGGGGGAATTATGGCTCAAGACGACGTTTAAGCCATCGTTGCGATTGGATATGGAGATGTGGGCCGCCCNAGCGGAAATTGCGCAGTTAGCTCGATCATCATCTTCCCAGTTGGACAAGCAGTTGCAAGAGTTTGGCTTAACTTTGGGAAAAATGACGGTTCACAATGCAAATAGGCCGCTTGGCGGCACTCAGGAATTGAGGCCTGGTGGAATGGTGGATGTGAGCACATGACATACAAGCCAATCAAAAAAGCCGTAGCTATCGAATATGGGGAGAATCCGNTACCAATGCTTACCGCCAAAGGTCAGGATGAACTGGCCGATGCCATCATAGAAGAAGCGCAGCGACAAGGGGTTCATATTGCTAAGGACCCCCAATTGGCAGCTCTGCTTAGTCAATTGGAATTGGACCGAGAAGTTCCTGAGAATCTCTACGTTGCAGTAGCAGTTGTATTATCTTGGGTATATTGGTTGAAGGGGTTAGAGCCAGCAGGGTACAAAAAGGGCAAAGAGTAAGCGCTTGCTATGCGTTACCCACGGGATTTTTGCGTGTATTTGCTTTTATTTTCCCGAGCTTATCGTATATTTCAACGCTACTTAGAGGGTCAGGTGTTTGTAGTGTTAGAAGGGCTCCCCGAATGGTTTCAAGCTTTCGGTTGATTAGCACTTCGTTACGCATGTGGAGCTCTTTGCAATCTTTCATTAGCGACAGTACCTGCTCCCAGAGCATCAAGTTCTCTGTCAAGGCATCACGTGACTCAGAGTAAGTTTTGACGCGTTCTAGAAGTTCCTCGCTCCCAAGGAATTCTAGTATCTCGATCTTCTGCTGCTGTAACTCTTCGAAGGACTGAAGATCCTGTTCCTTTAAAGATCTGAATTCGCTATTTAATAATGCCTTCAAGGCATTTGCCTTGTGAAGAGTTTGAGCTAGATATTCTGCTTCTGAATTAGACATTAGAGCCGCTGTTCTGACAATAGCAAACCACAGGATGATATACCATCCNGCACTCTGCGTGAAGAACTCTTGTTATTGAGAGTGAAAAGCTCTTTTACGTATTACCTATCATGCGNTCTATGGCGACGAAATTTTCCGCTATTCGCCGCTCGTTCAGAGGATAGTTACCCTCTTTTAAAGCAGTCTTTATCGCTGCCACCTTCGCTTCATCAAATTCTGCTGTTGCTAAAGCGGCCTCAGCCTCTTTGCTCAAAATTAATTGATCAACCTGGGGTTTTGCCGCTTCTTTTGGTGCTGCCTTGTCAAGCGTTTCACTCAGTGACTTGAGCTTCTCAGCCGCATCAGAGGCCGATTTAAGCTGAGCCGAAGCAGAGCCTACATTTGAAATTGAGTTAGTCATAACATCCATCCTATAGGCCTATTAGCCTAATTTTTCTTCCATTCTCTGATGTAATCGACAGTTTAGCGATTTTCTTTAGTACAGGAACTATTTGAGCTTAAACATGTTACCGTGATTAATACCCTTTTTAAAGTGCTACCGCGCTTCTAGGCCCAGACACCTCTGCAGTAACTACTTCTCCCGATTCCGGATTTAAGAGCTGTATTTGCTGACCCAGCTTGCCATTTTGCACAGCCTTCATTGAAACGGTTATTACCAAAGCACCTCGGCCCACGGTAAGGGTGACAATATCGTCCCGCTTTATAAGGTCAGCTTCTTTAACATCCGACATCCTTAAAACACTTCCTGCTTGAATGGTTCTTGTGACTTCCAATTGCCCGATANTGCTATCTGAGATGATGGCATCACTGGGGAGATGACCAAAATAATTTTCCAGACGAGCATTATCCGCCGATAATTTCTGACCTCTAGTTAACGTTATTTGCGCTATCAGAGCTAGATGACGTTCCTTTATGTCACGTTTCTGGAGTATGTGTCCTTTTGAAAGATCTTTAGCGGCGATGCCCCGTTCGAGGAGGCGCTCTGGAAAGCGCTGAGCCATCAACGTTTTATTTATGGGCTGAAGAACTTCCGCGAGGCTGTCGCGTGACAACCGTTCTCCGAGCAGTATGTCTTTAGTTAGGCGGAAGACTTTTACGCTTTCTGTAAGGTGTTGGAGTTTTGCTAGTTCACCCGCACGCACCCGCTTTCTGAGACTCTTATGATCAATTTGCTCTAGCTTTGTTACCAAGCCTTGGGTTCTCATATTTAACTTTTTAACCTCTAGATCGTCTCTTCGGAGCGGATGATCTGCGGGCAGGTCGTGCTTGTAGACGTAGCTAAGCCCTAAAGTATGAATTTTAATCCTCAGAAATGCTTTCCAGCCTGTCTCTAGGCAGTCCACCCGGACCGACTGATAGTTATTGGCAAAAGGGAAGTTGATTTCAAAATCAGCCGGGCATGATGGGACAATAAAACGTCTATCTAAAGCACCAACTTCAACACCAGCCGCATCAATCTCTCTTTGCCCAGCCACCCAAACCTGTACTTGGGTAATTAGGCTTTGTTTGTTTTTACTTATTTTGAGTGGCTCTGAAGAAGTTGGGCTTGTGCTTATGAAGCTCAAAGCGAGTAAGGATGTGAGTATTAAGCTACGAATCTTAAACATATTTTGGAGTATGAGCTTTTGTGGCGAGTGACGCAATACTGACATTGTGGCAACCGATTGCGGCAAAAACACGCCACGAAAAGTGGCATGACCTAAAGTCGGACCTGAAAGATTCAAGCTTAAGGGACTGATTAATATACAGTATTTGAAAGCCGCAGGGCACTATTGTGCTATTTGGCATTGGTTTTGCATTGTAATCGTGAGCAAGACCCTTATTGGGTTAAATAGTTAGTTAATCGACACAACCGATGCGAACTTTAGCGAGAATGTTATGAAATTGTTTGAGAATGTTTTTAATCTTCATGAGAAGGCGCTTCAGCTTCGGGAGCAGCATCTCGAGGTTATTTCTCGCAACATAGCAAATGTTGACACTCCTAACTTTAAGGCGCGGGGTATTGACTTCCAAGACGCGCTTCAAAAAGCTTTGAGCGAAGATGACGATGAAAAGCAGTCTAGCGATGTCTATACGACCCACAAAAATCATCTGGGAGGTTCTCCCGATAGAGCGACTGCTGATCTTCTATATACCGTCCCATTTAATACATCAATCGACGGAAATACGGTCGAGATGAGTGTTGAGCAGGCGAAATATGGTAAGGCGGCAGCAAAATATCAGGCCACATTAAGGTTTTTGGAAAGTGATATCGGCGGAATTCGTAAAGCGTTGAGAGGAGAATAAAAGAATATGTCTCTGGATAAAATAATTGGAATCGCATCGACTGGCATGAATGCCCAAATGGTGCGTTTGAATTCTACGGCGTCAAATATGGCTAATGCCTCTACTGTCGGCAGCTCAAAGGAGACAGCGTATAAGGCTAAAAGGCCTGTTTTTGAGGCGCTCCTGAGAGAGGAGCAGTTGAATCAAGGCTCACCATACATTGGCGGTGTAAAGGTCGCTGGCATGGTGGATGACACAGCTGTCAATCGGAAAATTCTTGACCCAGGAAACCCCAAGGCAGATAAAGATGGCTTTGTTTTCGCATCCAACGTCAATGAGGTAACCGAGATGGTGGAAATGATGGCCGCTGGCAGGAGTTATCAAAACAATGTCGAGGTAGTGAACACTGCGAAGGTATTGATGACCCGAACACTTGAACTAACCAAAGTTTAGTGAAGGTATAGACAATGACAAATCCAATTTCAGCATCACAGATCCTCACAACTGCGCAGTATGAGGAAGAGCAGTTAACCCGGGACACTTCTCGGGACGATATGGGTCGTGACGCTTTTTTAAAGCTTTTTACTACTCAGCTTAACAATCAGGATCCGCTATCTCCGATGGAGAACGAGGCCTTTGTTGCCCAACTAGCGCAATTCTCCACTCTGGAAGCAAACTACGACATGAGGGACTCCATGGATGCGATGGTTAGTGGGGTGCGTAACGAGCGAATGCTGCAAAGTGCTAACTTGGTGGGCAAGCGGGTTGCCGTTGAGGGCGGATTCTTTAGCTCGTCTCAAGGAGAGTTAATTCAGGGCAGTATCGATTTAGAGCATGGGGCCGACTCGGTCATCATGAGTATTTATGATGCGAATGGTGAGCTAGTGCACCGGGATACCTCCGGAAAGCAGTTGCCAGGCGTAGTGAATATGGCTTGGAGTGGTTACAACACTAAAGGCGAGTTGGCTCCGAGCGGGGATTACAGGATGACGGCCAGTTATATTCGGCACGGAAAGCTTGAAACAGCGCCGGTAACTACCTTAACAGAAGTAAGGAGCGTGAGCTGGAATCCCAACTCACAAGAGATGTCTTTAGAAGTCGGGAATGGTTCGATGGTATCCATGTCTGACGTAAAAAGAATAAGTATGTAATTTAGTAAACAGGAGATTGAAGAATGTCATTTTATACTTCATTAACAGGTTTGAACGCGGCCACGACCCAGCTTTCAGTGACTTCAAACAACATTGCAAACTCGGGCACCGGTGGTTTCAAGCGTTCCGAAGCTGACTTTGGTGATATTTTCGCTACCTCACCTCTGGAGAAATCCAGTTCGGTAATTGGTCGTGGTGTGTCTCTTAAGGAAGTTTCGCAGGAGTTCAGTCAGGGTAATATTGAGAACTCTGCGAATGCGCTGGACTTGGCGATCGCGGGCGATGGGTTCTTTGCCCTCCAGTCTTCTGACGGCACAAAGGTATATACAAGAAACGGAGCCTTTATGCTGAACGAACAAAATCAGATGGTGAATAGCTCTGGTCAGGCCCTTCAGTCATTGCCGGTGGATTCAACGAACAAAGCGGACTTCTCGCAGGATCCAAGTGCCATGACGATTCCCCGGAAAACTGTAGCTGAGTTTAGGCCGACGACCGAGGTGGAGTTGGGGTTGAACCTACCTGCGCAGGTTACGCCAATTACTGAAACATTTAACCCGGCTGACCCATCCACTTATCATAAAACGACTTCTTTGACTGTATTTGGGACCTCAGGATCTTCAAACTTGGCGACTATTTATTATGTCAAGACTCAAAATGCTACTGCAGACGATCCATTTAACAAGTATCAAACGCATGTTTTTATAACGGACGATAATGGTATAGCAAGAAAAATCGACACTGCTTTAATTCAAAAAGCCGAGAACCCCGGTGATGAGATGTTCATCAACAAGTATGGTGAAATTAAAAGCCGATCAGAGCTTCAAGAGCTTCAGCGAACGAGTAATGAGAGCGACAAGTATTTGATTACGCAGGGGACTCTTTACAAGAAATATTCCTTTGATAAGTTGGCGGATCCTGTGCCCTCGGTGGCAGCAACAATTGCTCTGTCTGATTTGGCGGGGACGGCAAATATAGATGCTCTTAATCTAACGAACGGGAGCGATGGATTTGATTTTTCCGGCTTTACCAGAGAAGAGTTGAAGGATTTGTTTGCTATATCGGTTGATGGCTCGGCTGATATTAAGATTGGTCTCGAGCATCTTGCAGGTAGCGATGTACCTCGCTCTGGTACCCAGATTGCGCAGGAACTTGAAAATGTTCTCAATCAAAGATTTGGTGATTCCGGACGATTTGACTACACCTCTGCCGCGTCTCAGGCACTCCAGATAACTCGGTATGACAATGCCGGTGAGAATCCTGTTACAATCGATTTGGATACCTCAGACATGATTGAGGATTACATGCGCGGCGGGGCCGTCCCTTTAACGTTTGATTCGTTAAAAAATGGCGGTAACTTCGTAGTCACGGGTGGCGATGGTTCAACTTTTACCGCAGCTGTTACTTTAGCTGGTCCGCCTGCTGATGGTGCTGAGTATATCTACACCGATGCCGAGAAGGCTACTTTTTTAGCTGCAGCTGCAGGAGAGATAATAGCTGCTGCTGCTGCAGCAAATCCACCGGCCCCCTTTGGGCTGTCCTGGAATGCGGATAAAAATCAGCTTGACATACAGTACAATACCAACCACAAGCTCTTTCCGGTAACAGCTGACCCTCAGGTCGATCTTCAATTGCCAGTTGCAGTAAAACCAACCTTTGCTATTCAGCCAGGTGCACTTACTGCCGCCCAAAACCTGGCGCGGAATGGCATAAATGAGATAGTGGAGGCGGCAGCTGAACCAATCGCTTTGAATTCACAACTTAACGATGCGTTAATGTCAGCGGATGACGATGGCGTAAATAGTGACTTCATAATGCCGGAAAACCTTGCGGTCGCACTTAATTATGCGCTTGCTAAATACGAGGTATTAGATGGCAACGGCGATGGGACTGGTGAGTTCCCGTTCAATGACGTCAACGTGACTTGGGATTATGCTCGCGTTGGGTGGCGAATTCAGCAAACTGGGGACAATGTTGGTCAGATTAATTTTTCTAACAGAGCGCAAACAATTGCTCAGGATGGCACCATCTCATATGCGGCGGCAGATGCCAACGTTAGTAACCCTCTCTGGGGAGCAGGTGGCGGGGCCGTTGCGGCGCTGTATGATGCAACCAACACTTCTGGCGGCACCACTGCATCGTTAGTGGACCAGGATCTGGCAGACACTTTTATTTCGGTAGCAGCACCAACTGCGGCGTTGACTGCGCCGGTTAAGGATCAGCGATTTGGGATTACTGTAGAATACCGAGACAACAAATTCTTAATTAAGTCAGGCACCACTGGTGATACCTCTAGTATTGCTATTAAGGATCTATACCCGCCGTCAAATCTCCGTGAGGAAACTGAGAAAGCAGCGCTGAACGTGTCGTTATTTGGCTTTGACTCTGGTGACCAAGTAGTGGCACCCAATGTTTCATTAATCGAGAATAAGCCTGCTCAACGCGGTATCGCATCGCAGCCAGCTTCGGTTACGGGTAACACAATGGGTGTTGACGCACGTAAAGCGTTCCTGGTTAATGATGATAACCGCAGTGTAACTGTGATTATTGATGGGATTTCCAAGCAGATTGCTTTAGACAAAGGATCATATTCGATAGGTTTGTTTACCACGCATCTTGAGGATCAGATCAATCTCATGGCCGATTCACTAGGGCGCTCGGTATCTGGAGTTAACGTTAGCTTCAGCGAGGCCGCGGGAGCTATAACGATTACAGGTTCAACCGCTAGCTCAGAATCATTCATCCAGATAGCAGGACACTCTGACTTCGGATTTGAGAACGTTGAACCAGCTTTTGGACGCTCATCTTCATTCATTGAGTTAGAGCCTGACATGTCAGGTACTAGTACGCTTTATGTTTCGCAAAATGCAAATGGTGAGTGGATTGAGACCACTGATGGCGGTGATTTCGAAGAAAATAATGTTCCGCAGTGGACGCCTATTTTCCTCGATCGCGGTGAGTTAACCTTCAGCACGGCTGGTACAATCGTTTCGCCAAATTCAATGATAACTTTGAAAAGTGCTGACGTTACAGGTGGTAACATTGATCTTGATTATCAACGCAGCACACAGTTCAATAGCCCCTTTTCTGTACTTAGCCAAACGCAGAATGGTCGGCCTGAGGGTGACTTGGTCGGTGTTAGTATTGGCGACAACGGGTTGGTTGAGGCCAGCTACTCTAACGGGTCACAGAAATCGCTAGGTAAGATATTGATTGCTAATTTCGCCACGCCAAAAGGATTGCGCCAGATCGGTGACACTACCTTCTCTCAGTCATCCAAGTCCGGTGAGGCAGTGCTTAATGAGCCGGGTGCAGCGGGCTATGGAACAATCCGAGCGGGTGCTCGTGAAAGATCTAATGTGGACCTCACGTCCGAGCTTGTGGATTTGATTACTGCCCAGAGAAATTTCCAGGCAAACGCTAAGGCGATTGAGACAAGTTCATCGCTGACCCAAACAATTATTAATATCCGAGGGTAGTTTTGAGTGATTGATGTCTCCGAGAGTAGAGGGCCATAAAAAATGGATAAATTAGCTTTTGTAGCCCTTGCTTCAGTCAAGGAACAGGCCAAGGTTAGGGCATCCATAACGAATTCCATGGCTAATTCCAGCACTATTGGGTTCAAAGAATCGTTCGAGGCAGCAACTTCAGCCGTAAAGATTGATGGTCCGGGGTTCTCGAGGTTCCAGCCAGGATTAATTGTAGATGATGTGATCAAGCTGAAACCTGGCGCTATCATAGAGACCGGCCGAGGTCTTGATGTGGCCATGAACGACTCTACTGTCTTGGGAATTCAGGCAGCTGACGGCACAGTTGGCTTTACGCGTCGCGGAGATCTGACAATTTCGGGCAATGGGTTAATTAAAAATATGGCTGGAGAGACTGTGCTTGGCGAAGGTGGCACCATGACTGCCCCAGAGGGGTTGCTGCTCTCGGTGGCGCCGGACGGGACGGTTTTGGCTTCTTCTCCTACAAACCCGAACGATCCTCCCCAAGAGGTCGGTAAGTTATTGTTGCGAGACGCGAGTGAGACACCCCTTGTTCGTCGAGAGGATGGCTTATTTACTCCAGCAGATCCCGAGCTTAGGGATAAAGATTTCGACAGCGGGCCACTCCCTGTTTCCGTTCGAGGGGGCGCGCTTGAAGGCAGTAATGTCGATGTGGTTGACGTTATGGTTAAGATGATTGACTTTACCCGATCGTTTGAGATGCAGATCAAGATGATCAAAGAAATTCAGAGTATAGATCAGTCTGGCGCATCTATGATGAAAACATCCTAGTGAGACAGAAAACACCATTGATCAAACGATGGCTTAGATAGTTTCACCCCCCAATTAGTTAATACCCCATTGAGATGGCTTTTCACTACAGCGCGCTGTGTCGGGGTATTTTCTCAGGTCACCTCAATTTTAACTGAGTAATAGGACATGTCAGTTTTTCTGTTTTAGACATGGGTCATAGGAGTCATGTACTGCATTAACTGACGCAATACTGACATTGTGGCAAGTGAGAGCGGCATCATGTTGCCAATAAAGCGGCAGCGATATTTTGTTTGATTTCAACGCTTCTGTAACTAACTGAAAAACCGGCATAAAAGTGATGAAAGTGGCTCAATTGCGCCATTTGGCATTGCTTTTGCATAACAATGGGTTGAGAGAGCCGTATTTGCTCTATTAACGTCAAGGATCGACACAAGTAAAGAGAACTTTAGCGGTAAAAATTTCATGATCATAGGGATCGATAATCAAAGCCGCATGATAGGAGAACTTAAGTGGACGCTTCACTGTGGATAGCAAAGACCGGGCTGCAAGCGCAGCAGACCCGAATGTCAGTCATTTCAAATAACCTAGCTAACGTAAACACAACAGGTTTTAAGAAAGATAGGGCCGTATTTGAGGACCTTCTTTACCAAAATGTCGCCCCCGCTGGTGGACAGGCCGATGCTCAGTCGGAGACGCCCACGGGTCTAATGCTCGGGACTGGAACACGCATTGTAGCTACAGAGAAATTGCATGTGCAGGGCAATATAATCAAGACTGAAAATGCATTAGATGTCTCTGTGAGTGGCCCTGGATTCTTTGCCATACAGCAAGCTGATGGAACGCTGGCTTATACTCGAGATGGCTCCTTCAAGGTTTCCTCGCAGGGCCAGCTGGTTACAGCTGGTGGTGAACTGCTAACGCCCGCAATCGTAATCCCCCAAAATGCTGCAGGTATCACCGTGGGTCGGGACGGAATCGTGACCGTTGAGTTGGCAAACGGCGGTGGTGCAACGCAGGTCGGACAGATTCAGGTAACTAGATTTATCAACAACTCCGGCCTTTCTCCTATGGGACGGAATTTATATAAGGAGTCCGTGGCCAGTGGGGCCCCTATTGTCGGTCTGCCCGGAGCCGATGGCGCCGGAATGTTGATGCAGGGATCTCTCGAGGCATCCAATGTCAACGTTGTTGAGGAGATGGTTAACATGATTGAGACGCAACGAGCCTATGAAGTGAATTCTAAGGCGATCTCGGCAGCAGACGGCATGTTACGTTTCTTGAATAATAACCTGTAAGGCTAAAGTTATGCGCTTAACATATCTTATATTAGTTTCTTGGGCTGGGATTATTCTAACTGGTTGTGCTACAAATAAGGAACCACGACTAATGCCTACGGCTGAATTCGCTCCGATTATGCCTATTCCCGAACAGAAAAATGAGCAAGTGACTGGTGGAATTTATAGCAGTGGCCGAGGACTCTTCGGAAATCTCCGCGCTTATGAGCCATCAAAAAAGAAGGTCGGCGACTTAATTACAGTTCTTTTAGATGAATCGACACAAGCCTCACGAACAAGCGGTCTGAAGACAACCCGGGAAAGTGAGAACGACGTGATGAATGCCAATATTCTAAATACCGCGGCCCAGCGTCTCGGCGTAGGTACAGGCATTGTGCAGGGTATGGAGGTTGACGGAGGAGCCATAACGAGCGATGGCTCTGGCGTGGCTAATCAGAAGGCCCGCATAACAGGATCAATTTCGGCAATGGTCGTAGAGGTTTTCGCTAATGGCAATCTGATGATAATCGGCGAAAAGCAGCTTGCTCTAACGGAAGGAAGTGAGTTCATCCGCGTGAAAGGAATTATCAGGCCTGCTGACATCCAGCCAGATAACACTGTGTTGTCCCAGCGAATTGCGAATGCCCAGATATCCTATCGCGGCACTGGCGAGCTAACAGATGCTTCTAAAACTGCCTGGGGCACCAATTTACTTTACAAATTCTGGCCTTTCTAAGCTAACCGGAGTGATATGAATGCGTATTTTTAGACTTTTGCTTTGCCTGTCGATAGCCTTTCATTCAGCGGCTTACGCTGATCGAATTAAGGATCTCACTGATGTGGCTGGCGTTAGGGCGAACCAGTTGCTTGGTTTTGGTTTGGTTGTTGGTTTGGCTGGATCTGGCGATGGCAAGGACTTGCTCATTTCGGCCCAGGCTCTCAGGACTACCCTGTCAGGGTTGGGTATCAGTGTTGATGGCCCAATCAGTGATTTTGACCTTGGTTCACAGCTATCGTCTCTAGCCGCGGCAAACGCTAACAAAGAACTGAAGATAGAGAATGTAGCGGCTGTGATGGTCACCGCTGAGCTGCCACCCTTTGCCAAGCCGGGACAGCGAGTGGACGTGAATGTCTCCGCCATCGGGATAGCTGAGTCGCTTCGAGGTGGAACGCTGATCATGACAGAGATGCGAGGTGTCGATGGTGAGGTTTACGCGCTTGCGCAGGGGCCTCTCACTATTACCGGAATTCTGGCTGATGCTGCTGGGTCTAGTGTTCAGGTGGGTGTGCCGACTTCCGGTCGGATCCCAAATGGTGCTTTGGTCGAGAGAATGGTCCCAAATCCTTTTGAAAATTCAGACCACGTGGTTTTAAACATCCGTGAGGCAGATTTTTCGACGGTCAATGCGATAGCTGCCGCGGTAAATGAAAACTTTGGCGCTGGTGTTGCTAGTGCTATTGACGGCGTATCCGTCGCTATAAAAGCGCCCTATGACCCCGGCCAGCGTGTCGGATTTATGAGCATGATAGAAAACCTTGAAGTGACGCCGGGCGAACCTGCAGCGAGGGTAGTGATTAATTCGCGCACTGGCACCGCGGTAATAAATAGGAGCGTGCGCGTTAGCGCGGTTGCATTAACGCATGGGACGATATCCGTCAGCATTTCGGCGACAAATGAGGTTAGCCAACCCAATGCCCTGGGCGGAGGAAATACGGCTGGGGCTCAGAATGCAAAAATCAGGTATTCCAGAGGCACGAATAAGATGGTTATGTTCCAGCCTGGTGTTGAGCTTCGGGAGATCGTCGATGCTATTAACCAAACAGGGGCATCACCGTCCTCAGTAATCGCAATCCTTGAAGCTTTGAAGAGTTCGGGCAGCATGCGCGCAGAGCTGGTTGTTATCTAGATGAAAGAGTTCAAGTTGGCATCAAGTAATTATCATGACTTCTCTGGATTGGGAGAACTCAGAGCGCGTGCTCAAAGAGATGACCCAAAGGCAGCGCAAGAGGTTGGGCAGAAGTTTGAAGCTTTGTTTATACAGATGGTTCTCAAGTCCGCTCGTGAGGCGACCGAAACTATGAAAAGTGGCCTGATGGGCTCGTCAGCTCAGGACACTTTCGAGGAGATGTATCACAAGGAACTGTCGCAAGAGATTGCCAGGCGAGGAGTGTTTGGTGTTGCAGACTGGATCACAGAAAATATTGAGAAGCAAGGTAATAGCGCCCGCGCCATAGGAACCTATGAGCAGTCCGCCGCTATGCCTTTGGAAGGCTCCAGAGAGCAGAAATTCATTCCAATGGAGTCAGAGCCTAAACCAATGAACATTGATAAAGACAGCGCGAGAACGAAATAATGTTATTGACCGCAAGCTCAAAGCGAATATTTAGGGTGCTGCCATGAGCGACATGTTCTCGATTGGTGCTAATGCGATACAGATCTATCGACACTCGCTGTCGACGGTGAGTAACAACATAGCAAACCTGAACACAGAAGGCTACTCACGGCAGGTAACTGATGTCTCCGAAGCATCACCTATTCAAAAGGGGAATGTGTTTCTTGGAACGGGCGCTAACATTGAGGGCGTAGTCCGTGCTTATGACGAGTACACTGAGAGCAGCTTGAGAAACAGCAGTAGTGATCTTGCCACACAAGATCCCCAGGTTAAGTACGCGGAGCGCATAATCGACTTGATGGGCTCTGAAAACGCAGGCCTATCGAGCGCATTGGACCAGTTTTTCGCGAGTGCAGCTGAGCTTAGTACTGATCCAGCATCGTTAACGCAAAGAGGTAACTTTCTTCGCGACTCGGATGTTTTGGCGGCCAGATTTCGGGAAGTTGCATCCGGCATGGCGAATATAGAGAGAGAAACTCGAGAGGACATTAATCAACAGATTGCTACTATGAATAGCTTAAGCGAGCAGTTGGCGCTGGTAAACAAGCAACTGGCAAGAAAAAGCTCTGCCGATAAGCAACCGCCGGGTCTTCTGGATCAGCGGGATGCGATATTGAGAGATATGGCCGAAGTGACTCGCGTGCATGTTACGACTCAGAAATCTGGTCAAGTGGATATCCGCCTCGGAAACAGCGGTGGCACGGTGCTTGTGCAGGCAGTGGAAGCTACTATGCTGGGGGCAAATTTTGATGATAGTGACCCGGGCCGCATTGATATCATAGCTGATCCTTTTGGCGACGCCGAGGTCACCAGTACTATTGGTAATGGCGCTCTGGGAGGGCTAATGAACTTCCGAAGCCAAACGCTCACGCCTGCAATGGATCAGTTTGATTTTCTTGCGCAGACTCTTGTGAAAGAGGTAAATGAGATTCATGAGGCTGGTCTTGATGCCAACGGTCTTAGAGGAAAAGAGTTATTCAGTATCGACCCGATTTTCGAGGTGTCTGCCCCTACCATCGCCGGTGATGTGGATGTCGAGGTGAATGTTGTGGACCCAGAGGCTTTCAAGTATTCAGCCTTTGAGATGCAGTACCAGGAAGCAGATCGTGTTTGGCGGATTCAAGACAACGCTAGCGGAGCAGTTACGTTCTCTGAACCGGGAAGGACAGTGGTTGAATATTCGGGGATGGAGCTTTCGTTTGATGGGAAACTTAGCAATGGCGACACGTTTTTCGTAACGCCTCAGTCACGGCCTGCATCCGGTATTAAAATGGTAGTGACTGACCCCATGGCCGTGTCGGCATCGGCACTAATGCGTGTTGTGCCGAACAATAATAACATTAGCGATGCTTCTGGCAGCGTAAGTTTTGGTCAAGAGCTTGCCTTTGAGGGTTTCCAGTTCGGGAAGGACATCACTGGTCTGATTAATAACCAGAATGCCGTTTCGGACATCAATGTTCTTGGAAACAGCCTTCAACCCTCATATGTGATTCCGCGTGGAGTGAGCGACGTAACGTTGAAAATGGACGTACCGAATGACAGTAATATGCGGTTTCAAGTTATGACCAGCGAAGGTGTGCATCTGCTTGGCCATGCGATAGATGAGGATACGCAGGCTGGTATGCGTTCACTTGATCAAGGTTTCATGGACGGAAACGAGTACAACAGCAACTATCTCAACGGAGAAGGGGATGAAGCCTACCTGGATATGAACATGACCTATGGCTATCTCGCGGAGAGTAGTTCAGAAATTGTTTACAGAAGCAAGGCGGATGGTACTGGCCTCGATGCCGTTAATAAAGCCATTCCTGCCAATGTCTACAGCGACCGAGTCACGCTCACGCAAAATACTTCTGGTAGCTCGATCGACATCATTAGCAATGGTGCATTGAAGCTCAACGGCCACTCGATGTCAGCATTGTCTCTTGCGGCAAATACCGATATTTCCGCGGCAGATATGGCAAGTTGGATTAACAACTCCATGGCGACAAGCGGTGGGGCAGTATCACCTACCGAGATTAATGTCACTGCAGCTGAGCTTGACTTCGATAAGCTTATAACTATCAATGGGACAGTGATTGCACACGGCAATCCTGGGCCCAATACTGCATCGGAACTTGCGACTCTCATTAATGCTCAGACGGGGGTGACTAACGTCACGGCGACTGCAACGGCACTGGGCGGCTTAAAGTTGACCAACGCCACCGGTCACCATGGAAAACCCATTGAGCTCGCGAATCCAGATAAGAGCTCCACAACAAACGGTCTTGGGCTGGCCAATAAGATTTTCACCAGTATAGGTGTCACTGCAGTAGCAAGCAACGTGATTCATTCCAAGGCATCGGATCTAAACTATTCAAGGCAGATTTCTATAAATGGTGTGACTGTGGACGGCAATTATCAAGCCGACGCGAGCGCATCAGGGTTGGCAAGCTTGATAAATGCTAAAACGAAAAATCAATATCAGATTGCATTTGTTGACTCCGATGCGTCAGGTGCCAGTTCTGGTCAGGATCTAACGTTTAGCTTCAACGGAAAGACCGCGACCGTAGATCTCTATGATGAGACGAATAGCCGCGCTCGCTACACTGGTAGAAATGATGCAAGCCTTTTGACTGAGATCAATGCGCAGCTTCAAGCACAGGGTATTGATTTCACGGCAAGTTTGACAAACTCTTCTTCGTCAGGATTTTTGTTCATCCAGAATACTGCAGCACCTGGAGCTGCAGCGCCCACATCAACTTTGGACGGAGGTACTCATGCTGTCACACAGTCTTTGGTGGGTACCAATGTGGTCGCATCAGCAAATGCGGATGGCGGCATTAGCCTCACGAACCTAAAGGGTGCGGAGGGAAGGAATATTGAGCTTGGCAACCCAGATAACACGTCCTCTACCAATGCGCTAGGTCAGTCTAATAGGATTTATACCGGAATACTCAATATCTCGAGTGATGACAAGGTGCGCTTTACCTTCGGTTCGAGCGGTCAGGCGGCTGATCTTGCCGAGATCGGTTTAGAGACTGGGCTGTATATTAAAGAAACGGTTGGAGAGGATTTGGCTGTTTTCTTAACCGGAGAAGGTGCGGCGTCGATCTCGACCGCTTTCACAGAGCAAGATATGGATCCGAGCAAGGAGCTTCAGAAGGACTCCCCTTTTGTGGTGTCTTTTATTTCGGACACGCAGTACACAATTACCGACACTCGTTCCGAAACGCTGGTTGCGAAGCGGGAATTCATTCTCGGGGAACCGATCAAATATCAGAACTTTACGCTGATGCTAGATGCCAAACCAAGCACTGGTGACACCTTTGCCATTGAGGAAAATATCGACGGCGTTGGTAACAATGGCAATATATTACTGATGGTTGATCTTCAAAATAAGCCTATTGTTGGCGGCTACCAGTCTATAGGCGACGCTTACATCGATATCGTGGGAACGGTGGGCAATAAGGCAACGCTGAGCAGGATATCCAAAGAAGCGTTAGAGGTGGTCTACGAACAAGCTGTCGAAGCAAAAGATTCGGTATCAGGTGTGAGTTTAGATTCTGAGGCCGCCGACCTGATTCGGTTTCAGCAGGCCTACCAGGCCTCAGCACAGGTTTTACAGACGGCGAACAAGTTGTTCGATACCGTACTAGGATTAGGATAGGTAAATTACGATGCAGATTTCAACGGGACAGATCTTTCAGCGTGGTGCTGATCAGATGAGCGCACAGAAGTCCAAAGTTACAGAGATGCAAGCTAAACTATCATCAGGCAAGCAGGTTCTTAGGCCTAGTGACGACCCGGAGCAGGCAGGCACAATACAGCGAATTAAGTCTGCCTCTGCGCGGCAAGATAGCTACGAAAAAACACTTAACACGATGAACGATCGACTTGCCACAGAGGAAGCATCCTTGCGGGCCATCGATAACGTCATGCAGCGCGTTCGTGTACTCGCAGTTCAGGCGGCTAGCGACACGGCTACAGAAGCAGATCGCAAGATCATAGCAGTTGAAGCAAACTCGCTGCGTCAAGAATTACTGAGCCTTACCAACATGCAAGATAGCAGCGGTAACTATGTGTTTTCGGGTTCCAAGATGCGGACCCCGCCCTATCAAGAAGATGCTTCGGGTGCGGTGCAGTATATGGGTGACAACAATATCATGGAGGTGGCGGTCTCGGATCAGCGTCGTATGTCGGTCAACCGACCAGGCAATGATGTCTTTACCCCTGTGGTTCGTGAGGAAGAAGGTAAGGCACCAACCCGCATTGGTTTCTTTACGATCATAGAGGATTTTGCGGCAGCGCTTGAGGACAATAGCGGCGACGGGTCTCGGCGCGCGCTTAATGAAGTTTCACAGGTTGTTGATAACCTCTCACTGTCTATGGCAAACGTTGGTGGAAGAATTAATGAGGTTCAGCGACAGTTCGATGTCTTGTCAGATACCAAGATCCGGTTCGCTGACATGCTGTCCAAGGCAGAGGATCTAGATTATGCGAAAGCAGTTACCGAGCTTACAGCTGAAATGCTCTCGCTGGAGGCCGGCCAGGCAAGCTTTGCAAAAATCACGCAGTTAAGTTTATTTGATTATATTCGCTAGTGGGAATCGCTTAACGCGGCTCGTTAGAGTTAACCAATAGAAAACAGGAAAGAGATGGCAGACGCAGCAAGTCCGGCTTCAAACCGGTCGACAATGGCATCACAGATCCTCACCACGTTGGGGGCAGGTTCTGGTATTGACATCCACAAGATGGCACAGGATCTGACTGATGTTGAGCGCATGCCAAAGGAAGCTCAGATAAATGAAAGCATTACTGAAACCAACGCCCAAATTTCGGCCTATGGCCTGGTCACCTACCAGCTCGGTATCCTGAAGACTGCGTTTGAGGGAATCAATGATGCCAGTGAAATGGCCACTAGCACGTCTACCTCAACCAACGCGACTGCCGTGAATTTCTCTTCCCTCGATGGCACTGCGCAAGAAGGTTCTTATGACGTTTCGGTTAGTGCATTGGCCAATGGACAGCAGTCTAAGTCTTCCGAGTACGCCAGTAAGACCACGTCACTTAACAGTGGAACAGGCTTCGATCTTTTGCTAGCGATCGGCCCCACGGGAGGATCCACGACCACCAAAACTATTTCAGTAGCAACGGATACACCTCAGGGTGTTGTGAATGCCATCAATGCAACAGACCATGGCGTAACGGCTACTCTTGTTGACACAGGTACCGCAGGTACCAATTACCGTATAATTCTGTCCGGCACCAGTGGGGCGAAAAACGCCTTCACTGTCAGTACGACTGCTACTGGCGACGCCAGTACAGCTGGGCCAAATCTAGGTTTTTCGTCAATTATTTCAGCGCAATACACAGTTGCATTCGCTAATGCTGATGCTACCGGTGCGACGGCAAATCAGGATTTGACGTTCAGTTTCGGTGGAAAAACCGCAACCATTGATCTTTATAACGAGGCATCATCTTCGGCGCGTTACACTGGGCTCTCGGACAGCAACCTTTTGACAGAGATCAATGCACAGTTAGATGCGCAAGGTATAGGCTTTACTGCCTCTGTGAGTTCAGACAATAGCGGGTTTACATTCACTCAGGATGCGGCCGCCGCGGTGAGCAACGCGCCCACTGCAACGCTCGATGGTAGCGCCCTTACCGTGACTCAGGCAAGAGCGGGCGTCAACAATACCATGCAGACCGCGACCGATTCGGTCTTTACGTTTAACGGACTCAGTATTACTCGGTCATCCAACACGATTGATGATGTGATAACCGGAGCGGTATTGTCTTTAAATCAGGTCGCTGCAACCCCGGTGCGCCTCAATATTTCAAAAGATACAAGTACTCTGCAAACGAAAATCGAGGACCTGGTTACTGAGTATAATAATTTTAATGGTTTGATGGCTGAGTTGGGCTCTAATAATACTGATGAGGATAACGAGATGATGGGAGCGCTAAGGCGTGATTCTGCCACGGTTCGCTATGTCCAGAATCAGTTGCGAACGGCGATCCTTGCAGACTCATCCACTACCTCTGGTGCTATTACAGGGCTGAGAGATATCGGTATAGAGATGGATAAGTCCGGGAACCTTGTATTCGATTCGGATGACTACAAAACAGCCATAACAGGTAACTACCAGCAGGTCGTTACGATGCTTACAGCCAATACTGACAATCACAGCCTCTATGCGACTGACGCGAAAGGCCTAGCTCAAGATATTGCAACAAAGCTCGACGATCTAACAGATAGCGATAGCGTTTTGTTGACTCGGAACACTACTGCGGAAGATCAGGTTAAGGTATATGAGGAAGATCTAGCCGCCTTGGAGAAACGTTACGAGGCAGTTTATGACAGATATCTAGCGCAGTTTACCGCAATGGAAACAATGATGGAGTCCATGAACGGCACCAAGGACTATCTCGAGGGCCAGTTAGAATCGCTTTCGAAGGCCTATGACAACGACTAACCAAAGAGGTTGACCCACGACAGGTTCCGCCTCCGTTTCGAAGTATCACCGCATCAAACCTTCAAGCTGAAGACGCAATTAATGTGCGCCTATCCAAAGATTGTACTCGGTAGCCATGTGGCCATGGCCGGGAAAATTGAGAGCATAATCATTAGGAACACCTGTATCGCTATAAAAGGTATTACCCCTCGGTACATTTCGATGGTCTTGATGGACTCGGGGGCAACTCCTCTGAGGTAGAAAAGCGCAAAACCAAATGGCGGGGTCAGGAATGATGTCTGCAGATTTATAGCGATCATGATTCCAAGCCAAACGGGGTCGAGACCCATCGCTAGTAGCACGGGTGCCACGATTGGCACCACGACAAAGGTGATCTCGATAAAGTCCAAAATAAAGCCCAACAAAAATATGACCACCATGACGAGAAGCGTGGCGCTGATAATGCCGCCTGGTAGTTCGTTGAAGAATTCATTTACCAACTCTTCCCCCCCAAATCCGCGAAAGACGAGTGAGAAGACTGCTGCACCAATTAGGATCAAGAAGACCATCGAGGTTACTTGCGTTGTCGTTTGAACGACATCGCGAAGGCGCTCTAGATTGAGTTGCCCTTTGATCACCGCAAGCACGAGTGCACCGCATGCGCCAACTCCGGCCGCCTCCGTAGGCGTGGCGGCACCCATGAGTATTGAACCGAGCACGGCAAAGATGAGGCAGATGGGTGGCGCAAGGTTCTTAAGGGCTCGCTTAATGCGTTCCTTTAGATCCTCTGTTTCTGTTGATTCTGTAGTGCTCTGATCCGTGAACACTATCAAGTAAATGCAGTAGAGCACTACCAGTGTCAGACCCGGCACTATAGCTCCTAGGAATAGGTCGCCCACAGATATGGTCTTGGGGGAAAAAATTCCTTGGCTAAGTTGTGCTTGCTGGTAGGCGCTCGATAAGGTGTCACCTAAGAGGACCAATGCGATGGACGGTGGGATGATCTGACCCAAGGTGCCGGTGGCGCAGATCATGCCTGTTGCTTGTGAGTGCGAGTACCCGCGTTTCAAGAGGGTCGGCAGTGACAGCAATCCCATGGTGACGACCGTGGCTCCTACAATGCCAGTGCTTGCGGCCAAGAGTGCGCCAACCAATACGACTGATAGACCGAGGCCACTGCGAAGCCCGCCCATTAAATCTGCCATACTCTCTAAAAGATCTTCCGATAGCCGCGTCTTTTCCAGCATTACACCCATCATTACGAATAGCGGAACGGCGATGAGCGTGTTGTTGCCCATGATGCCGAATAATCGGTTGGGCAGCGCCTGAAGGTAGGCGCTGTCGAAGTGCCCAAACAGCATTCCGAAGCCAGCAAATACCAGAGCTGTTCCTGCGAGTGAGAGTGCAACAGGGTAGCCGGCTAGCAAAACGACGCAGGTCGCTAGAAACATCAAGAGAGGGAGGAACTCCACCATTACTCACTGCTCTCCGCATCTGAATTCGGCTGCTTTAGCCTCAGTTGCCGCGCATGGCGAAGCCCACCGGCGATGCCTTGAACGATAAGTAGTGAGGGCATAATAATCATCAATGTTTTCAGTCCATAAATGAAGGCGATGCCACTGCTCTCCTCTGAGCGCTCGGCAGTTGCCCAGCTTGCGTTAACATAATCCCAGCTACTGACGATAATCAGTACGCAGGTAGGTATCAGGAACATGATTAGGCCGGCTAGATCAACCAGGGCCCGTCGTCTGGCTGAGAAATTTCTGTAGAATATGTCAACCCGCACATGACCGTTATGTTGGAGGGTATAAGAGATACCTAACATGAATAGGGCTGCATGAAGGTATGTGATTGATTCTTGGAGTGCCACTGATCCAATTGAGAGCCAGTAACGCAGCACGACGATGACCAATACGATTATGGCCATCAGTAGGTTAAGCCAGGAAATTGACTGCCCCAGCTGGTCCAACACCCTATCAAGGTGGTCGGCAATTTTTGTAAGTATGTCTGGAAACACGCAAGGCTCTCCTGTCAGGGCTCGGATGTTAGCGCCGCTGTAGGGTCGCGAGTATAGCTTGATTTGGGACAACTTCGACAGGTCAAAATTTGTTTTAAAATTCTAAAGCTCTTAAATTGTCTGTCGACTCTTCGATTAGACAGTATATGTCAATAAAACAGGAACGGCTGAAGATCGAAGAGAGTTTTGTTTACCTGCGTTTGGAGGTATAAGAGCATGACAAATGTAGACAGTGGCTTAAATGGGCTTAACCCGGCGGCTCCGGCTTCGACCATGACGTCAAAAAAACTGAGTTCAGCAAGCCAAGCGCCCCAGATTAAGACGCCTCAACCAGACCTTAACTCTGATGGCGGGACAAAGTCCGCCATTGCTGAGATGGGAGCGTCCGCGGCAGCGAGAAAGTTTGAAGCCATGCAACACCTCGAGAAGAGCATGCATGAGCTCAAGGAGATAGCGAATAGATTAAATGAGGCCGTAGCGAGCAAGTCGATAAATCTTCACTTCTCTGTCGACGCGGAATCTAAACGTTTTGTTATCGAAGTAAGAAACTCTGACACGGGCGAACTAATTCGACAGATACCCGGGGATACAGCACTGCGGACAGGTCCGAGTCTTGAGCTGATGAAAGGTGTTCTCTTCGACCACACGTTTTAGGGAACTCGCCAACCTGCTTTTTTTCATAAATGTGAGAATTATCGATAGCTTGCGAAGCATTTGACATGTGGTTTGGAATGCTCGATGGCAATTATTATTTTCTGCCGAAAAGCTGACAATCCGGCAAAAAGTGGCGAAAAACCATGCCGCTTTTTCGGCGCAAACAATTGGGTATATTCAAATAGCTCCGTAACCCTCTGATTTTTATAGGTAATATATGTCAAAGAAACCTTGAGTTTAAAGTTGGCACTTGAATTGCATTGTAATTTGGGAGAGAGTTTTATTTGTTGAACGGCTCCTCCTCCGGTATGTAGTCATACTGAAGGAAAGGGAATAAGAGCCCCAAGCCGGCTTGAGACGAGTAAGCGACCGCATTAGGTCTGGAGGGACGCGTAATGCAACCGCTGACAGAAATAGGATCGGTAGTTGATAGGAAAACTTTAGATCAAAATGCGAAATTTAGGTTGTGAATAGCAGCACTCACTGGGTAAGGAAGCTGCCTAAGCAACTAAAATAGAGGAAGTTGAAGATGACCACCATTAACACGAACATTAGTGCGCTCATAGCTCACCAGACACTTGCGAGAAATGACCGTGAAATGAGTCAGGCAATGTCTAGGCTGTCGACCGGTATGCGGATCAACTCCGCCGGGGACGATGCGGCTGGGTTAGCAATTGCGACGCGGATGACTGCGCAGATGCAAGGGCTGGATCAGGCAGTGCGCAACGCCAACGATGCTGTCTCAATGATTCAGACGGCTGACGGCGCCTCAATCGAGCTGGGCAATATTATCCAGAGGATGAGAGTGTTGGCGGTTCAGGCGATCAGCGACACCTATGGAACATCCGACCGGGCGGCTTTGCAAGCAGAATTTGTCGGCCTACAAGAACAATTAGAGATTATCGCCACACAGACCCAGTGGAATGGTGCTAATCTGATGACCGGAGAGATTGGTCACAACGGTACAACGACTTTCCACATCGGGGCTAATGATGCCCAGGCCATGGAGGTAGACTTTGGCGACTGGAGAGCTGATGGTTTCGGTGTCTACCGAAACGGCGGTTCTACGCCTAACAACATTGGGCCCAGTGACCTCGTTCAGACACCAACGACGCCTGCTGTGAAGGCAGTGGCGGCAGTTTACACCTCTCCCATAACAGACAATCAGGCGATCAACTCGTCCGGCGTTATGACCATCAGTGATGGAACTAACACGCTCACGGTCGATGCATCAAATGTCAATAGCCGATCCGCGCTGGTAACAAAGATCGTTAACACCCCGGGATACCATGATCTGCTCTTTACTGTGTCAGACAATGCGGGAGAGGGGGTGAACGGGGTTAAAGCTGAATTTGAGACAGCGTTGACAGACCTCGATGTGCAGAACATCACGGAAGATTTTGTCCTAACTGATAGCGAAGGTAACACGCTCAGGATTCCCGGAAGCCAAATCGATCCGATGACAACCACTAACCAGCTGGTTGCCGCCGTGCAGGAGCACGCCGACTACACAGCGCTCAATTTTACTGTGGCCGCGTTCGATAGCTTGGATTCCGGCACAGCAGCTGACGGTTTTGTTATTTCCATGAAGGCCGTGGAGCCCATTATAACCGATCCAAAAGCTTCCATTGGCGGAGTTAATCAAAATGTCGTGGTGAGAACCCCATTCCAGGCGCCTGCAAGTGCAGGGCTTGACCTGATCTACAAGGAAGCAGGCGCAGTTGCAATCGCGCCGCTTGTTACGCTAGAAGGAATGGATAGTTCTCTTTCTGAGAACGCGAAATTCAGGGTACCTATAGATAACCAAGAGATAGAGGATACAGCTGACCCTACCAAATACTCACAGTTGGCTTCCAATCCGGTTCCGTTCAGCATTTCTGATGGGACAACAACCGTAACGGTCGCTGATGTCAGGAACCTTATCCACCCCGGATTTGACGGCACCATTGCCGGAAATACAGATAAGCTGGTTAATGCGATCAGGGAAGCCGACGGCTACAACAGCTTGCTGTTTTCGGTCTCTGTATCGGCGGACGACGTTAACGAACTGTCTCTAGATTACAAGCAGCCTGGAAAGGCAGACTTTATCCCGCGTATCAACTTTGGGCAAGTTTCTGAGCGGGCGGCGGAATATGAAACGCCTATACAGAATGAAGACATCGAGGGAGTACAGTCGATCACACTGACTGGCGGCGGCGAGTCTATCAGGATTCCTGCAAGCGGTTCATTTAGCGGTTTTGACTCATCCTCGACGGTGGGCGACCTTCGCGATGCGATTATCGGTGAGACATGGACGCGCGCAAAATATGACTTTTCTCTGGGCGCCAATACGGGTGCTGCTAATACCGCGGCCGGAAACATAGGTGATGGGTTTGAGCTCAGTGATGGGACGACTACCTTGTTATATTCTGATCTTTCCTCTGTTACCAACGTTGCGCAGCTTGCGACCGAGATCACCAATCACCCTGACTACGCAAAACTGCAGTTCAGCGTTGCGCTTAATGACAACTCGAGCCCTACTGGCCTGACATTTAACTATAAAGACGGTGGGGTGGTGAGCACTCCGACAGCGACCGGTTTCAATACTATTGCAGCCGCAACAGCAGTGTATGATTTTGCTTTAGCCGACGATGCAGCAGCAGCAGCTTTAGCCGATGGGTTTGCCGTGTCGGATGGCACCACCACAGTCACTATTGCTGATATGTCCGGAGTGACCAACATCGCACAAGCCGTGTCGGCCATTCAAGGTGGAACGAACTACGGTAATTTGAACTTCACCGTGGCCGCGGGTGGTTCAGGCCTTCAGTTTACCTATAAGGCAGCTGGAGCTGTTTCCGCAGCACCAACGGCGTCGTCCTTGACGGCTAGCGTTACTACTGCGGGCGTCACCGGCGTTACCGGCTCTATATCGGAAACGATCGCTGGAAAGGATGGCTACAGCAACCTTCCGTTTACTGTATCCGCATCCGAAGACCAGGACGCACTGGTATTTAAGTACAAGGACACAGGAGTTGTTGCAAGCGGGACATCCCCGACCGTAACATTGGGCTACACTGCAGCATCTCAGGAGCAAACGCTTACTATCTTGCAGAATGGCGGCACGGATACATACGAACAGTGGAACCTCTCGCTAAGCGAGAAGCAGATTCTCTCCGCAGGCACCATGACCTTGAAGGATTGGGATGGTAGTAACGACACCACGGTGACTGTAGCGGTTCCCGAGGGTGGGTTCACCAGCGCACAGCACATGGCAACGGTCATAGGCAACACGGCTGGGTACGAGCTTCTGGGCTTTACAGTGACCAGTCATCCAACCGATGGTCTGACCTTTACCAACAAGACGCAAGGTAATGTTGACGGATCCAAGAGACCCGTTGTGAATATAGCGCCTGCTTCAGGTGTTGTGCATGAGGTTATCTCTGGCAAGAACAATGTCGTTAACGAGACCAGAACCGTTGTAACCGATGAGCTCGGTTCTGATTCGGATCCAACCCCTGAGGTAACACGGCATGGTATCACTGGTGTTGAGGCGAAGGCAGGTGTGCCATTCACGCCCGCTATTGATATCACCACCTCAGAGAACGCAACAGCGGCACTTGATAACCTGTTGGTCGCGCTGGATGGTATCAACACGCAGCGAGCGCGATTCGGTGCGGCAATCAACCGGCTCGAGCACACAATGGATAATCTGAGACAGATGTCTTCTAATGCGGCAGCGACACGTGGCCGTATTCAGGATGCTGACTATGCCAAGGAATCCACGGAGCTCGCCAGGACCCAGATTGTGCAGCAGGCAAGTACTGCGATGCTGACACAGGCAAACGCATCGGCCAAGACAGTGTTGGAGCTTCTGAGAGGATAATACCCCCTCACCAACCATTAACGTTCTTACTCCCGTTAGGCGCCTTATAGGCGCTTTTTCGGTGTACGAGGCACTGTGTGAGCGCTCTTCATGTTTGCTTTTTGAAAAGAGTGGTTGACGACCCTTTTAAGTCGCAAAGCTGCTTTGAGGGACATTTGGAGAATGGAGTGGGCTACTTCCCGAGTGCCCTTTATTAAGAGAAAAAAGGTTTAATAGACCAGACGTGGTTGAGAGTAACTGGTTTCGCGGTTGTTCTGTGTTACGACATGCACATTTGAGGAATCCGCAAATAGACTATGTGGGAGGCTGTTTATCAGTTGTGGGCGCTCTGCCGAAAAGCTGACAATCCGGCAAAATGTGGCGAAAAGGGTGTGCCGCTTTTCCGGCACTGCCTATTCTAGACATGCGAAGAGAGTTGCAAGTAACTGATTTTTAAACAAAAATAGATCGGCAATGTGGTTGCCGAAAAAGTTGGCATTGCTATTGCATTAGATTTGGTAGGAACAGTTTTACGCGTAGAGGAGGAATGCCCTCTACCACAAAGTGTATACAAAACTGTGTTTACCGGCCGCTAAAGGCAAGATGCGAACAGGTGTTAGCTCTTGCTTACCAACGTAACATCGGTTGGTAGGAGAAAAACTTTAGAGACAGAGAAGAGAATAGTGGCTTATGAGGTACCGCGAGACAAAGACAAACAGCGGTACAAGAAGTTTTCAAATCAAAACAGAGTATTAGGGTAGTCGTAAAGGAGTAAATAGATGGCTGGTACAGTAAATACAAATATCGGAGCTACCAGAGCCGCCGCTGCGTTAACAAAGAACGAGCGCGACATGAACACCGCTATGCAGCGGTTATCAACGGGCAAGCGTATTAACAGCGCCCAGGATGATGCTGCAGGGCTTGCGATCGCTTCAAAGATGACGTCACAGATCAACAGCCTAGAGCAGGCTGTGCGGAATGCTCAGGACGCGATCTCGATGGTCATGACGATTGATGGGGCCATGGTTGAGATTACTAATATGGTGCAGCGTATGCGTCAACTAGCGATCCAGGCAATTTCTGATACGAATACCAATTCTGATCGAGCGGCGCTGAACCTTGAGTTCCAGGCACTGTCTCAGGAGGTTTCCAGAATTGGCGGAAATACCCAGTGGAATGGGGGCAACGTGCTAGATGGCACCGTAGGCACTAACGGAGTGTCTACATTCCACATCGGCGCCAATGCAAACCAGACAATTCAAGTTGGTTTTCCTACAATCGGTTCGACCGAGGGTGACTTTGTGTTGGACAAGAAGGTCGATGGAGCCTATGCGAACGCCACTTCTAAAGATGCGATCGTGAGTGAGTCGCTCACAGTTAATCAAAATACGGCGGGTGTAACTGCGGTGACTGAGGCCCAGGCCGTATATGTTGCAACTTTAACCGATGCGCAAGTAGCCGCGATGACCTCAAATTTAACAATTAGCGATGGAACTAACCAGGCTACGTTTGCGGCATCGAGATTTACAAACGGAGGTGACATTGAGACGGTAGCCCAGCTTGCCACGGCATTGGATGGCTTTTCTAATAACCTTATGACGGTCACAGCAGCGAATGGAGGCCTAACTTTTACTTACGACGCCGCCGGACCGATTTCTACTGCCCCAACCGTAACTGGTTTAACTCTAACGGAGACGACGGCGGGCGTAACGGGGGTGACCGGCGCTAATGCTATCTACACAATTAACATTTCAGACGCAAAGGCGGCATCTTTATCGAGCCCTTTCGTTATTACAGACGGGACGAACAGTGTGACGTTGAAGGACATGTCGGGCGTAACGAATATAGCTACCTTGGCGGCTGCAATTGAGGCAGCAACTGCGACACCCAATGCGTTGCAGTTCACGACAACAGCGACTGCAAGCGGGCTAACGTTGACTTGGGATTCGGCTAAGACCGTAACATCACCACCCACCGCAACAGTTTCTGAGGCTCAGGTCTCGACCCTTGATTTGTCAACGATCTTCGGAACGATTAGGGACGGAGATACGATAACCTACACGGTAGACGGCAAAGCGGCTTCTGCAGTGCTTTCCGCTGTACAAAACGCTGACAACTCATGGAGCATGACAGGAATTAAGTCATCCGATAACACAACAGGGTTGACGGCTGGTTTAGTAACAATTGGCACGGTACTCGGGGCAGATGGCAATCCCAGATCCGATCAGCTTGTATTGACAGGCACAAACGGTACAGCTTTTAGTGTAGAGAATATTCAGGTCACACGAGGAATTGGGGCCAATGTGGGTAACACAGATATCATGACCTTTACCACAGCCACGGCTGCGCTAAATGTCCTTGATGACGCAGTTGCCTCAGTGAACTTGAAGCGCGCAGACCTCGGAGCTACAACCAGCCGTTTGAACTATGCTGCCGACAACATGTCGAGTGTTTCCATGAACGCGCGCCAGTCTAGGAGCAGGGTAGAGGATGCGGACTACGCGCGTGAGACAACTGAGCTTGCCAGGACACAGATTATTCAGCAGGCAGGAACAGCAATGCTAGCGCAAGCGAACCAAAGCGCCCAAGCTGTGTTGAAGTTGCTTAACACATAGTAATAAAGTCCTCATAAGGTGAAGAGCTAGGCGCCGACAGGCGCCTACTTCGTTTCTAGGCACCTGAAAACCTTCCATGGTCCTCATGTGTATATAAATGAGACGGCCATCCTGATGTCAGGGTAATGACGGTTAGAGCCAATAATCGCGCTTCTCTTTATGAGAATAAATGATGTAATGCAGTGATTTAGACCCTTTATCTGTCACATAAGGCGGCCGAAGGAACGAATTAGATCTTATTTCAGTGGCTACTTTTACTACTAACCGGGTCGATTGATACGCTCATCGTGCTTGGGTCAAGGCTTTTTTGCCGGTTTTGGAGGCCTCTGCCGAAAAGCTGACAATGCGGCAAAATGTGGCTAAAAGGGTGTGCCACTTTTCCGGCACTGCTTATTTTTCATGTTTACTTTTTATCGTAAATAATTGATATATAACAATAAAAGGGAATTCTGTAGGCGCGGCAGAAAAGTTGGCATCGGTATTGCATTGTATTTGTTAGGTGCAGTTCTATCCGGCCAGGAATGATTCCTAGGTGCTGGAGTGGTAATAGAGCTGGGTTCCTTTGCCTCTGACGGCAAGGTAAAAACAAGTTTAAAGATATGGAGATGTAAGAGATGGCCACAATCAATACAAATGTTGCAGCTACCCGAGCCGCCAACGCGTTAGATACAAACGAGCGCGACATGAACAAGGCGATGGAACGGTTGTCTACTGGCAAGCGCATTAACACCGCACAAGACGACGCGGCTGGCTTGGCGATTGCGTCCAAGATGACTTCGCAGATTAATAGCCTAGATCAAGCTGTCCGAAACGCCGGTGACGCCATTTCGATGGTACAGAGCGCAGACGGAGCNATGATCGAAGTGACTAACATGGTTCAGCGAATGCGCGAGTTGGCAATTCAGGCAATCTCCGATACGAATACTGACACTGACAGAGCAGCGTTGAATCTGGAGTTTCAGGCGCTTGCAGCTGAGATTTCCCGGATTGGTGGAAACACGCAGTGGAACGGCGGCAACCTCTTGGATGGTAGTAACGGCACAAATGGCATGTCGACGTTTCATATTGGCGCCAACGCAAATCAGGTTATCACCGCGACCTTTCCAACGATAGGATCGGTGGAGGGCGACTTTGATATTGACGCTAGTCATAGTGCGGCTGCTGCTGCGTCCGGTGACTCCTCATCAGGAGCTGCGCAGGTCACNGTATTAAAGCTGTCATCAACTTTTGATACCTTACAAAACGGGGACACGATTACCTATACAGTGGACGGTAAGGCTGCNTCTGCGGTGGTAACGTCTGCTCAAGGATCCGATGGTTCCTGGACAATGAGTGCTGTAACTGCTTCAAACACCACGGGTAAGACCTCGGGAGCGGTTGCCCTTACGTTCGTTGATGCAACCCATGTCAAGCTAACCGGAGCAAACAAAGGCGCTTCTGCATCCTTTGTGGTTGATAATATTCAGGTTACACGGGGCATAGGGGCCGATGTTGCCAAGACTGACATCTCTACTTTCGCAACAGCAACAGCCGCTTTAGGGATATTAGACGGAGCGGTAGCCGAAGTTAATATGAAGCGAGCTGAATTAGGTGCGGTTGCAAACCGGCTTGAATACGCGTCTGACAATATGGCTAACGTTTCCATGAATGCTCGAGCTTCAAGGAGTCGAGTAGAGGACGCGGACTATGCANCCGAAACAACCGAGCTGGCTCGCACTCAGATCATCCAGCAGGCAGGCACTGCGATGCTGGCACAAGCGAACCAGTCTCAGCAGTCCGTACTTAAACTACTCCAGTAAATTCCTCCAGGAGATAAACACATTAACCCGCGTCGNAAAACGCGGGTTTTTTTTATATTTCAATCGACCAGGGTGGCAAGTTTTTTCCTTTGTGGGGAATCTGCAGACATTCATNATTACCGAGCTAATAACCAATCTGGCAAGGCAACTTGCATAAGGTGGCAATGAAAATAGCGTAAAGTGGCAACGGGTTGCCGCAAGCGGCAAGATATTGCCTATCCTATTGATTAACATCACTTTTTTTTGAAAAACGGCTAAAGTGGCTGCCACTGTTGCCGATACTTATTGCAACGGCGAGGATTCTCGAGAGACGCAGGACGGAGATTGATAGGCCTCTCACCTCAGCGAAGTTAAATAGGCAGAATAGAAAGATTTAAGAGGAGTATATTATGGCTACCATTAACACTAATATGTCGGCGAAGGTTGCGGCGAACTCGCTGGTTCGGAATGATCGAACCATGGGTGCAACGATGGAGCGGCTGTCAACTGGCCTGAGGATCAACTCGGCTAAGGACGATGCGGCTGGGTTGGCGATCTCTTCAAAGATGACCTCACAGATTCGTGGTCTTGACCAAGCGGTTCGGAACGCGAACGATGCGATCTCGATGATCCAGGTTGCAGAAGGGGCCATGAAGGAGGTGACCAACATGTTCCAGCGGATGCGGGAGCTGGCAGTTCAGGCGATCTCTGACTCTAACACAGCTAATGACCGAAAGGCGCTGAATAATGAGTACAAGCAGCTTTCTGCAGAGGTTCAACGAATTGGTGAGAACACGCAGTGGAACGGCACCAACATTCTTGATGACTCCATCGGCACTGCTGGTGTCTCTACCTTCCAGGTGGGCGCCAACGCTAATCAGACCATCGATGTGGACTTTGGGAACCTTTCACAGAATGATGTGTCCGCAACGCTCACCAGTAATACGGTCATCACTTTAAATAAGGTCCCTGCTGATGGTGATGTTTTAACGTTCAAGGTCGACGATAACCAGTTTCTATCAATCGAATTCGCAAGTGCTAGTGCAGATATTGGCTCGCTTACGATTAAGGCTACCGACAGCACTGGAGCCTCTGTAACCGCTGCCAACGATGACGGGAATGCTATCACAGCCGCTTGGGCTGTGTCAGGAAAGACGGTAACGTTAACTACAGCTGCTTCTGGCACACAGGTTCTGTCTGATGTGTCCGTTTCCCGCGGAACACACGCTCCTGTTGCAGGGACTGACATTACCACTCGGGCATTTGCCACCTCTGCCTTAAGTGTTCTTGACCAAGGCATTCAGAATGTTAACGATACGCGAGCGCTTTTAGGTGCCTCGATGAGTCGTCTGGAGTATGCTTCTGATAACCTGCAGAACGTGTCTCAGAATGCGTCTGCTGCCCGAAGCCGAGTATTGGATGCTGACTATGCAACCGAGACAACCGAGCTGGCTCGCACTCAGATCATCCAGCAGGCAGGCACTGCGATGCTGTCTCAGGCGAACCAGTCTCAGCAGTCGGTACTATCGCTGCTTAAGTAAGTTTCTGCCTTCAGGGTTAATCCCTGAAAAAATAAAAACCCCGGCCTACAAGCCGGGGTTTTTTCTTTCTTAGGTCTCGCTGAAGCCATCGTTTAAAATCCCCGCGAGTGACCCTCTATTTCCGAATTGGTTTAACTGACTCGGGATTGGGCCGGAGAAAATTTTTTTGCCGCTTTAGCGCATTTGGCTGTGTTCTGGCAATAAAGGCGGCAATACCTTACCCAAAATGGCAAAAAGTTGCCTAACCTATTGAAAATGCTGCTTTTTTTAGAAAATAGTACTAAAGGTTAATGCAGCTATGCCGATCTTTTAAGGTGTAACATCTTTGTCAAAAGAGATTTGGTAGTCGGCGAAGATTGGCATTAAAACAAGGCAGAACTTTATTTTAGGAGGATACGATAATGGCAACCATCAACACCAACATGTCAGCGAAGGTGGCCGCAAACTCAATGATCCGCAATGACAGGACCATGACATCGACGATGGAGCGACTGTCGACTGGGCTTAGGATTAATTCAGCGAAGGACGATGCGGCTGGGTTGGCGATCTCTTCAAAGATGACCTCACAAATTCGTGGGCTCGACCAGGCGGTGAGAAATGCAAATGATGCCATTTCGATGATACAGGTTGCAGAAGGGGCCATGAAGGAGGTCACCAACATGTTCCAGCGGATGCGGGAACTCGCTATCCAGGCCATCTCCGATTCCAACACGGCAAACGATCGAGCAGCCCTTAATAACGAGTACAAGCAACTATCCGCTGAGATCCAGCGAATTGCAGAGAATACACAGTGGAACGGCACCAATATACTTGATGGTGCGCGCACTAACTCGGTTTTCCAGATAGGCGCGAACGCCGATCAGACTATCGCTGTGAACTTTGGTGACCTCGCGACAAACAATGTGTCCGCTACGGTATCCAACGCCACTGCAACTCCCACAATTACTTTGAGTGAAAAGGTTGCGTCTACGGATGTAGTGAGCTACAAAATTACAGATGACGCGGGAGTGTCTCACTACGGGACGATACAGGGTTCCCAACTGCAAGCTGATGCGGCTGCGACTGTTGTTGAGAAAAGCGACTTGGACGCTGACGTTACAGAGCATGCAACTGCAGCAGTTACCGGTACGGGAACGGTAATTACATTTACTAAAACCGGTGGGGCAATCACTATATCTGATGTGGTCATATCCCGCGGCGTTCATGCACCTATCGGAGCAACCGATATTACCACGCGAAATTTTGCTTCGACGGCACTTGGGGTTCTAGACGCTGGGATTCAGGATGTTAACGATACGCGCGCTCGTCTTGGTGCATCGATGAGCCGATTGGAGTATGCGGCGGACAACTTGCAGAATGTTTCGCAGAACTCTTCAGCTGCTCGCAGCAGGGTTTTGGATGCAGACTATGCAAGTGAGACAACAGAACTCGCCAGAACACAAATCATTCAGCAGGCAGGCACTGCAATGCTGTCACAGGCTAACCAGATGCAGCAGTCGGTTCTCGCGCTGCTCAAGTAAGATTCAGGAGGTTATAACATCTAAAACTAAACGTAATTCCATTCCAGAAAAGCCCGGCGCTAACCCGTCGGGTTTTTTTGTTGATGTAACCTTATTGACAAA
>PCDB01000053.1 GCA_002591625.1 Porticoccaceae bacterium
AAAAGCTAGGCCTTGAACCAAGAGAATTGCTACGAAAATCAGAAAAGGAGTTCAAAGACCTCCAACTTTTAGATAAAAGCCTGAGCGATGACATTGTCATAGACTTTATGATAAAACATCCGAAATTGATAGAGAGGCCCATCATAGTCAGAGGCGACGACGCGGTGATCGGAAGACCAGCAGACAACATTTTTAACTTAATGAAATGAAGAGCCCTTATATTCTAATTGTTTACTTTAGCCGAAACGGCCATGTGCAAAAGCTTGCGCAAGAACTAGCGATTGGCGTCGAGTCAGCGGGCATGGCTGCTGTAATGCGAACCGTTCCTCGCGTATCAGCAGTCTGTGAATCGGTAGCCGAAGATATTCCAGAAAGCGGTCACATATTTTGCGATAATGATGATTTGATTAATTGCTCCGGACTGCTTTTAGGTAGCCCGACTCACTTTGGCAATATGGCTTCGCCGCTCAAGTATTTCTTAGATCAAACCTCTGAGCTATGGCTGAATGGTGCTCTTATCGATAAACCGGCAGGTGTTTTCACATCCACTTCCAGCATTCATGGTGGTCAAGAATCTACCCTGCTATCAATGATGCTGCCGCTTATGCACCATGGCATGGTAGTGGCCGGCGTGCCGTATTCAGAAAATGCTCTAGCGCAGACGCGTTTGGGAGGTACTCCATACGGCTCCAGCCACCTAGAATCAGACAAATTAAGNCCTCANGAAATNAANATCTGCCGAACGCAAGGNAAAAGAATAGCAACCCTTGCTCTTAAATTGCTGTAAGCTTCANAATGGACAGCAAACAAATGCTTAACGCTTCGAGAGCNTTAACGCTTGTAAGTTATTTTAGCCTCNTNATATTGCTAATACTCAATCCCCTTATGCAAGGNGCCCCNTTTGTCTTTTANCTATGGCTAATACCGCTGGCGATCTTTATCCCNGGGGTTCTGAATGGCCATAGCCGCTCTTTGCTGTGGCTGTGCTTTGTAGTGCTGTTATACTTCTATGTTGCAGTGGATAACGTTGCCGGCCCAGCGCCCAGTTTACTCGACCAAGCCGAACTTTTGGCAACAATTGTGCTTTTTGCAACCTGTTGCATTTGGCTGCGCTGCAAGCAAAATAATCGCCCATCAATCGATCAAANTGAATAGGAGAGGATTATGTCTCGTGAGAATAGTTTGTGGCAAAAGTTACTGAGGGGCACAAAATTAATAATAAACTCCTTACGAACTCTGACGAGCTTAATATTCTTATTAGTATTTGTGANTGCGATAGGAGGTCTCATNGGCGCTNTGACAGGCAACAAACCACCTCCTCTNGATGANAAAACAGCTCTACTCCTGGCACCTCAAGGCATGCTTGTCGACCAAAAAACCTTTATCGAACCTTTGACCGAGATCTTNAATGAGACCTTAGCAAACCGAAATGAGACGTTGGTGAGAGATGTAATAAGAGCTATTGATGCCGCNGCGAACGACCCAANAATTACTCACTTGATTNTNAATCTAAATTACCTTGANGGAGGAGGGTTAACGAAGCTCGCAGAAATTGGAAATGCACTGAAGNGATTCAAGTCTAAAAGTAAACCAGTCATCGCGTATGCAGATTATTTTNTGCAGCAGGATTACTATCTGGCTGCGCACGCTGANGAAATAATTCTCGATCCTATGGGCTTTGTTGAACTGGTTGGCTTTGGGGCCTATAGAAGCTACTTCGCAGATGCTATCGAGAAACTTNAAATATCGGCAAACGTCGTNAGAGTTGGTACTTANAANAGCGCNGTAGAACCGTTCATTGAAAACAAAATGTCANATCNAGTTCGTGAGGAAACGCGACGATGGATTGGTNCTCTTTGGCGTTTTTACACCGANGAAGTAGAAACGCTNAGGGGATTAGAAACGGGTNGGATTGACAAGNTNATAGACCAAATTNTCCCNCTCACTCGAAAAACNAAAGGAGANGTNGCCAAGATGGTCCTNGATNATGGATTGGTTGATNGNCTGGCATCTCGGACCGAATTAGAAGATTANCTTAATCAGCTTTCCCCCGATNNAGAGGGNGTGTTACGCAGTATCGACCTGCTCGGCTACCTCTATCACGTGGATAAACAAAGNACCAAAACANCGACCATAGCNNTTGACAAGGTGGCCGTAATCGTTGCGAANGGTGAAATTTTCGATGGNGAACAACCAGAGGGNACTATAGGCGGCGATACGCTNGCGGAGATNTTGGCAGCAACNAAAAACGATTCTGANGTCGCAGCCATTGTTCTTCGCATTGATAGCCCCGGCGGCAGTGCCTTTGCATCAGAGGTTATTCGTGACGCGATCTCAGCNATCCGTGAGGAANATNTTCCACTTGTTGTATCGATGGGCAGTGTCGCAGCATCTGGTGGGTANTGGATTGCCGCTGAGGCAGATCGCATATTAGCNATGCCAACCTCTATCACNGGCTCTATAGGCATCTATGCTTTGCTACCNACATTTGAACGGAGCCTGAAATCCTTGGGCATAACTTCAGACGGAGTGGGAACNAGCAGGCTGGCCGGGACTGGNAGTATCGACAGAGCGCTTACTGACGAGGCCAGAGANTATTTGCAGCTCGCCNTTGAACATGGGTACNAGAGCTTTTTGAATCTGGTGGCAAANGGGCGTGACATGGATATNGACTCGGTGGCAGAACTGGCNGAAGGNAGAATTTGGACAGGGCGTGAAGCATTTCAGCTAGGTCTGATTGACCAGNTTGGTGATTTGAGAGAGGCCATTGTTGTCGCNGCGGAATTGGCAGATTTGCAAGAGTATCAAATTGATTTTCGGCAAAGGCCNATGGACGTTTTCGAAAAACTTGCAATGCAATTAAGTGATGCTTCTGACCCTNATATTGGCNTTTTTCCATTTCAGCTGAAGCTNAACTCTCACATNCCNAAGGCTCTTGTTAATGCGACGNAATCCATTNAGCTTTTTCAANAACTCAATGACCCCCGAGGAATCTACATGTACTGCGCTGAATGTTTGCTTTGAAACCAGGCTTCAATCNATTATGAGTGATGAACAGNNGTTTANATTTCGAGCACNCTCTTGACAAAAGGNAGCGTNACACGCTTTTTCTCAAGCATTGAAGCTTGATCAAGCCTGTCCAGTGCNCGCATAACAGAGGATGTGCTCCGAGCCAGGCGNCCCAGCATATAAACGGCGACTTCGTCAGTCAGAGGCAATCCTCTAATTTGAGCACGATATTTTAGAAGGCCAAATAAATCNTCCTCTCGATAATCTGAAAAGTGGATAACAAGGCCTGANTTTAGGCGCGATAACAAGTCTGGTAACACTACACCCAGAGCATCAACTCTGCAATGAGCGGAAAAAACTATATTTGTGCCGTTATCAAAACATCGGTTAAANAGTTTAAATACAGAATGTTGCCAAGTGTTTTTANTGATCACAGTCTGAAGATCATCTAAACAAACNAGCCGATGCATTTCTAATTTATCGAAAAGNTTCTCAGGTGAGGCCTNCGCAACATGGCCGAGCGGCAAATAAATAGAATCCTGTTCCTGACGGCAAGCCGCTTGTAGGAGNTGAGATAGCCCNGTTCCTGCTGGGCCCGATAAAAAAACACTCTGATGTGATTTTTCTCTCAAGGAACTCAAAGCAATATGCTGTCTGGTACCTCTCGGCGCGTAAAAGTTACTGAACATTGCATCATCTTTCAATGCAACTCCCAAGGCCAANTGACTCATTTTGCAATCCAGTTGAGATGAATCGTGAATCCATCCGCTAGTTGATCAGCTCTTCTTNNTGCAAAGTGACCGCTTCGAAGCAGAGCTGTATAGAATCGTTGTATCTCNCCNTCCACTTGCACCGANAGTCTTATCTTGGATCCTNTAACNTTTGTGATTNGCATCGATTCAACGAGTTCAATTTCTCGAATTTTTTTTAGCAAGAGACGATGGCTNGAATATGTGTCAACGCCGTCAATTTCAACAATTAGACCTTGNTTTTCGTTTTTAGGANTGTATGCATAATACCTTGCAACTTGGTTAATTATTTGATCAAAACTAGACGAAATAAATTGAGCGACACTTTCTGATCGATCATCCCCCAGTTGACGCCTACCCGNATGTTGATAAAGCCATGAGCCTCGCACTTGACCAGATGAAGTTGCATAAAATCGCAGCAAAACTATAACGTCGCTGTCATATCGCTGCGAGGCATCAACAAGCATTTCAGCATTTAATTCCCANGCATTATCTTCGGGTAATGCTATCCTGTCTTGCAAGTCATAAATAGGGAAAACAAAAGGGATTCCTCTTTCTTNAAGCTTATGCGAAACTAATTGAACNATGCTTGGCTCGTTATGCTCNGAGATAAACCGTCTCCCAGAGACANGATTGTCAAAAATTATCCATAACAAAAGTAAGGGCCTATTTGCTGGAAGAACAGGNAATTNATTCNTTCTNATAAATTCNTCCAGTGCAATCCTGGAAAAGTTAACCTCAAGACCAACAGACGAATTTGTGGTCTNCCCTCCTAATTTCTCGACCGCCTTATAACCGACAGTCGCAACAAAATTGTCAGGCTGAAAGAGCAATTCATTAACAGAGGGCAAGTGAATGACTTCACTGTCACCTGTTAGTTTGATCAGAACTTGNTTAGTGGCATCACGAACACCTTGCAGTTGAGATAGCGANCTTTGATTCGGCACGTTTACCCTCCCAACGTAAAGGTCATCAACATANTCNGCGTGAAGAAACCCGCAAAAAAANANTAAAGTCGCTAGAATACGAGATATCAANTCATTTACCCCNTAGATTAANCCTTGATTATANCAGTGGTTGATGCAAATTTTTCCCAAGAGTCCTANAATACTCGGTTTTATGAGCNAACAAAAATCATGCATCAGAAGAAATCGCNNTTAACATACAAAGAAGCGGGCGTAGATATAGAAGCTGGGAATCAGCTNGTGAGAAATATCAAAGGCGCCGCAAGAAGAACCAATCGTCCAGGGGTCTTNTCTGGATTAGGAGGGTTTGGCGCTCTGTTTGAAGTACCCAAAGGCTTCAAAGAGCCCATTTTGGTATCTGGGGCTGATGGTGTAGGAACCAAACTACGTCTCGCCATTGAATATGACATGCATCAAAGAATTGGCATCGATCTGGTAGCTATGTGTGCGAATGATATAGTGGTTTGTGGTGCCGAACCCTTGTTTTTCCTGGATTATTATGCGACTGCAAAACTTGACCTCACGACTGCTGAGAGCGTGATTAACGGTATAGCAGATGGATGTCAGATCGCAGGCTGCGCGTTGATTGGCGGGGAAACAGCAGAAATGCCCGGGATGTATTCGGGCAAAGATTATGACCTAGCCGGTTTTTGCGTGGGCATAGTAGAAAAGTCTAAAATAATTGATGGCAACGGGGTTTTGCTTGGTAATAAATTAATCGGCATAAAATCCAGTGGCCCGCACTCAAATGGTTATTCTTTGATTCGCAAAATTCTAGACCATAATAAAATTAACGCCACCGATCTATCGTTGTCAGGAAAAAGCCTAATCGAACATTTAATGGAACCTACAAAGATCTATACAAAGGTCCTACTCAAACTAAATAAAATTTTAACGATTAACGCGATCGCCCATATAACCGGCGGGGGGCTAGTTGAGAACTTGGCTAGAGTTATTCCAAACGAATGCAAGGGAATTATAGATTGTTCATCTTGGCAAATGCCGGAAATATTTGATTGGCTTCAGAACGCAGGAAATATCGATGACCAAGAAATGTACAAGACCTTCAATTGCGGCATCGGCATGGTTCTATGTGTTCCCGCAGAAGGAGAAAAAGACATTTTAGCTGCCTTAGAGCTTGAAGGCGAGCAGGCTTATGTTATCGGAGACATAGTTAAAAAGGCCAAAGACGAGGATCCAGTAGAACTCGTCAGGGAGCAGAAGTGAAGGGCGACAAGCCCTTCAAGATAGTCATTTTAATATCTGGTAGTGGATCAAACCTTCAGGCTTTAATCGATGCAATTGCCAGCGGACAGCTGGAGGCTCAAATAGCTGGAGTAATAAGTAATAAATCTTCAGCCGCGGGGTTAGTTCGGGCCAAATGCTCTGATATTCCGACCAGTGTAATAGACCATAACCATTTCGATGACCGAAACAAATATGACAATAGGTTGGCTGAAACTGTAGAAAGCTATTCTCCCGATTTGGTGGTTCTGGCAGGATTCATGCGAATTCTTGGGCCCAGATTCGTTGATCGTTTTGTCGGAAAACTAATTAACATTCATCCCTCTTTACTGCCTAAACACCCAGGTTTAAATACCCATCAGCGCGCTCTAGATGCTGGGGATGTAGAGACAGGAGCTACCGTGCATTTTGTTACATCAAAGCTTGATGGTGGGCCTGCTATTGTTCAGGCATCAGTTCCGATAGCAATGAAGGACTGCGCTGATACCATTGCAAAGCGAGTCCTAAAAATCGAACACATCATATTTCCTACAGCAATCCAGTGGTTGGCTGAGGGACGCGTTGAAATGAGAGGTAAGAACGCGCTTTTTGACGGAATAGCTTTACCTCCCTACGGAAAATTAGTTACTACCGAGACCAGCGGATAAAATTAAGTTAAACTCAAAATAACTTATTGCCATCGCTAACGGGAAATTCCAATGCTGGTAAGAATAATGGCTCTAGTTAATATTTTTGCTCTAGAGCTATGCTTTGCCTCTGAAAATCATACTGCAGAAGTGTTGCCCTATAAAGCGACTTACTTGGCTAAGTATAATGATTTTCCAATAACAGCAGTAAAAACTCTGACTAAGACTTCGGACTCACAATTTTCAGAACAATTGAAAGCTTCTGGGTTGCTCATCACCCTGAGCGAATCATCAAACTATCGCTTATCAAATAGTGGCCAGTTGATTCCCTTGGATCACCAAATCGATCGTTCTATCATGGGCATAAAGCGATCCGAGTTCCAAGTTTTTGATTGGAACGACAAAAACGCCCATTATAGAAGGGGAGAAAAAACCTCAAATGCTCCGATAGAGGTAGGAGTTTTGGATATTCCCACTCAGTATCTCCAACTGAGGCGTGATCTTATCGTTGGTAAAGACAAATTCGAATATCCGGTTATTTCGAGAGGAAAGCACCAGACATATCGGTACGAGTTTGTTCGCCGGGAGACGCTCGCTACACCAATAGGCAAGATAGATACGGTAATGATGCGCAGGCTCAGAGAAAACAAAATGAGAGTGACTAACCTATGGTTGGCAGAAAATTGGAATTTCCTTCTAGTGAAGTTGGAACAAATTGAAAATAAAAAAGACTATAGTATGCTACTCAAAGATGCTGTCATAGACGATAGAAAAGTGTTTGCTGTCACAAGTAGCAACTGAGGAAAAATTATGCAATCTACGGATAAAAGAGCGAGTCCAAGCATCATCATATTAGGACTGGGCGCAATTGCAGCGCTTCTCATAGTGGGAGGCTTGATCTATAGGCTTCAAATGACGAAAGAAGTTGATATCGAGGCCGAAGTTCTGCCCTCGCCCATCACCGAGGAAGTTATAATTGAAAAACCTGTCATTCCCGAAGCGGAAATACCAATAGCTCCGGTTATTGAGGTTTCGCCGGAACCTCCAAAGATCGAGCCCGCTCCAAAAACTGTGCTACCAAATCTTAATGAGAGTGATTCTTTCTTCCGCAATCGCATGGAAATTATGTCGTCCAACACAGATTTAGTTAGGTGGCTATCTGTAGACGATTTGTTGCGACGTACTGCAAGTTATCTAGATGGTCTTTCTCGAGGCGTTATCCTCTCAAAGATATTTCCTTTGACCCAGCCAAACGGCAGTTTTACAACTCATATGGATGGCGAAACAATATGGTTAAATGCAGGCAATTATGAGCGTTATGACATAACCATAGAAGCCCTAGCGTCTATTAACATGGAGGCTTTAGCTCAACTATTTCATATTGCTAGACCCCTCATCGAGACATCTTTTGCAGAGATGGGCTACAACGAGAGACAAATGGAAGGGATTATTTTGCAAGCAATTGATCGTGTTTTGTCAACACCAATTATAATTGAACCCATCGAGTTGACCCGAGAATCCGTGCTATATCAATTTGCCGATCCCGAGCTGGAAGCATTGATGCCATTGCAAAAACAAGTGCTGAGAACTGGACCAGAGAATACTCAAAAACTGCAACAACAAGCCTTAGCTTTAAAGAACGCGCTGTTAAACCCATAGCTAGTTAAGTCTTTGGCAGTGTTACTCCTGTTTGGCCTTGATACTTTCCCCCTCGGTCAGCATAAGAGATATCACAAATCTCGTCCGACTCGAAAAATAACATCTGTGCAACACCTTCGTTTGCATATATCTTGGCCGGCAGGCTCGTCGTGTTAGAAAACTCTAGAGTCACGTGCCCTTCCCATTCAGGCTCAAGGGGAGTGACGTTAACGATGATTCCACATCGAGCATAAGTGGATTTACCGAGGCAAACTGTCAATATCGAACGAGGTATTCGAAAGTACTCAATTGTTCGGGCAAGGGCAAAAGAATTCGGTGGGATAACACAAGAATCACCTTTGATATCTACGAACGCATCTCTATCAAAATTTTTAGGGTCAACAATTTTTGAATGAACATTTGTAAAAATCTTAAATTCATCCGCACATCTCACGTCATAGCCATAGCTTGATACACCATAAGATATAACCCTATCTCCGCCAAAATATCTCACCTGGTCTGCCTCATACGGTTCAATCATGGCAAACTCTTCCGACATTCTGCGTATCCAACGATCCGACTTAATACTCATTAATTCAACTCCGAAATGAACGCTACCAGACACCATTAAGTCTTTCGAAACAAGATACTACAGGTCTACTCGAAAATAATATCTGGACTACCAATTGATTCCTTATTGGAAAGACTCTCTATCAAAGCCCTGGCTATTGAAAAATAGGACTTAGCGACCGGAACCTTAGGTTGGGTTAGAACTAATGGAGTGCCGATGTCACCTTGTTCACGCACCTGCGGATCCAGTGGCAACTGTCCAAGCAATTTTGTTTGATAGTTTTGTGCCATCCTTTCCCCACCGCCCGACCCGAAGACCGCAACGTGGTTTCCACAAACAGAACATTGCATTGCAGACATGTTCTCAATAATCCCCAAAACAGGCACCTCCACTTTCGCAAACATCTCAATACTTCTCTTGGCATCTAAAAGTGCAATATCTTGAGGAGTTGTCACAATTACCGCTCCTGCCAATTGTGCGCTCTGTGAAAGAGTAAGTTGGATATCTCCAGTCCCCGGAGGCATGTCAACCAGCAAAACATCTAAGGATCCCCAGTTGGTATGCTTTAACATTTGCTTAAGAGCACCAGATGCCATTGGCCCACGCCAAACCATCGGGGTCTTTGAATCGACCAGATATCCAATAGACATAGTGCTAACGCCATGGGTGACTAGCGGCAATATGGTCTGACCATCTAATGATTTTGGACGGTCCTCGTAAGAAACCCCCAACATCATAGCAATGCTTGGGCCATAGATATCCGCATCAAGCAGACCAATCTTTTGCCCCTCTGCGTGCATCGCTAGTGCCAGATTAACGGCTACTGTTGACTTTCCAACACCACCCTTCCCAGAAGCAACCGCAACTACTGACTTGACATTGTCCAACAAAAATATAGCTCCAACTAAAAGAAAAACTCATCTCGTTTAACCTCAAACGAGTTAGTACCCGATTCTAAGAGTGAAAACTGGCAATAAAATAACTATACTTCATACATCTACTCTTTGTTAAGAAAACAGCCTACCAGTATGCTATTAAAACGCCAAATCCTCGTTACTAACGCACTTCCCTACGCAAATGCTGCTCTCCACCTCGGGCACGTTCTTGAATATGCTCAAACAGATATTTGGGTGCGTTTTCAAAGATTGAGAGGGCATGAGTGCTATTATATCAGTGCAGATGACGCCCATGGAACTGCGATAATGCTGAAGGCGGATGAACTTGGCATTAGTCCTGAAGAGCATATAGCAAATATGAGAGCGCTCCATGAGGCCGATTTCAAAGATTTTTTAATTAGTGTTGATCACTACGATTCGACTCACTCGATCGAGAATAAGGAGCTATCTGAATTAATTTATTGCCGATTACGCGAAAATAACCATATTGCAGAAAAAATGATCGTCCAAGCCTTCGATACCGAGAGAAATATCTTCCTCGCAGATCGGTATGTCAAGGGCACGTGTCCGAAATGTAAGACACCCGACCAATATGGAGATAATTGCGAGGCCTGCGGAGCCACTTATTTGCCAACCGAAATGATAGACCCAATATCTGTTCTTTCGGGCGCTACACCAGTGGAAAAGGAATCTCTTCATTATTTTTTCAGACTTCCAGAATTCACCGATTTCCTTGAACAATGGACTCGAGACAATCATCTTCAAGGGGAAGTGGTAAACAAACTTTCCGAATGGCTAGATTCAGGCTTGCAAGAGTGGGACATTAGCCGAGATGAACCTTACTTCGGATTTGAGATCCCTGATGCTAGCGGGAAGTACTTCTATGTTTGGCTCGATGCGCCAATTGGCTATATGGCGACCTTTAAAAATCTGTGTAAAAAAAATGGTTTAGACTTTGATGAATTTTGGTCTCCTGACAGCACGGCAGAGCTTTACCACTTCATCGGGAAAGATATCGTCAATTTCCACGCACTATTCTGGCCAGCAATACTCAAAAGCACTGGATTTCGCACACCAAGCCACGTTTGCGTCCATGGTTTTGTTACTATTAATGGTCAAAAAATGTCTAAGTCTCGCGGGACATTCATAACCGCACGTTGTTACCTCGATCATTTGAACCCAGAGTACCTGCGCTATTATTACGCCTCAAAATTATCAAATTCGGTTGACGATATAGATCTTAATCTTGAAGATTTTATACAGAAAGTTAACAGCGACCTAGTAGGAAAAGTGGTGAACATCGCAAGTCGATGCGCTAGATTTATTGAAAAAAATAGTGCTGGTCGCCTAGCTAACGTGGTAGAAAATCATGAGATCTGGGATCTGGTATTGAGTAAAGCTGAAATTATTGCAGAACACTATGAAAATCGGGAATTTGCGAGAGCTGTTAAAGAGATCATGGCACTTGCTGATAAGACGAATGAGTATCTTACTTTCAAGGAACCATGGAAACTTGCCAAAGATCCGAATAAAGCGCGGCAGGTGCAAGAAATTTGCTCTCTGGGCATCAACCTCTTCCGTGTTTTAATGGTGTTTCTCAAGCCAATCTTGCCTGAATTGGCCGCTCGCGCTGAGTTCTTTTTGAATGAGGAACTAAATTGGGAAAGTATTCAGAAACCTCTTTTGGGTCAAAATATAAGACCATTTAAACCCCTTCTACAGCGAATTGANCCTAAACACGTTGANGCTATGNTCAATGACAGCCTAGANAGCAATACTAAGACCAATTCAAGTGCCGAAGTCAACTTATCTTCAGAACCAATCCTAGANCAAATCAATCTTGATGATTTCATGAAAATTGATTTGCGAGTTGCCCGAATNTTATCNGCGCAATCAGTCGAGGGTGCTGATAAGTTATTGAAACTAACTCTTGATCTTGGNAATGAGACTCGACAAGTTTTCTCNGGAATAAAATCAGCCTACCGACCAGAAAANCTTGAGGGCCGATTAACTATCGTGGTTGCTAACNTAGCCCCACGNAAAATGAAATTTGGAGTATCGGAAGGAATGGTTCTGGCAGCTGGGTCNGAANCGGGTATATATTTGCTGGAACCNGACAGAGGCGCCATCCCCGGCCAGCGGGTCACATAAATTNGATTTAGGGTCGCCATGCCAATGGCACACGTACCTCAGCCATTGACTTATAGTTTGGCTAACTTGGCGTCCNGCAACGGTGNTGCCAGACCAAACAGTCCTGCTAGCGAATCATGGAGGTCTTAAAAATGTTCGTGTTAAGGTGGCCNGATTTTTACTTTGATTTTCGCAACACACTCGCCGNGGCNCAAAAAAGTGGGCAATGTTTAAAAACAACTGANTGGCCNTNCTGGCCCTCATNNGACATGAGGGCCAGNAACAAAGACANGCTATTTTNAAAGCCTTTTAGCTCGTGGCAACCAGTGGCGATGAAGCCAATAACGTGGAATCATCTGGATGAATACAAGGCACTAACTTGGAACCATAAGCCGCAGCCATATCTCTGTATGACATCCAAGACAGCACGGCAGTAACNGGGGTGCCTGGGCCTTCGTCAAATACCAGCGGTCCNTATATATTTGAATAGTAAACTAGATCCTCTTCGCTAAGCCTTTGAGAGGCATCATGCCTNGCGCCCGCAGGTTCAAAATACCAAACGCCAGGGCCATGACCATCTGGTGGGCCAGCTCGGACTCCGATGCGCCCCTCAAGAATCAGAAAGTCGCCTGAACCAATATGAGTGTGCCCGGGAGCNACACCNTTNTGNCGCACAATAAGTGATACATATCCATTATCTTCGCTCACACGCAATATTTTCAGGCCAATCGCTTCCATGCCTTCNAGCGTTATCCAGGGGACATCTCTGGTATCAACAAAATGTGGGTGCTTGAAACCACCAAGATCCGANGCTTGCTCACCTGATGGTTTGATGAGGTGATGGAGTTCACCGCTAGAAATTGCCAANGGCTGCGGCTCATTAGCCAGCGGCTCGGACCGCTCTTTTACGCACCCAGATAGAGTACTGGGCACCAAATCCACNCCATGCTGAGCCGCCATACGCAGAATATCGAGACTCGTAAGNATTCTGGANAGCGAATGCTCNGCGTCCAGAAAAGCAACCGCACCNTAATAATTNACNAGCATTTCTGACTCTTTCTCNGCAANNATNCCTGCCACTTTGGAATTGGCAGAAATATAGCCCCAAGCCCCNGGAGTCAAGAGGCTTGTGACATTGTCTTGNGTATATGTGAGTTGCCCCGACAACACAAACATGTCCATACCGCTCAGGTAAACAGATATGGGCATGGAAGCACCCGCCTCTAACTTAACGATGATTGAAAACATGCCCGTTTCAGCGCTTGCTCTCATCGTTTTTATNGACATTCCTTNTGCGCCCTCAACTGGCATCCAAGGTAAGATGTTTGTATCAATNGCCCCCTCTACTCCCCCCGGATTNTACTCCGGATTAAAAGCCGACGCTGCTTCGCTCATAATTTCACCTCATTAAAATTCTAGTTTTTNGTTTTGNACNTNATCATAATACAGAGAAGTCANNTAACACAACTCTGCTATCCGTCTAAAACTGGTTTGTCAGGATCCAATAATATGANGACTGCTATCTATTGAGTGCACAGTCACGATGGAAAGGCACTNAGGTGGGNACAGTAAAAATGTNATAGTTAGTCACACGCTGATACAATTGTANGATAAGCCAAGNAAATCCTTGACTTGTCCATTTAACGTANTGAACNCNGTAACTNTNTANAANNANTCGNTGGACTTTTNAACTCTGGAGCTTAAGTATGACGAAATCTTACCTCATCAAAAACACCAACATTGTGTCGGGAGCGACTCAATCTAAAGGTTCCGTATTNATCGAAGAAGATCTTATNTCTGCAGTNGGCGATNNTGCCGACCTCAGCGCACCNNAAGATGCTGAACATATTGACGCGNATGGATGCACCCTCATACCGGGNCTCGTCGACGCGCATTGCCATATAAGCTTNGATGAACCTAAATCGAATGACGAACTTTTTTTCCACAGACGCCCGGGCCTTGCAACAATGATCGCATCGGTTAATGCTCAAAAACTTCTTCGAGCCGGCGTTACCGGCTTCCTTGACCCCGACTGTATTTTTGATGTCGGCATAGATTTGAGAGATGCAATAGAAGGTGGGGTTGTAGAGGGACCTCGCATGGCAACGGGGGGTAATGTGCTAATTACCTGCGTTGGTGGCACCGCTGGCCAGTTNCTTCCGTCCGANGGCAAGCTNGGGTATGCGGTAATTGTCCAAACCGGTGACGAAATCGTGCGCGAAATCCGCAAGCAAATTAAAGGAGGTTGCGACTGGATTAAAGTACATGTNACAGGTTTACCGGTNCGTCGAACGAAAAGGCATAACCCCGGAGAAATACAGTCATGGACTCTCGATGAATTACGCCTTGTGTGCGATACNGCCCATGCTCTCGGGGTGCCGGTTGTCGGCCANTGTCGAAACTCCTCCAGCACAAGAGATGCCGCGCTCGCTGGATTTGACTTGATATTTCATTCGTCCTACATGGANGAGGATGCNCTAGAAGCGGTGGTTNATAACAAAACCCCCTTGGCACCCTCNTTTACTTTTCTGCGTAATCTGGTTGATTATGGCGACAAGATTGGTTCAGATCCGGGGCTTAGACAAATATTCATGAATGAGATTGAGGCCACATCTGCAATGATCCGGCGCGCATATGATGCTGGTGTCCCACTCATGTGCGGAAGCGAGAGCGGCTTTTCGGTAACACCCTATGGAGAGTGGCATTACAGAGAAATGGGCATTTACGTNGAGCACTTGGGGCTATCGCCACTCGAGGCCATTGCGTGCGGAACTGAAGCAGGTGCAGGNATTTTTGGCCTTGAGGGTAAGCTGGGCCGCATAGAACCAGGATATATCGCCGATCTAGTTCTGGTAGCCGGCGATCTGGTANAAAATTTAGATCTTCTNGGTCAAAAAAGTAATATTAAAGCTGTNTTTAAGGGGGGAAAGAAGATAGATTTGAGCATCCCGTTACCTGANGAATGGTCCATACCAGGTTGGCGGACGGGTCAGTTTTCTGGCGAAAACCTTACCTATGCTTTAGCTAATAGCTAGTACTGACGCCTTCAACATGATTAGATAAGACGACAATATGTCATATGGTTTGACGAATCAGAGAGTTCTNATAACAGCAGCCAGCAGAGGCATTGGCAAGGCTACTGCAGNTGCATTTCAAAGCGCCGGAGCAAAAGTTGCCATATGCGCNCGAANNGANNTACANCTATTAGAAACGAAAATGNATTTAGAGACCNTGGGNANCCAATCTGTCCTCGCNAAAGTGGCTGACTTAAGCATTCCNGANGATATTAATCAGNTGGTNGANTTTGTGGAGTCANATTTCGGCGGNATAGATGTTTTAGTTAATAATTCAGGAGGCCCACCACCCGGCAATCATGAACAAATTGATGATGAACAATGGTCAAAAGCATTTGAANCCACTCTNCGCTCCTGCATAAGAATTACCAATAGAGTGCTNCCAAGGATGAAAAATAAAGGAAGTGGGAGGATCATCAATCTTTCATCTTACTCTGTAAAACAACCAATGAGTTCAATGATGCTATCAAACAGCATCCGGCTAGCCGCNTTGGGNTGGTCAAAAACACTGTCGAATGAGCTCGCACAATTTAATATCCTNGTAAANACTATNTGCACTGGGTGGACAAAAACCAACAGAGTNGAGGAACTACTTGNNAANCGNGCGNNAGAGCAAGNTGCCACNAANGCNGAGATTGAAANAGCNATCACNTCNTCGATNCCCCTTGGNAGAATGGCTATACCTGAAGAGATAGCCTCCGTCGTNNTATTTCTNGCATCACCTTCGGCTAGCTACATAACTGGAGCTGCGATCCCTGTTGACGGGGGATGCGCTCAGACGATTTAGGGTTAAAGATGGGAAGTAGTGCAGACCAAATCAAAACAATTGATGTGCATGCACACATCGTGCTGTCTGAAAGTATGCACATGGCCGGTCACCANGGTCCGGAAATTGGCTATGACGAAAATGGGANTCCTTGGTTCCGCATCGGCNAATACTACCTGCGCAATGTTAGATATGAAAACAGCGTTTTTATGGACACTTCGCTTCGGCTAGAGGCGATGGATAAGGCAGGCATTGATTTTCAGGTGCTCTCGCCCAACCCTCTCACCTATTTTCACTANATAGAAGCAAAAAACGCCATAAATTTTTGCCAGCNACACAATGANGCCCTCGTAAAACAGCTGAACTATTGCCCAGAAAGACTAGCGGGACTAGCTGCCGTGCCCATACAAGATATCGTTGCCGCNTGTGAGGAACTGGAAAGAGCCGTATCCGAGCTTGGTCTATTGGGTGCTTATATCGGAACTGATTTCGGAAGNCCTTTGGATAGTCCTGAATTGGATATATTCTANGAGAAGCTTGTNAAANTAAACGTCCCTCTTTTCATCCACCCTGCGCCNAGCGGCATTGATGGNCCCAAGGGGGATCCAAACCTTAATCAATATGAGTTGGAACTCTTAACAGGTTTCGCTGCGCAAGAAACACTCGCGGTGGCCACACTAATTTATGGTGGGGTGCTAGAAAGACATCCAGAACTCGATATATGCATCAGTCATGCCGGTGGTGCGGCGGCAATGCTAATTGGACGACTAAATGCAGCCACCCGACTTAGACCATGGGTTAGCGAACACCTCCAAAAAGATGGCGCGTTTGAAAGCTATCTTGCTGAAATTTGGTTTGATGCTCACGTCCAGGACCAAAGAGTTTTAGACTTTGTTGTTAGTATAGTTGGCACGGATCACCTAGTTCTTGGAACAAACTTTGGCGGATGGGATCAGCATGGAGTTCAAGGCAGCGAACGTTGGCTTAGCAAATTGGGAAACAATGCAAGACGATTGCTCAGATTTTCCTAGTAAATCGCTTTCAACTAGTCAAAAGCCCTGAAGTTCATTTTCTAGTCAATTGCTGATAGACTTCTCGGCTTGAGGGCTCCATGCATTATCATTAAGTTTCATAAAGCGAGCTATCCAACGATGATAATTTTGCACTGCTGGTTCATTCCTTCCGAATATAAAATGATCATTAGCCGCGGAATCCATGCATCCTTGGATACCAAAACCTATGCCGTAGTCTTCCTCTTGAACCGCTTTCAAAGTTAGGGCGCTGAAATTCTTTGATGCCGCTATCTCAGACTCCGTTTCTGGCTTTTTGGCAACTAGAATGGTCTGTCGAGTCGTTGTAGTGGTCGGCGTTGATCCGGGGAATACCTGACTTACAAGACAATGATCCCCAAGAATTCCTGAAATCGAAAGATTAGGGAACCCCGAATGTATCAACCTAATGTGCTCCATAGGGTTCCATTGATCCTTCGGTTGATTAATTAGATCTCCCAAAGATTGTCTACCGAAGGTCAGCCGCTGGTGAGGTCCATAAGTATCTAAGACAAGGAGATTTCCCACAGTATATTTTCCCACCGTCTCTCGGTGAACCAATTGGTGATGGTAAGCCTCTAGGTAACCATCCATTGTAACTTTCCAGCCTGGTCCGGGAAGATCACGCTGTTCATAAAGATGCCAGTTTTCCAAGTCTAAGGTATTTAGCTCATCGCCAAAATCGCCTAACCAAGCATCCACATCAAAAAAATCCCCGGGAGTTAGTGACGCCCAAACAATCCCAGACCTCTCAACACAATGGAGTGCCGTTAGGCCATAACGGTCATTAGCAATTTCACCAAACGTATCGCCCCCATATCTCCCTTTTAATGCGCCTTTATGATCATAGGTCCACGCATGATAGGGACACGCAAATATCCGCTTTTTGCCCGAACCATCCTCACAAAGCCTAGCTCCTCTATGTCGACAAACGTTGAGCATGGCCCTGACTTTCAAATCCTCACCCCTCACGATCAGCAGAGGAACTCCCAAAACGGTCATCGCCTTAAAGCTTCCCACCTCTGGCAACTCTAGGCTTAATGCCAGAGCAAGCGGGAGATGCTTAAAAACTCTTTCAACCTCTCGCGAATAACGCTCCTCGTCCCTATATGCCGCCAAAGAGATCTCCATAGTTGTTTCTGCTTGGTCGGTTGTCTTATTGACAAAGTGGTCCAGCGCTCGTTCAGCCAAAGCCATAGCATCTCTATTCAATCGTATTCCCCCCGCTCAAAGCTGCGCCAAGTATCAAGCGTCTCCGGAAAGTCTGCGGGATGCCAAGCATTGTTTATGTATACTCGGTCACTCTGCGTTAAACCTTCGACATATTTTCCTACAGGCACATAGTAAAAGAAACTTATCTCTCTAGCATTGAAACGCCAGACACCCTCTTCACGCAAATATTCATCCTTGTACTTCATCGCAGCTAAACTAACCACCCCATTTGGAGTTGTCTCAGCATGGCTATATACNANGCCAGAAGCTCTGTTGTGGTCATTTTCATCGATTTCAATTTGCACATCATGTGTCCAATGAAANCCCGGGCCGCGTGTCTTTAATATANTGGAAAACATTTCTCGAATTGACTCTCGTCCNCGAGANACCATAGCACCATTGGGTGANGCGAANACTGCATCATCTGCGAATAGATTTGCCAATCTGGGAATATCGTGCTCNTCACAGGCTNTAGCATAAGAAGTTACCAACTGGCGAATCGAATCTTTTGACTCNAGTGCGTCCAATCGTTTTAAAACATCATCTAATTCTTTCACCCAAAATCCCCCAATCTAGCTGTTTAATTTGCGCGCATCCGCTTCAGAGCTGCATATCATTTGAAACATTTAGTCAAAACCTAACCGCCCATAATCTGTTTCTTTAGCCCAATCGGAGAGAAAACTTCAACCCAATACCCATCCGGATCTTTGATAAAAGCTAATCCTTTCATCGAACCATCATCAGGCCGTTTNACAAACTCTATNCCCGCTTGCTCGAAACGCTCACANGCTGCATAAACATCTGGCACTGACACTCCGATATGTCCGAAGCCTTGTGGNGCACTGTTCCCATCATGNTAGCCGGCAAANTCATCATCAGACTCCGTNCCATAGTTATGCGTTAGCTCCAAAATTCCCGATTGACNAGCCAACCANATAATACGTTCACCACGTTCCTCGGGAACACGGCNTTCNATGGAGGCCGAAAAGCCAAGAAAATATAACGAGAATCCCATCTCTTCAAAATCAAATCTTTCAATAAGATTCATCCCAAGAACTTGGGTGTANAAAGCTAGTGAAGCGTCCGGATCCTTTATTCGGATCATGGTATGATTCAGTCTAAATCCGCTGTCTTCCAAGATATTCCCCTTTAAATTAAGTCTGGTGCCACTTACCCAAGTNTCCCATTTAAGGCACGTTTAAAATTCATAATCAACTACTCTCCTCTCCTCTGTCAGAGAATTTACAAANGGAACGAGCGCAAGATGCTCNGGATGCGATTGATATNTATCNAGGTCACCTCGGCTAGCAAATTCCGAATATAGTGCAATATCCGAACAATTGTCGGTCGCGTTGTAGTTGATGCCAATTTCAATAGATATAATCTCGGGAATAAGGTCTAAAAGCNCCTCCAAACGCTGCTTTATCTCCTCNGCNTGTGCTTGTTTTTTNGCGANATTGAACTCCCTGTTAAAACGAAAAAANACTATGTGCTTAACCATATCTACCTCGGGCGAGCTTCCACGCTNGCAAGTTNAATTATACTANTTGACAAANNCTTTTAACATAATTCTATATCAAATTGGGAAAAGCTCAACTCCNTCANGATCACGAGCTTCCCCGTAAACNCAATTTTTAGCGAAAAGTTCAAACAAGTGATCTTTTGCTCTCTAAAGCTTAGGTATACGANGCCTAGTGCCTTATACTCCTGTATACGCGTAATTGAGGCATTGGATAGGCATTTCTGAGGANACTNAAATAGAAGTAAGCTTAAGTTTTTTGGTTTCGGAGCTTAGGAGAAGNCGCCCTCTATGATTANTCATTTAACTTTAANACAACCCGACGATTGGCATGTTCATCTCCGAGATGATGCAGCACTTANTACCACCGTGCCAGCCGCAGCCAGATACTTTGGCCGAAGTATTNTCATGCCAAATCTTAAAACGCCCGTCAGGACGGTNAATGATGCCTTGCTTTATCGTCAACGAATTCTTCAGCATAGACCAAAAGATTCTCACTGGTTACCTTTGATGGTTCTCTACNTGACAGACGACACTACNAAAGAAGANATATCTGCAGCTAAAAAAAGTGGCTTTGTGCAAGCTATGAAATATTATCCCGCTGGAGCGACTACAAATTCGGCTAGTGGAGTTACNAAACTTGAACGTTTAGACCCAATCTTTGAGAAAATGCAAGAANTGGGTTTAATTCTTCAAATGCATGGTGANGTGAATGACGAAAACACGGACATTTTTGATAGGGANGCGGTTTTTATCGATCGTCACTTGCGACGGATTAAAGAAAAATTTCCTGAGTTGAAAATAGTGCTAGAGCACATAACCACNGAGCAAGCTGCCCAATATGTGGAAGAAAGTGATCGATATCTAGCAGCCACAATAACTCCCCAACATCTTCTNTATAACCGCAACCATATGNTCGCAGGNGGTATTCGACCTCATCTTTATTGCTTGCCAATTCTAAAGCGAGATACTCATCAAAAGGCACTTATAAAGGCTTCAACTAGTGGTTCAAGAAAATTCTTTTTAGGAACTGACTCAGCTCCTCATGAGCTCGAAACTAANGAAAGTGCATGCGGTTGTGCNGGTTGCTTCAGTCATCATGCGGCATTAGAATTCTACGCAGAGGTGTTCGATCANGTGNATGCGANGCATCACTTGGAAGCTTTTGCCAGCATCAATGGCGCCNAATTTTATCACTTGCCGCTCAACCANAGTAANATCACTCTGGNAANAGAGCCTTGGACAATACCTGACGAAATTCCGTTCTGCGGCGGTAAACTGATACCTNTGGCTGCNGGAATGAATATCAATTGGAAAGTCAAACTACCTTGAAAGAATTATCAACATCGGAAATATCAANACGATTTAGAGGTTTTCTTCCTGTAGTCATNGATGTTGAGACCGGTGGTTTTAATTCACGCACGGATGCGCTGCTNGAGGTCGGGGCTGTTCTCCTTCAAATGGATCGGCAAGGAATANTTTCGATCAAAAAGTNTTTTTGTGTAGACATTGACCCTTTCCAAGGTGCTGTGATAGAGCCTAGCGCACTTGAGTTTAATCGAATTGATCTGAAAGACCCTGACCGAATGGCTTTGCATGAGAGAGACGCTCTTCAAACCATTTTTAGGCCAATCCGCAGAGAGATTAGCNTNACTGGATGNTCAAGAGCTATCATAGTGGCGCACAATGCTCACTTTGATCAAGGCTTTATAAATGCGGCTGTAGAACGTANTCAAATTAAACGCAATCCCTTTCACCCCTTNTCATGTTTTGATACTGCTACTTTGGCTGGGTTGGCATATGGCCAGACGGTNCTGGGCCGNGCATGCCAATGTGCGAATATCCAATATGAAAATAGCGAGGCTCATAACGCTNTNTATGATGCNNTGAAGACAGCTGAAATCTTCTGTAGAATTGTCAATCGCTGGCGCGAACTCGAGGGGTTNNCATGAAGATCGTTAATCACNACAACGTCTAAAAACTCNCTGATCCGATAACTCAAGAGCCTTTTTGTANATAGTCCTTCTTGCAAGACCAGTTATTTTGGCNGTGAGTGAGGCCGCCTTGCTAACCGACAATTCTCTCAGCATTAAGATTAGAATTCTCTCCGCCTCTGAACTGATCTCCCTGCATTTTTTNGAGGCTTCTATTATAAGAACAAATTCTCCTTTTTGTTGGTCAGTATCANAGGANACTAATNCCAATAANTCCTCTAAACTACCCGCNAGATAGGTCTCATACATTTTACTCATCTCACGTGCTATGAACGACTTGCGATCCGCTCCGAGAATTTCTTTNGCATCACGCAAAGTCTCTATTATCCGATGTGGCGATTCATAACAAATAATGGTGTTTCNATATTGTTGGACAGTCTTTAACACTTCTCTGCGCTGGCCACTTTTAGCTGGTAAAAAACCAATAAAACTAAAGCTGTCTGTCGCTAATCCAGAAACACTCAATGCAGCTATGAGGGCACAGCTGCCAGGAATGGGAATAACTTCATAACCATGCTCTCGAGCTCTACAAACCAGTTGAAACCCGGGGTCAGAGATCAAGGGCGTACCACTATCAGAAACGAGAGCAACATTTTTTCCCTGGGCCAACAGGGTCAAAAGTTTATCAGCAACTTGGGTGCTGCTATGCTCATGATAAGCAATAATTAGTGAATTTATGTGATAATGGTCTAGTAATTTTTTGCTGCGGCGCGTATCTTCGCAAGCAATGCAATCTACTTGGCTTAATGTTTTAATTGCGCGTTCTGACATATCCGCCAAGTTCCCAATGGGCGTGGCAACAATATACAGGGTACCGCATGGATCTGTTTTCATGGTAAGACGCACTTTTTTTCTTTTGTCACTCTGTATCTTTATCTTAGCCTTTATTGCCAGCTGCGCGCCATCTAATCAAATAAAAAAAGCCGAGGCGGCTAAATCATCCGCTTCAAGCCAAACCATTTATATGCCGAACCGTTCTGATGCTAAAAAGGCAATGCGGCTTTACCGACAAGCATCAAGGTCGTTTGATTTGAAATTACGTCAACACCTAATGTTAGCGAGCGCAAAAGCATTCCATCATGCTGGAAAAAATGATAGATATTTGTCAATACTTAACGAAATAGATCCCAAACAATTGGAAGACAGCGATTATGTAGATTTTGTACTCTCGAGAGCAGAGATTGCAGCAAAAAACGAAAACTGGCTATCCGCAGAGGCTATGCTTGAAGAGAAGCGTTTTAAAGCGATCGATTCAAATAATAAAGTTTCGAATAGCCTCCGAATACTCGAACTGCAAATTGCACTCGGCATTAAATTAGGAAATGTTAATAGCTACCTACAAAAAACTATAAGCTTAGCAAAATCCTTACCGGTCTCAACAGATCAACAAATATTTCATGACCAGATTTGGGGCCTCTTGAACCGTATGCCGTTCGATGCCTTGAACAAAGAAGTGGCCGAAGATGATACGCTTGCCGGCTGGCAAAAGCTCGCTGTTCTTGCCAGAGAGGCCTTGGGAGATCGTGAATCACAATTAGCAAAATTTGCGCAATGGAAAAAAAACTGGTCGGACCACCCAGCAGCACTAACACCACCATCAATGCTCCGAACTGATGTTTTCTCGGAAAATCCACCGCGGTCATTAGCAATCTTACTGCCTTTTTCAGACCAATATCTTGAGGTCAGTCAGACTTTACTTAACGGCTTTATGACTGCGTATTACGAGCTTTTGAACCAAACTGGAGATGGTCCTGACCTGCAAATATATGACACGTCCGAAAGGCGATTACAGGATATTTATAGTGAAGCGGTTTCAAATGGCGCCCAAATGATCATTGGACCACTCCGAAGTGCGGGCGTGAGGACCCTCATTGGTCTTGAGGAGTTACCAGTCCCGACAATCAGTCTGAATAGGATTAAAACTAAGAATCTTAGTGGCCCGGAAAACTTGTTTCAATTCGGACTATCTCCACTTGATGAAATGGAACAAATTGCTTATAGAGCGCTAAATCGCAACATGGAAAGGGCTTTATTGATCGTGCCTGACACTGGATGGGGCTTGAGAGCGAGTGAACACTTTGAAAGTCTATGGTCAAATCATGGAGGAGAGGTTGTCAGTGCGATTCGGTACCCAGAAAACATCAGCGACTTTAGCCCTATTCTTAAACCGCCTCTCCATATCGACTTAAGCGAGGCGCGAGGAACACAATTAAGAAGATTCATAAATAATAAATTGATCACACGCCAGCGCAGGCGTCAGGATGTGGACCTTGTTGTCATGATCGGCTACCCTGAAGTAGCACGACGAATCAAACCAACTCTTGACTTCCTCTACGCAGGAGACATACCTATTTTTGCTAGCTCCCATGTTTATGGTGGTTTGTTCCGGGAAAATTTGGATCGAGATCTTGCTGGAGTGGAATTTTGTGTTATGCCATGGACCATGGAGGGCCAATTACCTATTGAGTTACAACCGAATGTGGATCTCCATCCCGCTTTGCGAAATTTTTATGCCTTGGGTTATGACACATTTCTGGCATATCGGGAGTTGATCGGTTTAAGACTTGCCAGTATCCAAACACCAATATTCGGCGCAACAGGCATACTTACTCTTTCAAACGGTCACATCAAAAGGAGAACAGGGTGGGCCAAATTTGACTCAAGTGGTGTTTCAACAATATCGCCTGAGTACTAAGAGTTTCGGATGATATAATCTCGAATAACTAGTTAAAAAATTTGATACGCGCTTTGATAGAAAAGAGTAGCTCAGTGGACCGGATTTTATACAAATTTTTTGAGCATATAGTCAAAAGCTCCATGATTCTTGGTGACAGTTTCTCGGACTCTATCCAAGTCGCAACAGAAATTGTTGCGAACGCCCTCTTAACGGGTAATACTATATTTACCGCTGGGCAAGGAAATTCTAGTGCGTTAGCTCAACTTCTCACTCATAACCTCGCCCTAGGGACTCAGATAGATCGGCCCGGCTTTCCCTCGCTAAACTTAAGTCAAATGGTTTGTGGTTTTACCAATGATTGTAATGCTAAGGTGCTCTTGACCCATGCAAAGTCATCAGATATCTTGTTCTTACTCAGCCGCGGTGCCAGCAACACTAATTTAGTTCAATTTGTCGAAGCTGGAGTCCAACGGGATCTGAGGATCATATTAGTGGCTTATAAAGATGATGCCATGTTGATAGAACATCTAAGACCCCGTGATCTGTGTCTAGATTTGAGTCGTTTCGAATCTAGAGTACTAAGCCAACTGCATCTGCAAATTATTGAAAGTCTGAGTCAACTCGTAGACCACGTTATTTTGGGAGAGAATTAAGTGGCTAAATTAATTTTTTTAGTAATCACATCTTTAATTTTTACCGGCTGCACAACGATAGAGCATCTAGTGCGCGAGAAACCCGTAGGAGAAGAAGAGGCCTCCCAAGGGATTGGCGTCGATATAACCGACTCTACAATAGCCAGGCATATAGGAGTAAATATTAAGAAAGTTGATCCTGATCTAGAATATGCCAATGTCAACATCAACGTTTTTAATTCCGTAGTGCTGTTGACTGGAGAGGCCCCCAATCAAAGATTAAAAACGATTGCAGGAGACACTGCTAGATCTATNAAGGGCGTTCGAGTTGTGCATAATGAATTAAAAATACGNCCTAATTCNTCTATNCCTGATCGAGGCGTGGACAGCATGATCACGGCCAAAGTAAAGATAAAACTCGCCTTAGATGANGAGGTNACTGCTAGCGATATAGATGTTATAACNGAGGATAATGTCGTGTATCTGATGGGNTTAATACCCAAAGTAATGGGCGAGAAAGCCGCAAATCGAGCTCAGGAAACGGGTGGTGTGCGACGAGTGGTAAAAGTATTCGAATACACTGACTAGNTCAGAAANACGAGTNAGACGATCTCTATTGCCATGGCTGTGGCTTCGCCACCACCAATACANANNCTTGCAATACCACGCTTTAGAGANTTTTGACGAAGAGCATGGATCANCGTCACCAAAATTCGGGCNCCGCTTGCGCCAATCGGATGCCCTAAAGCACATGCTCCTCCATTGACGTTTATAATNGAGTGATCGATCTTCAAGTCATGCATTGCCGCCATNGTAACTACCGCAAAGGCCTCGTTGACCTCCCATAGATCTACATNATCAACCAACCAACCAACTCGAGACAAAGTCTTTTTTATCGCTAATACCGGGGNAGTNGTNAACCACTCAGGNTCTTGGGATGCNTCATCATAGCCGCGAATTAAGGCAATGGGTTCNAGCCCCAAGGCTTCAGCTCTNTCGATATCCATGATAGCCAACNCTGCAGAACCGTCTGAAATTGAGCTCGAGTTGGCCGCAGTTACNGTTCCGTCTTTTCGGAATGCCGGTCTAAGGTTAGNAATTTTATCTATTCTCNCACGCCCTGGTTGCTCATCAACATCAACACTAACGCTACCATTTCGAGAAANCACAATCACCGGTGTAATCTCTTCGGTAAAATATCCTTCCTCGATAGCTTTATTAGCTCGATTNAGAGACTCAATGGCGAACGAGTCCTGCTGCTCCCTAGTAAATCCATAGCTNGANGCGCAATTCTCAGCAAATTCACCCATCGCAAGACCTTGATAAGCATCCCNCAAACCGTCGTANTGCATGTGATCNTGCATGACCGCTTCNCCGAAACGATATCCTTGTCGTGCATNAGGCAAAAGATATGGTGCACGACTCATGCTCTCCATGCCACCAGCAATANCCGTTTTGGTCTGGCCCGANAGAATACTGTTACANCCAAACATGACNGACTTCATCCCCGAACCACAGACCTTCTGAATTGTGACGCAACTNGTGTCTAGNCTCAAACCCGCCGCCAAGGCTGCCTGCCTTGCTGGTGCCTGTCCAACGCCAGCACTCAAAACNCAACCCATCAATAATTCATCGATTCCATCATTTTTTAAGCCTGTCTTTTCGATTAATGAACTTACAACTGTAGCGCCCAANTCGCTCACAGANANATCTGCTAGACTTCCAAGCATTGACCCNATTGGTGTNCTNGANGCTGCCACAATCGCTATAGGTTTCATCTCAAAATTTTTCCTTTNATNGCCATATTTTTATTTCACAACTCGCAGNGACGGTTTANTCTNTTCAGCCTCTGAAGGCTTCTTNTCTGGNGTTGGCGNNACGATTCTNGGGCCTTGAGGNGGAGNTGGTTCATNTGANGGCTCTGATTCAAACATCATACCTTGACCATTTTCTTGAGCGTAAATCCCGAGAATNGCCCCCATTGGACAAAANATATCTATTGGAACCCCGCCAAANCGGGTAGATAACTTAATGCGATCATTGTTCATGTCAAAACTTCTCACAGCGCTNGGAGCAATATTNAGAATTATCTGTCCATTAGTAACAAAACTTTGGGGCACCTCGACTCCACTATAGTGNGCATCTACTATGATGTATGGGGTGCAATCATTNTCAACTATCCATTCATAAAAAGCGCGCACGAGATACGGACGATTTGAAAACATCCGNGATCCNTTGTTAGCCATGAATTTCACGCTCTAAGTCAGTGAGACTTTTTTGGAAGGCATCACGAGANAATACTCTTTCCATATATTCTAGGAGTGGTTTCGTCTGCGAAGTTTCATGGATCTCTATTCCAAACTGCGGCAATCGCCACAACATTGGTGCCAAACAACAATCNACCAAGGTATAGTCNTCGCTCATGAAGTAGGGCAACTCGATAAAGATTGATGCGACAGCGACNAGAGATTCATTCAATTCGTTTCTCGCAGTCCTTCCCGCNTNNCCATTCGGATCGGATAAAATTTGACCTGTCAAACTGCACCAATCTCGTTCAATCCTGTATATCCATAACCGGCTCTGAGCNCGAGCCACTGGATANACAGGTAGAAGAGGCGGGTGTGGAAACCGTTCATCAAGATATTCCATTACCACTTTCGATTCGTACAATGCCAAATCGCGATCGACCAAGGTTGGCAAGCTGCCATANGGATTCGCTTCAAANATNTCATCGGTAATGCACGATGAATCGGTATCCTCTATCTCAACAGTCACTCCTTTTTCTGCCAGCACGATGCGCACCCGGTGACTGTATTGACAGGNCGGATCTGAAAATAGCGTCATCGATGATCGTCTCAAAACGGTCTCTCCAAATTAAAAAGTAATAGTATATTAAAATGNNGACNAGGGGCAGNTATTTAAGCCANATNAGGCCTTTNANTNCAAATAANCGCANAAAAAATTAGCTGATGGGTTAGTGAATACCCNTCCAGTATTCTCNNTTTAAAAGCCACACGAAAACAAAAAATATGCTCAAAAAGATCAACACCCAACGTCCTATAGCTCTGCGCTCTTGGGCAAATGGCTCTGCAACATATGTCATGAAGTTNACCAAATCAAATACTGCTTTATCATAATCTTCAGAGTCCAATAGNCCCTCAGAAACCAAATTATAAGAACCACATGGATCCGTTGATGGNGCGTCACCAGANGCTGCGGCCCTCATTCTTCCAGATGTGTCACCATAAAACACCTCCATTACACCAATGNCAGATGACTCTTTATAAGGCCCCGGCGCNCAAGCCATCAGGCCTTGCAATTCTAGCAGTGCGTGGGGCATGCCTACATCTTTATAAACGCGATTATTTACTCCAAGAGGGCGTGTGTCATCTGCNTAAAAATTTCTAAGATAAGTGTATAGCCACTCTGGNGATCGAGCACGCGCAACCAAAGTTANATCTGGAGGNACAGCTCCAAACCANGCCTTTNATTTTTCTTCCGTCATGCCAATCGTCATCAATTCTCCAATTTTCTGGCCTGAAAAAATCATATTTTCAAGCATNAAGTGATGTGGTATNTCCAAATCATCTGCCACTCGCTCCCATCTTGAATATTTNAATGAGTGACAGCCCATGCAGTAGTTCACTGCCAGTTTNGCGCCTCTTTGAAGAGAGTTTGTGTCATCCAAAGCGGCCTCGTATTGNTCACATTCCATCGTGCCACAAGANTTGCCCTCCGCTCCAACTACTNTGAGCGGGACGAACACCAGAANTCCAACNAGAGCAAACCCNCCNAGAGTCTTAAGGGNCCCCATNCCTCCGTCCATGGTAACGCGATCGGGTTCTGGAAGTGTCTTTTCCCAACGTGTCCAAAAATANATGCCAATNAAGTANGANAAGTACATNACGGTACAAATTCTGGCCAANAGTGTCCGNGCATCTGTNGGCGCNTTGACACCAAGAACCCCGAGAATTATGAAACTAGACACAAACAATATAATGGCACTGCGACTCACTTTACCCTTGTATCNCATAGAACGCACTGGACTGCGATCAAGCCATGGNAGAACGAATAAGATAGCTACTGCCGCAGCCATCACAANAAAACCGCCNAGTTTGTCTGGAACCGCTCGAAGCATCGANTAGTAAGGGGTGAAGTACCANACAGGCGCAATGTGCTCAGGCGTTTTAANNGNATTGGCCNCCTCAAAGTTGGCATACTCTAGAAAATAACCCCCCATTTCCGGCATNAAAAATAATATGGTACAGAANACGAAGAAAAACAAGGTTATGGGTATTAAGTCATGAACCACGTAATAAGGAAAAAANGGTATGCCATCAATTGGCCGCCCTTGTTCATCCTTGTACTTTTTAATNGAAACTCCATCTGGGTTATTGGANCCTACNTCATGCAGCGCGATTATGTGAAGCACTACCAGNCCAACCAAGATAAAAGGAACAGCAACNACATGAAGAGACATGAATCTATTAAGCGTTATGCCTGAGATNAAATAGTCGCCCCGNATCCATTGCACGATGTCTTCNCCGACAACTGGAATTGCTCCAAACAGAGAGATGATGACTTGAGCTCCCCAGTATGACATTTGTCCCCAAGGCAAAACATAGCCTAAAAACGCTTCTGCCATCAAAGCCACATAGATGGTCATGCCAAACACCCAGACCAACTCTCTNGGCGCTTTGTANGAGCCATAGACAAGGCCCCGAAACATATGGAGATATACCACTACAAAAAAAAGTGANGCCCCTGTTGAATGGGCATAGCGNATTATCCATCCTAGCTCAACATCTCGCATGATNTATTCNACTGATGCAAAAGCATGCTCGGCAGNCCCNTGATAGCTCATAAGNAGCCANATGCCTGTGATTAACTGCAATANCANAACCACAATCGATAGAACGCCNAAATAGTACATCCANTTAAAGTTTTTCGGNGCGAAATACTCGGACATATGCTTTNTCCAACTCTCCTTGAGAGTCGGCATTCTAGAGTCGAGCCAAGTCGAAAAACTNTGTNGTTTTTCCATCAAACTTCCTCCGGGTCTACACCAATTATTACGATATCGTCAGACTCATACGAATGGGGAGGAATTTCTAGATTGGTAGGAGCGGGCGCGCCAGCATAGACNCGACCNGATAAATCGAATTTTGAACCNTGGCAAGGGCAGAAGANCCCGCCGAGCCAGCTTTCTCCGCCGAGATCCTTGGCTCCNACATCGGGACGATATGTTGGNGCACANCCCAAGTGCGTGCAAAGACCCAACATAATTAAAAATTCTTCTTTACCCGATAATGTTCTAGCTGCGCCTTGAACATAGCTCGGTTGCGAAGCCGCAGCAGACTGAAAGTCCTTCAACATCTCNGGTGCTATNCTGTTCACTACTCGAATAGATTCAACTGTTCGACGGACGATNTANACGGGTTTCCCCCTCCACTCAACNACTATNCGTCCNCCNGGTTCCAATTTGCNAANATTTACCTTGATTGGNGCCCCTGCTGCCTTCGCCTTGGCACTCGGTTTCCACGAGGAAAAAAACGGAATTGAAGCCCCAACTATACCCGCACCGCCAACCAAGCCTGTTGCGCCAGTTAGGAACCGACGGCGGGAATTGTTAACATCATTTTTTTCCAAAAGCATCTCCCTGATAAAATCGTGAACGTTGTTCGCGCAAGAAACTGTCATGAGACTCAGAATACTATACTTTGCAACCGTTTAAGGGATTGCACTAATAAGGCCCACCACTTTAATTATTAACAAATGTTTTTACTAAAAAGACAAACACAAATCTGATGTTAGCGTTTTGAATACTGCGGCCGTTTCCGGGCTTTGTGGAGCCCTACCTTTTTCCGCTCTACTTGCCGAGCATCTCTTGTTAAGAACCCAGCTTTTCTGAGGGGAGGACGTAAATTTTCATCGTACTTCACCAGAGCACGCGCTATTCCATGACGAATTGCTCCAGCTTGCCCGAAGCTACCTCCCCCGTTTACTGTGACGCAAAGGTCAAACTTGTCTATCATGTCAACTACCTCAAAGGGTTGTTTGACAATCATTCTAGCTACCTCTCTGCCAAAGTAATCATCCATTGATCGCTCATTTATTTTTATCTTTCCATCGCCAGAGCTCATAAACACGCGTGCCGCAGATGTTTTGCGCCGTCCAGTTCCGTAATAATGTGAATCCGCCATAGTTTATTCCGCTAAATCTCCAAAGACTCTGGTTTCTGGGCCGTATGGGGATGATTTGCGCCTGCATATACCTTTAACTTACGAAACATTTCCCTACCTAGGGGCCCTCGAGGCAACATACCCTTCACGGCCGACTGAATAACTTTCTCAGGGGCTTTCCTAATAAAATCCCCAAGACTGGTCCCTTTGATTCCTCCCGGATAGCCTGAATGACTGTAGTAAATTTTGTCTTTACCTTTGTTACCTGTATAAGCAACTTTCTCTGCATTGACCACCACAACATAGTCACCGGTATCAACATGCGGGGTGAACTCCGGTTTATGCTTGCCCCGCAGACGGGACGCTATCGATGCGGCCAGCCGACCCAGTATCTTATCTTCAGCGTCTACTACGAACCAACCTCGCTGGACCGACTCAGACTTTGCACTATACGTTTTCATCAATTTCGACCGTAATCACTGGCAGTTTTAAAGGGGCGAAGTCTAATGATATACAGCAATTTTTACAAGTGTTATTGGTGTTAATATCCAGCTTTGACCTCTTTAAATGATATTGGCTAGGGTTTATGGGGTCTAGCCAAAAATTCGTTACTCTGCATTTCTATCAAACGACTAATAGTTCTCTGGAATTCAACCTCTAATCTACTGCCGGAGTAAAGTTTCTCTATCGAGGTTTCAGCCGAGAGGACCAGTTTAACATTCCGATCATAAAACTCATCCACTAGGTGGATAAATCGCCGAGCAGCATTGTCATTTTGCGCTCCCAAGATAGGTATCGAAGAAATAAACACCGATTTAAATTCCTTAGCGATCTGGATGTAATCATTTTGGCTTCTGGGGCCTTCGCATATGTCGCAAAATTTAAACCAGACAATATCGCCTGCGATTTTCAGAACCCTTATTTCTCTTTGTTCCACTTGCAGTTCAATCATTTTCTTGACAACAGCGTTCGGGTTCGAAAGTTTCGAAAAAGTCGCCTCAATAGACGCCTCAGCGATATCGTTTAAAGGGAAATAATACAACTCCGTTCGCTGCAGAGTCCTAAGCCTGTAATCCACACCTCCATCCAAATTAAATACATCACAATTTCGCTTGATTTGTTCAATTGCACCAAGAAATTGCTGTCTCTGCAATCCATTATGATATAGGTGATCGGGAGAAATATTTGAAGTTGTTACCAGACATAATCCCTTATCAAACAATGACTGCAACAATCCTCTCAGGATCATTGCATCGGCTATGTCATCAACAAAAAATTCGTCAAGGCATAGAACTCTGACTTGATTAGAGAAATTCGTTGCAACTATTTCAAGAGGATTCTTTTGACGTTTTAGGCTATCCAGTTCAGTATGCACTAGCCTCATAAAGCGATTGAAATGAAGGCGTTTTTTTTCTTTGAAAGGAAGGCAATCGAAAAAGCAATCCATAAGATAGGTCTTTCCTCGGCCAACGCCTCCCCATAGATAGATGCCTCGTGCCGCCCCATTCCGTCGCCCCATGAACAAGCTGCAGATGCCTTCCAAAGGCCATCGAATGAGACTTTTAGAATCGTTTTCCAGATGAGAATAGAGCGTATCGAGTTTGTCAACTGCGGCCGCTTGTCTGGGATCCGAGTCAAAGTTACTCCGCAATAAATCCCTTCTATACCATTCTTTTGGATTAACCATCTTCTCGAATGTACCAGAATTATAAAGCAGGACTTTACCCCCGCAAACATGCGGTTACAAGGTTTCAGAGGCGGAAGCGATCTGAAAACAATCAAGCAAGAATGCAAATCACCATTAACTCACAAAACTGTTGCGTCTTTTCTCAGCTTCCGCGAAACTAACCACCTGAAGGAATGGAATTACTTTCATGACAGATGTACATTTTACGATTTTAGCTGGTATCGGTTCCTTTGTCTCGGGAGCGATTCTCGGATATCTTTGGGCATTTCGCAATGCTAAACAGCGCATCCCTTTGCAGAACATTGAAAAGGAACTTGCTAACAACGAAAATAATTTAAACCTCTTACAACAAGAGGTTAATGAGCATTTCATAAATTTAACTACACACGTGCAGCAAGTAAGTGAAAGCTGCCAAAATCTCCAAGTCTATCTCACATCCACTGGAGTTAATTTGGCAGGTCCCGAAGTCAGTCGCCAGATTTTGAAGACAACAAAACTTGGCGATCAGTTGAATGAAGGTGACTTGGGTATGGCATACAAGAAAGGGTTGATTGGGGCCCCTAAGGATTACGCCCCAAAAGTCCCTGGGGGGATACTCAGTGAAGGATACGGATTAGATGATTCAGCTGAAAATTCATCGATTGTCCAAACGGCTGAAACCCCCGAAGAGAATGAAGCGACCGACCCCACACTGCAAATAACTTAGGATTAGGAACCCCCCGACAAATAGATCAATCGATGTCATTGATAAGATGGAAGGTTAAGTTTTTAGAGCTAAGGCAAGGGTGGCCTAGTTACGACCATTCTGAGGTAAGCCAATTACTTCCCCAAACACTTCAGCGTTAAAAGAATGCAAACCCGACACGCTGGCTTTATTAGTAAAGGTGCTTAAAAAAACCCATCATGAGCAAAATTTCATTATCCGAGTCATACGCAATATGGGAAGAAATAATTGGTAAGGCCCGACTTGAAGATGGACGTGAACCCCTGTTTAGGGGTTATTTTGAAGCTACTATCTTTGCTTTTGAAAATCTAAGACAGGGCTTAAGTGCTAAATTAGCAAAAGAGCTGGCTGGTTCTGGATTAGCGGAATCTGCCCTAAAAAAGATCATTGCTGAAAGCGAACATAATGAAAGCTTAGTTTCAGATGCCGCCGCCGATATACAAGCAACCCTAGATCGAGATTCTGCATGCAACAGTCCTCTTGAAGTGTTCCTCTTTTACAAAGGGTTTGCAGCTTTGCAAGCACACAGGCTAGCTAATCATCTGTGGCTAAAGGGTCAGAAATTATTAGCATTGTTAATACAATCGCACGTTTCAAGCTGCTTTGGAATAGATATTCATCCTGCAGCGAAGATCGGCAGAGGAATAATGCTAGACCATGCCACTGGCCTGGTGATCGGCGAAACAGCTATCGTCGGTGACGCGGTGTCGATAATGCAATCGGTCACTCTTGGCGGCACCGGCAAAGAGAGTGGTGACAGACATCCAAAGATTGGGTATGGAGTGCTAATTGGTCCAGGTGCGAAAATACTTGGAAACATAAGCGTTGGAACTGGTGCGATGATCGCGGCATCTAGCGTGGTCTTAAAGCCAGTAGGTGATCATACAATAGTGGCTGGAGTGCCCGCAAAAGTAGTTGGCAATACGCAAACTAAAGAGCCGTCCTTAACAATGGACCACCATTTTCGCTATAATCCCGACCCAGATTAGCTAATGCATCTTTCAGCAACGCGCCCAACTAAACGGCATAGTTTCATCTATGCCAGACGCTCCTAAAAGTTGTATTAACAAACGATCCACCCCGAGTGCTACCCCGGCGCAATCAGGCAATCCAGATTTCACCGCATCCAATAGGAGCATATCGTCTTCTGGAACCATCTTTCCCATGGCACGCCTCTCGCAACGATCTTCATTGAAGCGAATCTGATGCTCAGAAAAATTATTAAGCTCGAAATAACCGTTAGCCAGTTCCGAATTATTTAGAAATACTTCAAACCGGCGACTTACTTGTTGGCCATTCAGGTCATGATGTAACTGTGCTAAAGCTTTTTGACAAACAGGGTAATCGAACAAAATCACCAGGCCTTTAGGCATGTTTGGCCGCACGAACGTCTCAAAAAGCATATCGAGATAACCCGAACGAGAATCTCTTGGCCAACCCTCAAAGCTTGTCTCCTCAGCTCGCTTTCTCAGTACAGACAGTTTAACGTTATGCGGATTAATGCCGAGAACCTCCTCAAATAACTCTCCATAGCTGATTTTTAAAATTTTAGTTGATGGCAAAAAAACCGACACCAAATCAACTACCTCCTCCATCAGTTGATGTTCATTCCAGTCGATACGGTACCATTCTAACATCATGAATTCAGGATTATGAGCAGCCCCCTCTTCTTCGGCACGGAATGCCTTCCCTAGACAAAAAATATCACCGCTACCAGACGCCAAAAGCCGTTTCATGAAATATTCAGGTGAAGTCTGAAGAAAACCTTCGAAGTATTCGGAATTTACTTTAAAACTAGATAAATGCGGATCTGTGACCGAAGTCCTCCCTATCAAAGGTACATCAATCTCTAGGACACCTCGACCGCTCAAAAACCTTCTTAATTCCCCCATCACAGAGCTCCGATACCTCAAAGTTGTCAGGTCAATCCCAGATCTCCATCTTTCAGAATTAGCGGTCATGCTCAGTCTTCGATTTGGTAAAAGCGTTAAAAAGGTCAGCTGAGGTTATATGGTCTCATTTTTAAGCGCGGCCAAGGTAATCACCTGTTCGAGTATCAACTTTCACAAACTCTCCCGATTCAACGAATAAAGGTACTTTGATCATGGCTCCAGTACTAAGTTTTGCCGGTTTAGTGCCACCACTAGCAGTGTCTCCGCGCAATCCTGGATCCGTCTCCACAATCTCCAGTTCAACATGATTGGGCGGTGTTACCGAAAGCGGAGAACCATTGTATAGGGTAACAGTGCATAAATCCTGCTCTCTCAACCATTTGTTTGCTTCACCAATGGCATATCTATCCGCTTGATACTGTTCAAAGTTTACCGCTTCCATAAAGTGCCAAAAATCTCCGTCGTTATACAGGTACTGCATCTCAATATCTAAAACATCGGCTGCTTCTAGAGTTTCGCCTGACTTTAAGGTTTTTTCTAACACCCGTCCTGTTCTTAAATTACGGAACTTGACTCTGTTAAAAGCTTGTCCTTTGCCTGGTTTTACGAACTCATTATCCAAGATTGTGCAAGGATCCTTCTCAACCATTACTTTAAGTCCTGGCCTGAAATCATTAGTAGAATAATTGGCCATCTTGTTCCAACTCCTCTTGTTACAATTGAACTAATGATAACCTAATTCATGCACTAATTAAGTAGTGCGAGACTTTTGCGCCTCTCCTCAGAAAAACAGTAGCCAGCGCTATCATGCTGAACCCAAAGCTTGAAGATCGCGATCGCTGTAACCCATAAGGTAAAGGATGCCATCGAGACCTGAGTGCGATATTGCATATTGCGCAGACACTCTTACGAGTGGTTTAGCTTTGAACGCCACGCCCATTCCTGCGGCCTGCAACATAGGCAAGTCATTTGCGCCATCACCAACGGCAATGACCTGCTCCAAATGGAGACCTTCTTTAATAGCCAATTCGCGTAATAACTCAGCCTTGCGGTTTCCATCTATTATTTCGCCTTTCAGGCCGCCTGACAAATATCCATCAACGATATCTAGTTCATTTGCGAATACATAGTCAACATCCAAAATGGACTGAAGGCGAGATGCAAAAAATAAAAACCCACCAGAAACAATGGCAGTTTTGAATCCAAGTTGTCTAAGCCGTTTGAGTAAATACTCAGCCCCCTCATTGAGTCTAAGCCTTTGAGCCACATCTAGCAATATATCTTCTTTAAGACCGCTTAAGAGCTGCACTCTCATTCGCAAGCTCTTTTCAAAATCCAACTCACCCCTCATTGCGGAGGCAGTTATGGCTGAAACTTGTTCCCCAATTCCAGCCTCAACCGCCAATTCATCAATGACTTCAGAATCTATCAGGGTGGAGTCCATATCAAAAACTATCAATCTCCGGCTTCGCCTGTAGATAGAATCTTTTTGAAAAGCGATATCGATATCATGGCTTGCACCAAGTTCCAGCAAAGAACGTCGAAAAACATCAACATACCTAGTCTCCCCTCGAACCGAAAATTCTACACAAACTCGCCCTGCGCAATCTATATTGTGACATGCAGTTCGTCCAGATAGCCGCGTTATTTTGTCAATATTCAGTCCAAACTCAGAGATTTTTTCTGTTACAACTTCTAGATAATGGGAATCGATTTTTGACGCGAGAAGACTAATAATATGTCTCTGCTTTCCCTGTTGATCAACCCAATCTTGATAATTGTCTGGAGAGATAGGGAGACATTTCACCCGCATGCCGAGCTTTTTTGTCTTGAATGAGATTGATTCAATTACTGAGGATGAGGAAAAGTTATCGGGGATTGCTGCCAAGATCCCGAGATTTAGCTGATCATGAATGACAGCCTGACCAATATCAAGCACGGTAGCATCGAAAAGCGATAATGTCTGCGTAATTTCTCTCGTAACGCCAACTTGATCTGTGCCAAAAATATTGATTAGCAGAATATTTTTCAATGCTTGGGTTGCCCTCTACTGGCTAACTAACATTATATAATAACTAGCAGAATAGGATAGAATAGATCGCAATATCATATGCCCAATGGGTGAAAATATGCGCCAATACCATTTGGCTCCAAAATTATCCGCTCTTGTTGTGTTGGCTCAGTTCACCTTTTTCCTCGCAAGTTGGTGGCTGATTGCCCACCACACCAAACAAACAGTCGCTACTATCATAGAAACACAAGGCAAGGACGCGATGAATCGTATTCTCGATACTGTGCCCGCTGCGATTGTCAATGACGATTCAATTAGCATTCAGGTTATTTTAAATAAAACCACACAAAATCCTTTCTTGCATAGCGCTGCCTATTTTGACAGCGACAATATCCTCAGAGCAAAAAGCACTGGCGAGAAAAACGTCATATCAGCCCCGGCTATTTTCAGTCGTCAAGTTCAAGTGCAAGGGAATCCTCTAGGACGAGTTGAGGTCACTATTGATAAAAAGAAAATTCAATCGACCTTGGGAGACATATCAACAGATTGGATATTTTTATGGTTCATCTACTCTGCCTTAACCACTTACCTCTGCTTTAATTTCTTATCCAATCTGGAAAACCGTGCTTTTAAACTTGTCGCTAAACTCCCAGGAAAAAATCCTAACGAATCGAATGGGTTTGAATGTCTAGAGGAAAAATTACAACCACTACTCGAGCTGTCTCAAAACAACTATGAAAGTTACCACAATTTCCACTATTGCTCGTTAATTACAGGCAGCCTCGTTAATAGAGAGGAATTAAAAGATCGACTCAATGAAGAGAGTCTCGAAAAACTTCTTAATAGATTAGATAGCTGTGTAAGAGCAACTGCGAAGCTTTATGGAGGACAGCGTGTCGAAGGAGACGAAAGCACTTTGCATTTGTGCATGCGATCTAATGATTGTTCGAAACAACACTTGCTAGTGTGCCTCATGCTAACATATTCTCTTCAACAACTTGTAAAGCAATTGTCATCTCGGTTCACTATAAAAATAGAAATGAAGTGGATTCTTTTGGGCAAAAAGATTGCCTCTAGACCAATATTTTCGTTCCATGAAGACATGGCCCAATTGAAAAAAAGTTCTTTAGACCAAGCCGCAAAACTGGCCAATGAAATGATAGCCATACAAACGTCTGAATTCAGTATTGACGAATTATCTACCATAGCGAGATTTAACCACTTCGAGGAGAATTATTTTTTACTAAACGCATTCCCAATAGAGCGACAAGAGCTACTAAACAGACAAATAGCACATCTCTATCATGCGTGTTTCGGGGATGAAATCAACTTTCCAAGCACCCGGGTACCGCAAGATAGTAGTATGCGGTGTAATGAATTATGATTTAGTCTGGGCTAGCTATTTGCAAATTCTGGTTCATTTCCAAAGCAGGAATTTCTTTTTGATTTTCACCGACAACCTTTGCTGGAACTCCAACGACTGTGGCATGAGGCTTAACAGACTCTATAACCAAGCTACCTGCTCCGATCTTCGCACCTCTTCCCACTGAGACGTTTCCTAAAACCTTTGCGCCAGCCGAAATCATCACACCGGATTCAATTTTTGGATGACGATTACCGGATTCAGAGCCCACTCCACCCAGAGTTACCGAATGAAGGATTGATACATTGTTACCTATAACTGTGGTTTCACCAATCACCAGACCTGTTGCATGGTCAAGCATTATGCCTGAGCCAAGGGTAGCCCCAGGATGAATATCGACAGAAAACTTAGCCGCCACCTGACTTTGGAGAAACAAGGCCAAAAACCGCCGTCCTTGAGTCCAAAGCTTGTGAGATATCCTTTGAATCTGCAAAGCTTTAAACCCTTTAAAATAAACAAGAGGCATTAGCAAGTTCTCACAAGCAGCATCTCTTTGTAAGTAAGCTCTTAGATCTAGACATAAATCAAACAGGATTTGGGGCTCACTTTGAATCACGTCATGAAAGACCTGAGCAATAGTTTCGAAAGAAATCGAAGGGTGATGAGTTTGGGAGGCCAGACAGAAAACAATTGCTTCGGAGAAGCTATTATGTCTGAGGATATGCTGCTCAATAAAGCCCGCCATCTGCGGTTCCTTATCACTCAGTTTCGATGCCTCTGAACGCAACGATAGCCAAACACTATCTGGAGTTTCTATCATTTATTATGCCCGGTTAACTAGTCGACACAAATAAAACGTTCGTAAATGAGCTCTAAATTCTGTAATACTGTGTCTAAAAGAAAAATGTTACTCACCCGCAGACGCCGCTCCAATGAAATTAACTTCATTGCCCCTGCATAAATCCGAGAAACAGGAGCGTAACTAAGATGCCAGCGCTCAGGGAGGACTCCTCCGTTGTAGGTTTCGTAAGGCCGATAAAAGCCACATTTCGGATCGAGATGATCATCCAGCCACTCATGCATTGAAGCAAAAATTCCATCTCCTACTGTTTCCTCATGCAACAACCGCAACTTATACCCTCTCGACATAGCTGCCGAATCATAAATATCGATATCGGTGCCCCAGTGGTGTCTGGAAGCGCCCGGCAATGCCGACCACCTCAAAACCGCTTCCACCTTCTCCCAATCTGTCAAATTTTCTATCTTAATAGGTATCCCCATAGCGTCTAGCACTGGTCTTTTCCCAGACAACTTATCATTCCAGATATCGCATTGACGTTGAAATGAGCGANAACCACTGCAAACATTAAGAATGAAGCCTTTNTCAAAAGCCTGCTCANATAATTCGTTCAAGGGTCTAAGAATCTCATTATGAATATAAANTTCATGATCTGAAGCTTCTGTGAAAGCACTCNTCCAAGGGANAAGTNGACTNCATGCATCCTCGGTACTNATGTCGAAAACCGACATATCGTNATAAGAATTGGAATTCTTTTCCATNAGCATGCCCATCGAAAAAANCNCTNCAGCCGCAGTTTACTCCACACCATATTGTNCCGTCCATGATTAAAGTNGCCAAGTATAATTNCTTCCCNATGCNNAAATTCAATCCTAAAAAACCAAATCAATTGGGCTAACCAGAGTGCTGGCAAACTGCGTNAGTTGACATTGCCATGCCATNACCTCAACNCCTTCATCAANNGCCTGATNCAAGGTACGCACNTACTCTGCATCAATGTGAGAGGCCANTCCAAGACGATCNATTCCATTAATTTGNACGCANAAAAACAATACCGCCCTGTATCCCAGAGTNAGANCTCGCATTAATTCTCGTAAATGTTTNGTTCCNCTGGAAGTNACTGAATCTGGGAATAAGGCCAAGCCTCCACCCATGTCTAANGTAACGTTTTTGACCTCCACAAAACAGGTTTTATCCGAACCCTCAAGCAATATATCAATCCGACTATTTTCCTCTCCATATCTAACTTCAGTGCGCANAATAGGATATTGCGACAGTCCATNGATNGTNCCNCATCGAATCCCATCCTGAACNATCTTATTTGCCAAAGCAGAGTTTATANCGGCCAAATTNCCTGCTTCTGTGGTNACCAACTCTAAAGTTCCGGGTAATTTNCTTTTCTTCCCACCAGCTAATGAGTACCAGCAAGANCTACCATTCACCATGCAATTTNTCATTGAGCCCGTGTTTGGGCAATGTAAGGTTAGAATTTCATTNGAGGAAGTTTCAANCTCAGCAAAAAANCGCTTGTATCGGGTTCTAAACAAACCGGGAAGTANTGGGCTGCAGCGTATCAAAAAAATTTACTCTCCCAGTNTTTGCAGCACTTATTTTNTNCAANAACAGTTTATTCACGNANAAGGGTGCCATNTTAAGCATGCNGAAACAAGCATGTGTCCATCAAAAATNGCGGAATTTANCATGCTATTTAAATTTTTCTTGAAATATGCCTACAATCTCTCTATAACGCGATGCTGTGATTTTGATAATTATCNNNATAAAGGTTAGAGGCTTGGCAACAAATTCAAAAAAAATNTCCAAAAAGGGAGCNCAAGACGCTNTTAATNCAGCGGGNCCTGGGCTTCATGGGTTATCGCCTTACCAAGAGAAAGAGGGCGAGGAGTANATGAATGAAGAGCAACGCAATCATTTTCAAGCTATTCTTCAAGCNTGGCGTCAGGAGCTGATGGAAGAAGTTGATAGAACCGTTATTCATATGCAGGACGAGGCTGCCAATTTTCCCGACCCCGCAGATAGAGCGACACANGAGGAAGAGTTTAGTTTAGAGTTAAGAGCTCGTGACCGNGAACGCAAATTAATTAGGAAAATTGATAAAACCTTANTTCGAGTTCAAGAAAATGATTATGGATTCTGTGATCAATGCGGNATCGATATTGGGGTGCGGAGACTNGAAGCTCGACCGACAGCAAATTTATGCGTCGATTGTAANACTCTCGATGAAATCAAGGAAAAACAAATTACTGGNGGTTAAAACTTTNGCCGCTTATGCTTTTGCGGCAAGTCACAAAACATAGATGCCTAGTTCGTCTTATGTGGGCCGCTTTGCGCCTTCCCCAACGGGACCACTGCATTTTGGGTCGCTAGTATGTGCCTTGGCCAGTTTTTTAGANGCCAGNGTTAATGGGGGGACTTGGCTGGTTCGTATCGAAGACATCGACCCCCCTCGGGAGAATCCCAAACATATTGCAACTATATTAGATCAACTCGAATGCCATGGGCTAACTTGGGATAAGAACATCATGTACCAAAGTGAGCGGCTGNNCAACTATCAACTCGAACTAGACAANTTAAAAANGCGACAATTAATATTCGCTTGTAAATGCAGTCGCGGAAGGTTGCGACAAACGGGCGGTGTGTATGATGGCCNTTGTCGCACGCGTCAAATATCTTTCTCAAACAGCGCTACCCGGTTAAAAGTGCCTCAAAAACCTGTAAATGACCGAGTAAAAATTTTCGATCGAATATTTGGNGAGTATTCGCAACAACTGAGTNANGATATCGGCGACTTCGTGATAAAAAGACGTGATGGTTTTTTCTCCTACCAATTTGCTTCGGTAATTGACGATCAATTTCAGGGTGTTACCNCTATTGTTCGAGGTGCTGATCTGCTGGAATCTACGCCCCGTCAAGTGTATCTTCAGAATTGTCTCGGTTACCAACATATTGAGTATGCTCATATACCCCTTGTAAAAAATANACATGGACAAAAGCTCAGCAAGCAAAATCANGCTNTNCCAGTAGANATCGACGACGCTTCATCCAATTTGTGGGCAGCNNTNGATTGGCTNAATCAACAGCCACCGCAGTCAATTTTTGGGGCACCAGTTANTGAGATATTNTCTTGGGCAATGNGNAACTGGCANCTACAATGTGTTANGGCAAAAGCAAAACAAATGGGANCGTAACTTGNAAAAATTTGANAATATTTAACTNTATCTATNTCGTCTTATCGGAATGTAAAAATATGACANGGGTCCTAAGCNCTNCNTNCACGCAATTCNTNCATCGTATNTTTACAAAATTAAAAAAACACCGCTTCAGNACTTGAAATACAACTTCATTNAGTTAGAATCANTCNAGCCNGATCTANATTTGGCTATCAATAACAATAAATAATAAAAATCGGTTGGATTGCAAAAGGCGTTCAAAGGCTTCCTCAAGCTTAGAACATTCGGGGGGGGGCAGCACGTCCCCTCGCTTTTACTGTGTGCAATNAAATGTTNCATACNTGGACAACTAGGTCCTTTAAATACCCTTTATGTATACAATTATGCGTGATTGCATTGCCAACTCTTCTTGCAGCAACGAACTTNANCCGAATTCTAAACAATGCCAAATCATTACTTANCCTNNTCANAAACTAACAAAAGACATGATGAGNTCTCNTGCTCTNGAGGTGGTNGAAAAGCTTGAGGCAGGAGGATTTCAAGCGTTCATTGTAGGTGGCAGCATAAGAGATCTTTTACTTAATCGAGTTCCTAAAGATTTTGATGTAGCGACNAATGCAAACCCCANACAAATNAAATCTTTATTTGAGAGAGCTCGNATTATTGGTAGGCGNTTTCAAATTGTACATGTAAAACTTCAGAANCAAATAATAGAAGTNACCACCTTTCGGTCAAATAATAATGACTCATTAAANGAGCAAAGGCTTCGAACAAAAAATGGCATGTTAACTAGGGATAATGTTTTTGGTTCTTTAACCGANGATTCAATCCGGCGCGATCTGAGCATTAACGCGCTATACTTTAACCCANGCGACAACACTATAACTGATTTTACGAATGGGTTTAGTGATATTCANAANAGGATTATCCGAGTCATTGGAGATCCGATTATTCGTTTTCGCGAGGATCCATTACGACTCCTTCGCGTNGTACGATTCGCGGCAAAGTTAAATTTCAGTATAGATTCCANGACTAGTGGACCCATGAAGCACCATGCACAAGACCTGAGACAAATTTCACCTCCACGACTATTTGATGAAAGCCTGAAACTATTCATGAGCGGTTATGGATTTAAAACGTTTGAACTTTTAAACAAGTTTGATCTTGTAAGATATATGTTACCGCAATTACATGATCATATTGAATCAGACAACCTTCATTTCAGATTAGTCTGCCAAGCGCTAAAGAATACTGATTATCGCGTAGAAAATAAGCAACGAGTCACCCCTGCCTTTATCTATGCTGCATTGTTGTGGCCTGCAGTTCAAGCCAATGCTAAACGATTTCGACGCAGAGGGAAGAGCGCTCGTCAATCATTAGCAGAGGCTGCCGATAAAGTAATTGCTTCTCAAATAATAATTACCGCGATACCCAGGCGTTTTACCTTGTCCATGCGTCAAATCTGGAATTTACAGATATCTTTGGAAAAAAATATCGGCAAAAGAGCTCGGAGGCTGATTGACAATCCCCGTTTCAGAGCAGCCTATGATTTTGTTCTTCTGCGAGAGCAAGCAGGCGAGAATCTCAATGGATTGGGTGACTGGTGGACTAAATATCAAGAATCAGATGAAGAAACTCAAATCAAGATGATTTCGACTCGCAAACGGCTTAATCCGGCCAATCACTCGAATGACCGAAGTAAATAGGTTTATGCATGACCAAAGTTTTTATAGGCATAGGCAGTAATCTTTATAGTCCCATTAATCAAGTAAAACTGGCTTTAAAAAAATTAGGCAAAAATCCGTTGTGGGAAGGTGTAAAGTCATCGTCCTTGTATTCAAGTAAACCTGTTGGCTCAGAAAATCAACCTGATTATTGCAATGCCGTAGCAGAATTAGACACATTATTGGAACCGGAAGCCTTGCTCGATGAATTACAAAAAATGGAATACGAACAAGGGCGGAGAAGGTTAACAAAATGGGGGCCAAGGACACTTGATTTGGATATACTACTTTATGGAGACTCAATAATAGAGACCAAAAGATTGACTATTCCCCATCCAAGGATGTTCGAGCGTGGATTTGTATTGAAACCGTTGCAAGATTTGCTCCCCAGCTTCTGCCTTCCTGGGGGCAAAGATATTAAAAAACTACTAAAAGAATGTGCTGATAACGGAACCGTCAAAAAGATTTACTGACTGATAGCGGCTACTATTGGGAGGCTTGATCTAGAATGCCTAAAAAAACTTATCGTTTTGAAAAAACTACAGAATTGGAACTGCCGAGGCACATTGCTGTAGAAGGACCTCTGGGCATAGGTAAGACCACTCTCACTGAGCGCCTTGCTGAATCTCTAAATGCTGAAACTCTCTTAGAGGATCCAGACGAAAACCCATTTCTGGAGCGCTTTTATCAAGATAAAGATAAAAATGCCTTGCCGACGCAATTATATTTTTTGTTCCAACGGATACAACAACTCGAAGAACTCCGGCAAGGGGATATATTTCAAAAGGTGCATATCAGTGAATTCATCATTGATAAGGATCCACTTTTCGCTAGAGTTAATCTAGATGAAGATGAATATCGTCTTTACGAAAGAGTTTACAAAAGCGTTATTATCGATCTACCAAAACCTGATCTGGTAATATATTTGCAAGCACCAACGGAGACTCTCTATTCACGGATAAGAAAGCGGGGCAACCAGATAGAGCGATTCATAAGTTTGACCTACCTAAAGCAACTTAATGAGGCTTATGCTCAATTTTTTCATTATTACAATGACGCGCCTCTGTTAATTGTGAATACAGCCCGAATAAATCTTGCAAAAAATGAAGCAGATTATCAAAATCTTTTACGATATATCTCTCAACCCCATTCAGGACGCCACTACTACAATCCATGCGTAGCTTAAAATAAACAGAATGATTGTCGATTTAAGATGGTGATTGTCATTTAAATGTAAAATGAGTAACTTAGTCTTAAAACAGCAAAAGGAAAAGTACCTTAATGTCTCTGAATGACCTAAGACAAAAAAAGCTTCGGGGCGAAAAAATTACTTCGATAACTGTTTATGACTATAGTTTTGCTAAAGTTATCGATGAAGTTGGATTTGACATGGTCCTCGTGGGCGATTCTCTGGGGAATGTAATACTTGGATATGACACTACGATTCCTGTTTCGATCAGTGATATGGAATATCATACTCGGGCTGTTGCTCGGGGCACTTCTCGTGGTTTGCTGATCTCGGACATGCCCTTCATGACCTATAGTAATCAAACTGATGCACTAACGAATGCCGGCAAATTAATGCAGGCTGGTGCTCAAATGGTAAAGCTTGAGGGTGGGGAATGGTTGAGAGAAACGATCTTTCAACTTACCAAATGTGGTATTCCA
>PCDB01000054.1 GCA_002591625.1 Porticoccaceae bacterium
TTATCGAAGCTTAGCAGTCCATCATGCTTAGGATATTCTATTTTCGCGCAATCAGCTGCGGGTTTAAGTGTCTCATGGTCAGGCTTTTTGTCTTCCAAAGTCCAAGGCAACTTGCCATTAAAAATATTAATATCTATGAAAGCATAGGCGGCGCCTAGCAAAGTCCCCAGTTTGTGGATGGCAGGGCTGAAGTTTCGCTGCAAGTGAAGTTCTGCGAAAGTGGACGACCGTTCAAACTTTTCTCCAAAATCTGATAGATCATCGTTCTCTCTACCTTGCTCAATAGCTTGGGCGACAGCTTCCGCTGCAAGCATGCCACTTTGCATGGCCGTGTGGCTACCTTTGATCTTAGCGCTGTTGAGAGTGCCTGCGTTATCCCCTATCAAGAGCCCACCCGGCATAGACATCTTGGGTTGTGATTGTAAGCCACCTTTGGTCAATGCGCGCGCTCCATAGGCAATGCGCTCACCATCAGTAAGATATTTCGAAATTTTCGGATGATGCTTGTAACGTTGGAATTCATCAAAAGGACTAAGATGAGGATTACTATACGAAAGATCCGTTATAAGTCCTACGACCACCTGATTATCTTTTAAATGGTATAAAAATCCGCCACCCGTTGACTTTCGTCCGAATCCCAGGGGCCATCCGGCGGAGTGAATGACGAGTCCGGGCTGATAATGCTTGTCTGAAATCTCCCATAACTCTTTGATACCGATACCATAATGTTGGGGATTTTTGCCTCGATCAAGGCTATATTTCGCTATTAATTCTTTACCAAGATGGCCTCGGCAGCCTTCCGCAAATAGTGTGTATTTTGCTCTTAGTTCCATGCCAGGCATAAAGGAATCTTTTTCATTTCCATTTTTGCCAATGCCCATGTCTCCCGTGATAACTCCTCGCACCTCATTGTTGTTGCCGAATAATATCTTTGACGCAGAAAACCCGGGGAAAATTTCAACCCCCATATTTTCCGCTTGCTGGGCCAGCCACCTACATAGCTTACCAAGACTGATCACGAAATTACCCTCATTATGCATAGTCTTGGGAGCCAAGAGAGCCGGAATACGGAAGGCTCCTTTATCACTATACATAAAATAAATGTCATCTCCTGTTACAGGAGTCTCTAATGGCGCTCCAGTGCTGGACCATTCTGGAAATAACTCATTGATAGCGGAGGGTTCAAAAACGGCGCCTGACAGAATATGGGCGCCCACTTCCGAACCTTTTTCGACGACACATACAGAAATTTCAGTGTTTAGCTGCTTAATCCTGCAGGCAGCGGAGAGACCCGCCGGGCCGGCACCTACGACCACTACGTCATAATCCATAAATTCTCTTTCCAAGTGAGCCTCCTTGGACGCCAGGTTGTGCCTTGAACATTTTACAAATAATGAGGCGATATAGCCATCAAATGCTTTACGGCGAGCTGTTTGAGACAACTCACGATCTAATACGACTGGTTTTACGTACCTAGATGAGAAGATTTTGAGACAAACAGGGCTAAACAAAGCTCAGTCATCGACATCATTGATTTTATGGTCAAAAGTTGGCAATATGGCGCGCTTCTCAGAGCCTGTTTGTTTAGGTGTGCACTCGGCCGAATAACAATTTGATTTTTCCGCGCTAGTAGGGGATTTTATGAAAGTTCTAGTACCCATCAAGAGAGTTGTTGATTACAACGTAAAAGTTAGGCCTAATTCTGATGGCAGTGACGCAGATCTCGCAAATCTCAAAATGTCAATCAATCCTTTTTGTGAAATCGCTGTAGAAGAGGCAGTTAGACTAAAAGAGAAAGGGGTGGCTACAGAGATTGTTGCTGTATCAATCGGTCAAGAGCAGTCTCAAGAGCAGCTCCGCACCGCTTTGGCATTAGGTGCCGACCGGGCCATACTTGTGTCGACTGACTCAGTCGTTGAGCCACTCGCGGTAGCAAAATGTCTTCGGGAATTGTGTGTTCGTGAAGAACCAGATCTTGTGCTGCTTGGGAAGCAAGCTATTGACGGAGATAATAATCAGACCGGACAAATGCTCGGCGCACTTACTGGCTATGCGCAGGCAACTTTTGCCTCCGAATTAACGGTTCAGAACNACGAAGCGATGGTTGTTCGCGAAGTTGATGGAGGCTTGCAAACCATAACACTGAANTTACCAGCGATTGTGACTGCAGATTTAAGATTGAATGAGCCAAGGTATGCCTCGCTACCAAATATAATGAAAGCGAAACGAAAACCCCTTGATATTGTGACGTCGGAAGATCTTGGTGTGGATACCACAGCTCGTACAGATCTAATAGGGGTCAAATTGCCCCCCGAAAGACAGGCCGGTATAATCGTGGAAGACACCAAACAGCTTTTAGACAAGCTTAAAAATGAGGNAAAGGTGATTTGATGAGCATATTGATATTAGCTGAACATGACAACGCTGTGCTTAATGCAGCGACTTTGAATTCTGTAACTGCTGCACTAGAGATCGGTGGAGACNTCGATTTNTTGGTAGCTGGGAAAGATTGTGAAACTGTTGCAAATCAGGCTGCNGAAGTGGCTAATGTGCGAAAGGTTTTGTATGCCGATGAGAACGCTTATGAATTCGGGCTCGCTGAAAATATTGCATTGTTAGTGGCTGAGCACAGCGCAGAGTATAGTCATATTCTGGCCACCGCTACGACGTACACAAAGAATATCATGCCTCGTGTAGCCGCGCTGATGGATATGCAAGCTATCTCAGACATTAGCGCTGTGATAAGTGAAGATACTTTTGAGCGTCCTATATATGCTGGAAGCATGATAGCAACAGTGAAAAGNAATGATGAGAAAAAAATCGTCACTGTTCGTGGTACCGCATTTGATGCGGCAGCAACATCAGGCGGATCAGGACAAGTCATGTCTATTGAATCGGATCATNACACGCAGAATTCTCGATTTGTCGGAGAGGAAGTAGCGGAATCGGACCGTCCAGAATTAACGGCTGCTGGGACTGTTGTGTCTGGTGGCAGGGCGCTAGGCAGCGAAGAAAACTTTTCCATGATATACAGATTGGCAGATGCTCTTGGGGCTGCCGTTGGAGCATCTAGAGCAGCAGTTGATGCGGGATATGCGCCCAATGATATGCAGGTTGGACAGACTGGTAAAATAGTAGCTCCTGATCTCTATGTAGCGGTGGGAATCTCGGGTGCAATACAGCACCTAGCTGGGATGAAAGATAGCAAAGTTATAGTAGCGATCAACAAGGACGAGGAGGCGCCTATTTTTTCTGTAGCCGACTATGGCTTGGTAGAAGATCTTTTTACAGCTCTTCCCGAAATTGAAGCGGAATTATAGTTGTATATCTGCCCAGATTGGGCAGTGGTCGGATGGTTTGTCTCCGCCCCTTGCTTGGACATCAANTCCCGCTNCACAAATGCCGGAAGCTAATGCTTCAGAAATNAGGATCANGTCTATGCGCAGTCCTATCTTTGGCTCTTGTTCGAATCCTCGGCTTCTATAGTCATACCAGCTATAAACTCTTTTCTCAGAGCCATGCATCATACGGAAAGTGTCAGTTAGGCCTAAGCTACTAACTTTTTGCAGCCACTCTCTCTCTTCAGGTAGAAAAGAGCTTTTGCCTGAACGTAACCATCGCTTTTGGTTTTCAGCCGTTAGCCCGACATCAAAATCACTGTAGGCTACGTTCATATCTCCCATAACAACAAGCCGATCTTTTGCAGTGAAATTCGTTTTGATGTGATGATAAAGATCGGCATAAAATTTTTGTTTAGCTGGAAATTTAACCGGGTGAGCACGCCCTTCACCTTGTGGAAAGTAACAATTAATGATGTGTAAGGTTTCGCCTGCGNAGTCATAAGAACCTTGTATGAATCTCTTTTGTGATTCGGATTGGTCCGACGAGAAACCTTTTTTTATNGTTAAAGCCGGCGATTTNCTTAAAAGCGCTACGCCATAATGGCCTTTTTGACCAAAGTATTCGGCATGATAGCCGAGTGCTTTAATGTCTTCGAGGGGAAATTCACTGTCCTGGACTTTTGTTTCTTGAAGCCCAATTATTTCAGGTGTATGTTCGTTTATCACAGATTTAAGTTGATGAAGGCGGGCACGAATACCATTCACATTGAAACATATTAATCGCATCTTCATGATGAAATTAAGTCCGAAGATTGGCTCATAAAGCCATTGGGTTTGGAATGCAGAACTCTAATTTGATCGATTAATATATGGCTTGCCTCCTCAAGTCTTGTATCCATGGGTTTGTCGGTGCCATCTCTATCTAGCCGAAAGATAGACCCAGAAGGAATTGCGTCTGGATTAGCTATGCTATTGTCTTTAATGATTTTTTTGACAGGCACATCATATGTAATTGAAATTTCTGACAGAGTGTCTCCCGACTCAACCTTATGTGTGGTTGCAATCTTCGCTGCTTCATACTCTTTCCAGATTTTCACTGTGGCAAAAGGTTCCTCGTTATTTCCAATTCTTCGCGCATTCTCTAACAAAAGATTTCTGGAGTCCCATTCTTTAAGTCGCTGGCGACGGCTATCTAAATTAAGTGATAGTTTATCTTCGCTTTGCCATTCATTGACTAATTCGTTTTGAGCCATAAGATGAATATAATCAGGGCTAGATAAGCTGCGTGTTTTGTGTTTATCCATTATAAGGGCTGAGACTTGCTTTAACCGTTGATTTGAATCGAATGATACAGGAGCTATGCGGTCCCAGGGCAAAGCATTTTCTTTATGTGTCTCTCCAATTTCTTCAATATTAAAACGTGACGGGAAAGTAATATCTGGAATTATGCCTCTGTTCTGAGTGCTGTCTCCCGATACGCGATAGAATTTAGAAATCGTCATTTTAAGCTGGCCTTTCGTGAGTCCGGTTATATCTTGGACGGTCCCCTTGCCGTAACTCTGACTACCTACGACAAGTGCACGGCCATAATCTTGCAAGGCACCAGCAAAGATTTCGGTGGCTGACGCACTTAATCGATTTATCATCACAACGAGAGGCCCTCTGTAGACACTCCTGCGCTTGGCTTTTTGAACCGGAGACACGCGTTTTTTACTATCTCGAATTTGCACTACTGGGCCTGTTTCGATAAACAAATCGGTTAACTGAATAGCCTCCGTAAGGGATCCACCGCTATTATTTCTAAGATCTAGGACGATACCATGTATATTTTCTGTCNATAGCTCTCTAAGAAGTTTAAAAACATCTCGGGAGGTGCTTTTGTAATCGGGGTCACGCTGTTGATATGCCTCAAAATCCATATAAAAAGCCGGAATTTCGATTACGCCAATTTTGAAGGTTTCACCTTGGACGGAAAGTTCCAATATTCTCTTTTGCGCCGATCTTTCCTCCAGCTTCACCTTGTCACGGATAATCTCAATTATGTCAATGGTTTCTGAATTAAAAGGAAGCACTTGAAGGCGAACCACTGAATCTTTTGGACCTCTAATTAGAGCGACGACATCGTCAATTCTCCAACCAACGACGTCCACTATAGGTTCATCTCCTTGCCCCACACCAACGATCTTGTCTTCTGCTTTTAAAATTCCTTGAAGATCTGCCGGGCCACCCGGAATCACGCGAACGACTTTCGTATAATCATCCTCACTTAGCAACTCGGCCCCAATGCCTTCTAATGAAAGTGACATGTTAATCTGGAAGTTTTCGCTGGTCCGGGGTGAGTAGTAGGCGGTATGTGGATCATATAAGGTAGTGAATGCATTGACATATAGCTGAAACACATCGTCGCTATTTCTCTGCCTCAGTTGTTTTAATTGATTCTCATATCGCTTGATTATCAGTTCCCGCGCCGCATCAGGATCCTTATCGTTCAGAATTAGACGAATCAACGAATCCTTTATTCTCTTATTCCATAAAGCAATCGCGTCATCAGGTGAGTCAATCCAAGTCCGTTTTTCAGCATCTGTAATGAGCTCATCAGTGCCAGTCAAATCAAATTCAAAGTCACTTTTTAAAAGGGTGAGATTTTTGAGCAACTGATCCTCAGCTCGGAGCAGAAAACGGTTATACATGATGTAACCGGGCGAAATATCACCTTTCAAAAGAAGATCATCCAACAGATCGGACCATTTGTTGAATTCCACGATATCTGATTTTAAAAAATAGCTTTTCTGGGGGTCTAGAGATTCGATGTAGGAATTGAGATAACGTCGTGAGAAAACGTCGTTGATTTCTTGCCGCTTGTAATGCTTCTCTTGNAGTTTGGCTAGGATTTCTTGATAGCGCTCTTTCGCATCGCTNACAGGTTCTATTCGAGTAGATTGTTTTTCTGAGTAATCGTAATGGGGGATTTTATCTATCGTGAGGTCAATCTTGGTTGCATTCGTTTCTTCGCCGAGACCCCATGCCGAATATGAGAGGTAAACGACAAATGCAATACTTTGTGTTAAATGCAGCATTAATATTCCAAAGATCGGATTTTANCCGACGTATGATTTTCCATAAGTGTGAACTTTCTAAATCGACGNTCAGAATAATGTATGATACTTTTTACTTAGCCCACTGTCAGCTTTTATGCGCAAATGATTGTTGTGATTGCGATGGGGCCAAAGAGAATATTGCTTGTCTTTAGGTAATGTCCTCTAATCTCAATTAGTGGACATAGATGGACAATAATGACCATCATTGTTAAAGTGAACGCCACCCAAAGCCAGACGCTAAACGACTTCTGGATTGTTATGGTGTCCAATGCAANTTTTATGAGAAGCGCTCGCGTATGTCCAAAGAATTTAACGCAACTCCATTGTTTGATGCTCATAAAGTTTTTATCCGTTTGCCTTTGGGCATGGCGATGTTTCAAGATTATCCCGATTCCAAAGATTTTATATCAGCCCAGTTCGAGTCAATACCGGAAGTTCGTGGTGACGTTCTTCATACTCAGTCCTTTTTAAAAAGTTATAGCCGAAAATCTGAAGCTACCTATCGTGGTTATCGGAATGAAATCGAGCGTCTTCTTCTGTGGGCCTGGACTATTTCCAATAAGAGCGTTATCCAGCTTAAACGCCAAGATCTGGAGGCATACTTCGATTTTGTGCACAGCCCAAAAAAAAGCTGGGTAGGCGCATCGGTCCAGGATCGTTTTAAAGTAATCGACGGACAATCGCGTCGAAATGAAAATTGGCGGCCATTTGTCGCAAAGATGGCTAAAGAGGATCGAGCTGAAGCAATGGCGGCCGGACTGAATGTAGAAGTTAGTAGACACGGTCATCTACTTTCCCATGAAGCTATGAAAATCTGCTATTCCGCCGTTTCATGCTTTTATGACTACCTGACTGATGAAGGCTATGCTTTTGGCAACCCCATTCCAGCGATTCGAAAACAGTCTGCCTATTTGATCAAAGGAACCACCCGGAAAAATATTAAACGCCTATCGGATCTGCAGTGGGAAATGGTTTTAGAGTGTGCTGAGGCGGCTGCAAATGAGGATTCCAGCCATGAGCGCACATTATTTGTTATCGCCATGCTGAAAACCCTGTATCTTAGGGTTTCAGAGTTATCCGAGAGGTCCAATTGGCAGCCGGTCTGGAAGCATTTTTGGCATGACAGCGATGGAAATTGGTGGCTCAAGGTGCTAGGCAAAGGTAATAAAATGAGGGATATTTCGGTTCCGAGCGCCCTGTCACCCTATGTTCAGCGCTATCAAGCATATCGTGCGTCTATCAGCCCTAATTTTGGTGTAAATAGCGCACTTGTAGCAAAAAATCGCGGCAATGGGGGTATGACTTCTCGTCAATTACGCCGCATAGTGCAAAAGGCTTTCGATCTCGCTTATGAGAAGATGCGTTCTGAGGGCTTCAATGATGAAGCCAAGACATTGCGAGAGGCGACAACCCATTGGTTGCGGCATACTGGAGCATCACAGGACATTGCCACTAGACCGTTAAAACACATGGCTGATGATTTGGGTCATGCCAGCATGGGGACAACGGATCAAGTCTATATTCAGTCAGATATGAAAGAACGAGCACGCTCAGGAAAAAACAGAGAAGTATAATAAAAACAATATTTTACGAACTAAATATAATACTAATTATTGATATTGGCTTTTTATTATTAGGGGTTTGATAGTTATAGATACGCAGATTGACGTTTGGATTAGACCCTTGGCTCAAGAGCTCTCGGAGCTGGTGTTTTACTCAGTCCAGCTATTTAATCAGGACTTTCCATTAATTGTTGTGTGGCTTGCGATCGCAGCTCTTTGGTTTACTTTTTACCTTCGCATGATCAATCTTCGCGGCTTCAGCCATGCGCTCAAGCTGTTGATCAACCCGTCGCCCAAGAAAGAAGCAGCTGGCGAAATCTCTCATTTTAAAGCACTATCCACTGCCATCTCCGGCACCGTCGGTGTCGGTAATATTGGCGGTGTAGCCGTCGCCATCGCTTTAGGAGGACCTGGAGCTGCATTTTGGTTATTTATGGCGGGCTTTCTGGCAATGTCTACCAAGTTTGTGGAATGCACATTGGGGGTAAAGTATCGTCGAATTAATGCCGATGGCTCGGTATCGGGTGGTCCTATGTATTATCTGGAACACTTTTTTTCCGTCCGCAACTGGCCCAAAGTTGGAAAGTCTCTAGGAAGTTTTTATGCGCTTTCACTGGTAATTGGTTGTCTAGGCATTGGCAATATGTTCCAGTCTAATCAGGCATATACACAGGTGTTGACTATTACTGGCGGTGAAAATAGCTTTTTATATGGTCGTGGTTGGTTGTTTGGCCTGCTTATGGCATCGACCGTCGCTTTGGTCATTGTCGGTGGTATTCGTTCGATAGCCACTGCAGCCGCGCAAATTGTACCTATCATGGCAGTGCTGTATGTCGTTTCTGCGATGCTAATTATAGCTATGAGCGCGGAGCATTTTCCCGAGGCTATTTCGCTTATATTCAACAGCGCATTTAGCTGGCCCAGTATTCAGGGCGGTACGGTCGGAGCGATTATTGTAGGCTTTCAGCGAGCCTTGTTCTCAAATGAGGCAGGTATAGGTTCGGCCTCGATCGCTCATTCAGCGGTGAAGACCGATGAACCAGTTAGCGAGGGTCTTGTGGCTCTGTTGGAGCCATTTATCGACACCATGCTTATCTGCACCCTGACTTCGCTGGTGATTGTTACCACTGCTATTCCTAATGGCTTGCTAGATGATAGGTTAGGTTTAGAGGGCATTGCTCTCACTTCAGCAGCCTTTGCCCATCACATTAGTTGGGCACCCTATATTATTGCTGTCGCAGCGTTACTGTTTGCCTTTTCTACAACTATCGCCTGGTCTTATTATGGGCTCAAAGGCTGGACCTATTTGTTTGGCGAGGGTGACGCCACTCAGGTTATCTTTAAGCTAGGATTTTGTGGCTTTGTCGCCTTGGGTTGCATGATTCAATTAACTGCGGTGTTAGATTTCTCCGATGCGATGGTGTTTTTGATTGCAGTGCCCAATATTATCGGCCTGTATCTCTACGGACCTGAGATCAAGCGAGATCTTGCAGATTATTTGAATAGGTTCACCTCGAATAGGTAGTTAATCAATGAAATTAACTCTAGGTATATTGAAAACGGATGATGTTCCTAGCGAGCTAGCGGCACATTTTGGCGAGTATCCATTAATGTTTGAGCGTCTACTGCAGGTGGCTAATACCGACCCTCAGTTGCAATTGGAGTTTGTTACTTATCAGGTTAATAAAGGGATTTATCCGGCAAACTTGGATGAGGTTGATGCCTTTTTAATGACTGGCAGCAAAAGTAGTGTCTACGAGCAAATAGCTTGGGTAACAAAGCTGGCTGAGTTTATCAGGACTCTTCATCGACATAAGAAAAAATTTATTGGCATTTGCTTTGGCCACCAGATGGTCGCGCATGCACTTGGTGGAAGGACTTGTCTGGCCGAATCTGGTTGGTCTCTGGGTGCTAAGCAAGCAAAATTAAATCCGGACGCAGAGCCGAATATATTCGCAGGCAAATCGTTCAATTTAATTTATAGCCATCAAGACCAAATAGTTTTTCCAGCCCCAGGAACAGAAATTTTAGCCTCAACAGACACCTGCCCTATTGCTGCGACCGGTTTGGATAAGCATATTTTGACTTTTCAGGGGCATCCAGAATTTTTTTCTGATTTTAGCCGGGCACTATTCCAGCTTCGACGAGCAGTCTATCCGCCAAAGGTCTATGAGGCAGCTATGGCATCTTTGGAACAAACAACTGATCAATATCGGGTGGCCAAGTTAATGATCGACTTTTGTTTGGCTTCTCAGTAAGGCTTATCGCCGTCGATCACTATCCTTTCAAGGCATCGGTAGGCGGGGAAGTAATCATTTATGGGTTTGTGCTGCGTACTGCGATTATCCCAAATAGCTATGCAATCGGCCTCCCAGGCGAACCGACAGTTATATTCTGGGGTAGCATTATGCTGGTATAAAAACTGCAATATTGCTTGGCTTTCTGCTGCCGGTAATCCTTCAATGTGGGTAGTAAAAAGGGGATTTACAAAGATAACTTTTTTACCGCTCTCGGGGTGAGTTCTGATTACTGGATGAGACACGGGTGGATTATCTGCCACAGCTTGAGCCAGGCGTTCGGAGCCCCCAGGCTCAGCGAGACTATCTTTGAAGCCGTACGAAAAATCATGAACAGCTGTCAACTCTCGAAGAAAAGTCTGCATCTGGGAAGAGAGGCAGTTGTAGGCAGCTGTCATGCTAGACCAGAGTGTATCACCCCCCTTTTCAGGGATTACTTTCGAGCGAAGCACAGTGCCCATAGGTGGATGTGGACGAAAAGTCATATCACTGTGCCAACATTTGATCTTGCTAGGTTTGTCCGCGGTGCTCTCAAGAATAGTAATTTCAGGAAATCCTTCCAAAGTGGCGTATGCTGGGTGAGTTTGTAAAGGCCCAAAGGAGGACGCCAAGGCGTGTTGCTGGGGTGGAGAAACATCTTGATCGCGAAAGAATATGACCTCATGTTCGATCAACAGAGTTCGGATTTCAAAATAATCTTTTGTACTGAGATGACCGGTTAAATCTATGCCGCTGATTTCAGCTCCGAGTGCGCCAGCTAAAAGTTTTATTTTCATTGCATACTCATTTGTTGCGGTTATGGAAGAATGCTCTTGTCATCGTGATTAACTGATATTAACGTAAGTAGAGACCACGAAAAAGAAAATTAATTTCTTCTTTATTAGATTTTTTATTAAAAACCTGAGCACGAATGGGGGGTTTAGCAAGCCAGGATAAGGTTTTCAAATACAAGATAGTGACGTCAGTTATGAGATGAGCTATTTAAGCATACGGGCAAAAAAATTTCAGTTCGTTAACGGTTCAATTTTGGTCATTCCATTCATATATGGCCTCAGGATGGCAGGAACCAATATTGACCCATCATTCTGTTGATTATTCTCGAGCACTGCTACCAGCGTTCGGCCAATCGCCAAGCCTGATCCATTTATCGTGTGGATTAATTCCGGTCGATTCGTGCTTCTATTGCGATACCTTGTTTTCATTCGGCGCGCCTGAAAATCGGTAAAATTACTGCAAGAAGAAATTTCACGAAATGTATTTTGAGACGGCAACCATACTTCGAGATCATATGTTTTTGCGGATGAAAAGCCAAGATCTCCACCGCAAAGGGCCATGCGCCTGAACGGCAGTTCTAGCTTTTGCAATATTGATTCGGCATTTTCTGTTAGTTCCTCTAACGCATCCCATGATTTTATGGGTTCAACAAATTGCATAAGTTCCACTTTGTCAAACTGATGCTGTCTAATCATTCCACGTGTATCTCGACCATAGCTCCCCGCCTCACTTCTGAAACAGGGTGTATGACAAACGAATTTTTTGGGTAAATCGTCAATTATTTCATTTCGGTAGAAATTGGTGACGGGCACCTCCGCCGTTGGTATCAAATAGAATTCTCTGTCATCATTGAGTTTGAACAGATCATCAGCAAATTTGGGCAGATTTCCTGTGCCAAACAATGATTGATTGTTCACTATATAGGGCACATATATTTCTTCATAGCCATGATCAAGCACATGGGTTGTCAACATAAATTGGCTTAATGCTCGGTGCAGTAATGCAAGATCTCCTTTCATAATGCTAAAACGCGAACCAGTTATTTTGGCCGCTCGATCAATATCTAGTCCACCAATACCTGTTCCAAGATCAACGTGGTCTCTGGGCGTAAAATTGAAACTAGGAATTTCTCCCCATTGTGTTAATTAGATATTAGATGACTCATCAGAGCCCTCTGGCACGCTTGCATCTGGAAGATTAGGTACTTCACTTAACAATTGCTCTAATCGTCTTTGAGTTTGCTCCAACATATCTTCAACTTCTTGAGTTGCTTTTTTTAAATTCTCCCCTTGCATTGTTAAGTTTTCGACATTTTTTCCTTCAGCCTTTGCCTGATGTATTAGTGAGCTAATGTTTTTCGAATATGTGTTACGCTCGGCTCGACTTGATTCAGCTTTAATTTGTAGTTCTTTACGCTCTCGATCAATAGATAGAAATAGCTCCGAATCGAATTCGAAATGTTTTTTGTTAAGTTTTGATACGACCCCATCTAAATCAGATCGTATCTGCTTGATATCTATCATAAAAATTCCTTAATTACACGCGCTACGAATAAGGCAAAAGCTATTAGATCGGCATAAATCGTTTGATGTCATAGAGTTGATTTCTGATCAGATTTGCAATTCATTTTCACCTTTCATAATTATAGAGCACTTCAGCGGTTTTCGGCAGATCAAATGTAAATAAGTCTAGAGCCGGTGAAAAATTGGTCTCCGTATTGGAAAATGAAAAAGCATTTATTTGATCGTCAGAAAAAAATATGATTTGGGATATAACCCTTTCAAAAAATACGAGTTCAAGACGAGTGAACAGACTGGAGTGAGATTTTGGCTTCAAGATAAAATGCTGTAACTGCTTAGTTGCCTTTTGCTCGGTTACGGAATACGTCACATTAATTTCTTCTAGGGAACTCGAGAAAAGCATAATGGGGGTTGCAAGCAAATCACTATTAAAATCATGGACTACAACCTGTTCAAGTTCGAGATCATGGATCCATACCTTGTCGCCATTAGAAAAAATTTCCTGCGCAGCCGGTGGTTCAATCACCCATCGCAAATAGTTTGGCTTGAGAAATAAGAAGTCACCACGAAATTGCTCTGCTACGCCTTTATTCAGATCGTAACTGATTTTCTGGTGAAAGCTAGCAGATATGCTATTTGTTTCTCCCAATAATTCGTATAGCTTAGAACTCGCTAAATTTTTGGCATATGTCGGGGCGCAGACAAGCACGATCATTGCGGCCTCGATCACCACAACTCTAATATTCTGTAAGAAATTTATTTTTGTCATTACTTATTGCCGGCCGGCGCGAGAACTTCACGGATTCCACTATTGGTCATCGGAGACACTAGCCCCTGCTCCTCCATTGTTTCAATGAGACGAGCGGCCCTGTTGTAGCCAACTCTGAATTTTCTTTGCAGCGATGAGATCGAAGCTTTTCTGGACTCGACAACAAAAAGCACTGCTTCATCATATAAGGGATCTTGAATTTCGCTCGTTTCATCCGAGGTATCAGATGTAAATCCTGGCACAGCTATTCCTGAAACAGAGAATTCATCTGTTATTTCTGACACATAGTCGGTCTCTCCCCGGCGTTTTAGCTCGGCAACAACTCTATGAACCTCCATATCATCAACGAAAGCGCCATGAACACGTTCCGGTACGCTTGTGCCCGGGGGTAGATAGAGCATATCTCCGTGTCCGAGCAATTGTTCGGCACCACCTTGATCAAGAATAGTTCGTGAATCAATCTTTGATGAGACTTGAAAGGCAATTCTGGTAGGCACATTGGCTTTAATTAGACCTGTGATAACATCAACCGATGGTCTTTGTGTAGCTAAAATCAGATGTATCCCTGCGGCGCGAGCTTTTTGAGCAATTCGAGCAATCAATTGCTCGACTTTTTTGCCAACGATCATAATCATGTCGGCGAATTCATCTATGACAACTACTATGTACGGCAATTTTTGCAACGACGGAGGAGTTAGTTGCGTACCATTCTCTACCTCGTCGTCGATAGTGCTTGATTCCCACAACGGATCAACAATTGGGTTTCCAAGTTTCTTTGCATCTTCGATCTTGCGATTGTAACCGGAGACATTTCGCACTCCCAGAGCAGACATCAACTTGTAACGACGTTCCATTTCGCCGACGCACCAGCGAAGTCCATTAGCGGCGTCCTTCATATCGGTTATGACTGGCGTGAGTAAGTGAGGTATCCCATCATAGACTGAAAGTTCCAGCATTTTGGGGTCAATTAATATCAGCTTTACATCTTCTGGGGAGGATTTAAAAAGCAAACTCAAAAGCATCGCATTTATTCCAACTGATTTTCCAGAACCTGTAGTTCCTGCTACAAGCAAATGCGGCATCCGAGCGAGGTCGACTACAATTGGAATTCCTGAAATATCATGTCCGAGCGCAAGGGTTAGCAAGGATGAAGAACGGTCATATGAATCACTGGATAGTACTTCGCTGAGCCGAACCATTTTTCTTTGTTCATTTGGAATTTCTATGCCAACGACTGACTTTCCTGAGATTACCTCAACGACTCTTACGCTTATTACAGCCATAGAGCGAGCCAGATCTTTTGCTAACGCCGTGATACGACTTACTTTAATTCCTGCGGCTGGTTGAATTTCAAAACGCGTGACGACTGGTCCTGGCAGGACCGCTACAACATTTACACTAATACCAAAGTCTTGAAGTTTATGCTCAAGCAGTCGAGATAGATGCTCCAAAGATTGAGTCGAGTAACCGATCCCCTCCTCCATATTAGCCGAATCTAGCAGATTTAAAGGCGGTAAAGATTCTTTAAGGTCATCATCTTCAAATAGTAGTTGCTGTTTTTCTCTTTCAAAGCGGCCGCTTTTGGTTTCATCACCAGCTGGTAGCTCTATTATCGGGGCGATTCTCTTCGCTTGTTCTTCTTGTTCATTGGATAATTTGGATCTTCTTTCGTTAACAAGTTTTTGTGATAATGATGATTCTCTTCGGTCGGCTAACTTGATGAGGAGATATTGATTTAGATTCTTGTAGAAACCGATTACCTTGTAGCGTAATTCATCACCGATTCTAAACCAAGAAATATCCGCGAACACACTGACGCCAAATAAAAATATCGCTGTTAAGATTAAGCTGCTGCCAATCTTGCTAAATGCCGCTAGAGAAGCATTCCCAATAGTAAAGCCTATAAGACCCCCAGCATATTGAAAATTAAGATCTGTAGCTCTTATATGGATATGGGTTAAAGCCGATGTACTTGCCATGATCAAAACAAATCCAACGACTGCAAGTACTAGTCCCTCTAGATCAAATTGATCATCAGACGAACGGAAATATCGTCTCAGTTTCTCAAACGCTCGTAACGTTAATGCTGAAGGAAAGATGTAAGCCATGAAGCCAAAAGCATAGTAAAAGAAGTCGGCTAAAATAGAGCCTACAGGTCCAATTTTATTTTTTATAGTTTCCCCTGTTCCTGACGTTGACCAACCTGGATCATCCGGCGAATATGTTATAAGAGAGATGAAGATAATGGCACACACCAATATTAAACCGATTAATGCTCCTTCCGCTGTTAATCTTGCTAACCTCGAGTTTGTAGTCACGATGACGAATCCATAATTGGTAAATTATCTTTTGCTTCCAGAGTCCCTAACGCACAATTGTAGCTTATTATCGACTAAACACCTTCATTCCGTGTGAATTCATGCGGCTATCAATTGATAATAAAATATTTATGGGAGTAATTAACCTGTAGCATATATCATATGTTACATCACACCCCTGTTTTGGGGACTTTAATTCATTTAGTGAAGAGGTAATAAATGGGCGAAACAAAACATCATTCTTTAATAATTCTCGGATCAGGCCCTGCTGGATGGACTGCTGCCGTTTACGCAGCGCGAGAGAATCTCAAACCAACTTTGATAACAGGTATTGAACAAGGCGGGCAACTGGCTACTACCACAGATGTGGATAATTGGCCTGGTGATGCTGACGGAGTTCAAGGCCCTGATCTGATGATTCGTATGCAAAAACATGCTGAACGTTTTAATACCACGACTATCCTAGACCATATTGAAAAGATTTTTCTTGACAAAACACCTTTCCTACTCTGTGGTTCAGATACATATACCTGTGATGCTTTAATCATCGCGACGGGCGCTTCTGCTCAATATTTGGGTCTGCCATCTGAGCAAAAATTTCTTGGAAAAGGAGTTTCAGCATGCGCAACATGTGATGGGTTTTTTTACAAAAATAAAAAAGTTGTGGTTGTCGGGGGTGGCAACACTGCTGTTGAAGAAGCTCTTTATTTGTCTAACATTTGTTCTCACGTGGTGTTGATTCATCGCAGAGATAAATTGCGAGCTGAGAAAATGTTGCAAGACAAATTATTTGAAAAACAGAGTATCGGAAAAGTTACTATATTATGGAGCCATACGCTAAAAGAAATTTTGGGAGATGATGCGGGAGTAACTGGTGTTCGGGTGAATGATATTAAAATGGCCATTGACAAAGATATTCCGGTTGCAGGGGTTTTTATCGCGGTTGGGCATAAGCCGAATACGGAATTATTTGCTGGTCAGTTAGACATGAAGAACGGCTACATCAAAGTTAATGGTGGTTTTGAGGGAAATGTGACTCAGACAAGTGTTGCTGGAGTTTATGCAGCGGGAGATGTAACTGACAGCGTGTATCGACAAGCAGTAACATCAGCTGGTAGCGGGTGTATGGCGGCTCTTGATGCTGAAAGATATCTTGACATCTAGTTCCATGCCTATAAGTTATCTGGACTCAAGAAATCCTGAATTCCCTGACCCAAAAAGTGCTAGTCAGTCTATGGATGGCTTACTAGCCATAGGCGGAAACCTTCACACAGACACATTATTAACAGCCTATAGGAAAGGCATTTTTCCATGGTATGGGAAAGACGATCCCTTGCTATGGTGGAGTCCGCCCGAAAGATGCATATTGCGTCCTCATAATATCCACATTTCACGCAGTCTTAAGCGAGATATTAGAAAAAATCGATATGCTATAACTTCAGATTCAGTTTTTGATAAAATAGTGCAGGAATGCAGTCGGGATGGAAATCGAAAAAGTAAAGGGAGTTGGATAACCCCCGATATGGAGGAGGCATATTGCAGACTGCATGTTGCTGGCGCGGCTCATTCGATTGAGGTTTGGTTGAATGGCGAGTTAGTAGGTGGCTTATATGGAGTCGCTATTGGTGGAATTTTCTGCGGGGAATCCATGTTTAGTATTGTTCCTAATGCTTCCAAAGTTGCATTAATCGCGCTATGTGAAGGATTGAAAAAAGTTGGTTTTAGTTTAATTGATTGCCAGTTAGTAACGCCTCATTTGGAGAGTTTAGGAGCAAAACCTATATCGCGCTCGGATTTCCTGAATATCTTGGTTGTTCAAAGGTATCGGAATATTGATTGGCCAAACTTTGATGATAATGATATTTTCGCAAAGGTATGGGATAGAGCTATTTTGGGCCGTCAATAACTTTTGAATTAGCACATAAAGACATATTACGTGATTCTATATATGATTTGACCATAGATAATATGGTTATAAGATTTCTTTTGTTTGAAGACGATTTCATGAGTTTTAACAAGGGAAAGGCAATAAATGAGAGTGGCTACTTGGAGCTTTGATAAAGGAATGGATAGAGAATAATAGATGGTTTTGCTAAAACAGTGATTATAAGGCAAACTGGCGCACGTTTTTAACTGATCGACAAGATAATAGATAAATGGCAAAAGAAGAAAATATTGAATTAGATGGAGAAGTAATAGATACACTTCCTAACACGACATTTAAGGTTAAATTGGAGAATGGGCATATAATTATGGCTCATATCTCTGGAAAAATGCGAAAGCATTATATTCGCATCCTGACAGGCGATAAGGTCAAAGTTGAGATGACGCCGTACGATTTAACAAAGGGCCGTATTACTTACAGAGAGCGCTAGCCTTAAATAAGTTTGTTGTAATAGTTTTGATGATATAACACAAACACCAATCGCTTCTCACTTTGCAAGGATAGCTGCTTTTTCTGTTTTATCAATCGGCTGACATTTGATTGAAACTTTATTGCCGGCAACTGTCACTTTGGCGAGGCCGCCATTCTTGGAGAGCACGCCGAATAGGACTTCTTCAGCAAGCGGCTTTTTTATGTGTTCTTGAATTAAGCGATCCATCGGTCTTGCACCCATTTTACTGTCATAGCCATTTTTTGCTAACCAAGACCGTGCTTTATTATCGACTTCCAGAAACACTTTTTTGTCATCTAATTGCACTTGCAATTGAACTAAGAATTTATCCACCACAGTTTTAATCACTTTTTTAGTCAAACTCCCAAACTGGACTATATCATCAAGTCTGTTTCGAAACTCAGGACTAAATATCTTCTTTATCGATTCAATTCCATCGGAGCTGTGATCTTGAGTTGAAAATCCAATTGATGTTCGGCTCATTAATTCCGCGCCGGCATTAGTTGTCATTATTATTATTATGTTTTTGAAATCGGCTTTTCTCCCGTCATTGTCGGTCAAGGCTCCATGATCCATCACCTGCAAGAGTATATTAAATACATCCGGATGAGCTTTTTCAATTTCGTCCAAGAGCAAAACAGAGTATGGTTGCTTATTAATGGCCTCAGTTAGAAGTCCCCCTTTATCGTAACCGATATACCCGGGCGGAGCCCCAATTAGCCGAGACACTGTGTGACGTTCCATATATTCAGACATGTCAAAACGGATCAGCTCAACCCCTAATATCTTTGCTAATTGTTTGCTTAGTTCTGTTTTACCCACTCCGGTTGGTCCGGCAAATAAATAGCTTCCGATGGGTTTGTTTTCCTCTCGCAAACCTGCCCTGGCGAGCTTGATAGCAGTAGACAGTTTGTCGATTGCATGATCTTGTCCAAAAACAGTCATCTTGAGTTTTTGGGCTAACCCTTTGAGTTGCTTCTTGTCAGAGTTAGAAACACTTTTGGGAGGTATACGGGCAATTTTTGAGATGATCTTTTCAATGTCAGACACACTTACAATTTTTTTACGTTTATCAGCGGTTTGGAGCCTTTGAAACGCTCCTGCTTCGTCAATAACATCAATTGCCTTATCAGGTAAAAATCTATCATTAATAAATTTGCTAGAAAGTTCAGCTGCTGATCTAAGAGAAGCGTCGCTATAACGCAACGAATGATGGTGTTCGAAACGTGATTTCAGTCCCTTTAAAATTTGGTGTGCCTCTTCAACAGTAGGTTCAGAGATGTCGATCTTCTGGAATCGTCTTGATAGGGCATGATCTTTGTCAAATACTCCGCGATACTCTTGGTAGGTGGTTGAACCGATGCACCGAATTTCACCTGATGATAGAAGCGGTTTTAAAATATTAGAAGCATCCATCACCCCGCCTGAAGCAGCGCCGGCTCCAATTATAGTATGAATCTCGTCTATGAAGAGAATGCATTTGTCTTTCTGTTTTAGTTCATTGATTATTCCTTTCAGCCGTTTCTCAAAATCTCCTCTATATTTTGTTCCAGCGAGCAATGATCCCATATCCAAAGAATAAACTGTGCTATTCAATATTGGTTCAGCGACCTTTCCTTCAACTATAAGTTGCGCTAGTCCCTCGGCTATGGCGGTCTTCCCTACCCCTGCTTCCCCGACTAATAATGGATTGTTTTTTCTTCGACGCATCAGAATTTGGCTCAGCCGTTCAAGCTCCGATATCCTACCGATTAGAGGGTCAATTAGGCCCTTTTCCGCCTTAGAATTCAGATTAGTAGCAAATTGTATTAGTAGCGCATCCGATTTAATTGGAGTTTCACTATCTTGATCAGGCTCATTTATGGGTTGATCAGTATTCGATGGTTCGGAGTGATCAGCCATTTTAGAAATGCCGTGAGAAATAAAGTTGACAACATCGATACGAGCAACATTTTGTAATCGTAATAGGTATACCGCTTGACTTTCTTGTTCACTAAAAATTGCTACGATGACATTGGCACCCATGACCTCCCTTGTGTTAGCGGAATTGACTTGAAAGACAGCTCTTTGAAGAACTCTTTGAAATCCATGCGTTGGCTTTGTTTCTTGATCTTCTTCATTTTCAGAAATTCTAGGAATGGTGGAGTCAATAAATTCTTGAAGATCTTGCCTAAGCAGACCCAGGTCTGCGCCGCACGCCTTCAGGACTCTGGATGCGGACGCATCATCGAGAAGTGCTAGCAACAGATGTTCCACTGTCATAAACTCGTGGCGATTTTCGCGGGCGGTTTTGAAAGCGAGATTTAAAGTAACTTCAAGTTCACGGCTCAGCATCGGTACTAGTCTTCGTCACACGGTTCAGCTTCGCATAACAGCGGATGCTGGTGCTGCATTGAATATTTGTTAACCATCGCTGCTTTTGTTTCCGCTATGTCTTGGGTATAGATGCCACAAACTCCTTTGCCTTCGTTGTGAATCATGAGCATAATTCTCGTGGCAGTTTCACGAGTTTTGCTGAAAAACTTTTCTATTAATTCTACGACAAATTCCATTGGAGTGTAATCATCATTTAGCAGTACGACCTGGTAGAGACGCGGTTTCTGAAGAGCTGGGGGCTTCTCTTTTACTAATACTCCTACATCTTCATCGGTGCCGTACTCGTTAGTTTTTTGACTCATGAATGACAACCTGCCTCGGTACAAAAAATGTGAAATTAGTATCTGTTTTACTCTCAAAAAAACGTCTAGATATTAAATAAATGACAACATCTTCAGCTTAAGAACCGACTGTTTTTTGTCGACCATCCATTGAGTGCATTTATATAGCCATCAGGAGTCGGCTCAAAGTCTATTAACCCATACCGGATAATGTTACATACTTTCTATAATCGCCTCACCAAACTGCGAGCAAGAGAGAAGCTGAGCATTTTCCATTAGTCTCTCAAAATCATAAGTCACCTTTTTTTGAGATATTGCACCCTCGATTCCCTTGACTACAAGATCAGCGGCCTCGCCCCATCCCATATGCCGCAACATCATTTCTGCAGACAAAATGAGCGAACCTGGATTCACTTTATCTTGGCCCGCATATTTTGGGGCCGTGCCATGAGTTGCCTCAAAAATTGCTATATCGTCTGATAAGTTTGCTCCTGGAGCTATACCTATCCCTCCGACTTGAGCGGCAAGAGCATCAGAAATGTAATCGCCATTTAAATTCATGGTCGCTATGACGCTGTATTCATTTGGTCGCGTCAGTATTTGCTGTAACATCGCGTCGGCAATTACATCTTTTATTATAATTTCCTGTCCTGAATTGGGATTCTTAACAACGTGCCAAGGTCCTCCGTCTAGCGCAGTGCCACCGAACTGCTCCTGAGCGACTTCATAACCCCAATCACAAAAAGCACCCTCGGTAAACTTCATTATGTTGCCCTTGTGAACTAACGTGACTGACGTTTTGTTTTGATCTATTGCATATTGAATTGCCTTAGCCACTAGTCTCTTGGTGCCCTCTTCTGAAATGGGCTTCACTCCGATGCCACAATTATCTTCGAATCGAATTTTCGAGACCCCCATGTTCTCCTTCAGGAAGCCGATAATCTGCTTGGCCCCGTCACTGCCGCCTTTCCATTCTATTCCTGCATAGATGTCTTCAGAGTTTTCACGAAAAATACACATATCTACCTTTTGTGGTTCTTTCACAGGCGAGGGGACACCTTCGAACCAACGAACAGGACGCTGGCATACAAATAGGTCAAGTTCTTGCCTTAACGCCACGTTGAGGGATCTAAATCCGCCTCCAACAGGCGTCGTTAAGGGTCCTTTGATTGACACAATATATTCTTTGATTGCCTCTAATGTTTCGGCTGGAAACCAGTCTCCTTCATATAATTCTGCTGCTTTCTCTCCGCAATACACCTCCATCCAAGAGATTTTCCGTTCTCCTCCATAGGCTTTTTTTATTGCTGCATCTATGACGCTGATCATTACTGGTGTAATGTCCATTCCAATACCATCGCCTTCAATGTATGGTATCACCGGGTTGTTGGGAACGTTTAAGGTAAAATCTGTGTTAATGGTGACCTTTTCTCCGGATTCTGGGATTTCAATATGTTGATACGCCATTTTTTGCCTCGTTAACTGGGTACATTTGTTAGCAGCAAGTTTTGGACTTCCTGCCGAATCTTCCTATGACCACATTTTACCATAGATACCCATGGTTTTAGAACTCGTCAATGCGTTGATTACGTTGTATCTATACATTTCAATTCTTTTCTATAATGTGGCTTTTAGTGTCATTACGACCTCTTAAGGAGTACGAAGGGTTACGTAGGGTCAGATCTTCCAATCGCTGAGGATCCTAGCCGATATAACTGACATTTCTTGGATAAATGCAGGAATAAAGAGACTTTTTGAATGAACTAGTCTTTTTCAATATCAATTTCATGATAGAGTCGAAAAACGACGGTTACGTGAAGTTTGTTTAGTCACAATGGATATCTTTATATGGATGAGCGGATTCATTTGACCGCAGCAACAGTAGTTTCCAATGACGATTGTTTCCTTCTTGTAAAGGAAAATATTAATGGGTGTCAAGTAATCAATCAGCCCGCAGGTCACGTCATTCCGGGGGAAGATCTTGTTGCAGCAGCTGTCAGAGAGACTTTAGAGGAAACCGGATGGATTGTTAAACCTTTCGGCTTCTTAGGCTTTTCTACATATTATTCAAAAGCCAGCGGCATCACCTACTATCGCGCGAGCTTCTGTGCCGAGCCAGTTAGAGAAGACCCGCTTCAGCCGATCGATGATCAGATTGATGAAGTTCTATGGTTGTCCAGCTCCGAAATTTATGAATATCAATCCATGCTGAGGAGCCCAATGGTTTTAGATTGTATAGAGCAATATGAAAGGCAGCATATATTCTCATTAAATTTATTTAAAACATACTTATAGTTACTAGCGTAGAAAGGAACCAGGCTATTTTGAAAAAAGTGATTGTTGGGATGTCCGGGGGAGTGGACTCATCTGTATCGGCGTTCTTGCTGCAGAAAAATGGTTACGCCGTCGAAGCTCTTTTTATGAAGAACTGGGATGAGGACGACGAGACCGAGTATTGTACCGCAAAAACTGATTTGCGAGATGCCCAACAAGTTTGTTCGGTTTTGGGTATTCCTCTTCATACAGCTAACTTTGCCTCCGAATATTGGGAAAATGTCTTTGATATTTTTCTCAAAGAATATGCTTCTGGGAGGACGCCAAACCCAGATGTGCTGTGTAATCGCGAAATCAAATTTAAAGTTTTTCTTGAATATGCTGAAGTTTTAGGAGCCGACTTTATAGCAACAGGTCACTATGGGAGGATTTTGAAGCGTGGTAATAACTCACATCTGTTTAAAGGAAATGATCTCAATAAAGATCAAACTTATTTTCTATATGCTGTTCCAGAGGACTCATTAGCCAAATCTCTTTTTCCAGTCGGATCACTGGATAAAAAAGATGTTCGACTTATTGCTAGTCAAGAGAATTTGGTGACATCAAACAAAAAAGACAGTACTGGGATATGTTTTATTGGCGAGCGGAGATTTGCAGATTTCCTTTCAAATTATTTGCCGGCACAACCAGGCCTTATGTTAACTCCAGAGGGAAAGGTGATGGGTGAGCACCAAGGTCTGATCTTTTATACGCTTGGACAACGGCAAGGCCTTAAGATCGGCGGACAAAAAGATAGTTCCAAAGAGCCTTGGTATGTTCTATCAAAGGATGTAAGCAATAATATCCTTTATGTTGTGCAGGGATCGAGAAATCCGTTGCTTTTCTCTAATCGGCTTGAAGCGAGCTCATTGCATTGGATAAACGGACCTCCGAATAGTAAGCAGTTTCCATGCTCTGCAAAAATACGATATCGACAGGACGACCAAAATTGCTTAGTAAGCATTAATCGCAATGGGCGTTGTGATGTTGCTTTTTTTGAATCTCAGCGAGCTGTTACTCCTGGTCAGTCGATAGTCTTTTACGTTGACGATAGATGCCTTGGTGGTGGTATTATTGAACGTGCATGGAATGAAAATATTTCGAGGATCTGAAACTGAAATTTGATCTATAATATGAGTTAAGATCTCTGTTCCCTTTTTAAGCAAACGATTCTGGATTCTTTTATGATTGCCCCTCTTCTAGCAGTTTCACCAATTGATGGACGCTACTTCGCTCAAGTCCAAGAGCTCAGAAATATATTTAGCGAATATGGGTTAATCAAATATCGAGTTTTCGTTGAGATCTGTTGGCTGGAGCATCTAGCTGAAGATAGTAGCATTACAGAACTCCCAAAATTTTCCCAACCAGCGTTAGAATCAATTAGATCCATAAGAGAAGATTTCTGTCTCCAGGACGCAGAACGTGTTAAAGAAATAGAAGCCTACACCAATCATGATGTGAAGGCTGTCGAGTATTTTATAAAAGAAAAATTCGATACTTCTGAGGAGTTAAAGAATTGTAGTCAATTCATACACTTCGCATGCACCTCCGAGGACATTAATAATCTTGCTCATGGGTTAATGTTGAAAGAAGCTCGTGACGAGGTCATCACTCCCATCTTGGAAGCAATTGAGGCCAAGCTTAAAGAAATGGCCCACCAATATGCCTCTACTGCAATCGTAGCAAGAACACATGGACAGATCGCGTCACCAACAACCTTAGGGAAAGAAATGGCGAATGTGGCCTACAGACTAAGACGGCAGATCGCACAATTAAAAGCATTAGATATTCTTGGAAAAATGAACGGTGCCGTAGGCAACTTCAACGCGCATAAGGTTGCCTACTCTTCAATAGATTGGAGCGCTAGTTCCGCAAAATTTGTAACAAAACTAGGCCTTACTCTTAACCCTTTCACCACACAAATAGAGCCCCACGATTATAAGGCAGAGTTGTTTGATGTGATGGCACGCATCAACACGATTCTCATTGATTTCACGAGAGATATCTGGGGATATATCAGTTTGGGCTATTTTAAGCAACGTATAAATGCTGGAGAAGTTGGATCCTCAACGATGCCTCACAAAGTTAATCCAATTGACTTTGAAAATGCCGAGGGAAATCTCGGATTAGGGAATGCCGTTCTTGCGCATATGTCAAAAAAATTGCCGATTTCCAGATGGCAGAGAGATCTTACCGATTCGACAGTTTTAAGAAATATGGGCGTTGGCATAGGGTACTCGCTCATTTCTTATCGCTCGATTTTAAAAGGTGTCGAAAAACTGGATATTGATGAATCGCGGATTCGGACTGATCTTGAAAGGAGTTGGGAAGTCTTGGCAGAACCAATTCAAACGATGATGCGCCGTCATGGAGTACCTGAAGCCTATGAAAAGCTCAAAACTCTCACTAGAGGAAAGGCAATCGATAGAGTTCAGATCCGAATATTTCTTGAGCAACTTGATTTGCCGGATGCTGCTAAGAAAAAATTACTCGAACTAACCCCCCAAAACTATATTGGGAATGCAGCAGAGCAAGCTCATAATTTATAGTCAGTCCTCAAAAAAATGTCGCTATGACCCGTCCCCATAAATTACTTGGAAATTTGTCTCAGAAACGTTTTCTCGATGAATTTTGGCAACAAAAACCTCTTTTCGTAAAAAACGCGTTACCTGAGTTGCCCACTTTGATTGAACCTGATGAGCTTGCAGGGTTTGCGATGAACGAAGAAATACACTCTAGATTAATTGTCGGTAAAGAGTTAGAAGTAGAATATGGTCCTATCAGCGAAGAGAGATTCCTCACCCTTCCCGAAAATAATTGGTGCTTGCTTGTGGATGCAATGGATCTATGGTCTCCAAAAATAAAAAAACTTTTAAACCACTTCGATTTTTTACCAAGTTGGCGTCTCGACGATATCATGGTTACCTATTCGGTTGAAGGCGGAAATGTAGGAGCGCATTTTGATCATTATGATGTTTTTTTAATTCAAGGGTTAGGCGAAAAATCATGGAAATTGGGTGGCATATGCGATGAGGATACCGAGCTTAGCAAGCATGAAGATCTCAGAGTCATTCATGACTTCAAACATGAACGAGAATTTATTATGAGCACAGGGGATATGCTATATCTGCCACCTAGATATGCTCACTACGGAATAACCCTGAGTGAAAGCATAACCTATTCCGTTGGATTTCGAATGCCTTCCTGCTCCGAGATTCTTAGTGATCTTGCCGTCGAATTAAATACGAAATCAAATTTCCCCAAGTACATCAGCGACCCAAGATTAAAGCCGATCGAAAATAAAGACCACATTTCAAACGAATACCTGATCCAAATACGTGCTCGTTTGTCAGAGGTGCTAGACGACGATGAACTTCTTTTAGAGTGGTTTGCTAGGTATATGACCGAACCAAAATATCCCGAATCTATGGATGTCACTAATGAGGAACGAATAGCTACGATTGACTTGAATAATTCAAAAAAAGCGATTCCTACAACAGGCGAAATTATCAAGAAATTTAAGAATGGAAGGCTATTAGAAGGTTAAATATTTTGTTCTTGATTCCTGAAGAGGGAGGGCTGAATAAGCAAAATCTGCTTAGGATCAATCATAATTAGAATGACCGACATTTGTCAGATTATTTTTGGTCCGAAGACAACGGCAGTGAGGTGACTAGTACTCCATTAGAGTCTGCATAGAAGGTCTCGCCAGGGAAAAAAGTCGCGCCGCCAAATGTCACTGGCACATCGATCTCACCCACTCCTCTTTTCTCCGTTTTCATAGGGTGAATTCCGATTGCTTGCACTCCCAAATTAATGTGAGCCATAGCATCAACATCTCGGACACAACCATAGACTAAAACGCCACTCCAACAATTTTTCACCGCCATTTCGCAGAGCATGTCACCCAAACACGCTCTTCGCATACTCCCGCCACCATCGACTACGAGTACTCTTTCATCGCCGTTTTCTGCCAATACTTTTCTGACACAAGAGTTGTCCTCAAAACATTTCACGGTCACAATTTCACCACTAAATGCCTTATTGCCACCAAAACTCTTGAAGATTGGTTCTACCACCCGCACCTTATCAGCGTGCTGGTCACAGAGATCTGCAGTTGAGATGCCGATTTCTTCCTTCATTAATTTCCCGATTTTTTTACTAGTCTATAGTGGTGCAGGGTTGGCTCGGTATAACCGTTAGGTTGGACGGAGCCCTTAAAAATTAGATCAGAAGCGGCTTGAAATGCGAGATTGCCTGAATAGTTTGGACCCATCCTTGTATAACTATGATCGTCCCGATTTTGATTGTCAACCAATTCCGCCATCTTCTCTAAGGTTTTTATTACCTGTCCGTGGGAACAAAGTCCATGCTCTAACCAATTGGCGATGTGTTGGCTTGATATCCTCAGAGTAGCACGATCCTCCATCAAGCCTATATCGTTAATGTCTGGAACTTTAGAACAACCTATGCCTTGATCGATCCAACGAACCACATAGCCAAGAATTCCTTGTATATTGTTTTCTAATTCTCTTTGGATTTCCTCAATATCTAATGTCCGATTTGCCATAAGAGGTATATCAAGAATATCATCCACCCGCGCTGGAGTGCGATTGGAAAGTTGCTTTTGCTGCGCTGAAACATTGATTTCATGATAATGAATAGCATGCAGTGTTGCAGCTGTGGGAGATGGAACCCAGGCTGTATTAGCCCCTGATCTTGGATGAGCAGATTTTTGGTTCATCATATCCGACATTTTGTCAGGCATTGGCCACATACCTTTACCAATTTGTGCTTTTCCTCCGAAGCCACAACTCAGACCGATATCGACATTTCGATCTTCATATGCCTTAATCCAGACACGTTCTTTGAGCTCATTTTTGGGCAGAAATGGGCCCGCTAACATACTTGTGTGAATCTCGTCGCCAGTTCGGTCTAAAAAGCCAGTATTTATAAATACAACTCGATCTTTTACAGTCCTAATGCACTCTTTGAGATTGACAGATGTTCGTCGTTCTTCATCCATTACTCCCATCTTGATCGAATAACGAGGTATATGCAGCATATCTTCCACAGCATTAAAAAGGGCGTTTGAGAAAGCAGTTTCCTCAGGGCCATGCATTTTCGGTTTAACGATATATATGCTGCCCGCGTTTGAATTTTTGTATTTGCCGAGCCCTTTAAGATCATAAAGTCCAATCAAACTTGTGATTATTGCGTCCATGATTCCTTCGGGTACTTCGTTTCCGGAACTGTCCAGCACCATAGGGCTTGTCATTAATAATCCAACATTTCGGACAAACATTAGAGCGCGTCCAGATAGCTTTAAAGAGTTGCCGTCGGGCGCCACAAACTCTCGATCAGCATTCATTTTTCTTTCAACAGCTTTACCATTGCGAATAAAAGAGGATGACAAGTCACCTTTCATTAAACCTAACCAGTTCCGATAAGCGAGCACCTTATCGTCAGAATCCACTGTTGCTACGGAATCCTCACAATCCATGATGGTTGTAATAGCTGACTCCAAAATGATATCTTTTACTCCAGCGAGGTCAGAACTCCCAACCGAAGTGCCCCTGTCCACTTGAATTTCAATATGTAGGTCGTTGTTTTTTAATATAATTGATGAAGGCGACTCTGGATTCCCGGCATAACCAACATACTGCGTTTCGTTTTTAAGACGAGCTTCAGAGCCGTCGGTCATTAGCATGATAAGCTTCCCTTCTTGCAAATTATAACGTGTCACATGGCGATGAAAATTATTTTTAATTGGAGCTGCTTTATCAAGAAAAGCACGGCCATATTGGATTACTTTTTCTCCTCTAACAGGATTATAGTGAGCACCTTTCTGGGCATTCCGTTCTTCCGAGATAACATCATTCCCATAAAGCGCGTCATAAAGACTGCCCCAACGAGCATTTGCGGCATTAATTGCAAATCTTGCGTTTGTGATAGGTACGACTAATTGTGGTCCAGCTTGAGAAGAAATTTCGAAATCTACATTCACTGGAGATATTATGAAGTCATCGCCTCCTGGCACCAAATATCCAATGTCTTGCAGGAAGCTCTTGTATTTTTCAAAATTATTGGTGTGTTTATGTTTCTTGTGCCAGTCATCAATTTGATCTTGCAACATAATTCGTTTGGCTAGAAGCGCTCTGTTTTTTGGCCCAAACTCGGATATTATCTTTGCAGCTCCATTCCAAAACGTTTCACTGTCAATTCCTAAATCAGGACAAACTTCATTGGAGATTAATTGGTATATCTCGTCCGATATATCGAGGCCGGCACAACTGATTCGGTTGGACATATTCTGTGCTCGCTTTTTCCGAATATTTGTTTTTTATTAGCATAAAATAAAAAAACTACGGGCGATTTTAGAGCAAGAGATGTTAATTTGTATAATTAATTAATTTAATGGTTTAGTTAAAATTTTAAATCTACCTATCGCAGTCCGTTTCTCGATTCAATCTATCTGAACAATTTGCTCCGAGACAGTTTTTATCAATTTTCTGAGCCAGCGGTGTCCCGGATCATGATGGAGCAGAGGACTCCAAACCATTTTAAGTCGCATGCGAGGTATATCGAAAGGAGGCTCAATAACTACGACTCGTGTATTATGTCTCGAACTTCGAGCAGCCATGGTAGGAATCGTGACGATTAAATGATGCTGTTCGGCCAACAGCAGGGCTGCCTGGTAATGACGTGTAAACACAGAAATCTCTCTCGTGACTCCATGCCTCCTCAAAGCCTCGTCAACCCATCCCAATCGTTGAACATCATCTGGCGTCATACCCACTCCTACGCCCATTCCTGTTTTACTCACCCAAACGTGTTTATTGGCTAAGTAGGACTCTAGATTCCAATTTTGTACGACGGGATTTTTCGAATTTACGACACATGAAAAACCATCATCCCAAAGGTTAATCTGATGAAATGACTGAGGCAGGGTATCGAACCGATTGATGACCAAATCAACTTTGCCCCTTTCAACATCTTGGAAGTCGACATCGCTAGGTGTCATTATGTCTAAACGAATCTCAGAGGCTAATGTGCGTAGTTTGGACAATAAAACGGGTAGAAGAGTCGCCTCCGTGTAGTCACTTGCCATGATTCGAAAAATCCGTCTGCTCGCGGCAGGATCAAAATAGGCAGAAGGTAATATTGCTTGTTCAGCAGCAAAAAGAACTTTGCGAATGAGGGGTTTGAGCTCGAGCGCTCTGTCGGTGGGTTGCATCCCCTCGCTTGTTCGGATTAATAGTGGATCGTTAAAAAGATCCCTTAGTCGTCTCAAGCTATTAGACATTGCGGGTTGACTTATTCCCAATTCCTCAGCGGCCCGGGTAACATTTGATTGTCGGAGCAAAACGTCGAGGTAGACCAAGAGATTGAGATCGATTCGGGATATATTCATTCAAAAAATATTAGCCATAGAAGCTATTAATTAGATTTATTTCACTATCTTACGTATCGTAGGGCTTGGGTCAATCAAAAATCAAACAATAATAAGGAAGAATCATGGCGTCATTGAAACAAGATATAGAGGAAATTCGTCAACTTCAAAGCTGCGGCAATCGAAATTGGAAAGGAATCAATCCAATCTATGGCGCTCGGATGAGGGCTCAAAATCGTTTCAAATCAGGCCTTGAAATAGCAAAGTATTGCGCCAAAATTATGCGAAAAGATATGGCTGAATATGACCTTGACGTCTCGCGCTATACTCAATCCTTGGGCTGCTGGCATGGATTTATCGGTCAGCAGAAATTAATTGCCATTAAAAAACATCTTAACTCGACTGATAAATGCTATTTGTATTTATCTGGTTGGATGATCGCAGCGCTTCGCTCAGAATTTGGACCCCTCCCCGATCAATCAATGCATGAAAAGACATCTGTGGCATCACTTATCGGGGAGCTCTATACGTTTCTCCGTCAAGCCGATGCGCGTGTTCTTGGAGAATTATTTGCATCCTATGATTCTGCCTTAGCAAGTAAAAATGACGCGCTCGCGTCAGAGATACAGAGTCGAATTGATAATTTTGAAACGCACGTAGTGCCAATTATTGCTGATATTGATGCAGGCTTTGGTAATGAGGAAGCCACCTATTTGTTAGCCAAGCAGATGATTGAGGCAGGTGCCTGCTGCATACAACTAGAAAATCAAGTTTCTGATGCTAAGCAATGCGGACATCAAGATGGTAAAGTTACGGTTCCACACGAAGATTTTCTTTCAAAGATCAATGCAGTGCGTTATGCCTTCATTGAACTTGGTGTTGATGACGGAGTGATAGTGGCAAGAACAGATTCTCTTGGTGCGAGCCTCACGCAGAAAATACCAGTTTCGCATGATCCCGGTGACTTGGCGCACCAGTACAATCGTTTCTTGAAAACGACTCCGGTAAATTCCCTAGAAGACGTTAGTGAGGGCGAGACCGTTATCAAACTTGACGGCAAACTTGTGAAACCTGAACGCTTAGCTAATGGTTTGTATCGTTTTAAAGATGGAACAGGAAAACAGCGCTCGATTTTAGATTGCATAACATCTCTTCAAAACGGGGCTGACCTGCTGTGGATAGAAACCGAAAAGCCTCACATTGGTCAAATAAAAGAAATGGTTGATGAAGTGAGGGCAGTCATTCCGAATGCAAAATTGGTTTACAATAATTCCCCTAGTTTTAATTGGACGTTAAACTTCCGCCAGCAGATTTTCGATGACTGGGCTTCAGAAGGTCAAGACATGGGTGCTTATGATCGCGATGATCTTATGTCAGAAAAGTATGACGGCAGCCCACTGGCCATTGAAGCTGATCAGAAGATTCGTACCTTTCAGTCAGATGCATCGGAACATGCGGGTATCTTTCATCATTTAATAACGCTTCCCACCTATCATACGGCTGCTCTATCAACAGATAACCTGGCCAAAGGGTACTTTGGCGAAGAAGGAATGCTTGCCTATGTGGCTGAAGTGCAGAGAAAGGAAATTAGACAAGGTATAGCTTGCGTTAAGCATCAGGCGATGGCGGGTTCTAATATGGGTGACGATCACAAAGAATATTTTTCTGGTGATCAAGCTCTCAAAGCTTCAGGAAAAGACAACACAATGAACCAATTTTGATAATCAAGCGCGTGCAGGGCGTTCTTGCTACATAAATTTTCATTGATAAAGCAGCACATTGTTTACCACGCGCTTTTCTAAGCTGGCAGGTGGACTGTATAGCATGCTAACCCCCTCCAAGCTGCGGCCAAGATCATAGAGACTCGCGGGACCAACCTCATCCATCCATCGACAGATGCCGCCCCGAAATCTAGGAAAGCCAAGTCCATAAACTAATGCCATATCAGCCTCCTCGGGAGTAGCAACAATCTGCTCATCAAGGCATCGAAGCATCTCATTAGCCATGGGCAGCATCATTCTATTTACAATTTCTTCATCAGAAAAGGATTTAGTTCGCTCTGAAACTGCTTCGATAATAGTTTGAGTTTCAATGTCAATCTGCTTTTCAGCGCGCCCACTTTTACCTTTGAGATATTGATAATATCCTCGACCATTTTTTTGGCCCAATCGTCCTGCACTGAATATTTGCCGGCTTGGGTAATTTGATTTCTTTAAATTAAATCGCTCTGGAAGCCCCGACGACATAGAATCGTAGCAGTGATTGAGAGTATCAAGTCCAATCACATCGATCAAATAAGCTGGACCCATGGGCCAACCCCATGCCTCCATGACGCTATCTATTTGCCTAAAATCAGCTCCATCTTGAACTAACATTTCAAATCCAAATAGCATTGCGAAAAGTGTCCGATTAACTAAAAAACCCGGGCAATCATTAACGACAACTGCTTTTTTACCTAGTCCCAACACGTAGTCACAAAGCATCGCTACGGTCGTGTCTGAGCTATTCTTCGCACGAACGATTTCTACTAATGGCATAGCATGAACGGGATTAAAAAAGTGCAGCCCACAAAAATTTTCTGGGCGCACAAGCACGGATGCTAGTCGATTAATAGAGATGGTTGATGTGTTGGACGTAATTACAGAATCTTCACGAGCCGCACTCTCGATATCAGCTAAGACAATTTTTTTCACTTCTTCATTCTCAACAATGGCTTCCACAATGACATCACATGTTTCTATCCCATTGTTATAAAGAGTCGGGGTGATTTTTGAAAGCACATTTAAACCATCGATCGGCTTAATTTTTTGTCGGTCAATAGATTTTGATAACAGCTTCGATGCTTCAGACATTCCTAGGTCCAGAGCTTTTTGTTCAATGTCCTTCAGCAATACAGAGTATCCTTTGATGGCGTTTTGATAGGCTATTCCACCCCCCATTATGCCGGCACCGATGATCCCGCTCCGTCGAATTTTTATTAACTCATGTTCGTGTTTTTTTATTTGAAATCGTGCTTGCTTGCCCAGATATTGATCGCTCAAGAATATTCCAACCATCGCTCTAGCTTGAGATGTCTGCGCTATTCTATAGAACGCCTCGGATTCGAGCTCCTGAGCAGGTTCTTGCTTTAATTTTGCCGATGATCGAAGTGTTTCTACCAAAGTCAGAGGGGCCGGATAGTTCCTGCCGGGCTTTTTGTCTGCTGAGTCGCGATGTGTATCGCAGGTTTGATCAAGCATCGAGTGATCACAATCGATCGGCTGCGACTTTAAAGAACGAAGGATTTTGTAATCTCGGAGATCTGAAGCAAAGTCTAACAATCTTTCCAGCGCGACGTCTCGAAGATCAGACTCAGGAACTACTTCATCAACAGCACCTTTTTCTAAAGCATGTTTTGCGTTTTGAATGGCTCCAGATATCATCCATTCAAGAGCCGTGGATATATCTGTGATTCGCGGTAATCTCACGGTTCCTCCGAAGCCAGGTATTATGCCTAAAGTAGCCTCTGGCATTCCGATTGATGCCCTATCTGAAAGCACTCTGTAATCACATGCCATGCATACCTCCAGACCACCTCCTAATGCATAACCATTAATCGCAACCACAGTTGGAAATGGGAGGTTTTCAAGTGAAACTAGGGATTTTGTCACCTTTTTCACTCTCGATAGAAAAGCATCTTTTGGCAATTTAAACATTTCAGAAAATTCAGTTATATCTGCACCTACAATAAATACAGGCTTTTTGCTTGTCACCAAAAGTCCTTTGATTTGGCTATCCTCTCTCATAATCGCTACAGCTTCAGCTAGCTCCCGTGTCGTATTTAAATCAAGTTTATTAACAGACTCGTCTTGATTGTTGAAACATAATTCAGCAAATTGGTTATGGATCTTGGAGACACTTAAAGTTTTACCGTTATACATAATTTATCCTAAAGCTTAGTTCAAAAATGTGAGTTCGAATTAGCGTATTATAAAATTTTCGTTAGCGAGGCTGTGACCATGATTCGGATAGTTAGCAGTTTAAACAAGATTATACATTATTCTTAAAAACTAATTGATCGGGTCTAATCGTTTCAAGGTATCTCAGCTTTTTTATCGCTCGACAAAGAGCTCGGTGGTGCTAATTATTTGCATTTGCTGACCAAGACCGCTTGTGAATACCGTGTTATTATAAGAATTGACGAGATTACCGCTTAAAAGTATCATGCGCCGACTTCAAATGGAGTTAGCACCATAATAGTTCGGGGATTAGCGCAGTCTGGTAGCGCGCCTGCTTTGGGAGCAGGATGTCGGGGGTTCAAATCCCTCATCCCCGACCAATTTTACCTACTGATGAAACTAGGGTCTGTTAAGTATCGCTTTATGAGATCTAACGGAACAGTAGGCTGTTGTCATGAATGTCTTCACAGTTAGGCAACAAAATAGCAGTTAATGGTGGGCGTAGCTCAGTTGGTAGAGCGCCGGA
>PCDB01000055.1 GCA_002591625.1 Porticoccaceae bacterium
CACCCCGGCATAACTGGATCGCCCTTGAAATGACACTCGAAAAACCAAAGGTCAGGGTGAATGTCAATTTCCGCTATAATTTGCCCGAGGCCGTAGTCGCCGCCATCATTATTTATTTCAACAATGCGATCGATCATGAGCATGTTGGGTGCAGGCAGCTTTGCGTTTTCTTTCCCAAATAGCTCGCCACGTCCTGAAGCTAAAAGCTCATCTTTGCTATAGGACGATTTTGATTCAAATTGCATATTAAAGGCCAATTCCATTAAACGTTCTGCATCCTAACCACTTATAAACAATGCAGCAACTATTTAAAAGGACAAAAATTTAAGGTCAAGTATGTGATGATATGTATATTTCGTGAACGCTGATCACATTTATGTTGACAGATTAGCGACCTCTGCCTAGCATTATAAAAACGCAACTAAAGACCGTGCCATCCTTGAGCAGTTTCCTTTATAAACCCGTCAAAGCTGATTTTGCTTCTGTCAATCGACTTATCGTTGATAGGCTCCGTTCGGATGTCGAATTAGTAGAAAATATCGGAAACTACATTGTTGATTCAGGCGGTAAACGACTTCGTCCAGTGGTGGTTCTTCTATCTGCCCTTGCAAATGGTTACAGCGGGCGGAATCATATCAAGGCTGCCGCAATAATAGAGTTCATACATACGGCAACTTTATTGCACGATGATGTAGTAGACGTTTCGGCATTGAGACGTGGTCGAGAGACCGCAAATAGTCATTGGGGAAACGCTCCAAGCGTTTTGGTGGGGGATTTTCTTTACTCTAGAGCGTTTCAGATGTTGGTAGAGATTGCTGATCTATCTATTATGTCTATCATCGCGGACGCAAGTAATTTAATATCCGAAGGTGAGGTCCAGCAGTTGGCCAACGCCGGCAACCCCAATATTAGTCAAGAGACGTATAATGAGGTAATTTTTAAGAAGACTGCGGTTCTATTCGAAGCTGCTGCTCGTACTGGAGCAGTTCTAGCAGGTTCTGGTGAGGCACCCATGGCTCGTTATGGCAGGCATCTTGGAATGGCATTCCAGATCAGCGACGATGTATTGGACTACAAAGGCTCCTCAGTAAGCACTGGCAAGCATATTGGAGCAGATCTTGCCGAGGGCAAAATGACGCTGCCTTTAATTTTTACTCGAGACCGGATCGATTCTTATAAAGCCGAAGTCTTGAGAGAATTGGTCAGAGGAGAAAAGTCTCACGACTTCTCTGAAATTCTGGCCCTGGTGGAAACATCAGGAGGGCTTGATTACGCTATTGATGTGGCGAAGAGTGAAGTCAACCAAGCTTGTGAAGCACTTAAAGAAATTCCAACGAATGAATTCACGCATGTTCTAAGGGATATTGCTGAGTTTGCTGTTACAAGGGTCACCTGAGATGCATAACGTAAATTTGACTCCAATTAAATCGCAGGAAGCTTCCTAGCGATAACAGTAGTTTTGGTTTGATTCAACTGATTATAATAGTGGCCAAATCCATCGAAATCACAGCCTGTTATAGGATTATTAGATTTGTTAAAGTAAGGCTTGTGAGAGTAAAAGTGCCATTCAGATTTTGAGTAAATTTTTTAGGAGAAATTTGTGATTATTGGAATACCCTCTGAAACAAAGCCCGGAGAGAATCGTGTGGCTATGGTCCCAGACAACGTGCGCACCATGATAAAAAAGGGTGCTCAATTTCTGCTTGAGTCGGGGGCTGGCATTAAAGCGGGTTATCGAGATGCAGACTATGAGGCTGCCGGTGCAGAGTTAACAAATGATAGGAAGGCAATTTTTGAGCGATCCGATATAATCCTTCAAGTCCAAAGTTTTGGAGCGAATCAAGAAAACGGTGCCCGAGACGCAGAACTATTGAGGGCAGAACAACTAGTCATAGGTATGATGGATCCGCTTACTAACCCCTCTGCAATTAGCTCTCTTGCAACTTCGGGAGCTTCGTTACTAGCCCTCGAGCTAGTGCCCCGAATCAGCCGTGCTCAAAGTATGGATGTCCTTTCCTCCATGGCAACACTGGCGGGCTATAAGTCGGTCCTGTTAGCCGCGACAGCGGTCCCCAGAATGTTTCCAATGCTGATGACTGCTGCGGGTACCTTAACCCCGGCGCGAGTTTTGGTTATGGGCGCGGGAGTGGCGGGACTTCAGGCTTGTGCAACTGCAAAGCGGTTAGGAGGGATTGTTGAGGCATATGATGTGCGCCCTGCAGCGCAAGAGCAAATTATTTCAGTCGGAGCCAAACCAATAGTTTTGGACCTTGATACTGTTGAATCAGAAGGTTCTGGAGGTTACGCGAAGGATCAGAGCGAGGAGTTTTTGGCGAGGCAAAGAGAATTGATGACTGCGGTAGTATCGGAGCAAGATATTGTTATTACAACTGCGGCAGTTCCAGGTTCTAAGTCCCCAATTTTGGTGACGGACGAGATGGTAAAGGCGATGAGAGCTGGTTCAGTGATAGTGGATCTCGCTGCTGAGAGAGGAGGGAATTGTGAACTAACTGAGTCTGGAAAAACCATTGAGGTCCATGACGTTACTATCATTGGCCCAGAAAATATTCCTTCGTCGCTCGCATTTCATGCTAGCCAAATGTACGGTAAAAATCTTGAGACGCTGTTAAATCTTATCCTTGATGATGACGGCCAAATTGCGATGGACCGTAGCGATGAGATTATCTCTGACACATTAGTAGCTGATGCTGGAGAGATTCCGCATCCCACTATTCGAAGTTTGCTTGGTCTTTCGGACTTGGGCAAACAACTCAAATCTGAGTCAGCTGGGCTTGACGCGTCAGAGCAAGATAAACCAAAGGAGCCTAATTAATGGAAATTTTGATTTTACTATTGGCACTCTTCATTCTGTCTCTTTTTCTAGGTGTGGAATTAATAACAAAGGTGCCGCCAACCTTGCACACACCGTTGATGTCAGGAACAAATGCCATATCAGGAATAACGTTGGTCGGAGCTCTCCTTGCAGCAGGTTCGGACACCTCTCCGATGCTGGTAAACATTTTTGGTTTTATAGCGGTGACCCTAGCCACTCTTAATGTGGTCGGTGGCTACCTTGTCACTAACCGAATGCTTTCAATGTTCAGAAGGAAATAAGGCATGAATGCTCATCTAGTCAATCTGGTTTATTTGCTAGCCAGTATTCTTTTTATACTCGGTATTAAAGGTTTAACAAAACCTAAAACCGCGGTGCGTGGAAATTTTTTGTCGGCTATGGGCATGTTGCTTGCAGTGCTGGTGACTTTATATCACAGCAGCGTTGTCAACTTTTCATATATAGCGGCTGGTGTTGCAATAGGCACCGTTGTTGGATCGGTCATAGCATTGAGAATTCAGATGACGTCTATGCCAGAGATGGTTGCCCTTTTGAATGGCTTTGGGGGTGCCGCGTCTTTGAGCATTGCGCTAGCCGAATATTTCGCTCGACTCAACTTGGATATTACCTCTTTTTCTGATCTGACCGCACAGATTTCAACCGATATGGGCGCTTTTGGAGAGGGCGTTGAGGGCCATGTCGCAATTTTGTCAATAGGTTTGACGGTCTTGATTGGTGCGTTGACTTTGACCGGCAGTATTGTTGCTTTTACTAAGCTCAGCGAAATCATGCAGAATGATTACTCATTGCCTGGTGGGCCCATAGGGAATGGAATCATGCTGGCCGCCTCATTGGTGGCTTTAACTATACTCATTATTGAGCCGGGAAATACTTCGGCTATGATCACCCTGATATGCTTGGCTTTGGTCATGGGTGTTTTCCTAGTTGCACCAATCGGTGGTGCAGACATGCCGGTTGTCATTGCACTCTTAAATTCTTATTCGGGAATTGCCGCGGCCTTGGCTGGCTTCATATTGGGGAATACTGTACTCATAGTTGCGGGTTCACTAGTGGGCACATCGGGTCTAATATTAACTAACATTATGTGCATAGCGATGAATCGCTCTCTGGCAAATGTACTCTTTGGGAAAATGGCGGAGGGTGGTGAGTCCATCGATGCTGATGAGATTTATGCAGGAAAAGTCACAAGTGCTCAGGCCGATGAAGTGGCGATGATACTGGAGACTGCCAGTCGCGTCGTAATTGTTCCTGGTTATGGTATGGCGATGGCTCAGGCACAGCACGCAGTTCGAGAGCTTGCTGATGCGATGGAGGCGCGAGGCACGGTCGTCGAATATGGGATTCATCCGGTGGCAGGCCGAATGCCTGGGCACATGAATGTTCTGTTAGCGGAGGCGGAGGTTCCTTACGATAATCTTGTCGAGATGGATAGGATAAACCCTACATTTGATGATACGGATGTAGCGATAATCATTGGCGCGAATGATGTCGTGAATCCCATGGCCCGAGATGAAGAGGGCAGCCCTATATATGGCATGCCAATTCTTAATGTGGATTATGCAAAGACCGTGGTGGTGATAAAACGATCCTTGAGCCCCGGATTTGCTGGCTTGCCGAATCCGCTATTCGCTTTGGACAACACTCTAATGGTGTTTGGGGATGGAAAAAAAGCAGTAATTGATATGACCACAGCGCTAACGCAAGCTTAGCCTTAGCGTCGTCATCAGTATAAATTTCATCTGCGGTCAGGTGCGAAATATAAGGCTTTAGGCAAGAGGATAAAGAAGCGACTAAACAACAAAGATATAGAATAATTTAGCTGCTTCATGAAACAATTTCTGCGACTCAACTTATTTAAACCGGCGAAAAAATGGTCTTGGCTTCAACTATTATATGGTAAACCGGTAAGCTTCAAACCATCTATTGCATCATCGATTTCTTTGATGGTTGATGAATTTAGTGCTTGGGCGCGAAACTGAGTTTCCGATAAATCAATGCCAGAACTGCAACCTTACTCCTTCTGTTTGGTTTGTCGAGTTGCTCTGTAATCAACAAAGAAAATGTCTTTTTAGTTGAAATTTCTCTCCTTAACCCCACAATTGATAAAGCAACTCAGTTTTGCGAGGGAGAGAAGAGTGCGAATGGATAAGTTCACCAATCAATTACAAGGGGCCTTGGGAGATGCGCAATCGATAGCTATTGGTCGAGATCATGCTTCCGTTGAACCAGTGCATCTCATGTTAGCAATTCTCAATCAACCTCAAGGTACCGTCAAATCCATACTCAATCGAGCGGGATACGATATACCGGGAATGCTCGCAGGATTGACCGAGAAAATGGAGTCAGTGCCTCGGATAAATAAACCTACAGGCGAGATTGCATTTTCAACTGAGGCATTAAAAGTTATTAATCTAAGTGATCGTAATGCGCAGAGAAAAGGTGATCAGTTTATATCTACTGAGGTGCTGCTTGAGGCATTGCTAGATGAGCAGAACTCGTTAGGAGCGATGTTAGCCAAGTACGGAGATAGGCAAAAGGCTCTTAAAGCGGTCGAAGCGGTTCGAAACGGGGAAAGCGTCATGGATATGGACGCAGAGCAAAAAAGAGAAGCGTTAGAGAAGTTTACCGTGGATCTCACAGCCCGAGCGGAGCGAGGTGATTTAGATCCTGTTATAGGGAGAGATGATGAAATCCGTCGTACCATCCAAGTCCTCCAGCGGCGCACAAAAAATAATCCAGTGCTAATTGGCGAGCCAGGTGTTGGCAAGACGGCGATCGTCGAAGGATTGGCGCAGAGAATTATCAATGGAGAAGTCCCAGATGGCATAAAGCAAAAAAAAGTATTGAGCCTGGACTTTGGCGCTCTGCTGGCTGGAGCCAAATTACGTGGTGAATTTGAAGAGCGCTTGAAATCTGTACTTAATGAACTGTCCAAGCAAGATGGTCAGATTATTTTGTTTATAGATGAGTTGCATACTATGGTCGGCGCTGGAAAGGCAGAGGGGGCATTGGATGCGGGGAATATGCTAAAACCTGCGCTTTCACGCGGAGAGCTTCATTGCGTGGGCGCTACCACTCTAAACGAATATCGTCAGCATATTGAGAAAGATGCAGCGTTGGAGCGACGGTTCCAGAAGGTCTTGGTGGAAGAACCCGATGAGGGTGACACGATAGCAATCTTGCGCGGCCTGAAGGAGAGGTATGAGGTTCATCATGGAGTTGAAATTACTGATTCGGCTATCGTTTCAGCCACTCGTTTATCACAACGTTACATAACTGATCGGCAGTTGCCTGACAAAGCGATCGATCTGATTGATGAGGCGGGGAGTCGGATCAGAATGGAAATCGATTCTAAACCGGAGACAATGGATCGACTAGATAGGCGCATTATTCAGCTAAAGATAGAGCGCGAAGTGCTATCTAAAGAGACTGACGGGGCATCTCAGAAACGATTGAAGAAGCTCAAGGGAGAACTCTCTAATCTTGAGGCTGAGTATGCTGATCTTGGTGAGGTATGGAAAGCTGAAAAAGCATCTGTTCAGGGTGCTACGCATATTAAGAGTCAATTAGAGCAGAGTCGTTTAGACCTTGAGATGGCGAGAAGGGCAGGCAACTTGGAAAAAATGGCGCAAATCCAATACAGCGTGATACCGGAATTTGAAAAGAAACTTGCAAGTGCTCGGGAGCAGGAAACTTGTGACAACAAATTATTGAGAACGCGGGTTACAGAAGAAGAAATTGCCGAAGTCGTTTCTAGATGGACAGGAATACCAGTGGCCAAAATGCTCGAAGGAGAGCGCGAAAAATTACTTAATATGGAAAGAGATCTCAGTGAAAGAGTAATTGGTCAAGATAGGGCGATTGCAGCCGTTTCCAATGCAGTTCGGCGCTCGAGAGCAGGTCTATCAGATCCTGATCGGCCGAATGGCTCATTCATGTTTCTCGGCCCAACAGGAGTTGGCAAAACCGAGTTATGTAAAGCCTTAGCCGAATTCTTGTTTGATACTGAAGAATCCATGATACGAATCGATATGTCAGAATTCATGGAAAAGCACTCGGTCTCACGTCTAATTGGTGCGCCGCCGGGTTATTTGGGTTACGAGGAGGGTGGATATTTGACTGAAGCCGTGCGGCGCAGACCCTATTCACTGCTTTTGCTGGATGAAGTAGAGAAGGCCCATCCAGATGTTTTCAACTTACTATTGCAGGTGCTGGATGATGGGAGGTTGACAGATGGACAGGGAAGAACAGTTGACTTTAAAAATACAGTGATTGTAATGACGTCGAATTTGGGAACAGACATGGTTGAAGTGTTATCTGATGAGGGTGACTATGATGTCATGAGATCTGCTGTTATGGATGTTGTTGCCCAACATTTTAGGCCTGAATTTATCAATCGAATAGATGAATCAATCGTTTTCGCGCCACTTTCACGCTCTGCACTTGAAGAAATTGCAGACATACATCTTAAGATTTTGTCGCGAAGATTGGCTGACCAAGACATGGCTCTAGAAATCAGAGAGGAGCTCTTAAAGCGAGTCCTAGAAGCTGGTTATGATCCTGTTTANGGAGCAAGGCCATTGAAAAGAACAATTCAGAAGATGATCGAAGANCCTTTGGCAGCGCTTNTCCTTGGCGGAGGATATAATCCTGGTGCAACTTTNTTGGCAACGTTTGAGGACAACAAGACAGCATTTTCTGAGATTGTGAGAGGCACGTAATCAGACTAGGTTATTTGCTCCTTAAATTGATTGGGATTAAGGAAAAGCAAACGCACTATTAGGTGATCTGGGGCAGGAAGGACTGATAGCATAAGTACGTTTANTGAGTCCTGCATTTTTATTCCAGCGGGTATGTTGAATACAATTTCGCCGTTCTCCGAGTTTGTAAGAGTATTATACTCAGTTATTAGAGAATCTTCTTTTGCTTTGCAGGAGAACTTTTGCANTAGGATGTCGACGCAAGACAGAAAAGTTTGTTTGGTTAATTGACCAACAAACTCACTGTGATCTAGTTCTAAGTACACTGCTACTGAATTCTCATTGTCTTGCGCTTTGAGGTGTCCGGCCTCGACTCTATTGCCTTGCGAGAGTTCCCTATAGATTGTTTCGACCTGTTCAGCACTTTGCCGTTGAAAGCTAGCAATAAGCAAATTTGCGGTCAGGTTAAATAATTGGGAGAGATTGAGCTCCAGTGCTTGAGTTTTTTCAGTCATTGCTTTTGTCCAAACTCTTCGTTAGACAGCATAAAAATGCATGAGAAAAGATATTGTAATTCCTCTCGGTTTAGCATTTAGATCAAATTAGCGAGTATTGGGAGGACAAAATTTCGATGATTTCTTCTCGAGGATTTGCTGATAGCTTGAGCGGGTTGCCGGTAATTTTTTCGGCCAAAGCCGTATATGTTTCAGAGACCTTTTGCATCATCTCCTGAGGCAGGGCGTTGTCCCGAGCTAGAGCAGATCTCTCGATCATTCGGTTCTTGTCTAAGAGTATTTGTGATTGTGGGAAATGGTTGAGCAGTAATTGCCTAAAAACTTCCTTAGAATTTTCAATAATATTTCCGCCCCTGTAACTTGCACCATCCCATATTCTTGATGAATCAGGNGTGCCCACCTCGTCAATATAAATAAGTTCATCCTCACCATCNATGTTCTTGACGTAACCAAACTCGAATTTTGTGTCGACAAACAACTGATCAAGTGCTCCCAGTTTTTTTTCAATTAAGCCGAATCCGTCTCGGAGAAGTTTTTCATAGAGGTCAATATCTTCCAGAGAGTTGAATTTGAATTTTTTGTAATTAGCCTCGAGAATGAGGCGGTCAACGTTTGTGTCGTCAACTTCGGGCACTCCGGACACGTTTTTCATGACTCCTTTGGTTGACGGAGTAACGAGTAATTCATTGAGCAGCTGATCTTTTTGTAGTCCATCTTGCAAAGCGATCCCGCAGAAATTTCTTTCACCATTCTCATAGGCGCGCCACATCGAACCCGTAATGTACCGGCGACCGATAGCCTCAATCATTATTGGACGAGCGGTCTGAACAATCCATACTAGCGGGTGGGGGTTGTCTAAGATATGATTATTTGCCAGCCCCGAGTTCCGAAATAGATCAAACCAGTGGCTGGAGATGGCATTGAGAGCTGCGCCCTTGCCGGGCACACCGTGAATATTGCCCTCGGCATGCCAGATGCACTCGAAAGCGGAGATTCGATCGCTGATAACCATTATTGCTAATTGCGAGTCCATGGCCACTGGATAGCTTTTTTGCTGAATAAGTCGATGACTGTCGGCGTCTGACAGCCAGTACACTGAGCGAACCTTTCCACTATGGACCGCTTTTTCCGTGCGAATCGGTAGATCATCATTAACTGACAAGACACAATCGGCATCTTTCATAAGTTCTTCCATTTCGATTTAAGAGTTTTTTGATTGATTCGCGCCTTTTCCCGTCTTTTCTGTGGTAAAACTCGNGACGCGAAGCCCGCAAATCATTTTATCAATTCCATCTTACTCAGCATAGTAAAAAGTGCGCTATGTTATAATCATAACCAATTTTTTGCTGAAGATTTTTGCATGGAAAGAAAGTCTATTTTGGTAACAGGAGGCAGTGGGTTTATAGGTCGAAATTTTTCGATCTCCGCTCTCGAGATGGGAGCCCGTGTTACTGTCCTAACAAGAAGGCCGGACTTTTCTCGAGGGTTGCTGCCTGCTGGAGTTAGTTTGATCAGAGACCTCACAGAGATCGATGATAGGGATCAGTTTGATACCGTCGTCAACCTTGCGGGGGAGCCGCTCGCTGATCGTCGCTGGACCAAGGCTCGCAAAAGATTATTTATCGATAGCAGGATTAATACCACCAAATCTATCCTCGAGTTTTTTCGTCATCGCGACTCTAAGCCCAGCTTGATCATAAGTGGCTCTGCTGTGGGTTACTATGGCCATAGCAACCGGCCTGTCGATGAGGGTTCTCAGGGAATTGACGGTTTTTCGAATCAACTTTGCAAAAACTGGGAGGCTAGTGCGAGTGGTTTTGAGTCAATCGGATCCAGAGTATGTTACCTGCGAATCGGTATCGTCCTTGGCGAGGCAGGCGCGTTAGCGCGAATGTTGCCAGCTTTCCGTCTTGGATTGGGTGGGCCACTTGGAAGCGGCCAACAATACATGTCCTGGGTGCACCGAGATGATGTGATTTCTCTTATCCACCACTGCATGAATGACTCCAAACTTAAGGGCCCGATCAATGCGACAGCGCCAAATCCGGTTACGAACCGCGAATTTAGTCAGACTCTCGGTAAAGTTTTATCAAGGCCGGCTATATTGCGGATGCCCGCAGTGATGGTCAAGGCTTTATTCGGAGAGATGGGTCGTGAACTCTTGCTCAACGGGCAGCATGTTTTTCCTAAAGTGGCCCTTGATAGTAATTTTGTTTTTCAGTATCCAGAACTCGGCCCAGCACTGCGAAACCTGTTATCATCATCGTGCTGACCGATCTAATCGCAATGATATGAGAAGAGACAAGATGGAAAATTTTTCAGGCAAAACCGTCGTAATTACTGGAGCTTCGGCGGGTATTGGTGAAGCTTGTGCTAAAGCCTTTGCTGGTGCTGGAGCAAAACTCGCACTAGTTGCTCGTGGAAGAGAAAAACTTACTGGAGTAGCAGACCAGTTGAGAAAAACTACCGAAGTGAGAGAGTTCGTGATGGATGTGGGCAATCTCGATGATTGCGACCGCCTTCTTGAAGAGACGCACAAAAATTTTGGCAATCTAAATATTCTTATCAACAATGCAGGGATGCATGAGAGGGGGGATCTTGAGACAATCGATGCGCGCGCTGTTGCTCAGATGGTAGACATTAATATGCGCGCGCCTCTATATCTGTCGGCGGCATCTTTGCCGTACCTGCGTCAGTCTGAATCAAGCGCCATCGTTTATGTTGGCTCGTTGGCAGGTTTGGCGCCGCTGCCCGGCGCAGCGACCTACTCGGCAACTAAGGCAGGAATGCGAGCATTCGGGTTCGCTATGGCCGACGAAATGCGAGGAAGTAATGTTCAAATTGGTATAGTTTCTCCAGGGCCTGTGGATACAGGCTTCATCATGGAAAATATCGACAATGTTGAAGATATTGTGTTCTCACAACCCATGAGTACTGCTGAACAAGTGGCTGATGCTGTTTTATTGGTGGCCGGAGGCCACCAGACAGAAGTTGCCATGCCATCTTTAAGTGGGAAGTTGGCGGCGGTTAGTTATAACTTCCCCTCTATTAGGCGCCTTCTGCGACCGGTTCTGTATGCTATTGGTAGGAAAAACAAACGGAAATATAAAAAGTGTGAAACCGATAAAACTTGAGAATCATTGTTATGCAGCTTAATTTAGTTGATAGCGGCGGAGGATCAGCGGTAATTCTGCTGCATGGGATGTTCGGTTCCCTAAGCAATCTAGGTTCTGTTTCAAGGTATCTCTCAAAGGATTTTCGCGTTATCAGTTTGGATCTTCGTAACCACGGTAAGTCAGGTCATGATTCGGTAATGGACCTTCCCAGTATGGCACTCGACCTCATAGAGACCCTAGATTCTCTCAATATTGCTAGGGCAGCTGTTTTAGGTCACTCTCTGGGGGGCAAGGTTGCTATGCAAGCAGCACTCAATTTCCCAGAGAGGGTTGAGAAGTTAATCGTTGCCGACATATCACCGGTCCGATATAAACAGACTCATAGTGATGTGTTAGATGGACTGATTGCTGTTGATCAGACCAAACTTAATAGCCGACTTGAGGCGGATGAAATATTGTCGAACTTCGAAGCTGACGCTAATGTCCGTGGCTTTTTGCTTACCAATCTCGTGCGCCGAAAAAAAAGTGAATTTCAGCTTAGACTTAATGTTTCGGCCATAGCTAAAAATTATTATGATGGTCTCATGGCTGCGCCCGTCGGTGCACCCTTCGGTGGCCCTGCACTATTTTTAAAGGCGGAGGACTCAGCTTATATTCAGGACAAACATAGGTCTGAAATAAGCACTCTTTTTCCTAAAGCCAACATTCAAGTAATTCCAAATGTTGGTCATTGGCTCCATGTGGAAGACCCCAAAACGTTTAACAAAATAGTTGCTGGTTTTTTATCATGAGCTCTTGGTGCCAATTTAAGAGAAGGATTGTGAGCTTTGGCCAACATTTTAATTATCTGCGAGGAAATTTGTAATGTTTGAGAATCTTAAGCCAACGAAGACCGATCCTATCTTGGGTCTAATGGCCGCCTTCAGAAATGATCCTAGGAAAGAAAAGATTGACTTGGGCGTTGGAGTTTATATGGACGATTCGGGGCATACGCCCGTCATGACGGCAGTGAAATCAGCTGAAGCTAGATTGTTTGATGAAGAGCACACTAAATCTTACCAATCCATCCCGGGAGATTCTCTATATAACGATTGCATGATGAAATTACTATTAGGAGATACCCATGAAATTCTGAAAACCGGGCGTGTCAGTACGCTGCAAGCCCCGGGGGGATCTGGTGCGTTGCGAGTGGGTGCTGAATTGATCCTTCGAGCCAAGACTGATGCGACGATATGGATTGGGACGCCCAGTTGGCCAAACCATGTCCCGCTTCTGGGAGGGGCAGGACTATCGATTCGACAGTATCCTTACTATGACACGAATTTGCAAGAGATTAGATTTGATGAAATGATGGAGACATTAAAACAAGTTCCCCGCGGAGATGTGGTGCTTCTTCACGGGTGTTGTCATAACCCGACCGGAGCTGATTTAGATCCTACTCACTGGGATGAGATTACCGAATTGGCGTTGTCTAAAGGCTTTATACCATTTATTGATATTGCTTATCAGGGACTAGGAAAGGGACTTGAGGCTGATGCCTATGGTCTGCGAACTATGGCTTCTGCATTGCCTGAGCTCATAATAGCATCTTCTTGCTCTAAAAACTTCGGACTCTACCGGGAACGGACAGGCTCCATCTCCTTTCTTTCGGACAGCAGTCATCAGGCCGAAATTGTTTTGAGTCAGGCAAAAGCCGTAGCGAGACAGATGTATTCAATGCCACCAGCTCACGGGGCATTGCTTGTCGCATTGATTCTGGACAATGAGACACTCAGAATTCAATGGCAGAATGAGTTAGAGCAGGTTCGCTGCAGAATAATTTCTATGCGATCGGTTTTGGTTGATCGGATCAAAAATAACAGCGCAGGAGTCAATTTTGATCATATAGAGCGCCAATCAGGTATGTTTTCATTTTTGGGAATATCTGCAGTGCAGCTTGAGCGACTAAGGAAAGACTACGGAATCTATATTGTTTCATCAACCAGGATAAACCTAGCTGGCATTAACTCCGATAACATTGATTACTTATCAGAGTCGATCAAAAGTGTCTTAAGTTAGCTCTCGATCAAATCGAGAATTTCATTTAGCACTTGGTCTCTTGATTTTCCGGAACAATCAACAGTGCAGTCAGCATACTTGTGATAAAGAGGTTGCCGTTCTAGGTAGGTTTCGTGGAATGTTTGCCCTGTTTTTGATGCGATTCCACGATTTTTCATGTCAAGTTTGCGGTGCAGAAGGTCTTCAAAAGAGATTTGCATAAAAATTACCATGCTTCTCGATTTAAGATGACTCATTCCTGCGATGGAGTAAACAGCGCTCCCGCCTGTTGCAATAACATGGTTCTCCAGATTTATGCTGATAAGTTCCTTTTCCTCTAAATTTCGAAAATATAGATATCCATACTGATCAACTATCTCTTGGCAACTTTTGCAGGCGGCCGTTTCAATATTGTCGTCAGTGTCAATAAGACTCCATCCTAGCTTTTCGGCCAAGAGGGGGGCAATTGTGGTTTTTCCTGCTCCGGGCATACCGATCAGGACAATAGAATCTTTTTTTGCCTCAATATTGTCAAGATCTTCATCCATTATATTATTGCCAGGCATATTCATCTCCCATTACTTCAGTGCTTTTGAACTATCGGTGGAAAAAATACCTCAGGTGAGTATTATGCCTGATGTTGTAAAGACTTGGACATAGTTAAACTGAAGCGTGTCCTTGATCTGGGTCAGGGGACTTATAATGTCAAATTTCAAATGTGTTGCGCTCCTCGCCACGCTTGACCTTCCCGAGGTTAGGGAAACTTTGCGTAAGTTGGCGACTATCATAAGAAAGCTTGACGTTAGACTTGTTTTTGAAAAGCGGACTGCTTCTATATTGAAGTCGACTGCAGAATCTGATCTGACGGTAAGTGAATTCTCCGGTGTGGTCGATCTTGTGATGGTTGTTGGCGGTGATGGAAGCATGCTGAGTGCCAGTAGGGAACTTGCGTNAACAGGAATTCCTCTTTTNGGTGTCAACCGNGGACGCCTCGGTTTTCTGACTGACATTTATCCTGAAGATATNGAAAACAAGGTTCCATTGGTGGTTATGGGAGAATATNTNCGCGAANNACGATTTTTGNTAGAAAGTAACATCNTCCGCGACGGCGTTGTCATCAAATCAGGNGTAGCCCTNAACGATATTGTTTTTCATCCTGGAAAGCCACTGCGGATGCTTGAGTTTGAACTTTACGTGGATGATGAGTTTGTCTANAGCCAGAGGTCNGATGGACTTATTATATCGACACCTACGGGTTCNACNGCCTATGCTTTATCTGCAGGAGGTCCTTTGTTNTTCCCAGAGTTGGATGCGATTGTCCTGGTNCCACTNAATCCTCACACTCTGAANAGCCGACCTATAGTGCTTCAAGGCGNTGCGGAAATTGCGATTAGAGTGGGTTACGGTAACGAAATGNCATCACAAATAACNTGCGATGGCCATACNGACTTTGCCACGGAACCNGGAGACNNGATAACAATAGCNAAGCATAATCATCAAATAAACCTGATTCATTCGCNCGATAANAACTTTTATCGGGTCTGCAGATCCAAGCTTGGTTGGGGCAGTCGTCTGGGGGTTGCTGAAGCAAGTGAGTGACGAAGAAGGGCGAGAGNATAAATTAAGCGTTTCAAGCATGCTGAGACTGTGTTATGAGTTNCCAGCAATCTCGGTTTTAATTTTGCTTTCGTCGATTGGCTTTCTGTTAGGCACCTATGCTNTCNCTCNGAGNGTTATATTTAGCTTTNACTCTTCGGGTGACGGAAATTTTTGGCGATTTATAACACCNANCTTCNTTCATTTCGGTNTTATGCATTTTGCTTTTAATATGTTCTGGTTGGTTGTTTTGGGGGGNAAAATAGAGCGCGGTGCGGGTTCAATGCAATTATTTTTATTGGTTCTTGTCATTGGAGCCCTCTCAAATATCGGTCAATATCTNTGGTCCGGTACGGGNCAGTTTGGCGGAATGTCGGGTGCCATATACGGACTGCTTGGATANTTATATGCATATAANNAACTAGCNANAAAGGATCTTTATTTTATACCCCCTGANCTTTTTTGGTTCATGTTGGGNTGGCTGATTGTGTGCGCNTCTGGAATCTTGGANATNTTNCTAGGAATTAGGATTGCNAATGCTGCNCATTTNTGCGGTTTAATGGCAGGAGGCTNTCTTGGTATTATATTTNGCCTAACTCAACNNGATNAGAAGCNGCACTGATCCNTATNGATCAAATATCAAAACNTTNTGAGCACTTGANNATGGATTTTTTACAACTTGCTGAAAGTCTGACCCCAGAAATTTATGAGGTATTCAAACGNGCTNTCGAACTAGGNANGTGGCCTGACGGGCGCNTNCTAACNATAGAGCAAAAACAAATTTGCATTCANGCAATAATGCTTTANGANGAGCGAAAGCCAGTCGAGGAGCGGAGCGGTTTTATGCCACCGATCAAGAAGGGTTGCGTTAAGCTCAAATCTTGATAGAACTNGGTGGATTTNTTTCTNAGCGATTTTTTCGAAAGAATTCTTNGATTCAGAGACGGAACAAGTGATTGTTAAAANATTAANCTTAGGAGTATTNAGTGAAGGATGCGCTAGCTAGACCAATCTANCTGAATGAATATTCACCCTCTGATTATCTCATCGATTTTACGGAGTTGTGCATAACTTTAGATAGCAAAATTACAACTGTTGCAGCAAAACTTATTGTAAAGAGAAATCCAATCGCTTCAACCGTCGCNGGTGACCCGGCACTTGTGCTTGACGGCAGTTCAAATATAGAACTGCNNAGCATCAAGNTGAACGGCGAGGAACTNGGTGCAGATCGTTANCNAAGAGAAACAGAAACGCTTACGATTTGGGGTGTTNAAGATTCGTCAGTNATAGAAACGATTGTGGTCATTGAGCCNGAAAAAAATACTTCCCTAAATGGGCTCTACAAGTCNCGAAAAATGTATTGCACGCAGTGNGANGCTGAGGGTTTTCGAGAGATAACATTCTACTTGGACCGGCCTGACGTGTTGTCTGANTTTACAACTACGATAATCGCTGATAAGGCTGATTATCCAGTNTTGNTATCAAATGGTAACCAAATATCGCGCAAGGACCTTGAAAATGGCAAGCATATGGTCACTTGGCATGATCCTTTTAAGAAGCCTTCTTATCTATTTGCACTCGTTGCAGGAGACCTCAGTGTNGTAGAGGACGAATATCTGACCTGCGGTGGTCGCCTTNTTGCGCTNAAGATTTTTGTTGAGGCGAANGATGTANACAAGTGCAGCCATGCTATGGTTTCACTGAAGAAAGCGATGCGATGGGATGAGGAGACCTATGGTCGCGAATATGATCTGGACATCTTTATGATTGTAGCTGTAGATGATTTCAATATGGGAGCAATGGAGAATAAAGGCCTAAATATNTTCAACACCTCNTGTGTGCTTGCCNATCCAGATATTTCNCGAGACGTTGATTTTCAGCAAATTGAAGCAATTGTTGCTCATGAGNATTTCCATAATTGGTCTGGTAANAGAGTTACATGCAGAGACTGGTTCCAACTAAGCCTTAAAGAAGGATTCACTGTTTTCAGGGATGCTCAATTTTCTGCGGATATGAACTTTCCNATCGTCAAGCGAATTCAGGATGCGGCGTACATCCGAACATATCAGTTTGCGGAAGATGCAAGTCCGATGTCGCACCCGGTTCAACCAGACTCCTATGTGGAGATAAATAATTTCTATACCCTNACCGTATATGAAAAGGGCGCTGAGATAGTTGGCATGCTTCATACNCTGCTTGGCAAAGANGNTTTCAGGCTTGCCACAGATCTGTATTTTGATCGGCATGATGGGCAGGCTGTCACGATCGAAGAATTTGTCATGGCGATGGAAGATGTTAGCGGTCGGGATCTGACTCAGTTTAGGTTATGGTATAAACAATCGGGCACCCCAGAAGTTGAAGTGAAGAGCGACTATTCTCCTGATAATCGAGAGCTTACNTTGGCATTTAATCAACATTGTCCCGACACGCCAAACCAGACAGANAAGCAACCATTTCTTATCCCTATTCGGCTNGGGTTTCTTGACGAAAAAGGGAATGCAGTTNAGTTAANTTCGACTGGAGAGANGGAGTCAATCATCGAAATTACTGAAAGCGCTCAAGAAGNAGTCTTTAAAGGAGTTGACGCTAATTGTGTGCCCTCCCTGCTAAGAAGTTTCTCGGCGCCTGTCAAGATTTCGTACCCATACTCAATAAGTGAGTTGGCTCATTTGATGAAACATGATTCTGATGGTTTTAATCGTTGGGATGCTGGCCAGAAGTTAGCAANCAAGATTCTGCAATTACAGGTCAATAACTTTNTAANCACAANACCTTTTGAAATTCATGAGGAACTGNTCGNAGCATACCACGAGCTAGTTTNAGACCCAACCATTGATGATGCAGTCCTNGCTTTAATGTTGCAGTTACCCGGTGAGGCCGCGCTTGGAGAAGCTTCAGANNCAACGGATCCNATTGCGATATACAAAGCACGTGAATTTGTGAGGCAGGNCATAGCATCGGAACTTGAGCGCCCGCTNGAGGACATTTATNTAAGAAGCAAGCAAGTGGANCGCTACACTCCNCACAAGAGTCAAATNGGGAGAAGAAGNCTAAAGAATACCGCNCTAGATTATTTAATGCTTACGGGTTCAGGTATAGATCTCGCCTGGAGGCAATTTNAGGAGGCGGANAATATGACCGATATGGCGGCAGCTCTGAGCGCCCTGACGAACTGTCCTGATGCAAAAGATTATGCTGAACAAGCTCTTGAGCAGTTTGAAGGTCGCTGGAATGACGAGGCNTTGGCGATGAATCTTTGGTTTTCNATACAAGCAAAGAATCCTCAAGATGGAGGTCTGAAACGGGTCACTANNCTGCTAGATCACCCTCTCTTTAGTATGAAAAATCCCAACAAGGTGCGATCTGTCCTNGGGACTTATTGTCAGCATAATCTAATTAATTTTCATCAGCCTGAGGGCGATGGGTATGAGTTCNTAGCANATAAAGTGCTCGAACTCAATGAAATTAATCCGCAAATTGGGGCGCGCCTGGTAACCCCACTTGCTAGATGGCGCAAATATGCTTCGCCTCATAATTTGCTGATGTTCGGTGCGTTGAAAAGGATAGATGCCTACNCAGGACTTGCAAAGGATATTCGGGAGATAGTTAGCAAGTCGCTTTAATCTNTTAATTNCCGATNTTTGGNACACGGATTTTATCCACNAGGTCCATCACAGTTGAGGGTGGTGCCTTTGTAACGCGGCTCACGAATCCTGCAACGACAATATTTAGAGCCATACCTATGACACCGATACCTTCGGGCGAAATGCCGAATAGCCAANATTCTGAGGTATTTAATTCGCTCGCTATAAATTTGAAGAAAACGATATAGAAAAACGTGAACAAAAGACCNGCCAGCATGCCAGCGATAGCNCCCTCTTTTGTAACTGACTTGCTAAATATGCCTAAAAGAAGGGCGGGAAAGAGAGATGCGGCGGCAAGACCAAATGCAAAAGCTACAACTTGTGCTACAAATGCNGGAGGATAAATCCCAAAAAGGCCAGCAATACAGACAGTGATTGCCGCAGAAACACGCGCATACCTGAGCTCCTGTTCGTCGTTGATATCAGGTTTAAGAGTTTTTCTCAAAAGATCATGAGAGACCGCGCTGGAGATTACAAGTAATAATCCTGCAGCTGTCGAAAGTGCCGCTGCTATGCCGCCTGCAGCGACCAAAGCAACGACCCAGCTTGGTAGTCCTGCAATCTCAGGATTGGCTAAGACTATTATATCGCGGTCAATATAGATCTCATTTTGATTCTCGCTTAATCTATTGACGACAAGGCGTTCGCCGAGGGATCCACGTTGCTCAGAGAAGGCCGGCTTAGGCGGGATCAGTGCGTTACCAACACTATACTGAATTCGCCCGTCTTTATTTTTGTCTCTCCAGGCTACCAATCCGATATCTTCCCATTGAGTAAACCATTTTGGCACCTCGGTGTAGGGTGTTTCATGCAAACTGTCTACCAGATTAAGTCTTGCAAAAGCCGCCACTGCTGGCGCAGTGGTGTAGAGCAAAGCGATAAATACCAATGCATATCCCGCTGAAAGTCGAGCATCCGAAACCTTGGGTACCGTAAAAAAACGCACCAGAACATGAGGCAGACCTGCCGTGCCAAACATGAGCGCAGCGGAAATAGCAAGTAAATCAATGGTTGCTCGGCTTCCCTCTGTATAAGCATTAAAACCTAAATCTAGGAGGACTACATCGAGTTTTTCTAGTACGTATAGGCCTGAGCCATCACCAAGGTGAGATCCAAATCCTAATTGAGGAACTGGATTGCCTGTAATCAAAAGTGAAATAAATATTGCAGGCACCATGTAGGCGAAAATCAACACACAGTATTGAGCGACTTGCGTATAAGTTATCCCTTTCATGCCCCCGAGCACTGCGTACAAGAAAACTATGCCCATGCCGATAATTACGCCGGTAGTTACCTCGACCTCCAGAAAACGAGAAAATACAATGCCGACACCTCGCATCTGCCCGGCGACGTATGTAAAGGATATAAAAATAAGACAAATTACGGCTACGATTCTTGCAGTCTGCGAGTAGTATCGTGTTCCGATAAAGTCAGGGACAGTAAAGTGACCAAATTTTCTTAGGTATGGTGCAAGTAGCAATGCTAGTAACACGTAACCTCCGGTCCATCCAAGGAGATACACGCTTCCATCTCGTCCCATAAAGGCTATTATTCCAGCCATTGATATAAATGAGGCCGCGCTCATCCAATCTGCGGCGGTCGCCATACCGTTTACAAGGGGATTTACTCCACCGCCAGCGATGTAAAAATCTCTAGTTGAAGCGGCCTTCGTCCATACTGCAATCCCAATGTAGAGAGCGAAGGAGGACCCTACTAGGAGGTAAGTAAGGATTTGAGTGCTCAAGTCTGATCCTGCTCTGTCACATCATCAACGCCAAACTTTCTGTCGATTGCATTCATCCGCCAAGAATAGTAAAAAATCAATATAATATAGACCAAAATGGAACCTTGCTGCGAAAACCAGAACCCCAGCTTAAAGCCAAAAAAGTGAAATTGATCCAGCCAGTCTACCAAAACGATACCAAATCCAAACGACACCATTAGCCAGATTAGTAGTAACTTACCAAGAAGTGCTAAATTAGCCTTCCAATATGCCGTGTTTTGGTCGCTTTTCTCTCGATTATTCATAATGGATCTTTAGAGGAGTTTGGATTAGAACATCTGATAGCCTAGCGCTGACACAATTGCAGCCTAAAGACATTAATATCCTACCACCTGAATTATTTTTTATCGAGAAGTATCTTGAGGGTAAAGAGGCTGCAGACCAAGCTGTTTCTTTGGATCAGCATAAGTGGCCTCTTTGGAGTGCATTTTTAACCGCTCAATTATGAGATTCTGATCAGACATCTCTGTTGATTCTGCATGGTATAGATGCTGATCCAGTTGAGAAAATCCTCGGCTTAGAACAGGGTCATTAAGCTTTGATGCTAAATCTTGCAGGGTAACAGACGACGAATTTTGCAGAACCAATTGACCCCACTTAAGGAGATTGGCTCTGGCGTCCAATAGATCGTTTGCTTGCATTTGTTTTTGAATTGCGTCTACGAGCTGTTTCATGTTCGCTTGCTTTGAGTGGGCGGGTATGGAAGGAAGCATCGCTTCGAAGCTGTCTTTCTTTGTTCTCCAAAAAAGCAGCGCTATCAGACCACAGAGTAACAAGACGTTTGCGCTGAGTGAAAGGGTTAATAATTGGAAAGTTCGAGAGTCCGAAGAAATGTCATTCACATCCTTAGCAGGTGACATGATGATTGTTTTTCCCTGTTGCAAAGGCGGATTAGACATATTTGCAAGATCTGCACTTGATTGCACATTTAGAGTGCGGCTCTCTAAACTGGTCGTTTCTATCTTCTTGGTTCGTGTATTCCACCAGTTGACCTCGATTGATGGAAGGGTAATTTGGCCCTCTCGTTTTGGTACCAAAGCCATTGATTCTATGCGAACGCCGAGCGCCCCGATACTAGTCTTTCGTGTCTCAATTTGGGCTTGGTCAGGATATAACCTGAAGTCTGAGCTGGATGGGAGCTCGAGCGGATTAATTTGTGCTCCAGTCTGACCCTCTGCACTCATAGTAATGGTTCTAGTGATGGGTTCACCCACGCGAAGCTCTCCCAGGTCACCATTCCAGGTTTCCGTTAATTCCACTTTGGAACTGGGTAACCACTGAAAACTCGGAACTTGCGTTGGTCGATTGAGTATTTTAATCATTTTTTCTTCTGTTACGCGGATTACTTGACTTCCTCTCCGATTGAAAAGACCAAATTGTCGTCTTGTCGGAACTTCAAACGCACCAAAGCGTTGGGATGGTATGCTAAACATGCCACCAACTTGTGGGAAGATTGCGTAACGCAACTCAATTACCAGATAGTCTCTACCATCAATCCGCTTTTGGAATTGGTTCTCGGCGACCTGCTCAATTACCGCATCCTCAACAACCAGCGGCGTCAGGCTGTAGTCAGTTAATGACACAGAGGTGTAAAGTCGCTGCGTAAGGAGAAGCTGTTCTTGCACATATGAGGTTGTTTTGTCTATGATGGTTTCAGAAAAAATTGCTTGTGCTGCTGGCTTTTGGTTCGCTAAGGCAGAAGCTTTCCTCACCTGAATTTCTATTGCATTACTAACATGACCAGCGTAATTCAACGACGGTATCAGAAGTTTCCCTGTCGTCAGAGGAAGCAGGGTTAGGTTCCAGTCTGTATAAGATTCGGCTTGCCCATTGTTCCATGTATACTGCTGCTGCCTATTTGTCGAAATAATCTCAAAATCTGTCTTGAGACTGACAAAATCCGGTTCATTCATCTGGGCTTGTCCGCCAAATCGAATCGTCAATTCAAGCGTTTCATTCTCATAGATCTCGGTTCGGTCGGCAGTTGCGGTCAACATTGCAAATAGTGGTGAATTGCAAATAAAAAAAAGCGAAACAATGGTGAGGAATTTTAAAATGGGATGCCTCTTATTAAAGGCTATGTTAGTTATACTCATTTTTCGTAAAATCTCATTACGCGTCATTATCCTGAATTCTTGCAATCAGTAACGCCCTGATTGTTCATCATTAGGCGGTCTTGGCCGCCTTGGCTGGTTAGCGCGCTGTCGAGCTTGGTGCTGAAATTTGGCTCTCAGAAGGCCGCCGGGATCATCAGGTACACTGCGAAGTAGCTGTTCTAATTCTTGCTGAGATTGCTCCTCATTAGCCTGTGCCATTGCATTTACGTCATCTTGTCTTGAGGTGTCATCCTGTCGGTGTTCCGCGTCGGATTCGTTCTGGGTTTGTTTGGAATCTTGCTCGGATGATTGTGAAGTATCATTTTCGCTATCATCTTTAACTCCTTGCTCGGAATTGGGTTGGTTGCGGTCGTCCATTGATTCATCATCTTGAACTCTCTGCTTATTTTTTGCTTGACTATCGTTTTTATCTTGATCCTTATTATCATCTTTATTTTGGTTTTGTGTCCCCTTTTGATCTCGTTGTTGCAAAAGATCTTCTAAGAGGCCTTTGTTAAAGATAGCGTCTTCAAGGTTTGGTTCAATTTCTAAGGCGCGCTCATAAGCTTCAATGGCGGCTTCATAGTCACCTGACTGCGCCAGGCTATTGCCCTCGTTGTAGTAGGAATCAGTTTCCTTTAAACCCTTTTTCTCACGAAAGTTCTTTGTGGCATCCTCATAATCACCGGCTCTGTAGGCTGCAGTAGCTTTCCAAGCGGGATTTTCAAATAGTGATTGTGCCCTAGCGGCATCTCCCTCTTCGAGAGCTTTTGCCGCCTGCTGATCAGGACGTTGCCATAGGTTATTCCAATCAAGGGATACGCTTTCCTCTGGATAAAGCAGAGGCAAAATCAAAATTATAACCAAGCTGCCGCGCCTAAAAGCACTTATTATGAAAGGTAGCAAGAAAATTATTAAAAGGTAACCTCGATCATTCCAAGTATCGAATGTCCGTTCTAGCTCGCGAGTTTTGTCCGCTACAGGCATGTCGCTTAAAGTAACAAGCGCATTGATATCTCTCTCATCATGAGATAGTGATTGATACACGCCTTGATTGTTTTCAGCCAGTTTTTTCAGATCTTGAGAGTTGATTTTCGGTATCAATATTCCCCCGCGGTTGTCCTTTAAAAAGCCTCCATACGGCAATGGTATGGGGGCTCCCGCTGGAGTGCCAACTCCCAAGACCGAAAGTCGAAAGTTGCCTTCTTTTTTTAAAACATTGGTTATTTTTGGTATTGCGGAAGACGCAACCTCATCGGTGATAAGGATCAGATCGGCTTTCTCAAAGCCGCCATGCTTGACGATTGCCAATGCAGAGTCAACTGCCTCCTCTACGTTGCTACCGTATTCAGGCATGATAGATGGCTCCAGAGAGTTAACCATACTTATTATTGTATTGGTATCTTCCGTGAGAGGAGACACGACGTGAGCGCTACCGGAGTAGACAATCAGAGCCGTGTAGCCTTCCTTCCGCGCCGAGAGGATGTCGATCAGTTTGAACCTAGCCCTAACTAGGCGGCTAGGTTTACTATCTTGGGCGAGCATTGATGGCGAGAGGTCAAGCAGTATTACCATTGCAGACTCTTTTTTGTGGATTGGCTGAGGAGTTTGTTCCCACGCGGGACCGGCTAGTGCTAGACACGCAAGTAACCATGCAAGAGACCAAAAATAAGTTTTGAGCGATTCATGCTGGCGGGATTTCAGGCTATTGTCGTGAGTCAGGTAGGTTATCAATTCTGGATTAATAAGCTTCTTCCAGTTTCCCAAGCTATATTGCTTCCACCGATAATATACCCAAAAGATTAGAACGGGCAGTAGACCAAGTAGCCAGATCGGCCTTAGAAAATGGAATTGGCTTAATATATCACTGAAAACCATTCTTTTTTCCATTTAATACGAGGAGGATAAGCGCTAATAAAAAAGATAGTCCGAGTGGCCAGTGAAAAAGTGATGCGATTGGGCGTATTGTCTCTGCTGATTGATCTATGGGTTCAAGTTCGTTAAGTCTTTCATAAATTGTTGACAACTCTATTGGGTTTCGCGCCCTAAAATATTGACCGCCTGTCGCCCTAGCGATATCCATGAGTGTGCTCTCATCAAGATCGGCTGATGGGTTGGTGGTTGTTTGGCCGAACAAACCCCATTCCTCAAGACGTTCTCCACCAATGCCAATAGTATAGATTTTTACATTTGATCTTGCTGCAAGGTCAGCCGCCTTGAGTGGATCAAGCTCCCCTGAATTGTTCGCTCCATCTGTCAAAAGAATCATAACCCTATGATTGTCGGGTCTATCTTGGAGCCGCTTTATTCCGATCCCTATCGCATCTCCAATGGCCGTGCCTTGCCCAGCGAAGCCTATTTCAGCCTCATGTAGGAGGCTTTGCATGGTCCTTCGGTCAAAGGTTAAAGGTGTCTGAAGATAAGCTTTCTCTCCAAACAATATCAACCCGAGACGATCGCCGTTTCGCTCTAGAACGAAATCCCCAACAACGCCCTTCACAGCAACCAATCGATTGACTAGTTTGCCCCCGAGTTGCATGTCCTCTCGCTCCATACTCCCTGATATATCAACCGCTAAAAGGATGTCACGCCCTGATGTTGGCAAAGATACAGGCTCTCCGACCCAAACAGGCCTTGCTAATGCTGAAAGAGCAGAAATCCAGCAGGCATATAAAAGAGCAAGTAGCATGAGTTTTTTCCAGTTCGAATGTTGTTCGATGTTTCTAGTCCCTACTATTGCTGCGAGGGCAGGTGCTCGCAGAGCAAGCATGCTTGCCTGCTTCGGATGACGCAGAAGCCGGTAAGCAATCGGGATTGGAAAAAGACAGAGAACCCATGGCCAGATTAAACTCAGCATTCAATTCATTCCTCGCAGGCGGTGCTGCTTGATCCATAGTCTCGCATCTGACTCCAGTGATGTACAAAGTTCCGCACAATACTCAAGATCATACTGGTCTGGGGTTGCATAAAGGATCATGCCTAATTTTTGAGGGTCGCAGAGAAAAAGAGACTGGTTACTGGTCTCTCGGAGAAACTCAAGAAATGCGGCTGTTGGAAGACTGGCGATATTCTCCTCTCTGGTGGCGGTATTTGCTGTTTGTCTCAATAGAAGAAATAGATATTGGATCTTGCGGCTATGTTGTTGAGTAGCCAATATATCATCCAATTTCTTCAGCGCCTCGAGTCGGTAGATGCGGCCTCGCTGTCTTCTCAGTAAGAATCTCGTTATTAGGATAGCGCAAATTAAGGCTATCAAAGCTAGCACCCACCAACCTGGAGCAGGCGGCCAGAAAGGTATTGCTTCTGGTGAGTGGATGTCGCGCAACTTAGCTAGAGGATCAGGTTCATTCATTTTAATCTAAACTAACATCATGCTCGTCTTCGGCGTTTGCCATAAGTTCGGCCTAAAATGGACATGATATTCTCTGATGTGTTAAATGTTAACAGATCGCCTCCTAATTTTTCGGCTAGTGCTTTGATTTGATCGCAACGGGTTCGAAATAAATTTGCATAACTTTGGCGGAGAGATGAATTTCTGCTGTCCAGAAGTGTTGTATTCTTGCCATCGCTGACTGCATAAATTGACGGTGGAGGCAATTCAACCTCTAAAGTATCATAGACATGGCATAAGTTCACTCTCGCTAATCGAGTGATGTCGAAAAGATGCCTAGAACAGTCGTCATCCAGATCGTTGAAATCGCTAATGATAAAAAGTGTCGAACCCGGCAGAACCAATTGTTTTGACTCTTGTAGTATGCCTTTTAGGGTGAAATTTTCTTCCTGCGAGTTCATAAGTTCCTTGGAAAAACTATGGAGTGAGTGAATATATTGAAGTACAGCATGATGGTTTCTTTTTGCCCTGATATCCTCATGCCGTTGTTGCCCAAAGATTAACCCTCCCACGCGATCATTTGCTGCCAAACCAGCCCAAATAAGAGTTGCTGCGATTTTACAGGCTACGACTGATTTCAGCTGTTGGCTTCCAAAAAACATTGCCCCACGAAGATCTGTGATTACCAATATAGGCCTTTCACGCTCTTCGCTGAAAACTTTGGTGTGCGTGACCTGGGTACGAGCAGTTACTCGCCAGTCGATGCTTCGGATGTCATCTCCGGGCCTATATATGCGCACCTCTTCGAAGTCCATGCCTCTGCCTCGCCAACGTGACTTGTGAGTCCCACTGATTTGTTGTCGCGCCAAAGGGTTTGGGAAATTGGTTAGCTCCCTAGCTCCATAACGAAGCTTAATCAGTGATTTTTGACTTGCTATCGCTGGGTTGGATTCAGCATTTTCAAGCTTTGAATGATCTAGCATGAGGAACCGGCACTTAGGCCGTTGGCACCATTTCAAGGAGTTGGTCGATCACTTGTGTCACAGAAATTCCGTTGGCTTCTGCTTCAAAACTCATTATTAGGCGATGCTTGAGCACGTCATGCGCCACGCTTCGCACATCATCAGGGGTTACAAAATCGCGACCATTCAGCCATGCAAGGGCTCGACTGCATCTGTCTAAAGCAATTGTTGCTCGGGGGCTTGCGCCATAATCAAGCCATGATTCTAGGTTTCCACCGTAACTTGCAGTATTTCTTGTAGCTAAAACGATTTGCACCAGATAATTTTCAACTGGTTTCGCCATATGAACCTTTAGAACCCGTCTGCGAGCTTCCAATATTGTTTTTTGATCAACTTTAGAAAAGTTCTCCAACACCTCCTCCAATGTTTCTTTTCTGGATAATTCGAGGATCAGGCGCTCTGTTTCTGGCGCGGGATAGTCAACCGAAACATGCATCAGAAAGCGATCCATCTGTGCCTCAGGCAGTGGATAGGTCCCCTCTTGTTCGATTGGATTCTGAGTAGCCATCACTAAAAATAATTTAGGAAGATCATAGGTATTTTTCCCAACCGTTATTTGCCGTTCCGCCATTGCCTCCAGAAGAGCCGATTGAACTTTGGCTGGGGCTCTATTTACTTCGTCGGCTAATACCAAGTTGTGAAACAATGGTCCCGACTGAAACTCAAATCGGTTTTCCTGAGGCCGATAAATGTCGCTCCCGGTTATATCTGCGGGTAGCAAGTCTGGTGTAAATTGGATGCGGTGGAAATCAGCATCTAAGCCCTCCGAGAGGGTCTTGATCGCTTTAGTTTTAGCCAACCCGGGAGCGCCTTCAACAAGCAGATGGCCGTCTGCCAAAAGAGCTATGATCAGTCTCTCCACCAACGTCTCTTGACCTAAGATTTTTCTACTTAGCCATTTCTTCAATTGGTTGATTCGCTCTTGCACCAGTTTGCTCCTAATGTCTTGTTTGACTCGTTTTTAGATATGTAGTTGATTGTAATCGCGTCTGACAATTGCAAATTAATTTATGCCGAAAAAAAATTCGGTTTTACACTGCGCTACAACCTATTATAGTTGCTTTAGGCGAGCAACGTCTGTCTGCGCAGACAGATTAATGCTCTCGATCCTTTTCATGTGTAATTTCTGTTTGCGGCCTCGCCAAGAGTTTCTAGGTTCAATTAGGTTCGCAGCTACAAAATGTTACCGGAGGCGAAATATTAGCGATGGAAAATAAAAAAAACAATAACCGACCTCAACTGCTCAGAGCCTTAGCGTCTCTTTCTGCCCAGCACGTTGATGAAATTGATAAAACAAATTTTGATAATTTCGTCGATCACACTGTAAAAAAACATCTCGATATGGATTACCTTAATAGGCCACTGGAGACAATTTTCTGGAACATCTATGGCCTTTACAAATTTGTACGAGTGTTCGATTCACTTGCTAGCAGTGACGAGATTTATCGCGGACAATTCATGGGATTTAACCCTGACCGCCATGAGGACGGCTGGGTTTCTGAGCATTCTGTAATATATGTCAATCAGCTGGATAAACCGTTCTTAGTGGATTCATTGCGTATCGCATTAAATTCGAGCGGAGAAAAAATTTATAGCCTCAGAAGCACGCCACTATGGATCAAACGGAATGAACAAGGCCTCATGGTCTCAATTTCATCTGATCACATGCCTGATGCTTCACTTGAGGCACTTATAACAATAGAAATAGAGCGTTGTGATGATGATCAGTTGGAGGTTGTATCGAAACAGTTGCTAAATGTCCTCAGTGACGTCGAGTTAGTGGTGAATGATTTCGAGAAGGTCCGAAGAGATCTGAGAACTCTAATTGATGATATTCAACTTTTAGCGCCTAAAACGAGTGATCGTGACGAGTGTGTTGAATTCTTGGAGTGGATGGACTCGGGGGCGTTTGTATTTCTGGGAAGCATACAATTTTCGCTCGAAAATCGGGGTGAAAAGACTTTCCTAACCGAGGCTATCGATAGCAGGAATGGTTTATTTAATCGGCTAAGTTCAGACACGAGAGAGCAATGCCTGGCAGATCTTAGTGATGGAGTAAGTTCGTTTTATGAGACAGACCAGGTTCTATCATTTGGAAAGTCTTCAACCCGTTCCTCCGTGCATCGAAGCGCATACTCTCACTACGTTGTTGTAAAACGTTTTGATGAGGCCGGTCAACCTGCAGGCGAGGCTCGCTTTTTAGGGCTTCATACCTCTCAGTTCTATGACTACAGTACGGGTCGCATTCCTATCCTTCGCAGCAAAGTGGATAATCTGTTGGAGAATTCAGGTTTCCAAAAAGGGAGCCATGATTACAAGGCACTTAGCACCATTGCTGAGTCGTTTCCTAGAGACGAATTGCTGCAGATGCCACAGGATGCTCTGCTGGAAATGGCGATAGGCATATGGCAAATCTATCAGCGAAACATGACAAAAGTTTTTACTTATTCCGACCCCTTTAAAAAGTTTGTTAGCTGCTTGATTTTTTTGCCTCGCGAATCTTTTAGTTCGCGAATAAGGGAGAGGATTCAGCGCGCTGTCGAGAGCTTTCTAGGCGCATCAGATAGTAGTTTTGTCAGTTTTTTTCTTCCCGAATCGATGTTGGTTCGTGTATACATGGTCTTTCCTGTCATCGGTTTCAGTTTTGAAACCGATGATGCAGACAGGCTAGAGGAAATCATTGAGAGTATCACGGCAAACTGGATCGGCGAGTTTAATAATTTGGCGGCAGAAGAAATCGGTGAGCAAAGAGGCCTGACCTTTCCAAGGAAATATGCGAACAGCTTTTCGGAAGCCTACAAGGAACAATATAAACCTATCCATGCATTAAGGGATATTTCTGTATTGGAATCTCTGACAGAGTCCAAAAAACTGTCTGTTGACCTGAGACCATTGGAAACTGGCTTGCAGCTAAAGCTGTTTCATGCAAAGGAGCCGATTGCTTTGTCAAGCATGATTCCGATACTTGAAAATCTGGGTTTTCATGTCCTGATGGAACGACCACATGAAATAACTATGCGACAGCAGTCATCTGTCTGGTTGCAAGATTTCCTTCTTAAACTCACTTTGAATATTGATGTCGACTTTTATTCTATCACGAAAGACTTCGGTCAAGCATTAGAAGCAATATGGTCCGGTGTTGCAGAAAATGATCGATTTAATCGGCTGGTGATTGGGGCGGGTTTAAATTGGAGAGAGGTTGCGCTGTTGAGACTTTATTCTCGGTACCTGAAGCAACTCGGAATTTCATATAGCCAAGATTTCATTGCGGATACGCTCTCTGCATATGCTGGGTTATCGAAAGCCTTGTTTTCGCTTTTTGGAGCTATGTTTAACCCGCAGTCAGCCCACAATGAAGATCAGCGTAATGAGCTACAGAATCTAAGGCAGGATATTGAGAAGAGTTTAGAAAGTGTTTTGGACATAAGCCATGATAAAGTCTTTCGAGCTTATTTGCAGATTATTGAAGCCACTAAACGCACCAATTTCTATCAATTACAATCTGACGGTCTTCCCAAACCCTTTTTGAGTATAAAAGTTGCTACAGGAAAAATTAGTATCGCGCCGGAGCCTCGACCAGAGAGTGAAATATTTGTGTACTCTCCTGAATTTGAGGGTGTGCATCTTCGCATGGGAAAAGTTTCTCGTGGAGGCCTGCGCTGGTCAGATCGACTTGAGGATTACCGTACCGAGGTGCTTGGGCTCGTGAAAGCACAGCAAGTGAAAAATGCAGTAATTGTTCCCAGTGGAGCAAAAGGTGGTTTTGTAATTAGAAGCTCTCCTTCTGCCGTCCGTCACGAATCACGTTCAGATAAAGGCGAAGCTATTTATAAACTTTTCATTCAGGCGATTCTTGATATTACTGACAATTTTGTCTCAGGGGCAGTGGTCGGGCCGCAAAATGTGGTAAGGACCGATGGCGATGATCCTTATCTGGTAGTGGCAGCCGATAAAGGTACCGCCACGTTCTCGGATTTAGCCAACAATGTTTCAAATCAGCAGCAGTTTTGGTTGGGAGACGCTTTTGCTTCTGGAGGATCAAATGGCTATGACCACAAGGCCATGGGTATCACGGCGCGAGGTGCTTGGGTTGCCGTCAAAAGGCATTTTCATGAGCTTGGAATGGATATCCAAACCGAGGATTTCAGTGTAGTTGGCATTGGTGATATGTCGGGTGATGTTTTTGGAAATGGTATGTTGTTATCGAGGCATATCAAATTAGTTGCAGCTTTCAATCACTTGCATATTTTTATTGATCCCGATCCCGATTGTGAGCGAACTTACAAGGAGCGTGAACGGTTATTTAATCAACCTCAGAGCGGATGGGATGACTTTGATCGATCGCTTCTTTCAGACGGAGCACGAATATTTTCTCGCAAAGATAAGACTCTCGAGTTGACGCAGGAGATTAAACAACGTTTTGACATAAATGCAGATCGTGTAACGCCGGCTGAGCTCATTTCCGCGCTACTGTTAGCCCGTGTTGATTTACTTTGGAATGGTGGTATCGGAACCTACGTGAAATCTAGCGATGAGAGTGACGCCCAGGTTGGGGACAAGATTAATGATGAATTAAGAGTAGATGGTCGTGACCTGCGTTGTAAAGTTTTAGGTGAAGGAGGTAATCTAGGAATCACGCAACTGGGAAGGGTTGAGTATAGCTTAATGGGGGGCTTGTGTAATACAGATTTTATTGACAATGCTGCTGGCGTGGATTGCTCTGATCACGAGGTGAATATCAAGGTTCTGCTGAACTCTAGGCTGCGAAGCGGCGATCTAAATATTGGGGCAAGAAATGAACTCCTTGCTTCGATGACTAAATCGGTGGCAGAAAAGGTGCTTAAAAATAACACGCGCCAGACACAAGCTATAAGCATTGCCCTTCATCGAGGCAGAGAACAACATCCTGAATATGACCGTTTCATGCTCTGGTTAGAGAGTTCGGGAAAACTAGACAGAGATATGGAGTTTCTTCCAAAAAAGGAAGAATTGTTGGAGCGTTTTTCCGGTGGAGGGAATCCTTGGACTAGGCCAGAGTTAGCTGTCTTAATATGTTATTCGAAAGTGATGTTGAAAGAATCTCTTATGGATGCGGACTTGCTGAATGATGCTTGGCTTGCTGATTCTGTGGAAAAGGCTTTCCCAAGAATGCTTGTAGAGTATCTTGGTGGGGCCGTTTCTTCGCATCCGTTGGCCAATGAGATAGCGGCCACTCAGTTGGCTAATGATCTTGTGGATAGATTTGGATTTAGCTTCCTTTTCTGTGCTGTTGAGACCGTCGGAAGCAGCCCAAGAGAGATTGTGCGTGCGCTGACGGTGGTAATAAATGTGTTAGGAATCGATCAACTCTGGCATTTAATTGAGACTGACGATGGCAACTTTTCGGCAGAGATGCAACTCGACTTATTCCACATCCTGATCAAACTTGTCCGCCGCTCTACTATTTGGTTCTTGAGACATCGGTCCTCAGGCTTTGACTGTGCTGAGAGTATTGGATTATTTGCTGAGCCGATGCAGCAACTTCTTGAAAATTGGGTTAAGTTGCAGCCTAATGGTTGGCAGGTAAAACCCCCTTGTGAAACATCCAAAGGTAACGTCGCCGTTAACTCAATCTCAAGAATGCAGAGGTTATCGGATAACCTCTTTAGTGCTCTAGGGATAATTGATTTGGCTCTGCGCGACAATTGGCCAGTAAATAAGATTGCATCGATCTACACCATAGTTGGGGAAACATTAATGCTAGATGATTTGATGTCGAAGATAACTGGCATAGAGTCGGTTGGTCGTTGGCAAGTTTTGGCGCGCGAATCTTCGATGAATCAACTCGAGCAATATCATCGAGATACGACCGCTTTATTGCTGCAAATCTGGGAGGGCAAACCAGAAGAGATAGCCGCACTTTGGCAGGTTGCGCAGGAGGCAACCATTGCTAGTTGGGGAGTCATGATGTCAGAGATTCGTAAATCAAAGGGGAATGATTACCCTCTAACGACGGTAGCGTTAAATGAATTCCTTAACTTGGTGGAGGGATTGAGAAGAATCAGTCGAGAAAGAAATTAGGCTAATACTAGCTTATTACAACTTAGCCAATTTTTCGCATTTTAACTCAGAATGCGCTTTCGATGATGAAGCAATCATCATTAAAAATTTTTGTTTCAGTGTTAAAGGTTGATAACTTTCTGCTGAAATGCTTGCTGATTGAATCCCGACCAGAAATCCTCTCTACCTTCTCTCCATCCGCGAGCCCAATAATAGGCCATATTTGAATTGACTGAGAAAGGACATGCGCTTAGCGGTTTACCTTGAATGGAGGCTTGATAACCTTTCGAAAATGAGCGAGAAGTAAGATCTTTTTTCTTTTTTTTCATTCGCAACCTCTATTGTTCGAATTTATTACCTCGGGGAAGATGCTAAATATGAAGATCGTGCAAAGTTTTGTAGAGCATATTTCTCCCGAGTTGATGGCCACTTTTTGGTATTATGCTTGGAAATATCAATCTTTAGTTAAACTAATTGAGGCCTAATTGTCGAATGTCTTATCTTTATGCGACTGAAGTCATTCATTCCGACCTGTAATATATTTGCAAAAACTTTCAACCTGTCATGGTTCAGGGATCCCTAATTTGTCTATGTTCGAAGAGCTAGTATGAGAAAGTGTGAGTTAATAGGATGTTTTGGCCGATAGATAAAATTTTCAGAAAAAAATATAGAAATGACCAATTTTGACAAAAAAATCGTTTGTGTAGCCTTATGCTCGAAGGGCATTGAACCGCTTCTTGAGGCAGAGTTGGATCTTTTGGGTTTAGAAATTATTAAGCAAACGATAGGTGCAGTGAAGTTTAAAGGAACGCTAAGAATGATATATGCGGCATGTCTTTGGTCGCGATTGGCCAACCGTATTTTGCTAGAACTAAAAGTTTTCGAGGTTGCGACCGCGTCACAAATATATGATGGTTGTGGCGAGATTAATTGGGAAGAACATTTTAATGTTGACCAGACTATTTCAGTTGGTTTCTCGGGCTCCTCTAGTTTTATTAAAAATAGTTTGTATGCATCTCAATTGGTAAAAGATGCTGTCGTAGATCGATTCCGTCGCCTCACGGGTCTCCGGCCATCAGTTGATCCAGTGCAGTCCGACATTTCCATTCACGGGAAACTTAAACGCGGAAGTCTGAGCGTGATGTTAGATTTGTCTGGGAAAAGTTTGCATCGGCGGGGGTACAGAAAGTTTAACGTCAATGCACCATTGAAAGAGAATTTAGCAGCAGCTCTGCTCTTAAGATCGAATTGGTCAGGTATTGCAGCCAATGGTGGAGGTCTAATTGATCCGATGTGTGGTTGTGGAACTTTGATTATTGAGGCTGCCATGATTGCAGCTGATATAGCGCCGGGTTTAATGCGGCAAAGATTTGCATTCACCGCATGGTCGGCGCACGATACAAAAATCTGGGAAGAAGTCGTATCGGATGCTGAACAGAGGCGAAAAATAGGATTGCTTCGTCTTCGCCAGGAGATTCTAGGCTATGATAGTGATCCGCGAGCCGTCGGTTTTGCCAAAAAAAATATCCAAGAAATTGGTCTGCAGAAAAAAATCAGTGTTGAAATTAAACCGGTTAGCCATTTGCAAAAACCAAAGTCGGAGACCGGATTGGTGATAACCAACCCTCCTTATGGTGAGAGAATTGGTGAGGTTAGTAGTTTAAAACAGGTGTACCAGCAATTCGGGCAGCGACTACAATTGCACTTCGGCAAATGGAGGGCGGCGGTCCTCTCAGGAAATTCAGTTCTTGCGCGCGAACTGGACTTGACGCCCACTCGGCAATATCAATTTTCTAACGGTTCAATTCCCTGTAAGTTATTTTTATTTGACGATATGCATTCAAAATCTGCTGCCATTAAATACCGGATAGATGCAAGGCGTTCGCCGAAAGAAATGACTGCCGGGACCTCGATGGTAGTGAATCGGTTGGTAAAAAACAAGCGACGGTTGTCACCATGGCTGAAAAAAAATAATATTACCTGTTATCGCCTGTACGATGCAGATCTCCCGGAGTACTCCGCTGCGATCGACATCTATGGTCAGTTTATTCACGTCCAGGAATATTATGCTCCCCATACCATCGCGAGATCCATTGCACAGAAGCGTTTTCATGAGTTGCGAGATGCGGTTGCAAGTTTTGCCCCAGAGTCTACAGAAAAGACATTTTATAAAGTTCGTTCCAGACAGCGTGGAACAGATCAGTACACCAGGATAGGAAATGGACATGGTAAACCATTAATTATTAGTGAAGGCTCTGCAAGGTTTGAAATAAATCTTGGAAACTATGTTGATAGCGGAATTTTCCTTGATCATCGCAAGATGAGACGGATTATCGGAGCCGAAGCCGTTGGAAAACGGTTCCTAAATCTTTTTTGTTACACAGCCAGTGCTACAGTCATGGCTGCCTTGAATGGGGCGTTGAGTTCTCTTAGTTGTGATATGTCTAGCACTTATATCGAATGGGCTCGAAGAAATTTTCAGCTTAATAAATTGGCAATAGATCGGCACAAGTTGTTAAAGGTTGACTGCTTAGAGTGGTTGAGGAATAAGACCAAAAGTATGGAGTATTTTGACATTATTTTGCTCGACCCTCCGACATTTTCAAATTCAAAGAAAATGTCAGTTTCTTTTGATATTCAGCGTGATCACGAGGCTATTATCAGAGCAGCTGCAAAGAGGTTGGCGCCTTGTGGCACTCTTTATTTTTCTAATAATTTTAGAAAATTTAAAATGAGTCCTAATCTCACGGATAGATTTTTGGTTGAAAATATGACATCTGAAACGCTTGATGTCGATTTTCGACGTAACCCGCGTATTCACAATGCATGGAGGATAAAACATAAAATCTAGATAAATTTTGACAAATTTTGAGCTATATGATGACGTTCTATTGGGATAGTTGAAGCATTGCAGAATGTTTGCAGGTTTTGTTTCCTCGGATGTCCGAAGCTTTTATAAGACAATTTTGCGAACGTGCGTTTTGGCTCTATGGGCTGAGAGCGAGCTTTGTCAAAATTTTTTATGGCCAATGTGCGGTATGGTCTTCATGAGATACGTGTGTTTTGGGTCGGTCTCTACTTACTGGCGTGCCTATATAAACAAATCCAATGATCTCCTCATTCTTTGAAATTCCTAAACCGCTTCTCACTGTATCGGAATAAGCGTAATCACCGGTTCTCCAGACTGAGCCAAGACCAATGGCATATAGTGCTAATCCGACATTGGTCAAAACGCTCCCAGCAGACAGTATTTGTTCAGCATGCGGGACTTTCGGATGTTCTTTTATACTTGCTATGCCGACCAATATTACAGGCGCTCGGAACGCCTTATTTTTTGCCTTCAATAACACCTCATCACTAGAATTTGGATTTGATGCTAGAGTATGTTTGACAAAAAGGTTTCCAAGAGCAGTGAGGCCATCTTTTTGAATGATAAGAAAACGCCAAGGCCTCAGGCGCATATGATCTGGAGCTCGCATAGACGCTTGTATTACCGTCTTTAGCTGGTGTTCAGTTGGCCCGGGTTCTTTAAGACGCGGAAAGGACTGTCTCTCAGCAATTAACGTAATAAGAGGATTATTTTCTGTTGTCCCAATTTGATCTGTCATAATCGCCCCCTGTAGAAACATTTAACTTAACGCAGAATATGACAAAGATGCAAATCGTATTAACTCAGGCGCCATCCAATATTGAAAGCTAAAAAAAGACCGCCAAAATATCCATATCTTGGCGGTGGGAAACCCAGAAGGGCGTAAGGCGTCGTTTTTCAATCCAGGTAATGATAATCGTTATTATTACCATTATCAACAACTTTGCATTTTATTATTTTTTTGCTT
>PCDB01000056.1 GCA_002591625.1 Porticoccaceae bacterium
TCAACTTTGTCTGATTTGAGGAAATATCCGATTATTCCATGTAATCTTTGTGGGTCTCAAGAGGGTTTAAAACGTCAAGTTGTTAGGGAAATGCTGCAGTCATGGGATAAACAGCACCCTGGGCGTATAGAGACAATTTTTAGTGCAATCAAGAATGTAGCACCCTCGCAGCTAGCAGATCCAAAACTTTATGACTTGTGGATTTGATAAGTGCTAATAGTGGAGCAGTTGCTAAAGAATCCTCGCAGAATCTTGCGATTAACGTATGCGATCCGTAAAGCCTTCTAACCTACATTGTGGGCATGACCTCTATGCCTAACAGATCAAGGCCGCAAGAGAGTTTTTTTGCTGCTAATTTTGCAAGCTCTAGACGACTATTTTTTTTCTCTTTCGAAATGCCCTGTCTTAGTATTGGACATTTCTCGTAGAACCCCATGAAGGCGCTAGCCAATTCGTAGAGGTAATTACACAAAACGTGCGGGTAACAATCTAGGCTTACCTGCTCTATTATTTCTTCGAACTGTAAAAGCTTTAGAGCAAGGATTTTTTCCGTGTTTTCAGTAATAATGATAGTCGCCGAATGACTGTCGGGATCGATCTGCGCCCGTTTAAAAATGCTGTTAATACGGGTATTCGCGTATTGCAGGTAGGGCGCGGTGTTTCCCTCAAACGAAATCATTTCGTCCCAATCGAAGATGTAGTCATGCGTGCGCGTTTTGCTAAGATCGGCATACTTGATTGCACCAATAGCGACTTTTCTTGCAATATCTTTTGCGTCTCTTTCTGAAAGATTTGGATTTTTGGATTTGACCAGCTGTTCTGCTCGCTCTCTGGCCTCATCAATCAAGTGGGCTAGTTTAACAGTTCCTCCAGTTCGGGTTTTAAACGGTTTCCCATCTTTACCCATCATCGTTCCAAAAGGGTGGTGTTCCAAACTCACATTTGGTGGCACAAGATTGGCCAAGCGTCCCGCGCAAAACACTTGTTTCATATGAAGAGATTGACGGGCATCTATGAAATACAATATCCGGTCGGCTTTTAATTCCTTTGAACGATACTGAAGGGCAGCTAAGTCCGTGGTTGCGTATAGAAAGCCACCATCTGATTTGCGGATGATCATGACGGAAGGCTCCCCCTTTTTATTTGCGAGCTCGTCGATAAAGATCACTTTTGCCCCTTGATCATCTTGTACTAGATTCATTTGCACTAGTTCTTCCAGCAGCGGTTCAAGTTGGTCGTTGTAAGCACTTTCCGGTTTGACATCTTCCTTCGTCAGGCTAACATTCAATTGTTTGTAGATTTCGAGATTATGGGCGACAGATATATCTATGAATTGTTTCCAAAGTGCTCTTGATTGCGGGTCCCCCGATTGAAGTCGCACCACTAAAGCGCGCGCATGATCGGCAAATTCGGGATCATCGTCGAAGTGTCTTTTTGCTTTCTGATAAAAAGTTTCGAGATCCGAAAGAGCCAGTTCTGCTTGCTCGCCAGCGATTAAGTGACTCTCGAGTTCTGCCACCAACATACCAAATTGTGTGCCCCAGTCGCCCATGTGGTTTTGTCTGACAACGCTATTGCCTCGGTACTCTAGGACGCGNGCAATGCAATCTCCGATGATCGTTGAACGAAGGTGCCCGACATGCATTTCCTTTGCTAGATTGGGCGCGGAGTAGTCAATCACGACTCTTTTCACGTCCTGTTGGTTTTTAACGCCCGTATCATCATTACTCAGTAGCTCAGCTAAGAAATTTGGGTCAAGTTCTATATTGATGAAGCCCGGTCCAGCGACATCAGTTTTGCAAGCGATTCCAACTAAATCAGTCNTTTCTAAAATTTTTTGAGCTAACTCATATGGGTTTTTCTTTAGACGCTTTGCGACAGCCATTGCGCCATTAGCCTGATAGTCACCGAACTTAGGACTCGTACTTGGTTTGATAATAGGGGAGCATTCGAAAGGCAAATCCAGAGATNGCATAGCTGCGCCAAACCGATTTTCTAGGATTGATCTGATTATCATTGTTCTCTCATTTTCAAAAAGGAAAAGCGATTGTAGTTTTAGCCACTCTTAAAGCAAAGCTAAAAATTAACCTATGAGATTTTGAGATCACTTTTGAGCGGATTTGCACCCACAAAGAGGTTCTTGTTATCATATTTTTTTCGTGCTTTTCTCATTTATCTCAGTTTACTTCAAATCAAAAAGGTCACTNTTTAATCCATCCTAGCGAGGCATTGAATGCACACAACACTGGTTGAACAGGGTCTGCAACTATTGGTTGGCGGTCTAAGCACTGTATTCTTCTTCTTATCAATTCTGATTATTTTAACCGCAGTCATGTCATCAGCCGTTGCGAAATGGATTCCAGCTATAGATCCTTCTCAAGAGAGGATCGATAATCTGAAGTCTTCAAAAAAATCTTCTATAGAACCAAGAATTGCACGAGTCATCCAGGCAGCNTTAGATAGACACCTTGACGACAACTAGGTCGGGAGTCGAATCTTTAGCTAAAAATAAAGGAGCCTTTATGTCTGAAAATAACGCGCCGCTAGGTATTACTGAAGTGGTACTTAGAGACGCTCACCAGTCTCTTTTTGCAACCCGTATGCGGATCGATGATATGTTGCCTATCGCCGAGAGGCTTGATGAGGTTGGCTATTGGTCCATGGAATCATGGGGCGGAGCTACTTTTGATGCCTGCATTCGTTTCTTGGGTGAAGACCCTTGGGATCGCATCCGTGAAATCAAAAAAGCTATGCCTAATACGCCTCAGCAGATGTTGTTTCGTGGCCAAAACATACTGGGGTACAGGCATTATGCAGATGACGTTGTAGGAAAGTTCGTGGAACGTGCCGCATATAACGGCATCGATGTTTTTCGAGTTTTTGACGCGATGAACGATATGAGAAATCTAGAGACTGCCTTTCGAGTCATTAAGCATTTAGGAAAGCATGCGCAGGGGACATTGTCGTATACGGTTAGCCCGGTTCACACATTAGATTCATGGCTTGATTTGGCGCGCCGAATTGAGGATGCCGGCGCTGACTCAATTTGCATTAAAGACATGGCTGGCCTATTGACGCCTTACTTCGGATTTGATTTGGTTTCGCGATTGAAGCAATCCATTGCAATACCTATTCAATTGCATGCACACGCAACGACGGGGCTGTCCACCTCCACGATATTAAAGTGCGTAGAAGCAGGCATAGATAATGTTGATACCGCTATATCTTCGATGTCGATGACTTATGGTCACTCTGCGACAGAGTCCGTGGTGTCGATCTTTAAGGGTCGAAACCGTGACACTGGCCTTGATCTTAACAAACTCGAATCTATAGCTGCTTATTTTCGGGAGGTTAGAAAAAGGTACAGCCGGTTTGAAGGTTCCTTGCGAGGAGTAGACTCGCGGATTCTGGTAGCTCAGGTTCCGGGAGGCATGTTAACTAATATGGAGAGTCAATTAAAAGAGCAGGGTGCCATTGATAAACTAGATTTAGTGCTCGATGAGATCCCCAAGGTTCGAGAGGACCTAGGCTTTGTTCCTTTGGTGACTCCTACATCTCAGATTGTTGGTACGCAAGCAGTAATAAATGTTTTAACTGGCGAACGTTATAAATCAATCAGTAAAGAGACGGCTGGAGTTCTTCGGGGAGAATATGGGTCTACTCCGGCACCAGTAAACAAGGAATTGCAACGTAAAGTATTGGCGGAGAATGAGCGCCCTATTACTTGTCGTCCGGCAGATGAGATCGACTCGGAACTAGATGCGTTGAGTGCGGAACTAACTAACCTATCAAAAGAGCATGGGTTTTCTGTTCCCAGAGGAAAATTTGAGATTGATGATGTCCTCACTTATGCCTTGTTTCCCCAAGTGGCANTGAAATTCTTTAAGCACTTTGAAGATGCGAGTGCATTCGAGCCCACTCCCATGAGGGAATCAAAAGATAAAATTGAAGATGGCGGCGCTAATGTATACACGGTAGTAGTCGAAGGAAAATCATACGTGGTGAAGGTTTCTGATGGCGGTGATCTTAAGGCTATTAGAGCCCTGGAAGGAGACGCGTTCGATAGCGAAACTGTTAGGAGTCAAGTTGACAGCGATGCGTCGCATAACAGAGAAATAGTGAGAGCGTCCTTAGCAGGAACCGTGGTAAACGTCTCAGTAGAAAAAGACCAAGTTGTGATCGAGGGCGAGACACTATTGATTATTGAGGCCATGAAAATGGAGACNTCTGTTGCTGCACCGCGTTCTGGTACCGTGATTGAGATTAAAGTTTCTGACGGTGACGCAATAACTGTTGGAANCGAGTTGGTATCAATTGATTGAGGACTACAGATGCTTGAGATAAAGGATTTGTGGATAACTTCCGGTATTGCGCAATTGGAACTAGGCCAGTTGGTCATGATGATTGTAGCTTTGTCGCTACTTTTTCTAGCGATAAGGAAAAGATTTGAGCCTCTGCTACTGGTGCCGATCGGATTTGGAACCTTGTTAGTCAATATCCCTGGTTCTGGGTTTGAGGCCGTGCCTGTGTATGACGCTCTGGGCAACTTGCAGACTCCGGGCGGCTTGCTTTATTACATATATAGTGCAGGTATAGCAACTGGTTTATTCCCATTGATAATTTTCATGGGGGTGGGAGCGATGACCGATTTTTCAGCATTACTTGCCAATCCGAAAACGCTTTTGCTTGGTGCTGCTGCTCAGGTCGGAATTTTTACCACTGTGATGGGAGCAGCAGCTTTGGGAGATTTTGGATTCCTTGATTTTAGCATTCGCGATGCTGCTTCTATTGGAATTATTGGAGGAGCTGATGGGCCGACATCAATTTTCGTCGCTAGCAGACTATCTCCCGATCTGCTTGGTGCGATAGCAGTCGCGGCATACTCATATATGGCGCTTGTACCGATTATTCAGCCGCCTATTATGAGAGTCTTAACAAATCAGGATGAACGACAACTAGTGATGGATCAATTGCGTTATGTATCTCCAACGGAGCGTGTAATCTTTCCGTTAATGTTGATTTTACTCGTTGCTCTCTTTTTGCCCCAAGCATCACCGTTAATTGGAATGTTCTGTTTTGGCAATTTGATGCGTGAATGCGGAGTGGTTGAACGTCTGAGTGACACGACTCAAAATTCACTCATTAATATTGTTACCATCTTTTTAGGTTTGGGTGTGGGCTCTAAGATGAGTGCCGAAAAGTTTCTCAATGTCGAGACCCTCGGTATTTTAGTGTTGGGTGCTTTTGCCTTTTGCGTAGGCACCGCAGCCGGAGTTTTGATGGCGAAAGGCATGAATTTTGTGTGCAGACAGAAAATTAATCCCCTTATTGGAGCGGCTGGGGTCTCAGCGGTCCCAATGGCCGCCAGAGTCGTAAACAAAGTGGGACTTGAGGAGAACCCCAAAAATATCTTGTTGATGCATGCGATGGGCCCTAATGTGTCCGGCGTTATTGGATCCGCAATAGCTGCCGGGGTCTTAATTAATATTGTTGGAGGAGTGTAAGCGGGTGATTAATGTCGAAAGGAGCATTACCAAAAATTTAAAGGNACTTTCGCCCTTTTACCTTGAGGTCGTTAATGAAAGTTTTATGCATGCAGTGCCACAAGATTCAGAGACACACTTCAAAGTAGTTGTAGTGAGTGATGTATTCGATGGTCTCCGATTGGTGAAGCGGCATCAAGTAGTTTACCGGTTGCTATCCGAACAATTGTCTGGCCCCGTGCATGCGCTTGCTCTGCATACCTATACCGCAGACGAATGGGCTCGAAAAATGCAAAAATCCCCTTCATCGCCCCAATGCAGAGGCGGAGAGCATTAGCCTTTCTGCCGAGTTAAATTCCAAATAGGAGATATTAGATGGGTTAAATATTGTGTCGTTTCTTTAGAACATAGCTTATAGTGNATTTCTTTTCTGGCCCACTGACCGTTCAATGCCGCCGTGCTCTGTGTCTGATGTTTACGACGAAGTTGCTGATCAGATTTCAATACTTCGATTTAAGTGTTTTTTCCTTTGTTGCAAAAAATCTTCGCAAGCTCAAAGTCAGAGACTGTTAGATTTCTTTTTTTTTATCTTTTAGTACTTTTTATACTAAATAACTTAGTTACGTTCAATTAGTGAGTTGGTCGCGAAGCATCTTTGAGCAGCGTTGCATTTTTTTTATCTATCAAAGAAGTCACTCGAGTATGCGAGGCGATTACCATGAAAATCGCTTGCAAATATGTCTCCGAATTTAGTTTTTCAAGGGTGGTACCATTTAGTTGACCCAGCTTTGTTTCATTTATCGTAAAAAAGTCTATCAATTCTCGTTGCGAGCCGTCTATAAGACTTAATTTGATTGTGCAAGATTCCAGCAGGTCATTTTCGAGGAGGCTAGTTAAGAAGTTCTTATTTTGCTCATGACCTCGGTGAATTGTGTCCAATAGCTTAACTGTATCTTTCAAAAATTCTGTAGGTTCGGCGCTTTCATTGAACAAGGGTTGACCTGCCGTTAGACTAACCCTTGGACTGTTCATGTCTAAAGCAACCACTGGGTTATCTTTATCGCCCTCGTGTTCCGCTGAAGGTTCGAAGCCTATAAGAAAAGGCCCTTTTTCAACCATCATCGGGATATAATTAGCAGTCCACTGGTTATCATCTAAGAATAGATTTTCATTTTCTTCTAAACTGAAGAGTGCAGTAGGGTAAAAATTTCCTGTCTCGGGATCCTTACAGAAGAATATTGGGTAGTGAGACTGGATTGCCATAAATTCTAGAGGGAACGTCATAGCATGCATTACGCCATCGCCGAGGGCATTGCTTCTATCTGTAATTATTCTACAGTCTCGGTGCGTCTCGTTACTTAGTATCTGGTGGTTAGTCATTTCTCCTCCTCTTGCTAAAATCTTGGGGGGGGGTTGCTGTTGTTATACTGTATCACTTAATCTATTTAAGACAATTGCTTATTTCCAAATTGGAACCCATTTACATACTTATCAACCAAGGGTATTTTCGTTTACCAAGGAATCATTTCTGACGTTCACTAATAATTTTTGGCTAATTTCAGATTAAATCTATCTATANCTTATTTTGTATATTAATTTGGCAGAATCATGATAACATCCGACATCTAGCCCTTCAGCTATGGCGCTGAAAAANCTCGGGTTGCATTTAAGATTCTTTAGTCGCTATGACAGGGTGTGCGCGGCTTTTAGAGAATGTNAAAAAATAGATGACCTGGTGCTGTGCTGGAAGCNAGTTTTTAATGATCGTTCTCAAGAGGCTTTTCCCTTTAAGATCGGCGCTATATTTGCGCGAAACTAATTTATAGAAATTTTAAGTACGTAGCCCCATGTCTTGTGATAATGGTGAATTCCTCGGCTTAATACCTCGGTACTGAATCGTTCGGCACACAAATCAACCAAATTCCAAAAGGGCGGTCTTCCGGGATCTGCTACCAGTATTCTCGGACATTCGGCATCAATGGCAAACTGAATAAGTTTGAAGTTTTCCTTTACTTTACTGTCCCAAAAGCATATGTCGGTTGCTACAATTAGCTCAAATTGTTCTAGTTCGTCACAGTTAAGAGTATAGAGATTACGATTGGTAAAGTTCACACCACACTCATTTAAATCGCAATGCAGTTCCACTATTTTCCCCATTAGTGGATCGATATCCAATGCTGTCACATTTGCAAAAAACTTTCTAGCAAGCATAGTTGATACNGCACCCCATCCGCATCCAATATCTAGAACTTGGGCGTTATTTTTCGGCGGGTGATCACACAAATAATCCATCATGATTAAACTGGATCGCCAAATTTTGTTGCCATGGTGGGTGGGATTGCCGTATTTGCGTTTTAACCGACGTATTCCTGGGTGGCTTGACTTCAAGAGCTCTATGCCATGAAATTTGGTGCTATGCAGTTTGTTGATAGTGATGAATCCCTCGGGGCGCGCTGAATCANATTGCCTATTTGGTGAGAGGTCTGACCATGTTGCGCTTTCTTTAAGTTATGGTTGACTGGGGGAAGTATAACATGGCAATAGAGGAACAGAGCCGTTTGAAGCTTTATAGTTTTTTAGTGTCAGAGATTCGCAATATTCCGGATGCTTATTAATTTTTCGTCAGAAAATTAGCTAAATCTAATATAATATTCGGCATATGGCATCTTGATAAGAGCGTTAGCATCCTAATGATGGTCCATTGTTGGTTTCAGAATGAGTAGGAAAGATGTTCCAAAATAAAATTTGTTCTTCCTTTACGATTAATCTTCTATTGATGGCGCTCATATTGCTTCCAAACGAGACAGCATATGCGCAATATCAGTTTTCATACCAAGACACAGAGCAACGCGTCAACAGCATCGTGGACGCAATGACACTAGAGCAAAAGATTGGCCAGATGATTCAAGGAAATATTAAACACGTAACGCCAGCAGACGTATCCAAATATTATTTGGGGGCTGTCTTGAACGGGGGAGAGCATTGGCTGGCAGGAAACCAATCATCCGTGGGTGATTGGTTACGTTTGGCTGATGCATACTACGAAGCGTCAATTGACAAAACTCAGGGTGGTGCAGGAATTCCNATAATATGGGGTAGTGACACTGTCAATGGGTTAAATATCCTCAAGGGCGCTACCATTTTCCCACATAACATTGGTCTTGGAGCTGCAGACGACGCTAAACTCATTGAACGGATTGCCTCTGTTACTGCCAGGGAAGTCGCCGTAACCGGACAGGACTGGACTTTTTCGCCCGCAGTTGCTGTTGCGAGAGATAGGCGTTGGGGGCGCTCTTATGAAAGCTTCAGTGATGACTCTGAAATCATAAAGCGCTACTCGAGAGCGGTGGTCAGAGGGCTGCAGGGTCCTTCAGATCAACTAAATGCTAATCCCTGGAAAGTAATCGCAACAGCAAAACGTTTTATTGGTGATGGTGGCACATTTCAAGGGATCGACCAAGGTGATACGCGAGCGGACTTGCCAACCTTGTTGGAATTGCACGGTCAAGGCTTCATATCTGCTATTGGAGAGGGTGTGCAGACTGTGATGGCTTCGTTTAATAGTTGGAATCGAGAGAAAATTCATGGCAGTAAAATGCTTTTGACAGATGTTTTGAAGGGGCAGCTTGGTTTTGATGGATTTGTCGTAGGCGATTGGAATGGATATGGTCAGGTCGAGGGCTGTTCAAATGATAGTTGTCCTCAAGCTATAAATGCAGGTATTGACATGCTGATGGCACCAAAGGAATGGGAGTCCCTTATAAGAAATACTCTAGAACAGGTGCGTTCCGGATTGATTTCTGAGTCTCGAGTTGACGATGCAGTTCGCAGGATCTTGCGAGTGAAAGTTCGTGCCGGTATTCTAGAACGTGGCCTACCATCGCTCAGGGGTGCTGCTGGCAGAGTGGACGTCTTGGGGTCAAAGCAGCATCGGGCAGTAGCACGAGAATCGGTGCGAAAGTCATTAGTCCTGTTAAAAAATAATAATGCTACGTTGCCCATAAAAATTGCGCAAAAAGTTTTGGTCGCGGGTGATGGTGCCCATAGCATACCTAAACAAACAGGTGATTGGACTTTGACTTGGCAGGGTGCAGGAAATAAAAGTGAATACTTTTCTGATGCAACCTCTATTTACGTTGGTCTTAAGCGCGCAATTGAGGCTACTGGCGGCTCGGTAGAGCTCGCAAAGCAAGATCAATGGGTCAGTAAACCAGACGTTGCTATAGTTGTTTATGGAGAGGATCCCTATGTCGAAGGGAGTGGTGATTTAAAGCACTTGCTATTCAAAGACCCTGCCAAAACAAATGCAGCGTTGCTAAGCAAATTGCGAACCGAGGGTGTTCCAATAGTTTCAGTTTTTTTGACCGGACGACCTCTCTTCGTGAATGATTGGATAAATCAATCAGATGCGTTCGTCATCGCGTGGCTCCCGGGATCAGAGGGCGCTGGTGTGGCAGATGTATTAGTGGCTGATAGGTCGGGTAAGCCCGTATTTGATTTTGTTGGTAAATTGCCGTTTCCATGGCCGAATGCCTCGGTGAACAAATATCAAAGCGATTTACCTGTTTTTTCGCATCTTTTCGATCGTGGTTACGGATTAGACTATAGTTCTGAAGTTAACGAAATGGGTTTTGCTTTACCCGAAAAGAATTTGGATGTTATTGAAGAACCTACAGTTATTTTTAAGGGTACAGCTCTTAGTCCTTTTTCATCTTATGTGGGGGATCCACGTAACTGGAGCTTGTTAGTCTCAGGTACGCAAACATCGTCTTTACTCGGTGGTATTATAGTAAATCGTGTTGATGGAATAGAGCAGGAGGATTTATGGCAAATCGAGTGGTCGGGTCTCTCTGAAGGACAGATATATTGGGCGGCCAGTTCGACCGTTGATCTTACGGGGATGGTTGATAAAGATGCTGCCTTGGAAAGTATATTTAGGGTGGATAAATCACCGGAAGGAAAGGTAAAGCTGCGCATGGATTGCGGCTACCCTTGTGCGGGTGAAATTGATATGACGGCTTTTTTTAAGGGTTTGCCCGAAGATAAATGGATACGTGCCGCGATCCCATTGAGTTGCTTTGCGAAGTCGGGTGTTGACTTAAGTCGAATTACGTCTCCAATGGTACTCCTTTCTTCCGAGCCATTCGTATTAACTTTTAAGGACCTCCGCATCACACCTCATCCTGCTGAGGATANGCTGATTGGATGCTAAATATAATTTGGCCAAATTAAGGAGGTAATTTTATTCAAGGCCAAAAAATTTCATGGCAGTCTTACCTGTTTGTTCCGCTATTTCTTCCTTGGACTCTTCTCTGCATGCGGCTATCCCGCTCACGACCCATGGTAAGAAGGATGGTTCATTACGTCCGTCTTTGGGAGGAAAAGCTAAATTTCTGGGCAGCAGATAGGGTGAATCGGTCTCAACCATGAGTCGATCTAAAGGTATATCTGCGACCAAATCTTGCAAAGGCATGCCTCGCCTTTGGTCGCAAATCCATCCTGTTATTCCAATATGAAGATCCATGTCTAGGTATTGGTAAAGTGTTTGACGATCCCCAGTGAAACAGTGTATGACTCCTTTTGAAAAGTCTTTTCGGCGATTCCTTAGGATATCGATCTGCAGTGTGGATGCCTCGCGCTCATGCATAAATAACGGCAGTTCTAGTTCACTCGCCAAACTCAAATGAGCTTCAAAGCATTTTACCTGCATCTCTTTCGGAGCCAAGTTCCTATGAAAATCCAGACCTGTTTCACCGATTGCCACTACCCCNGGCTGTGCTGAGAGATGACGGAGATCTGCGATAGAATCATTACTAAATTCTGATGCCGCATGAGGATGTATGCCCACTGTCCCATATAACATCTCAGGAAACTCAGTAGAATATTGATTTAACAGCGCTATCATTCTATTGCTCTCGCAAACGGAAGTTCCTGTTATGATCAGCTTACGGATGCCATTTTCATGCGCGCTCCTCAAAACTTCTCGAGTGTCGTTCGCAAAGCGTTTGTGAGACAAGTTAACCCCGATATCTATAAGCATCGTGTCTTTCTCATATTAATTTTTAGAAAAGATANNNGCGTTCATGCGCGGTCAGCATTGAATTGCCAGTCCCTAGCAAATAAGAGTAGATAGCCGAGTACGTAAGGACATTCATGACATAATGCCTTGTCTCTTGGAAGGGAATTGTTTCTATCCATACATCAAAAGGTTGTTTTCCTGAACTCTGAGATAGCCACTTTGATACCCTTTCAGGACCCGCATTATATGCTGCCATTGCAAGGATCCTGTTGTCTTTGAATCTTTTAAGCAGGCCAGCATAATATGTCGCCCCAATAGTTGAGTTGATGTCTTTGTCTTGCAACTGTGCCTTATTTTTGTATGGAATATTATGGAGCATCGCAGTGGCTTTGGCGGTTGCTGGCATGATTTGCATTAGACCAATTGCTCCCACTCTAGAGATTGCTTGGTGGTCGAATGCACTTTCTTGTCGCGCTATCGCGAGAAGAGTGTGTATTTCGGTATCCGATTGTTTCGCAGCGGTTTGTATAACAGATAGGAAAGCAAACGGGAATCGAATATCTAGGTCGTCCCAATATGGAGCTTGGGCCATAGCCATGATTGCACGGCTGTGCCACCCCCACTTACTTGACAAGAAGCCTAATACAATCCACTCGGTTCGATTGATATTTCTGGTAGCCGCAGTCCATTCTCTATTAGCTTGAATATTCTGTCCATGGAAAAAAAATTCGCGCGCGCGCTGAATAGCTGGTAAAGATTTGACTCTCATCAAATCCAGGTTGTCGATTATTATGGGCGTGTGATTAAACTGATAAGGTTGCGACAATTGATCGCTAATCAGAAAACCATAGAAATCTCTCTCTTTAGCTAATCGTTTAGTAAGACGTAAGAGCTGAGCGGTATCTGTGCTCTGACTTGCCTCGAGGCTGCGTATCAGCCAGTANCGCCAAATGTTTGAATTTTGCTTTGGTAAATCTAGAAATGCGATCCAGTGTAAGACTTTAGCCCAATTTTGCTTTTTAATTGCTTGCCTGATCCTCCACTCGATAACATTCCCTTCGAGATGCTCGTTAATAAGAGGCGAGTATTCTGTTAGATACAGATCGGCGGTATCAATTTCACCTCTTTTAGTTAACGTTTTTACAATATTGGCAATGAAGAGAGCGACCTCGTGTTCTGGCATTTCTAAACCGCTTTTCACTTGATGCCAGTATTTCAATGCTTTAGACGGATCTTTGCTAGCCAGACGACGCAAGTAGTGAGAAAAAATGTCAATATCCTCTGCATGTTCATGCAAGTCATCGATGAGTAGATTCAATTTATGAGGTCGGCGTTGCAGGGCACGGTAACGATTCGCGCGAGTTATTGTGGACTTATCTGTCATAAAACCCTGTGCATACCTTGCCAGTGATAAATTATTTTGGACCAATGCTTTTTTGAATCTTAACCATGCGTGTGAATCATTTATCAGTCTCAAGCCTGATAGAGTATTAAAAAGACCATCGCATGCTTTGGGTTGAGAATGCCCAACGGTCCATAATTTAAGAGCATTATCGATTAGTTCTTGNCTATCCGTGCGTTTGAGTTTCGCATAATAGTAGTGACATTTGCGCGCAGCATTGGCATTTGCTTCTTCATAATAATCTAGATACATAGCCCATTGTTTTTGGTTAGCCAGATAATTAAGCCATTTCGACCTCAAACGATGGGCCAAAACTGAGTCAGGATATGTTTCGAGGAAATTTGAGATATCTCGACGTTGAGGAATTGATAGGTTGGCTACCAGATCTGAGTATCTTAAGTAGGGATAAAGTGGATAATGCACCAGGTCCTTCTGGAGGTTGCGTAGTTTTTCCCAATTCTTTACTTTGATTGATTTTAATGCATCAGCAAACAATCGGCGTTGCTTTAGCAGTTCAGCGCTATCATGCTTAGGTTTTACGTGCGAATAACTTGTTTGAAATGATGAGCTTGCTTCTGAACCGATGCACAAAGAAGAAAATATGACCCACAATGGCAAAAGTGCAAATACGACACTTTTCAAGTGGCTGTTGGAGGACACTATCTCTTTGTCTTTACGAAAACTTTTAGCATAAAGCATAAATTTTGTTTAACCTTAGTAGATAGCTACTCAACGAAGTATCAAGTCTAGCAAATTTTTCCGGAAAACATTGATGACGTTTTTTGATTACCCAAATGTTTGGCAAAATAGTACCGTAGGATTTCATCAATTACGCCGAGGTAGATATATTCGCAAAAAGGAAACTAGCTTGGTGGTGAGATAAATGGTTTGGTTAACAATAGTATTTGTCATACTCATGGCCGTTTCGCCCTTATTTTTGATGCGAAACACGCCCCAACAAAATCGCCTAGAAAAGATAAGAAGTCTCGCCAGATCACATGGGATTGAAATTACTCTGCACAGGCGACCCGATGCGAGAGAAGGAGAGAACCGTCTGGAGGCCGTTTGCTATAAACTGCCATGGCGCTCCAGTCAATCAAAAAAAAATTGGGTTCTGCATAGAATTAGTAATCGTGGGTGGGAATCGGATCTGACGGGTTGGCGATGGTTTGCTGGTGACGAGGTAAAGCTGAGCGGAACGAATATCGAATTGGTTCTTGATACGATGCCTGATACCGTAAGCGCTGTCATGCTTGATTCTCAGGGGGTCGGTCTTATTTGGAACGAAGTTGAAGGAGAGGAGATGGTCTTTTTAATATTGGAAAAATTACAATCTCTTCGATCTTTTTTCGAAAAAAAATCGCCTAATACTTGACCAATTGATGGCTAAGAGCGTATATATGCGCTCTTTCTAAAACTTCCCTAACAGAGACTTTCTAATGAGCATAAATCAAGTGAGCCGTCCTAATATAATTTTATGTCAGTCAGCACCAAGAACCAGATAGTTCGCATTAGGTATTCAGTAGATGGGTAAAACACTTGTAATTGTCGAGTCGCCTGCAAAAGCCAAAACTATAAATAGATACTTAGGCAATAATTTTATTGAAAAATCGAGTATCGGTCACGTAAGAGATCTCCCTAGGAGTGGAAGTCGCGCATCCAGTGACCCTAAACAGCGCGCCAAACAGGCGGCTCTGACCAGAAAAATGTCGCCAGCGGAAAAAGAACGTTACAGAACGGAAAATGCCAGAAAACAACTATTCAAGAGCATGGGGATCTACCCAGCAGATAACTGGAAGGCTGACTATGCCACCCTCCCTGACAAAACAAAAGTCGTAGAGGAATTACAGCGCTTGGCAGAGAAAGCAGATAGTATCTATCTCGCCACTGATATGGACCGTGAGGGGGAGGCTATAGCATGGCACTTGATGGAAGTTATCGGTGGTCAAACTAGTCGTTACAAGCGTGTGGTCTTCAACGAAATCACGAAAAATGCGATAAGGGCAGCGTTTGATGCTCCAGGCCAGCTCAATATCAATCGAGTAGAAGCGCAACAGGCAAGGAGGTTCTTGGATCGGCTCGTAGGCTTCATGATCTCTCCGCTCCTCTGGGAGAAGGTTGCTCGCGGTTTGTCTGCGGGCAGAGTGCAGTCGGTAGCCCTGCGCATGTTGGTTGAACGAGAGCGCGAAATTCGGGCCTTTCAGCCGGAGGAATATTGGTCGATCCATGCTGAACTCGTCCCAATGACTGAGAGCATTCAGTCCGAAAACGGAAAAGTTAGATTTGAGGTGACGAAAAAACTTGGAGACACATTTAGACCAGAAAATGAGACTCAGGCCAATCTTGCGCTTGAAAAACTGAAACAATCCTCTTATTCAGTATTTGCTCGTGAAGACAAGCCGACGCAATCTAAACCGCCAGCACCATATATCACTTCTACGCTTCAACAAGCTGCAAGTACACGTTTGGGTTTTGGTGTTAAGAAAACGATGATTATGGCTCAAAGATTATATGAGGCTGGCCATATTACCTATATGAGAACTGATTCGACTAACCTGAGCGCCGATTCCATAGCCTCATGCCGAGAATACATAAACAGGAAGTATCCGGCCGAGTATTTGCCAAACCAACCGATTAATTACAAAAGCAAATCAGATGCCCAAGAAGCTCATGAAGCGATCAGACCCACAAACATAGACGTGTTACCGGCGTTGTTGTCTGATGTTGACCAAGACGCGGTCCGGTTATATGACATGATTTGGCGCCAATTTTTAGCATGTCAAATGGCTGCAGCCCAGTTTACGTCGACTAAGATTACTGTAAAAGCAGGCAGTGAGTTTGAGTTGCTCGCAAAGGGGCGCATTATTCGATTTGATGGTTACATGATAGTGCAGCCAAACAAACGAAAAAATGAGGAACACATAGAGCTTCCTGATTTGGCGGCAGGCGATGAACTTAAGCTATCATCGCTTTTACCACAACAGCATTTTACCAAGCCGCCACCTCGATACTCGGAAGCAGCTTTGGTAAAGGAGCTTGAAAAAAAAGGGGTTGGGCGTCCCTCCACCTATGCATCAATAATTTCAACCATTCAAGATAGGGGCTATGCGCGTATTGCAAATAAGCGCCTTTTTGCCGAAAAGATAGGAGACATTGTTTCTGATCGGTTAGTTGAGAGCTTTAACGATTTAATGGACTACGGCTTCACAGCGGCAATGGAAGAAAAATTAGATAAAGTGGCCGCTGGTGATCTTAGTTGGAGGAGGTTGCTCGATGATTTTTATCAAAATTTCAGTGAGCAAGTGTCAAACGCAAAGAATGGTGAGAAACCGATGAGACCTAATCAACCAACTTTGACCGATATCATATGTGATAATCAAGGATGCGGACGACCGATGGCGATAAGAACTGCAGGTACCGGAGTTTTTCTCGGTTGTTCAGGCTACACTCTGCCACCAAAAGATCGCTGCAAGGCGACAAAAAACCTCACTGCCGGTGATGAGGCTGTAAATATTGATGAAGATGATGAAGCAGAGTCCAAGTTGTTGCTGCGTAGATACCGTTGTCAATTATGTAATACTTCCATGGATGCCTATTTGGTTGATTCCACCAGAAAACTCCATGTCTGTGGTAATAATCCAGACTGTGATGGGTTTTTGATAGAAACCGGGCAATATGTAATCAAAGGATATGATGGCCCTATCATAGAATGTGACAAGTGCGGGAGCGATATGCAACTTAAGACAGGACGGTTTGGCAAATACTTTGGTTGTACAGGCCAAACTGATGACGGTGAAAATTGCAAAAACACAAGGAAGCTGTTGCGCAATGGTGAGGCGGCACCGCCAAAAGCTGATCCGATTCCAATGCCTTGGCTGCAATGCGAGAAAGTAGATGATCATTATGTCTTGCGTGATGGTGCATCCGGAATTTTTCTTGCAGCAAGTCAGTATCCAAAGCATCGAGAGACACGCGCGCCGCTCGTAAGTGAGCTGACAGGCAAAAAGAAAAATAATATCAAGGATCTACTCGATCCTAAATTCCATTTTTTGTTGTCGTCTCCAGTTAGTGATCCAGATGGATTGCCCACGGTAATTCGTTTTGATCGCAAGACAAAATCACATTATGTTCGCAGTGAAAAAAGTGGAAAACCAACGGGTTGGAGAGCAATATATGGGGATGGTAACTGGGTAATTATGGATAAACGGAAAAAGTGACACGCGCAAAATACTGATTTAGATCATGCGGAACTTGATATTAAGGACTAACAAATGGGAAAAAATGAATTTGAATTGGTTGTAAATGGCAATGGTGATATAGCTCTTAAACACGCGGCGGAGAACAAGACATTGCTGACCATGCGATTTTCGAGTGAGATCTTAAGTTACCTAGGAGAAAACCATGTTGATGTTGCAAAAGCGATGATTGATGCGGGACTTCGAAAAGTAATTGATTTGCAGGAACAACAACTTTCTATTGATGACAGCTCAGATATGAAAACTAAGCAATTGCATTAGACTGCGAACCTAAATCTTTCTTTTAAATGGCCCGTCTTATGACACCCACTGCTATTCCTTCTATCCGCAAGTCTTGTTTATGAAGATCGATCAAAATGGGCTCAAAAAGCTCATTTTCCGGAGCTAGCTGGACCTGGGATTTGTTAGAATTTTTCACCAATCTTTTGACAGTAACTTCCCCATCGACTCTTGCTACTACGATCTGTTTATTTTCGGCGTCAGATTGACGATGGATTGCCAATAAATCTCCATCCAATATACCTGCATCTCTCATACTATCTCCGCGCACATTGACAAGGAAGTCTATGTTGGTATGAAACATGCCTTGAGGAATCTCTAGATAATTTTCGATATGCTGCTCCGATAGGATTGGCTCCCCAGCTGCCACACTGCCCACGACGGGGATGCCGCAAAGGTTCTCTACTACACGGATTCCTCTCGACGCGCCGGGTATCATCTCAATGACGCCCTTTCGAGCCAATGCTTTAAGATGATCTTCGGCCGCATTAGCCGATCTGAAGCCCAAATTTTGTGCTATTTCTGCTCGAGTGGGTGGGTAGCCTGTTTCATCCAAATTGCTTTTTATGAGATCCAAAATTTCTTGTTGTCGGGCTGTCAACTTGGGCATCAAATAAACCTGTACCAATAGAAGCTGTACTTTTATACAGTGGTGGAGTCGTTTTGTCAAATTTGGCATCACTATGGCCGGATTGCATGGGTCGATAAAACGAGATACGGTGTTGACTTTGGTGACTTCGAGCTTTTAAAAATATACTAAATCTATGTTTTATTAAATTAAGGATTATTCGTGATTAACTTTGGTCGACTAATGATTGACTTGATTGGAACTCAGCTCGAGGAGGAGGAGTTGGGACTTCTCCAGAATCCACAGGTTGGTGGAGTCATACTCTTTTCAAGAAATTTTGAGGATCGTACACAGTTAGCCGATTTGGTATCCAGTATAAGACAGATAACGCCAGAGCTGTTGATTGCTGTTGATCAAGAGGGGGGGAGGGTTCAACGCTTCAGAATGGGATTCACTCCAATTCCGCCCATGCAAAAGATCGGTGATGTTGTGATAAATAATCAAGAAAAGGGACTTATATTAGCTCATGAGACAGGTTGGTTAATGGCCTCAGAAATCTTGGCATGTGGCTTGGATTTCAGTTTCGCGCCGGTTTTAGATATCGATAGAAATAGTAGCAAAATAATTGGAGATAGAGCATTCTCAGATCGACCGGAAATTGTCTGTCTTGCTGCCGGAGCGTTCATCCAAGGTATGCGTCAGGCGGGAATGTCATCGGTGGGTAAACATTTTCCTGGCCATGGAGGCGTTATTGGTGACAGTCACCTAGAGGCGCCTATCGATACTAGGGTTCTGAAGAGAATTGCTAATCGTGACCTTTTGCCTTATGCGCAGTTGTCAAAACATCTCGGTGGTATTATGCCCGCTCACATTACATATAGCTCGATAGATGAACGCTCTGTTGGCTTCTCTCACTATTGGCTGCATGATATATTACGGACTCAGATGGGATTCGAAGGTGTTATTTTTAGCGACGACTTGTCGATGAAGGGTGCAGATATTGCCGGCGGTTTTGTGGAAAAGGCGTCTCTGGCGCTAAATGCCGGTTGCGATATGATCTTAGTTTGCAATGATAGAGCTGGAGTTATAGAAGTTCTCAGACACATGGAAGCGGCAGGATATTCTAAGTCTAGCCGGATTGGTCGAATGTCAGCATCGGTAAAACCCAGTTGGGATGACTTAGCCAGCCAAACCCGATACCAAAAGATTGTTGCTCATCTTTCGGAACTATGATGGAGCTTAACATGTGCTTTTCCCAACTGTCGGTAAATGCATACAGCAACATATTTGGATTTGGTAAATGGTATCTCTATTTAATCGGTTAGGCATCTTAACCAGTGAAAAACATCTTTGGGTCGTGGAACTTTTCTTTGTTGTCTTGGCTGCACTTGCAGCAGGCCATATCGTTAATAAGATCATTGACAGGTTGGAAAAACATGCTGCTAAAACTGCATCTGTCTGGGATGATGCTCTGATAGAAGCTTGTCGACGACCATTGGTTTGGTTGATTTGGATTCTTGGTATTAATTTTGCGGCGAGCATTGCAGCGCATCGGATGGAATCAGTTTTTCTGCCCATCATTGACTCGGTTAATAGGTTAACTGTGGTTATTTTGGGTGCCCTCTTTTTGCATAATTTTATTAAGAGAGCTGAGCATAACCTTCTCAACCCTAATTTTGTATCAAAACCACTGGATGCCACTACCGTGCGTGTTGTTGCAAAGTTATTGCGAACCGCTGTAGTCATTACAGCCTTCTTAGTTGCGATGCAGCTATTTGGTTATAGTATCTCTGGTCTTTTGGCTTTTGGAGGCATTGGAGGAATCGCTGTCGGTTTCGCTGCCAAGGATTTATTGGCGAATTTTTTTGGTGGCTTAATGATTTATTTGGATAGGCCATTCTCAGTTGGTGATTGGATACGATCACCAGATCAGGAGATCGAGGGAACTGTAGAAGACATAGGTTGGCGCCTTACTCGAATAAGAACGTTTGATAAACGCCCACTTTATATACCAAATAGTGTGTTTGCTAACATAGCGGTCGAGAACCCCTCTCGGATGACGCATCGCAGAATATTCGAGACGTTAGGAATCCGTTATTCCGATATAAATAAAATGAATACCATTGTTGATGCAGTCAAAAGTATGCTAGCGGAACATCCCGAGATTGACTCAAAACAAACTTTAATCGTTAATTTTGACAAGTTCTCTCCAAGTTCCGTTGATTTTTTTGTATATACNTTTACTGTGACAACNGATTGGATTCATTTTCATCAAGTGAAACACGATGTTCTATTGCGAATAGCAAATATAATTTCAGAGAAAGGGGCCCAAGTTGCNTTTCCTACGGCCACTTTGGANTTGGCTGAANGTTTGCTGCCCANNGAACTATCCAGNNTTGCGACNGAGAATCAATANAAAGAGNNCTANTCNANCCAGTGNTCGNNAGTCANCACCCTAATNACGATGGTTATANATTTATTGCCTGNNGCCCGNTCACATTATNCACATTGTAGCGAATAGAAANTATTGCTACTAAAANTTTTTAATATTGNTAAAATCGGGNGNGAATTTGTGCGNNGTNACAAGTATTAATATCGTTTTGAGNGGAANCTNGAACGTGTTCAGTAAAAGTAAAGTCNNCNGANAGNCGGCCGAATAAAAGTTNTTGACGNTAAATTGNNAGTATCGATAGACAAATATAGAGAGCCGGTTCTNGTGTTCATTTATTTGGTCTCNCGCCGGAGCGNAAAGAAGTTTTAGCCTAGGTTCANATGATCGGANAGNTTTGGTTTGAGNTGACAACTTGAATNACTNANGNCCTCCTTCTGCGGAGGATAGNATNTTTGACTATTGAGACTTGAAAGGAATTTNTAAGCAGCNCTNNANATCAGGTTTTGANAAAGATGNACTAGTTNNGGTTAAAAAAATTTTAATTGGNTGTATTGTTGTTAGTTTCCNCATAGATTGGATCCGGNTGATCCTCNGGATTTAAAAGGATTGGCTTATATGTGTTGACCGTNACGATTATTCCGAATTCAGGATGATCGAGGTAGTGTATTTCNTCTNTACGGAGTTTTCTTGTTTGGTCTAAAGTCCANAGTTTCTNGACTGGATAGAGGTTTTCCCAANTCTCTTCATGTGTTTCAACCTTGNTGGGNGAANAGCCGCTGAANNATTCATCNGAGCTATGAAGTTTTACGTCNCTTCTTTCAATCACGTCAGAGNTGTCNNTATCAGNCATTATTGCCTCGGATTGTAAATTAATACTNCGATTCAAAGAGAATTCTTCCNTGGATTGTCCATTTTCGTTGATCTNTGGACTGCCGAGCCTGGGTAATGATATTGGCTTNGTTAATAGNTTAGTGTCAGNAAACTCTGAGAGCCATAATTTTGATTCGAAGTGCATGAATCGAGACTTATAAAAGCGGATGCTCCCTTCAAGCTGGAAACGGTCCATAAAACGAGAGCCGGCTTGAATAATAATCCACCGATTATGAGCTTTTTTTTCTGCCGGAAAACGCCAGGCTTCGTGGAAAAGCACGTGGTACATGCTCCTGCGNCTNAGCCCCGCAGCCGTTTCNTTCAGACTNCGATATTTGGCTTGCAGTCTGCTNTATGGCAACTCAAANANTGGCTGCACTANTTTTTCTCGNGGTGCAANGTTGTCAGCCAATATGGTATTGCGGGCAATTGGTGCCGTTTCTTTACTGGTTGTTTGAAACTGATCGTAAGTGTTTTGCACAAAAACTTTTTTAAAGGGATTATGGATCTCAGTTGTTTCGTCANAAANTCGCGCNAGATCAGCAATTTNAATCGGTTTTNTTGTGTCAATTAGTTTCCTCCATCGAGGTGGATAAGCCAATTCATAGTTGCGTGGNGGCAATTCTAACNCTGNNGATTCGATTTGTTGGAAAATGATAACTTCAGCTTGAAACCAGTCTGATGGCTCCCACTTGNCTAGTTGAGGGTCTGCGNAAGCATTTCTTACAATNATAAAGAGCAGTGTCGCTGCAAGACAGTGGTAAGGAAATTCCTTGATTTTAATCTCATAAAAGAAATGATAAATCATNNAGCAGTCACTATTATCTNAAATTTCCTAATAACTAATTTTGGTTTTCGAAAGCAGAAGATTTAGTATGCCTGAAACAGCTGAAAAACGCATATCANTGTCAATCATATTAGCTTNGAACTTTANTTGATCATTACGCTGAATTTGGTATCTTTGCGGNTCNCCTTGNACCANTNTGATGATGGTACTTGGTTCTACTGGCGTGTTATCCCTAAAACANAATCTGCCATCAGTCTGCCCAGCTTCAACTTTTTTAATGCCCANNNTCTGNGCTATTTGACGGAGTTCGGCGAGCTTGAAGAGACTTTTTGTTGGTTCGGNGAGCAGTCCAAATCTATCGATCATTTCGACTTGNAGATCGTANAAGTCTGCGTCGTCTTTACAATTTGCGATACGCTTGTANAAAACAAGTCGCATATTTATGTCAGGAAGATAATCTTCGGNGATTAAGGCAGAAACATTGAGATTGACCTCAGNCCCANCTGANAAATTNTCCAGTTCTTCACTCGAGCTGTCAGGCAGAATATTCCGTACGGCGTTGTCAAGCATCTCGAGATATAGCGAAAAACCAATGGCTTCGATGTGACCACTTTGTTCTTCCCCTAATAATTCTCCTGCCCCTCGGATTTCAAGATCATTAGTGGCCAATGTGAACCCTGANCCCAGATAATCGGCCTCAGAGATTGCATGCAGACGTTTAATCGCATCACGAGTAAGCTTCTTTTCGGGAGAGGTCATCAGGTANGCATAAGCCTGATGATGTGACCGTCCCACGCGCCCTCGNAGTTGGTGTAGTTGTGCCAATCCAAACTTATCTGCGTCAGAGATCAATATTGTATTTGCGCTGGGTATGTCGATNCCTGTTTCTATTATAGTTGTACAAACCAATACATTAAAACGTTGATGATAAAAGTTGAACATGATGCTTTCTAATTCCCGCTCGCGCATTTGCCCATGAGCCACCTCGACTTGTGCCTCTGGCANGAGTTGGGTAATTTCTATNGCTANGCGGTTGATACTTTTTACATCGTTNTGCAAAAAATATACTTGGCCTCCTCGTTTTATTTCACGCAATATAGCCTCTCGGACAGTTNTTGATTCATAGGNCTTCACGAAAGTTTTTACAGCCAAACGTCGTGCTGGAGGNGTGGCAATTATTGAGAGATCCCTNATCTTGNTCATAGACATGTTAAGCGAACGCGGGATNGGTGTGGCGGTCANAGCCAAAATGTCTATCTGACTTCTAAATGATTTGATTTTTTCTTTCTGAAGCACNCCAAATCGATGTTCTTCATCAATAATCATCATGCCAAGATTNTGATANTTTATTTTACTATGGAGCAGCTTGTGGGTGCCAATTAGAATGTCCAATTTTCCGCATTCGAAAGAGCTNATTGTTGCATTCTGTTGTTTGATGGTTTTAAAACGTGACAAAGANTCAATGGAAATAGGCCANTTGGCAAAACGATCCTTGAAGGTNTGNANATGCTGTTGGGCAAGAAGTGTAGTCGGTACTAGAACGACAACTTGTTTTTCACTAAAAACGGTGATGAAAGCCGCGCGCATAGCCACCTCTGTTTTTCCGAATCCAACGTCACCACAAACAAGNCTATCCATGGGTTGTGTGCTNAAAAGATCTTCTCTAACNGAACTNATGGCATCNAGCTGATCGGGAGTNTCTTCAAAAGGAAACTCCTCGCAGAATTTTNTATATTCTTCTNTACTATCGGAGCAAGCATCACCTTTTTGGGAAGCTCGTCGTGAGTAGATATCCAATAGCTCCGCAGCCGTATCTCTTACNTGTTTAGCGGCTTTTTGTTTAATCTTTTTCCACTTCTCGCTTCCTAAATGATGGAGCGGTGCCTCGATTTGGTCGCCAGAGCTGAACCTGCTTATTAAATGTAATGATGAAACGGGGACATACAGTTTTGCATCACCTGCATAAACAATTACAACAAATTCATGGAGAGTTTTGTCAATCTTTAATGTTTCCAGTCCTTGGTAACGACCTACCCCATGCTCGATATGCACGACGGCAGATCCCAATTTTAATTCATCTAGGTTATTGAAAATTAGATCAGGTGAGCGAGCTGCTTGAGAACGCCTCCGCTTCTGCAGAACTTTTTCTCCGAACAGCTCTTTTTCAGTAATCAAAAAAATTGATTTATCAGGACAATAGAGCCCACAGTCTAAGGAAGACGATAAAATTCCATACTTCATGCTTGATGTGTAAAATTGATTCCAATTTGAGCATGCCTCGGGCCTTATACCCAAGGGTTTGAGTAGATCCAAGATTCGTTCTTTCCTACCTGGTGATTCTGCACAGAAAAGCACCCTCCCGTTTTGCGCATGCTGCGTTGTTTCTAAAAAGTTAGTTAATTTGGATGTTGAAGCAAGAGACTCAGAGCCTATCGAAATATTTGGAGGCTGCCGAATATTGGTAATTTCGTCCGTGGCTGCAGCAGCCATTGACGGACTATGGAGAATTAAATTAGAGAGCTCCCTGAGTTTTTCTTGGAGCTCATCTCTGGTCAGAAATACTTCATCGGGTGGAACAAGGGGTTTCAGAGGGTCAATGTTATTGTCATTGTAACGGCTTACCGTTTCGATCCAAAATTCCTCTGCCATTTCTTGAACATTAGCACAACATAACAAGCGGACATTTCTTGGGATATAGTCAAATAGGGTTGACGTCTTCTGAAAAAATAGACTGAGAAAATATTCGATTCCTTGCGGTGCGATTCCTTTTGAGACGTCTTTATAGATGGGACAATCGCTGGGACTATTAGGAAACTTTTCATGCCAGTTGTTTAGAAAAAGATTAATCGACTGTTTGTCAAGCATGAACTCATGTGCTGGCAGAATCTCTATATTATTCGTATTTTTTATGGTGATTTGTGATTCCGCGTCAAACAAGCGCAATGATTCGATTTCATTATCGAGAAGATCAATTCTAAAAGGCTCGGCGGACCCCATTGGGAAGATGTCGACAATAGATCCGCGCAATGCATACTCGCCATGCTCATATACGCTTGCGACTTTGCGATACCCAGCATGATCGAGTTGTTTTCTGAGAACCTCGCGATCAATAGTTTCTCCAATTTGATAGGTAAATGTGCGAGCCTTAACGAAATCAGTTGGAGCTAGACGATGCATCAAGCAAGTCACGGGTACTATCAACACACCTCTCCCGATTTCAGGCAGCTTTGCTAAAGTTCGCAGACGTCTTGATACGATGTCCCGGTGCGGAGAAAAAATATCATAAGCAAGGGTTTCCCAATCGGGAAAATCATATACCGGAAAAGTATTTTCACTGGCAAAAAAATTAATGCCTTCCGTAAGCTTTTTTGCCTCCAGCGCAGTAGCGGTCAAAACCATCGTCAAACCACTAAAATTTTTGGTATGTTCGGCTGTAAAAAGTGATTTTCCGGACACGTCAAGCTCTTCAAAGCGGTTTGAGGCCCCATCGACTGTTAATGTTTTAAGATTGAAGAAATTCATTTGTGATTGGGGTCTATGTATAGTGACTAAATGCTTTTGTAATTTTACTGTGGGTTGTTTTGGAGATAACCGCTTGGTGATGACCTTCAGGACTATAATCTGGTAAGTTTTATACCATGTATTATAACTGTTTAGTTGCTTGAAGTTTAGGACTATCCCATAATGCCGCGCACACTTTAACTACTCAATTAGGAGCTCAACAGTGATAGAAGAGCATAGACCCTTGCCAGATGATTTTTTTCGAGATTGGAAGGAGCGCGAAGCACTAGCCGAGGGAATGATCCCAATAATTGGCAAACTGTATAGGGAAAAAAATGTTTCCACATATATGTATGGCAATAATATGGTTAACATGTCTGTCATCGATTTGATGAAGGCCCATCGTTTTGTGCGGCAGGTCGAGAGTAATGAACTCTCGGAGTTCGAAACATATCCAATGATTGAGGCCTTGTCTGAACTTCAAATAGGACCCGCGCATATAGATATCGGAAAAATGGTGGTCCGTTATCAAGAACTAGGTGACCAGAAAACGTTAAAAGCGTTTTTGGAATTGGAGCTCGAGGAAATCATCGGTTCAAATATCAAACCACTTCCAAGACCCAAGGATGTGGTGCTTTATGGGTTCGGTCGAATTGGCAGACTGATTACACGTCTTCTTATAGATAAAGCCGGCGGAGGGGATGTGTTGAGATTGCGGGCTATTGTAATTCGACCGGGAGATTCTCTTAACGATCTGACTAAACGAGCAGCGCTCTTGCGTCAGGATTCGGTGCATGGTTCATTCAAGGGTACGATTCGAGTGTTAGAGGGTCGAGACATTCTTGTTGTAAATGGTAATCCGATCAAAATAATATATGCAAATTCTCCAAGTGAAGTTGATTATACGAAATATGGTATTAGTGATGCTATTGTGATTGACAATACTGGAGCCTGGAGAGACGAGGAAGGCCTCAGTGGCCACTTAAGGCCGGGGGCATCTAAAGTCATATTGACTGCGCCGGCGGGCGGAGCAATACCCAACGTTGTCTACGGAATCAACCATCACGAAATCTCACCCGATTGCAGTATTGTGTCTGCCGCATCTTGCACTACAAATGCAATCGTGCCTGTTTTAAAAGTGATGTCAGATGAATTTGGAATCGAGCATGGTCATGTTGAGACTGTTCATGCATATACCAATGACCAAAATCTTATAGACAATTATCACAAAGGTGATAGGCGAGGCAGGAGTGCTCCCCTTAACATGGTCCTTACTTCAACAGGTGCCGCGAAAGCTGTTGCTAAGGCTATCCCAGAACTTAAAGGAAGACTGACTGGTAACGCTATCCGAGTGCCCACTCCCAATGTTTCCATGGCTCTTCTGCATCTGCAATTGAAAAAATCAACCGATCGGAAGCAATTGAACGAGTTTATGAGGCGGAAAGCGCTTTACTCTGACTTGCAACAACAGATTGGATACACTCTTTCCACTGAGGCAGTATCGACTGATTTTGTTGGTTCGCGTCAAGCCTGTGTTTTCGATTCTGAGGCAACAATCGTAAAGGATAAAAGTTGTGTGCTTTATTGCTGGTATGACAACGAGTTTGGTTATAGTTGCCAAGTTGTTAGATGCTTGGAAACCATGGCTGGTGTTACATGGAAAAGATTCCCAAAAGGGATCTAAAGTAATCAGTACGTTAAAATGTAACTTTGCTTGGTAAAAAGTTATTTAGGCGTTTAAACTTGAAATTCAATTTTAAATGGCTTTTGGGGACGCATTATTCTCTTTCAAAAATAGGCACATAAATTCTTGAGCAAATACCGCCAACTGAGGTTGAGTCAGTAGTGATAAAAAGTATATCTTTTTTCATAGGGCTGCGTTATATGCTCAGCCGGCGTGACCATCGATATGTTTCTTTTGTCTCAATATTTTCTATTGGTTCGATGGCTATTGGAGTAGCGGCGCTAATAATTGTTTTATCCGTGATGAATGGCTTTGATAAAGAAATCAAAGGACGTCTTTTACAAGCNNTTCTTTNACATATTTCTGTGACATTTGATGAGGCATTAACGCCCGAGGATTTCCGAGATTTGAAGNGTAAAATCATCAAAGAAAATAATGTTGAGCGAGTGGAACCTCTCATTGAAAGTTTCACAATGTTGTCTGCTAACGGACAAAAAGTTGGCGCCGAACTCAGAAATATAAATTCCGATAATTCTGCCCTCATGGGTTTAGCAAAAAGTCTCACTTCAGGAGCCATATCTAGTTTGGATGATGGCAAATATGGTGTTCTCATAGGAAGTGCAATTGCACGTAAATTAGGAGTATTGATTGATGATCAACTCGAGATAATTCTGCCCAGTATGACTGTGTCCCCTCTTGGTGTTTTTCCTCGAACTAAAATGGTCCGCGTTGGGGGGATCTTTCAGGTTGGTGCGCAAGTTGATGCGACGACTATAATGATGCGCGATCAAGACATCCAAAAAATTTTGAGATTGGGAGATAACTTTCATGGGCTGCAGATTTTTTTAGATGATCCTTCTTTTGCCGGGACAACCCAGGAGAGATTGGAGACACTTTTCCCGGTTGAAGCCGAGTGGATTTCTTGGCAGAAAAGTATGGAGAGTTTATTTAAAGCTATGGAAATGGAAAAGAGAGTTGTTAGTTTGCTCCTCTCAGTAATCATCGGCGTCGCCGCATTCAATATTGTGGCCAGCTTAGCTCTTGGGGTCTCAGAAAAGCAGTCAGATATAGCAGTGTTGAGAACGTTCGGTGCTTCCCCTGAGACTATAATGAAAATCTTTGTTGTTCAAGGCATGGCGGCGGGATGTGCAGGAATTTCTCTCGGCGCAAGCTTGGGTTGCATTGTGGCGTATTACATCGGTGATATCTTAAAAGTGATTGAAAAGGCTTTTGGAGCCAATCTTTTCGATCCAGCGGTCTACTTAATTACTACTTTACCTTCGGATATAGTTTTTTTTGATGTTATTAAAATCTGTTCAGCAGCGGCATTAGCGTCTCTGGTAGCTACGATATATCCTTCATGGCGGGCAAGCCAAATACTACCGGCGGAGGCTCTGAGCTATGAGTGCTGATTTGGTGTTGCAAGTAAAAAGTTTATTTAAGACTTATCGCCAAGGTGCAACTGATATAGATGTTCTCGTGGATTTTAACTTCCAAGTAACGCAAGGTGAATGTGTTGCCGTCATGGGCGCCTCAGGTTCAGGGAAAACCACCTTACTAAATCTGTGCGGTGGGTTAGACGATCCGACTAAAGGCATGGTGCTTATTGATGGCATTAGTTGGAGTGAATTGGCATCCAGAGGTCGAGCTTTGTTGCGGAATAGGCACGTAGGCTTCGTATATCAGTTCCATCACTTATTGGCTGAGTTTTCGGCAGTCGAAAATGTAGCTCTGCCAGCTATGATTGGCCAGTTATCTCATAGCGAAGCGAAAAGTCGTGCGGAACGAATACTAAAAAAAGTTGGTTTAGAANATCGTCTGAACCATAGGCCAAATGCCTTGTCGGGAGGCGAAAGGCAACGTGTNGCAATAGCAAGATCGCTTGTAATGCAGCCTTCGGTTGTATTGATGGATGAGCCAACAGGAAATCTAGATGGGCAAACGGGTCTTTCTATAATAGAGTTGCTGCTGGATCTTAACCGCAGCTCAGGTATTGCATTCGTTATAGTTACACATGACATGGCAGTAGCCTCGAAGATGGACCGCATCGTCTCACTTGATCAATATCGGCAATAGTAATGAACCAAAGTGCGTTTAATGCAGTTTCTATTTTCGTTGGCACACGCTTTACATTATCGTCCAAGAAGGCGAATCAGCTTGTCTCATTCATTTCTGCCTTGGCAATTTCAGGTCTTGTTCTCGGTGTTGCAATTTTAATAGTTGTTGTTTCTGTTATGAATGGCTTTGAAAGGGAGCTCAAAGATCGCATTCTGAGTGTCGTTCCTCATGTGGTTTTTTTCGGACATGCGGCTGATTCAGATTGGAAAACAAGAGCAGAGGCATTGATGAATCATGATGAGGTCATTGAGGTGAGTCCCTTTACGCAACTTCAAGGCATGTTGCATTCTAAAGGGACAACCAGACCTATACAGATTCTAGGGTTCGAAAAATATAGAATTCCGGCCATTTTTTATGAGCTGTTGGAAGAGCAGTTGCTGGACTTTCCCGGCTCAAATGAGGTATTGCTCTCAGAAGTTGTCGCCTCTGCTTTAAATGTATCAAAAGGAGATTCTGTGCGCGTATTCTCAGCTGAAACCGCATTCGGCGGAACGAGCGTGCATAATCTTGTGATCTCAGGTTTGTTTTCTACTCGCACTGAATTGGATCAGGCTTTGGCAATTACTAGTATGAGTCATTTGTCCAAAATTTCGAGTGCAAAAAATGCCATGACAGGCTTGAGAGTTCAAGTGGCAGACCCATTCATGGCGCGGCAATTAGGATATGACCTGCTNGAAGAACTGCCTTTTGGTTACGGTTTTCGGGATTGGTTCCAGACCCACGGAAATTTATATAAGGCAATTCAACTTTCGCGCAACATGGTTGGCATCCTAATATTTTTGATCGTGGCGATTGCTGTATTCAATGTCACCTCAATGTTGATGATGTCTGTGCTAAGTAAGCGTCGGAACGTGGCAGTCCTAAAAACATTGGGGTGTTCAAGACAAGACGTTGTGAAGATTTTCTTCGTTCAAGGCACTATTATTGGTGTGTTTGGCATAGTGCTCGGTGTAATTTTTGGTATTTTAGGTTGTTCTCTCATAGCCGATATTGTGGCCTACATTGAGCATGGCACCGGACGCGTATTGCTTGACACCACTATTTACCCAATTGATTACCTTCCCGTAGACATGAGAGTCAGCGATATAGCATCTGTCACACTGTCCGCAGTTGTCCTCAATGGCTTGGCAACTATCTACCCAGCGTTAAAGGCTAGTAGAATTAAACCTGCTGAAGAACTGCGTTTTCAATAAGTGAAGGCAGGGTCGATGTCATAGATCACGGCGAATATCTCGGCGTTTTTCCCACTTTTGCACTACCTTCCATCGCCAGAGCTGCAATACTAATAGATATCCTAGAGTGGCAAGCGTAATTCCACTCAACACACTACCCACTATAAGGGGCAGCAAAATCTGATTACTCAGCTCTATCAGCCAATCNAGGGACAAAGAGGCGTCTAGGGCTATCGGTTTTGTTCCAAGCAATATGCTTCCCAGGCGATAGGTAACATAAAACATTGGCGGCATAGTGATTGGATTGCTAATCCATATGAATATCGCAGCTATTGGTAAATTGGCGCCAAGCCAGCAGCACATAAGAAGGGCTAATACGGTTTGACCAGGGATTGGCATGAATGCGCAAAATATGCCGATGTAAACCGCAAGCGATACAGAGTGCCGGTTTATGTTGAGTAGATTGGAATTATTGATTGTGCTTGTGAAGCGACCCAAGGCAGAGTTTCCCATAAACGCTTTTACGTCCGGAATAAAACTACGCACTGTCTTGCGCGGCATGAATGGCAAACCTTTCAGATATTTAAGTTAACATTATGCCTTTAATTGGCTGTTTAAACTAGATCTTCCCCATTTATTTCAAGTCAAGTTAGTAGAATGAATTGGAGGATTGGAAGATTGGAAGAATCAATTATTCCTAGCCGACATACCTATTAGTATTGTCTTTTGGTTTNCGTTCATCACGTTCGTCAGTATCTTTAATTGCTAACTGTTTAGCAAAAAATATTTGTAAAGTTGTTTTTATGATTGCGTTATAATAAGCCATGAAAACAGTTAATTTTCTGGACCTCTTTTGTGCTGTCACTCTTAGTCAGTTACTNACTAGGGAAACCTGTCTGTTGTTAAACTGTAAAATATGCATGCCACCGAGAAAAAAGTTTTTTGTGCTTCCAAGTCGGATCGCGGCCTTGCTTGATGGGAATTAAAACTGATTAGCAGGTAATTAACGCTGATTTGTATGCATCTGTCGACTAGGAAATAGCAGTTAACGTGCTGATGCAAGTGAAATTGCATTGACCCACATTGAAGATGGAATATGTCAAATTACAAACAACCAGCATTAGCCATTTCAAAACTTCGTAAGACATATGGAGAAAATTTCGAGGCATTGAAAGGAATAGATTTATTGGTGCAGGCGGGCGATTTTTTTGCTCTACTCGGGCCTAATGGCGCTGGAAAATCTACCACAATAGGTATTATCTGCTCGTTAGTCAGGAAAACTAGTGGTTCGTTATCAATTTTTGGTTGTGATATCGACACTGATTTTGCGAATGCCAAAAAATATATAGGTGTGGTTCCTCAAGAATTTAATTTTCATCAGTTTGAAAAACCATTTCATATTCTGGTTACTCAGGCGGGTTACTATGGAATTCCTCGCAGAATTGCCGAGGTTCGTGCGGAAAAATTTCTTCGTGAATTTGGTTTGTGGAACCAGCGTTTTGAGGCAGCGAGAAATTTATCGGGTGGGATGAAGCGTCGTCTCATGATTGCACGCGCTTTGATCCATGATCCCCAATTACTAGTTTTAGACGAGCCAACAGCTGGAGTGGATATTGAGTTACGTCGTGCGATGTGGGAGTTTCTGCGGGAGATTAATCGGCAAGGTAAGACTATAATTCTGACTACGCACTACCTCGAGGAGGCGGA
>PCDB01000057.1 GCA_002591625.1 Porticoccaceae bacterium
CCATCGGCTCCAACTTTTTTGAAATTAAAGTTGCTTTCGGAAGTCTCAATTAATTTTCCATAGTTAAGCTGTTGCAAGTTTCCTACGCCTCTTACCACAATGACATGCTCAAGCTTGGGAAGACTGGATCGAATTGAGCCTATCATTTCAAGGTAGTTTGTAGATCTAAACTTCTCGGGAATAAATAACAGCTTCGTATTGGCATCATTCAAGATAAATTTCAGTTCTTTTTCTCTATATATCGGAATGATAGGGTTAACCACTAAACCTAGTATGGATGCGGCCAGATCAATGGCTACAGCCTCTCGCCAGCTTGGCAGTTGAAAGCTAATGACATCACCGGCGATCATACCCAACCTACGGAGTGAATTTGCTAGACAGCCTGCTTCCTCGACTATACTGGCGATCTCAATAGCGGGTTCATTCTCATGAAAAATGATTTCCTGTTCGGGCCTTTTATTTGCCTTTTCAAGGGCTACTTCCGCGATTGTCTGGTTCCGGAATGCATCCGAGACGATTTCCCTTAGCATTAAAAATCCCTAAACAGCGGCGCGGTAAAAATTAATTGATTATGCGTCATGAGGTGAATTGATGTCTGCCGGGTATGGCATGACATGCTCGGTTCTAATGACCCCTGGGCCATGGTAGAGTGGGTCAAAACGTCTTGATGAGTAGCGCCACCCGGATGGTGTGCGAACACATCTGTCATTATAAATACCAACGATACGCAAAGCATTTCCGTTTGAATCAAGAATATCTTCGTAAATATACCAACGGCAATTCGCTTCATCATCATTGATTTCGATTAGACCACTATGGTGGGTATGAAATACGACTGGAAATCCTGCCATGGCCGCCTCCCAGCGAGCCAATATATTGGTTTGCCCCACGATTGACTCGCCCAAAAAATGCCACACGCCATCAGGCTGCCAAAGCGACCCCCAGAGTTTGCTGTCCCTCCGCATAACGGCATCACCGTACAACGCATTGAGATGGCGAATATCCAGATTGTCTTTTTGTGGATTTGTCATGAGCCTACTCCTGAGCGCTAGCGGCTTTTGTCGTGAAGTCTTCGATCTCAGAGGGTGTAGGATTTCTCCTAAGCGTCAAGCCCCCATTTACTTGCAGATTCTGTCCGGTCATAAAGCACTCGTCGGTTGCCAGAAAGACTGCAGCCGCGGCTATATCATCACAGGTGTTTAGACGCCCCATTGGATATTCTTTTATGAACGCCTCGGGAAGGCCGGGCACTGCAAAATAGTCTGTAGTCATGGGGGATTCAGTAAACCCGGGTGAGATGGAATTAGCTCGAATTCCCTTGACACCAAACTCGTCCGCAACGCCTCTTATTACATGATCAATACCTGCTTTCGTACCTATGTAAGCATGATGATTACCCACAAGAATGGTTGCGGTTGCTGATGATATCTGGATGATCGACGCACTTGTACTCATGTTGCCGACGAGTGTCTGCATAAATTGATATGGCCCTTTGAATTGGAGATTCATCATTGCGACAAGGTCATCCTCTGACGTCTCTTCGAAAGGTGTCAGAAGTCCCCAGCCTGTGCAGTTTATACCAACATCTATTGGCCCAGATCTAGCCACCGCATGGCTAACTGCAGATTCTATATCTGCTTTTACTGTAATATCACAGTAGACAGCTGAACCGCTTATGGATTCCGCGAGTGCTTGTAAATTTTCGATATTTCGACCAGCAACAGTAACGTCGGCACCCTCTGCGGCAAAGCGTCTAGCGATAACTTGCCCCATATTACCTTTGCTGGCGGCACCCAAAATTAGCGCTGACTTCCCTTTAAGTCTGGACATAATTATATTTTCCTATATTTATATTGTTTACATTATGGGTTTAAATTAAAGATAAATTCGCGCAAAAAGATACACTTTTATTGATGTAATATAGCATTTAAGCCTAAGTTAGGGCCACTGACAATGACACTATTATTCCGCATCATTAAACTGCTAGAAATAAACCCTTCAAAGATGAAGTGTAAATCGTCGCAGCTATTTTTTAATTAGCATATTCATAACAATCAGTTATTTGTTTTATTAGCTTAGGGCCTTGATAAATGAGGCCGCTATAGATTTGCACTAATTTAGCCCCAGCTGAAAACTTCTCTGTCGCGTCAGCGGCACTCATTATGCCGCCAGCCGCAATTATTGGAATTTCATCACCAAGATGGGATTTAAGTGTTTTAACGACTTGTGTTGCTTTTTTCTTAAGTGGTGCACCACTGAGTCCGCCTGACTCTAGAGAGTGTGGGTGATTACATAGAGAATTTCTATCGACAGTGGTATTTGTCGCAATGACAGCATCGAATTTCCAATGCAGCAAACTGTTTGCAATTGCAGAAATTTCCTTTGCATTGAGGTCAGGAGAGATCTTAAGAGACAATGGGACATATTTATCATACTTATCGGATAGCTCGGACTGCTTGTTTTTAAGGTGATATAGAAGCTCATCCAGTTGATCACCATACTGCAAAGACCTGAGTCCAGGAGTATTTGGAGATGAAATATTTACTGTAATATAGTCGGAAACGGAATATATATGCTCCATACACAATAGGTAGTCATCCTTACCTTTTTCGATGGGAGTATCTTTATTCTTTCCAATGTTAACACCTACCAAAATCGCAGATTTCTTTGCTAAAAGATTTTCTTTGAGATTGTTTACTCCCAGATTGTTAAAACCCATACGATTGATTATCGCTTTCGTTTCTTGGAGCCTGAATAGGCGCGGCAGCTTATTTCCTGATTGAGGCCTCGGAGTTACAGTTCCCACTTCAACATGTCCGAACCCCATGGCATGGAAGGCATCGATCGCTTCACCATCCTTGTCCAGACCAGCAGCTAGGCCTACTGGGTTGGGGAAGCGGAGCCCCATGAGCTCGATGGGTTTGGATTTGAGTGATTGCCGATAAAGTTTATCAACCGGGGTATTAGCGCTTCGTTTGAGAATTGAAAGCGTAACATCATGAGCTGTTTCTGCATCCATCCTTAGCAAGACTTTTTGAGCGATATCAAACAGCATGTGATGACTCATTAGTTGAGTTGATTGAAATCATAGCGATTCACAGGTGCACGAAATTGTCGGATGGATCAGTTCTTCAATTCCATTATAACTTAAAGTATTATTTAATCGTCACTTTAGAGGAATCATAATTGTTTTAACTAGCATAACTTGTGCACCAAGAGGGGCCTTTGTCAAAGCGAGCCAAAGGAGTTGGAAAAGAGAGTAATGCAATCATCTCGCTTCCAAACCGCATGGACAAAAATATAAGTGAATGAGTTTGCTATTCGGTTGAACCGAGCTCCCTATAGATTTGATAGTTTTTTGGGCAAACATGCCTGTTATACGGAAAAAACAAACAAAAAGGAGTGCGCTTTAGCAAAGCAATTAGCAAAGAGTGTCAGGTGGCCCTGGACTCGGGTTTTATTCGTTACTGGGAGCTCCATCAGCATCCATTGTTTTTCAGATTAAAGTTTTTTTTACGATAGAAGGAGTTTTTCAAATGATAGGATACGTAACCGTCGGTGTCAGTGACCTAGAGCGTGCTAAGACATTTTGGTGCGAGCTGTTATCAGAACTCGGCTGTGACTTTGTGGTAGGAAATGAACGGGTTTCACTGATTGGAAAAAGTCAGGACTCGCCCTTGATTGGTGTTTGCTTGCCATGGGATGGGGAACCTTGCAGCCCGGGCAATGGCAATATGATATCTATAAATGTCGAAAATAATCAGATGGTTGACAAATTGCATGCAAAAGCAATTGAGTTAGGGGCGACTGACGAAGGTGCCCCGGGAGTTAGAGTTCCCGACGTTTTTTACGGTGGTTATTTCAGGGATCTTGACGGCAACAAGGCAGCTTTTTTTAATTGGGGAGGGTAGGCGAACCAACGTTGCTATCTTCTGTTACAGCTGGTTTATACAAACAATTAACTGTTTCATTCCATGGTGCAACGACTCATGGGCTAGCTGGAGATTTATTCCTGTTCTCTCAGCAAGCCCTTTAAGTGAATACGATTACTATGTGATACTTTGCGCTATTACATCACTGTGGAGAGAACTTCCATCGTTGTTTCCAATGGTTTTCGCGGGCCATCGGCCGTCTTTAAAGATAAATAGCACCGTTACACCGTCTGGCCCTGCCAACAGAGGACCGTATCCGCGGTTGGCTAGACCAAGCCGAATGTCTCCTGCGCTGTGCCACTCTGCTCCCACCTTTTGAGTTCCCTCTAAAATAATTTCTGTGTAGTCGCATTCGTGAGTATGCGCTTCAATCAAACATTCGGGCGGATAAAAAACCCTAAAAACTGTGGGGGAGGAGGGATCTTTGGGACAACCAATTCGATACATCTTCGATATTACCCCGTTGGGCAGATGGATTGGGTCAATATCATCCCAGTTAAAGGCGGCGTGGCCGCGACGATTTAGTGAAGCTGACAGGGCATCCTGAGTCAGGTCTACAGCCTTTCTGTTTGTATTTTTATTCATTTACACGCTCCCAAAATTTGGTGAAGCAACGTTGGTGGCTCTACAAGGCGATTTTAGTGCTTGCTGACGAGGAGTCAATGGCGCTGTAGTTAGTAGCTAATTAATGGAATGATGATTTAGAATTATCGCAGCTAGTTATGTGGAAAACTTAATATGCAGAACATGAAATATATTGGCCTTCATGCCTCTGGCGGGGCAGATCAGATGTACCTGGCTGAAGGACCACTGCCAAATTGTGGGCCGGACGAGGTGGTAATAAAGGTGGCAGCCGCTGGAATCAATAGGCCTGATATCCTGCAGCGCGAGGGCTTATATGATCCTCCAAAGCAAGCGTCGCCAGTGATGGGTCTGGAAGCAGCAGGAGAAGTTTGTGAGATTGGTTTGGCAGTGGAGGGGTGGAAGGTAGGCGACAAGGTTTGCGCCCTTTGCAATGGGGGCGCCTATGCTGAATATGTGGCGGTTCCTGCAGGGCAGTGTTTGCCTATTCCGGGTGATCTTAGTTTGGTGGAAGCCGCATCGTTGCCCGAAACGTTTTTCACGGTTTGGGCGAATGTTTTTTTGCGAGGAAACCTCTCCCGAGGAGACAGCATCTTGATCCACGGGGGAGGCAGTGGCATAGGAGTAGCGGCTATTCAGTTGTCTAAGGCATTTGGGGCAACTGTTTTGGCAACCACTCGAAGCAGTGCAAAGTGCACAGCATGCGAAAAAATCGGCGCTGACTGGGCAATTGATAGCAAATCAAATGATTTCGTATCTCAAGTGATGCGGATTACTAATAACGTCGGCGTAGATGTTATCCTTGATATGGTTGGTGGCGATTACATCAGGAAAAATATTAAGTGTGCGGCGGTTGACGGAAGAATTATCAACATAGCTTTTTTGGCAGGTGCAGTCAGCGAAATAAACTTGATGCCCATCATGACTAAGCGACTCACGCTGACTGGGTCTACATTGCGCCCGCAAACCCCAGAATCTAAGCGAAAAATAGCGACAGACCTGAACAAGAAAGTCTGGCCCTTAATTGCATCAGGTAAAATCAGGCCGATAATCCATGACTGCTTTTCAATGAATGAAATTGCAGAAGCTCATCGTATGATGGAGGAAAATCAACACATCGGAAAGATTATAATGACAGTTGATTAGTTTGAATCTTTAGGCGATTCAGCTCTGGTCGACAACTACTCTGGCAGGATAATCAATTTGGGCTCCAAATATTCTTGCAGGCCTTCAAGGCCACCCTCTCGGCCAATCCCTGATTTTTTTACCCCACCGAATGGTTGCACGACGCACATATCCCAGGTGTTTACCGAAATTTGTCCAGTCTTGATTCTTCGAGCAATCTTCTCTGCAAGAGCAATATCAGAAGCATAGACTGCTCCGGAAAGCCCATAATCCGAATCGTTAGCGATCTCGACCGCATGGTCGATGTCATCAAACGGTATGACAGTAATGACGGGACCAAATATTTCTTCCTGTGCGATACGCATTTTATTGTCTACATCGGCAAATAGAGTCGGATTAACATACCAACCTTGCTCTAAGTGGGCCGGCCGGCTGCCCCCACACACAAGTCGAGCGCCCTCTTCACGACCGATCTTGATGTAGTTTTCGACGCGATCTCGTTGTGCTTTACTGATCACCGGTCCGATGGATGTTTCGGGGTCTTGAGGGTCGCCAACCTTCAGGCTTTCGATCAACTCAGCCATCTTGGAAACCAATTCTTCTTGCCTATCTTTGCGGATTAAAACGCGAGTCAGAGCAGCACAAATTTGTCCAGAGTGTCCTATTGCATTAAACACGGTTGACTGGATTATCGGGTCTAGCTCAATGTCGTCGGCAATTATCGCAGCCGACTTTCCACCGAGTTCCAGCGTTACTCCAGCGATGCGTTTCGAACATTCACTCATCACTTCGGCGCCTCCTCTTGTCGAACCTGTGAAAGCGACCTTATCAATCCTAGGATCCGAAACCAGGAGTCGCCCTATATCTCGTCCTGCGGGTAATATACTGATCACTCCCTCGGGAAATCCTGCGGCCTCGAGCGCTTCGGCAAGGATCAATGTTCCAATTGGTGCCTCTGGCGCGGGTTTAACCACCAGAGTGCAGCCAGCAGCCAGAGCGGCTCCCATCTTAAGAGATGCTGTAGGAACAGGACCATTCCAAGGTAATATTGTGGCCAGAACGCCTACGGGTTCATAAGTTAAAATGCCTCGTCCCCCTTCCCAATTCCGTTCCTCTTCAAATTTAAACCGTGAGTGAAAAGTGGCTGCATCATTCCACATCTTTTGCGCTTGAACTCCCATAAAACTTGCCAGAGCACCAGGGCCTCCCACTTCTGCGGTAAAACTCGTCGCAATAACAGCATCACGCTTTGCCACTTCCTCAGCCGCCCTAGAAAGGTAATGAGATCTCTCAGTAGCAGACATTCTTGGCCATGGGCCGTTATCAAATGCTTGTCTCGCTGCGGCAATTGCTCTATCCATGTCGTCTGCTGTAACGACTGGGATAGTAGCGACAACCTCTTCTGTGGCAGGAGAGAAGACCGACAGAATCTCGGTGCTTGAAGGATTGCACCATTGACCTCCTATGAAGAGCTTCTCATAGCTTGGAATCGTTGAATTCACTATCTATACCCCGCGTTATTTTCATTGATTTCTTGGGCGATTCGCAATGCCTCGCTCCCCACATACCCTCTTATCATTTTCGACTCATCTGTTGTTATCGCGGCTGCAAAACTGACCATGCCGCGTTCATGATATATTCCATCCATCACAATAGCTTCCCAGAGTTCTGATTCAGTGACGGCGATTGATCGTTTTAAATCTGGCAAAACGCCGCTAGATAAGGTGCCTGTTCCGTGGCACGCAGCGCAGTTTGCAGCAAAGAGTATGCGTCCATTCTCAATCTCCTCAGCACTCAAAGTCACTGAGGGCTGCTGCAATGGTCTAGGTGAAAGGTGGTTTTTTTTCAGTTCGGCCTCACCATCTAATGTGAAAACAAGCAATCTACCATTCGGGTAGTTTTTTGGGCCGTTAAAACTTGGCAGCGAGAGAGGGACAGCTCCTCCATCTCCTACCATCACCGCTACATATTGTTTTTCGTTGATGGCATACGACACTGGCGCTGCAAGGATGGGAATGCCTGCATCCATTGACCAAAGCTTCTGCCCAGTCGCCGCATCATATGCGTTAAAATGACCCTCCGCTGTTCCTTGAAAAACCAAATCTCCGGCTGTAGCCATAGTTCCGCCGTTGTATGTTTTTGGGTGGTCAACTGTCCATGCTGGTTTTTGATTTATCGGATCCCAGGCCAGCAGGCTGCCAGTCAATATGGACTCTANTTGGGAAATGCCTTGAGGGTCAGTAGGGAGCTCATCTTTGAATAACTCGTAACCTAGGTTCAACTGATTGGGGCGAAAGTTAAAAGGTTTTTCCTGCTCATAAATGAAAGGCAGCACATGGATGGGGATGTAAACTAGACCAGTTCTTGGGCTATATGACATTGGCTGCCAATTATGCACTCCGGCTCCACCAGAAACAGCTAGGAAAGGGTCTTCTCGATACCTCGCACCCTCCGTTTCAACCGGTCGTCCGGTTGTTAGATCAATGTGTGAGGCCCAGTTGACCGGACCAAACTTTTCAGCGGAGAGGGGCTTGCCCGTTGCACGGTCGATAACATAGAAAAAACCATTTTTGGGTGCATGCATTAACACCTTAACGGGCTCGCCATTTAGAGTAAGCTCAGCCAGAGTCATTTGTTGAGACGCCGTGTAATCCCAAGTTTCCCCGGGCACTTCCTGGTAGTGCCAAATGTAAGCCCCCGTGTCGGGGTTTAAAGCAATAATTGACGATAAAAAAAGGTTATCGCCAACACCTTCGGATCGGAAGAAGTGATTAATCGGAGAACCATTTCCGACGCCGATATACAGCTGATCGAATTCCTCATCGTAGACAATGGAATCCCAAACGGTGCCACCCCCGCCATGTTTGAGATATTCTCTACCTGACCATGTGCTTGCCGCGATTTTTTCCAGTGCTTCATCGGACGCTGCACCATCTGGCCCAAGGTTTGGATCTCCCGGGACTGTGTAAAAACGCCAAATAAGTTTACCGGTTACTGCATCATAGGCGCTTACATAACCGCGAACCCCCAAATCCGCCCCACCATTACCGATAAACACTTTACCTTTGGCAACGCGTGGAGCCCCAGAGATGGTGTAGGGTTGTGTCTGATCAACGGTAAGGACGCTCCATAGCAGGTCTCCAGTTTTTGCATCGAGAGCAATAAGGCGGCCATCGAAGGTTGCAGAAAAAACTTTTCCATCAGCGAAAGCAACTCCACGATTAACAACGTCGCAACATCCTTTTGCTGCGGCTTCTCCCGGCACCTTTGGATCATGCGACCATAGTAATTTCCCCGTGGATCCATCGAGTGCAAAAACCTTGCTCCAAGCGGTTGTAGTGAAGATAACTCCATCTATGACTAATGGGGTGGCTTCTTGGCCACGGTTGGTATCGAACTCGTAACTCCAGCTGAGACCTAATCGATTAATATTCAGCTTATTTATGTGCTCTAGGGGCGAAAAACGTTGCTCTCTCGATGTCCTTCCATGGGAGAGCCAGTTCTCATCAGCAGAAAAACTCTGATTTTCATTCAGTGTGGGTTTGCATCCGAGTGCGAGGAGGATTAAAAAAAACCCAGAAAAATTTTTAAACATAACATCTATAAGCTCATTTGAAAGCAGAAATACTGCCCAAGTCGTAAATGCAATAGGTGCGAGATTTTACGGGAAATTCGCTCGCTATGAAAGGAGGAGCGACCCGGGCCCCATCTTACTTTGGGGCCCTGCTCGTCTCAAAGTTGCCAGCAGTTAATCAGAAAGCATAATCCAAGGCAATGCCTACTTGTCTTGGTGGCGAGTATACTGGTGAATCATTTGTTGGATCAAGCAGCGCACTAGTGAAATACTTTTTATTACCGAGGTTTCTCCCAAATAGTGATAACCTAATATCGCTGTTGGAGGGAGCATACGATACGGATGCATTTACAACTGTCCAAGCGTCTTGTTTGACTCTTTGTAAATATTCGAACCAGACATCATCGGAGTAACTCATGGATGCACTGACTTCAAGTTCGCCAGTGGGTAAAAAGCTNGTATGCGTCAGCGTTAAGCCATAAGAAAGCTCGGGAGCGATTCTCATTTGATCGCCCTTTACATTCACGACTGCTAATGGCATGGGCTGTTGCGACATTACACCGTTTGGTACCGCAGTGAGATGATCTCCATATTCTGAATCAAGATAAGAGGCCACCGCTCTGATTTGCAAATTNTCAGAAAANTTGTAAAGAAGGTCTAGCTCTATCCCCTGCATTTCAGCCTCTTTCACATTACTGAGAATTGCATATGTCCCNTTCCAAACCTGATCTTGAAAGTCTTCGTAGTCATATGAGAATATAGCTGCGCTCATTCGNTANTTATCACCAGTTGCTTTCATGCCGACTTCGATCGAAGACAAATCCTCGGGCCCGGCAAAATCGTTTGGAGTTAATGTAAACGTTGACATNACGGCGCCTTTNGATCCTTCAGTATATGAAATGTAAAAACTCAGTGCATCTGAATACTCATAATTTAAGGCGAGTCTGGGATCGAAGCTGGTATGCTTGACTGGACTACAATCTATGTTNGGGCTGCAGACNCCTTCAAGCCCTAAGTAAGCCAACCCCTCTGCATAGATTTCCTCGTCATTATATCTTCCCCCCAAACTCAAAGTGAGTTGATCAGAAATCTGATAATCAATGGATGCGAAAATGGCTTGAGACTCAATATAAGTGGTCGAACCCGAAATAAATCCAATCTTCGATTCTTTTCCGTCACTATGGCCGCCGGAGTTCAGGTTCAGGACGGGCGCCACATTGCCGATGTAGCCTGCGTCATTTTCATAATAGTAAACACCTGCAATAAAACTTACTTTTCCGAATTGGTCTGAGGTAAATAGGAATTCTTGTTGAATATCCTCACTAGGATAGCCTTGCCAAAAGTCGATACATGGAAATGGTGCATTACATGTTGGCGAGGTACCNGTATCGAGGTCAATAGTGAATTCNTCCTCATACTCGCTGAAGGAGGTCGAGGAGGTGAGCGTCCCGANTCCATCAAAATAATGACTTATTTTTAGGGAGAAGCTCTCCGACTCNTGGAAATGAGGATTTGTCCCACCCGTTAGGTTGGAGCTCACATGCCAAGGTTCAGAAGACCACCTACCGTCGTCGTAATAAGCGTTGATTGAATTNTCATTTAACGTCTGGGTGGCGAGTGTTTCAAAGTCGTCGGCTTCTGATTTTACCAAGCTTAGCAGTATGCTTGTGTTGTTAGAGGGCTCCCAGAGCAGCTTAGCGCGAGCCGTATACTTTTCATGTTTTCCTGATCTGGAACCATCTCGATCATTGGTGAGGTAACCATCCATATCCCTGGTGTAGATGGATAGGCTATATGCCAGCACATCCTCAATGAGGGGNCCGGTGGCGAACGCTGCTATGCTTTTATCTCCAGCGTCCTGGTCGCTCCCAGTGTAGACGCCATACTTTACAGATACTTTCCCTCGAGTCTCATACTCTGGCTTAGCGGTTGTTATAACGATAGCTCCGCCCATGCTATTTCTGCCGAAAAGNGTACCTTGGGGGCCCTTTAAAACGTCTATCTGCTCTATGTCGGCTAAATCCATCAAATTAACCCACATATTCGGTTGATAAACTCCATCCACATACATCGCCGTTGGCTGTTCAGTGCCCCCCGAACCGAGCCATGATTGTATTCCCCTGATTGCGGGAACNCCGATNGATGATTGGCCCGCATACAAAAGGCCCGGCACCACATTCCCGATATCTCGGATGTCTATTATGTTGTTCTTCCTCAAGTCTTCCGCTGTTTGGACCGTAATAGCGATTGGAACGTCTTGAACAGATTCAGATCTGCGCTGTGCAGTNACGAGAACTTCCTCAATTGAGCTTACTCCCGCTTGAGACCATGCCATGGGACCCGAAAATAGACCCGCNAAGATAGATATNAGGCAGACTAAATATCCAGTGGAGTGATTTTTTGCACCGCGAACNTGAAATTTTGGCATCTTCTAATCCTCTCAAATTTTGACAAATTATTNTTAAGTTGGTTTTTTCACTCAGTTACCTATGTCTAAAAAGTGGGGGCTATCTTTTGAAGCGCTCCCTATTTTGTGAAAAACAGAGAGATCGCCATCAAGCGCAGCTTCCTCTAGCATGACNGAACTGAACATAATATATTTTCTNTAGGCTATACCCCACNTGCCGTCCCGCTTTTCAAAACGATCTTGATAAAATCCCAAGTACTGGCCAAGCTGAGAGCCATCAGTGGCATANTCATNCATNGANGTGTAAGAGACACCATAACTCTCCACATCTGCGGTTTCGTCATTAAGATCAATGCTTGCCTGTGANGAGTGATGCCATCGCCGTCCTAATTCGGTCTCGATTTGCATGACGAGGGGTTTAAATTCAGCGCCTGTTCCCTTGAAAAAACCATAGTCAATTTCCGCATCATCAAAAAAAACGCGGTCTAGTCTATCTGAATCAAGCCAGTCNAGTGCTTTTGCGTAACGATTAAGCACATCATGAATNGCTTGCTTNTCTGCNGCTTGTGCAACCTGTTNNTCAAGNTTNTCNATTCGTNTCAGTGTGTTTTGAGCTCTTTGNTCGCTNTCCATGGCACAACCAACAAATGAACTAAAAATNANGGCGANGNNAGAAANTCTNGTNATTNANGGCATTATTNATTTCCGTGNTTTTGGGCCTTTCTTGTTTAAAGAAGAGACGGCGTTGCTAATTAGCAATTTTAACGCCACAAATTAATAGGACAGTCGTCCAATTCGAATAATACTATCAAGGCGCACCATGTTAGCGCAAATAAAAATCAGACTATCTTGGCCACATTTGCAAATTTTATTTGAACGAGTGGCGGGGGTTGATTGGTTTTTTGTGAAAATTTGTATGACATATATAAAATGACAGCTAGAATAGTTAATGTTGAAAGAGCTGGATTGGGCAAGCGATATTTTTCCCGTCAGCGCATGTAAAAAGAACGATATTTTTTTGGAGGGACTAAATATGCCTTTTGCGATTGCACTGACTGCTGCAGCTTTTTTTTGGGGAGGTGTTTGGCTCCTAATAGGGGGTCTCCAGTTGGCATTGCTTGGCGGATCGAATTACTACCTTTTGGCTGGCGCGTCGCTCATTATCAGCAGTATTTGGATATGGAGAGGGAACAATTTAGGCTATTGGCTATACTGCTTTTTTGCAGCTTTAACCCTTCTCTGGGCGTTGGTGGAGAGTGGGCTTAACCTCTGGGCCCTCTTGCCGCGTGTGGGGGTTCCAGCGGGGCTATTAAGCTTGTTTTTGCTGCCAAATGTTCGGAGATGGTTGAATATAGATTCGAAATCCGTCTTGTTTTCTCTCGGAATTTTTGGAGCTATTCTGGGTAGCTTAATGGTGTCTTTGATGAATGCCCAGTTTAACCCGCTGAAAGGCAATGATTATGCTCAAGCAGATCAAGGCTCTAAACCGGCATGGACCCATTACGGGGCATCGGCTGAAGGTGACAGCTACAGTTCTGCTGCCCAAATCAATAGAACTAATGTCGCTAATCTAGAAGAGGCTTGGGTGTTCCATACTGGGGAAGATCCAGAGACTCGCAGTACCTTTCAATCCACGCCAATTGAGATAGATGGCGACCTATTCTTTTGCTCGCCCAGCAATAGGGTATTTAGTCTTGTCGGAGATACCGGAGAGCAAAACTGGTCATACGATCCTATGGTTAATCGAAACAAGATTCCTTTCTTCGTGTGCAGGGGGCTCTCTCATCACCAAGCTGAGGATTCTAGTGGAGTATGTGCTAGCCGACTGCTAATGGGAACGGTCGACGATCGGTTAATAGCTTTGGATTCCAAGACAGGAGTTCTTTGCCCCGAATTCGGAAATTCAGGTGAAGTGGATTTGACGGCGGGGCTGGGAGATGTATTGCCGGGGCATCACTATGTTAGTTCACCGCCGGCGATTATTGACGACATTGCGGTCGTTGGTTCGTTTATTATGGATAACCAGTCTAACTTCCAACCACCGGGGGTGGTTCGAGCATATAACGTATTTACGGGTGAACTAGCATGGGCGTGGGATGTTCTCACTGAGACTGCTCATCCACCGTTGGGAGAGGGTCAGACTTATCCTCAGAACACTGCCAACGTTTGGTCAGTAATGAGTGTTGATGAGGAACTAGGATTGGTTTATCTGCCTACGGGAAATGTTCCCCCTGACTTTTTTGGAGGGTTTCGGACTGCCGATCAAGATCGATATCCCAGCTCGATCGTGGCTCTTGAAGCGGCTACTGGCAATGTTCGTTGGAGTTTTCAGACCGTACATCATGATATTTGGGATTATGATATAGGGGCGCAGCCAGTGCTGCTTGATTTTCCTATGCAGGATGGGACCACTAAGCCTGGCCTAATAACCGCTACAAAGTGGGGTGAAATTTTCATTCTTGATCGTAGGACGGGCGAACCGTTAATAGAGGTTGAAGAACGACCAGTGCCCCAGAATCCTGCGGCAGGAGAGTTTCTCTCGCCGACGCAGCCTTTTTCAGTGGGGTTCCCAAGTTTTGCACCCGAAGACCTCACCGAGAGCCAAATGTGGGGTAGCACGATGTTTGATCAACTCTGGTGCCGCACTGAGTTTAAAAAACGTCGCTATGAGGGTCTTTTTACTCCCCCAGATTTAAGAGGTTCCATTCAGAATCCAGGTAATTTTGGGGCGATTGACTGGGGGAGTGTATCTGTCGATCAGCAACGCCAGTTAATGATGGTAAATACAACCGGGATGCCCTATGTTCAAATACTTTACACACGTGAAGATGCAGACAGGTTAGGTTTTCGTCTCTGGGGCACTGATGATACGCGACCCAGTGCTAAACCCAAGACGGATGAAAGTTCGACAATGGTATCTGCAGGGGCAGACATCTCTGGTGCGGCATATCCTCTTCTCGGAACGCCTTATGGCATTAGCAGTAATCCGTTTCTGTCCCCTTTGGGTTACCCGTGTCATCAGCCTCCGTGGGGTGAGCTGACAGCAGTCGACCTCAAGAGTCGGGAGATAATTTGGAGAAGGCCCTTGGGGACTACCGATGGTCATGCTCCGCTCGGTTTAATATTTCCGACCGGTGTTTTCAACATTGGGGGTACTGCAGTGACCCGAGGTGGTTTAACTTTTGTAGCGGGCACAATTGATAATTATCTGAGGGCTTTTGATACCGAGACTGGCGCAGAGCTTTGGCGCGGAGCACTCCCATCTGGTGGTCAAGCAGGGCCTATGACATTCATGTCTCCAAAGACAAATAGTCAATATGTTGTGATTCCCGCTGGTGGGCATGTGTCAATGGGTACAGACATCGGAGACGCCGTTGTGGCATTCAGACTGCCAAGATCAAATTAACATGATTTTCCGAGATGCTTGATTGTTTCCCGATTTAACTCAGAGGCAACGAGCTTAAAGCACTGGCGTTCATTTTCTGCTGCTTAATGGACCTTTCCTGTTTTGAAATAAACTTAACACTAAAATGCGCGCCATCAGATTTTTTTGGGCTAGCGATTTCTAACTTCTAATTAATCATTAACCTTTAAAAAGTAAATTACTCATGGCGCAGGACGCGGTTGCTAATGAGAGAACCAATTAAAAACGGTCACTAGAGACGCAGAAAAAAATTTTAGACGCTGCTGAAGAGTTGTTTGCCGAATTTGGGTTCCACGGAACATCGATGAGAGACATTCATGCACTGCTCGGCGTTCGCGTGTCGCTCAGCTACTATCACTTTGGGTCGGAGGAAGCTGTTTTGCAGGCAGCAGTTGATCGCCGCGCGGAAGAACATATGCAGGATATGCTCGGATCACTTAGACACAGTTTAACAATGTATGCCCACGACCCCTTGCCCTTGGATGTTTTAGTATAGACTTATGTGCGACCTTGCCTTGAACGTCGTTCATGCCATGGCGCTGGTTGGAAAAATTATATTAGACTCTTTGGCCACTTGGCCAGCGAGTCCGCATCAAGTAAAAACAAGGCACAGTCTTTTAAATATAACAAGGTCAATCAGGGGTTTATTGATGAATTCAAGCGAAGCCTACCTAATTAAGGTGAGGCTGAGATCAATTGGGGATTTTATTTTCTGCAGACTGCCTTGCTCAACATTTTACTGGATACTCGGATTGTAGATAACCAATCGGGCGGCCAATGTAACTCTGGTGCTATTGATCAAGTCATTGAGCAGATGCAGAGATTCTTCGATAGAGGCTTCGGTGATCCGACATAACAAGACCTTTGAAAGTGAGCGAATTTTTTGGTTCAGGGTAGTGCAGAGTGCGTATTCCTCTACAAAATGTGGTTTTCCAAAGACTATCTCTCAAATCTCACGATACGCTCGAGGATCAAAAGACTGATCCAAAATGGTGGGCTCAAAATATCTTTTGCCCGACCAAAATTAATATCAGAGCTGGGCACAAAAACTTAACGTAGATTGGCCAGAGGCTCCAAAATAGGGTTGCTTCCACGCCCTCATTGCCGCGTCGTAATTCTGCTAAAATAAGCTGACGGTGAAACACCCAACCTGCAAATAGACACAGAAACATGCTCAAAATTGGCTGACTCCACTCAGTTGTGATGGTAATTATCAAACCAAAGGTTTGCTCAAAGTTCATACAAATGCTCACGCTGACCGAGAAAATGAGTATCGCGATTACCCATGTGGCATGGGCTCGATTTAGATTATGGCTTTCCACTGCGTAAGACACCGGGACTTCTAACATCGATATAGAGGAGGTTAGAGCAGCGATAGACAACAATATAAAAAAAGCGAAGCTCACCAAAAGACCTGCAATTCCCATGGATTGAAATAGCGCAGGTAAAACTTGAAAAATCAGGTCGGGTCCGGCAATTAAATTCCCACTCTCAGCATAGATTTCTACCCCAAGATTTTGTGCAACAAAAATTGCAGGGAGGATCAATAATCCAGCGAGTACAGCAATCCCTGTGTCAGCTAGAGTCACGAATATGCCTAATCTAGTTATATTCTCGTGACTGCCTAGGTAAGAGCCATAAATGAGCATTGTCCCAACACCCAAGGACATAGAAAAGAAAGCTTGGCCAAGCGCACTAACTACTAATTCCGGATCAGCCATCTGTGAAAAATCCGGTACCAAATAATGTTTAAGTCCCTCTATAGAACCTTCTTGCAATAGAACATAACCGATCAGGCTAACAAGCAACATGAGCAATGAAGGCATCAACCTCCGAGACCACTTTTCAATTCCTTGCTCAACGCCGGCACTAATTACCAGCGCTGTCAGCATCATAAATAGCGCGGCCAAGCTGATATTTCGCCAAAGCCCAAACTCAGTGAACCACGCGCCCCACGTAGGCATTTTAAAAAACTTCATGGCAGGCGCAATCATATGTCCCAACATCCAGCCAGCAACGATACAATAAAAACATAAAATCAAACTAGCTGTGAGCAAGCCCGCGAACCCAACAAGACGTCCGACTTGTTTGGTGGCGCCGCTATTCGATATGTAGGTCAACGCATCGGCCATATTAGAACGTGTATGACGACCTATGATTAACTCAGCCATCAGCGCCGGATAGGCTAGCAAAAATGCTAGAATGAGATACATCAGTACAAATGCAGCACCGCCATTTTCCGCGGCATTGGTTGGGAATCCCCAGATATTACCAAGACCTACAGCAGAGCCTGAAGCCGCAAGGACAAATGCTAATCTTGAGGAAAACTGGCCGCGTTGCATAGAAATTCTCAGCTTGGTCGTTTTGTTGGGGATCATTAAAAGTTTATGAAATGTCTAAAATAATCTAGAGCTATGAGTCATTGTATGTTGAGATAGTTTTAAAAATACTGCAATGATTTTCTCAGTGCAATAATAGCGTGGTAGACTTGATCCCATGGGGGCGTTCTGGATTCGACGCCGGTTACAAAACCTGTAGTGCATGCCGAGATGGTGACCAATCTCGTTAATCCAAAGTCACAACCTTATAGTTGCCAACGACGACAACTACGCACTAGCTGCTTAAAACCCAGTGTAGTGCCGTCTGACTGGAGCCGTGCTTATGCGTCCAGCGTTTGAAGTCCTCTGGGATTGATAACATTCAGGCGTCATATTTCATAAGATCGTAATGAAACTTGTTCGGGGTCGATTTACTAAACACTAACCGAAATCGCTGGTGGCATTTCCTGACAGTCGGGTTGCAAACGGTTAAATTTAATAGACTGCTCTAAGCATGTAGAGCTATTGGCAGAGGACTGACGGACGCGGGTTCAATTCCCGCCGCCTCCACCAAATAATCATCCACTATCAACCAAGATAGTCTTTATAGCCCTGTTTCTAGGGCTTTTTTGTCTCTGTAGCATCCATTGTAATCCACATGCGTCCACCAAGATACCGTATTTTTGTCGGTATTTTTGACGGTATTTTGTCTGTATAATATACAAGTACCGTCAATCTTGGATGTTTACTATGCAAAAGCTAACAGCGACAGCAGTTAAACAAACAAAGCCCCGGGAATCGAGTTACAAGATGACCGATGGTGGTGGTCTGTTTCTTCTGGTCAAACCACAGGGTAAGTATTGGCGCTATGACTATCGCTTTGCAGGTAAACGCAAAACCCTTGCTCTGGGAGTTTATCCAGATGTTAGCCTAGCTGATGCTCGCAAGTCACATTTGATAGCCCGGGAACAGATCGCTGCTGGAATCGATCCGTCGGAAGCGAAAAAGATTAAGAGGATGACGAGGAACCTTGTCAGCAGCGATTCGTTTGAAGCCATTGCGAGAGAGTGGTTTAACCAAAAAATGTCGTCTATGTCTGATGGCCTCAAAAACCGACTCATAAATCGATCTATGTCTGTCAAGTAGAGTGGGCCTGGAGTCCCATGAATAATCGGATCGAGAGCTTTTACATTCATGCGGGCCCGACCCACTGGTTATTCTGGTTTGGTCACTTTTTCGATGAGGACCCCGGAGATTGGCACTGGGCGTATTTTCCGAGCATTGCTGCCCCAAAAATCGACATGACAACCAAACAGGCCGCTGTCCATATGTTGATGGAATATTGGCGAAGGGAAGTAGCTTGGTATGATCTTGATCGCTATCACTGGATAAATGGCGAGGGTTTTCTGTCAGTACCTCAGATTAAGGCAATTGCAGATGCGGTTTGGATAAATGAAAATGAAGCCGAAGAGGCGTAGTATTTCTCAGACGAATGATTCTCAGGGACGAGAATCACTGGAAAACTGAGCAGTGATCATTTAATGTTTTTTCATATGCAGGTGATGTTTGGTCAAACATTGTCTAGGTGGTAGTCTTTGAGAATGAGCGGTCGCTAAACGTTCTATAAATTTTCCTAGGATAGGACATGAAACACAAATTTAAACGGATCGACTGTGATATTAAAACGCTTGATCTGACCGGAAAAAAGCTGAGTCAAATCGACCTTGCACAGTTTCCTAATTTAACGACGCTGGTCGTTGCTTCAAATAACTTGCAGCAGCTTGATCTTCAGCATGTGCCCAAGCTGACAGCGCTTTCCTGCCAAGACAATAATCTAGAACACCTTGATCTATCTTGGGTACCCATGCTCAAAAGATTGGATTGCAGTAATAATCGTTTAACTGAGCTTGATCTATCCATGACGCCAATGCTGACGAATGTACGTTGTTCTGGGTTGAAACTGACTGAACTTAATCTCTCAAATAACCAGGGGCTCGTCAGTTTGCATTGTGGGGACAATAATTTAACTGAGCTCAATTTCTCATGCACGCCGCACCTGCGCTATTTAGCCTGTCCTCAGAATCCGCTTGAGAGGCTGGATCTATCCAAAGTGCCTAAATTGAAACTTCTGGATTGCTCAGAGCTACCAATTCAAAACTGGGACTTTGGCCAAACGCCCAGGCTCAATTGGTTGGTATGTGCTGATTTAAAACCAGACAGGCTTGACGTCACTAAGTTATCGGCCCTTGGCGTACTTTTATGCCCCAGATGCGAGCTGGATGAACTTGATCTTTCTCAAAACAAAAAGCTAGTTGCGCTGATTTGCAATAACAACGCATTAACAGAGTTGGACCTTTCGGCGGTGCCAAACCTTCGTTACTTGCAATGTGAGAAGAATAATTTGAAAGAGCTCGATCTATCGTCGACCTCAGATCTCAAAGCGATCCGGTGTGATAACGTAAATCTTAAAATTAAGGGTTGGGCCGGCAAGTTTGATAATTGGCGAGAGAATATTGCGAGACCGCAGTTAAGGCTTGTAAAAGACTCGATTGACAATTATTGGAGTTGGCGCAAGGCGGGCTGGTCATTGAGCTCTGACCCGGTTTTTAAATGGTAAGCCCCGAATGATTCAGCTTGCTCGGCAAAATATTTTAGAAATCGCTGCGGAGGTTTTAAAAATTATAAATTCGTTCGACCAAATAAGTATTAATACCTGAGAACAGGAGTCCCAAATATTGGAAAGGGGGGGTGCCCCAGGGAGGGGTCGGTATATCTGAGATTAGTGGTTAAGTATGAGAGTAATGGGATGGTGACAAATAAATTTGACGGTACTTTTGACGGTACTTTATTTTCTGTAAATATTAATTAGTATACATATCAGTAATATAATACAGCTATTTAAGAGACGCCGAAGCCATCATATTTTTAAATATCACAATAATATCAATAGCTAAATGTGTCTCTCATTCACTAAATGTTAGCAAAAGTTAACCGTTTGCTACATTTGGTGCTACATTATGCGGTGAATATGGGCTAGCTCTTGCTCATAAATGATTGAGAAAGGCTGTATTTTTGGATTATGGTTCAATTCCTTATGTATCCATAAGAAATAAAACGCGATACCGTCTGATATTGAATATTTGTCCTTTCATTTTGTGTTATAATCTGCTATTGTTGGCACAAGGAAGCCCAGCCGAATGTTAGCCTAATTGCTGGTACCTATAGAATAATTGTATTCTCAATTTAAAAAAATACCATCAAATCGCGGGGGTGGGAGTATGCAAGGGCTTACGGCGATTGCCGTGAAACAGGCCAAGCAAGAAGGTAAGTCCTACAAAATGACCGATGGGCGAGGCCTATACCTGTTAGTCAAGCCTGAGGGAAAGTATTGGCGCTATAACTACCGCTTCCTTGGGAAGCAGAAAACCCTTGCCCTTGGCGTCTATCCTGGCGTGAGTCTCGCCGATGCGCGTCAAGCTCATGAGGGCGCGCGAGCGCAGCTGAGCGAGGGGATCGATCCGGCTGAGTCAAGGCGGGAAGAGAAACTAAAGCGTATGCTGGCTGCCGGCGAGACCTTCGATGCCATCGCTAGGGAGTGGTTTGTTACCCGCATCGCTGATAAGTCCGAAAGCCACAAAAGCCGCACCCTTGGAATACTCGAGAAGGATCTATTCCCCAAAATTGGTCGACGCCCGATCGCTAATATTACGCCAACCGAACTGCTCGCAGT
>PCDB01000058.1 GCA_002591625.1 Porticoccaceae bacterium
CTTCTTTTTGAGGAGGAAAAAAATGGCACGCATTGTATACAATTAGATCCAATAGTTTAGCTAGCTGAGTTTTTGAGCAGCCGATCGCTTAACAGCGCCAAATCTTGGCTTAGGATCTCATTGTGGTTGAGTTTGTTCTGATTATGGTTCTTCTCGGAATTTGATTAGGTAATTCGTTAGAATCTAAAATTTAAGGGCACCTGTAAGATTTGGCAATTTGGCTTGACAATTCTGAGCAGTTTTTATTAATCAATACCTCGAGAAGAAGGTTTCTCGATGCACTGATGACGATAGCGGTTTATTAACCTGATTCGATGCCTTTGCGAAATAGATTGTTCTAATACGGTCTAATTGAGAGGCGATGTGGTCCCCCAAACCTCCTCCGGCCAGGGCAGAGACTCAAAAGGCAAGCTTATGTTTAAAGATTCAGATATAAACAACAACGAAATAAGTCTTTGGTATGTCCATGGTCTTATGACTTTCGCTTTTCTCTTGATAGCTACATCTTTTATAGTTATGGGAGAAATCGCAGGGGAGATGGACGCCACAGTGTTAACCCTCATGCGCTTTGGGGTAGCTGCAGTACTTTTATACCCAATCGTTCTGTTTCGCCGATTGCAACTGCCCCCCTTGACTGCTTTGTCAAAATATGCTGTTCTGGGTTTGCTACAAGCTATTTACTTTAATGCTTTGTTTGAGGCATTGAGATTTACAACCTCTGTAAACGCTGCGACCCTATTTACTGCGGTTCCATTTGTATCCGCAGTGCTCGCATTTATATTTCTTCGCGAAAGGTTGAATTCTCGCATGATATCCGCGTTGTTTTTATCATTTTTAGGAGCCATTTGGGTGATAATGGAGGGGAATATAGACAATTTACTGAATATGCGTTTTAACAAAGGAGACGCAATTTTTCTNATCTCTGTGCTGGCGTTCGGCCTTTATACTCCNATGATTAANCGCTTTTATGGTGGAGAGCCGATGCTGCTTATGACGTTTTGGACCATTGTCTCCGGTTTCGTTTGGTTACTGTTATTCGCTAACGTTCGAATAATCGATGTNGCATGGANTAGTATACCCACTCATGTTTATTTGGGAATATGCTATNTGGCTGTGTTTACTACCATTGTTACATTTTTCATAACTCAGTTCTGCTCCGTTATTATCGGGCCGACCAAGATGATTGCCTATACCTATTTGACTCCGTCTTTCGTGCTTCTTATCACTTGGACCATTGGAGACCGTCAAATTTCTGACTTCATNCTGATCGGCGTNACGCTGACGCTTTTATCGTCGTTAATGTTGCATTGGGACAAAAGATTGTGGCCAGTGTCAGACGANAGCGAAAACTAGTGTNNATCTCATGCCGCTGAGTTNCTTATGAAAAAGAATTTNTTTTGCCCTCAACCCGAATGTAGGGATTAGGCAGTGAAAGAGCGGTATGATGAGTAGACGTTGCCATTTTTAATNTTGTGTTATCTATNNGTGACTATTAGGGATACTCTTACTNNTACCNNNTATGCANGTTTTGAANGGNAGGTCGAGACTGTCTAAGACCGAATTTATGGTGCTCATATGGATTTAGAAGCNTATGTTTGAAAAATATCTTATGCTTTTTGTTTATTTCAGTGGGCTTTTGGGGCTGAGTTATCTGGCTTCAAAGCGAGTTAAAGACCTCAAAGATTATTTTGCTGGGGGGAAGCANCTGGGTTACTGGGTAGCCGCTTTTTCAACTCAGGCAACNGGCGAGAGTGCTTGGTTGTTGCTTGGCCTGACCGGTATGGGGGCCATGATCGGAGTGACCGCATATTGGGTTGTTATCGGTGAGGTGCTAGGCGTGTTTGTGGCATGGTTTATAATGGCAAAACGCTTCAAAAGACTCACAGATCACTATGATAGTCTCACTATGACCGACTACCTCGTGAGTCGGCTCCGACCTCACACCAACACTNTGCGTTTTCTTGCTGCGTTTACTTTGGCCACCTTTTCAGTGATCTATATAAGTGCTCAAATCGATGCCACGGGCTCGGCTTTTGAGCGGTTCTTGGGTTGGGATTATTTCGTCGGTGCGGTTTTTGGTTTTGCGGTNGTCGTTATCTATTGTGTTACCGGTGGGTTTCTGGCAGTGGCATGGACCGATCTGGTTCAGGGAGTGATCATGGTNNCTTGCCTTGTCACGCTTCCTTTAATTACCCTTATTGGATTGCCTGATTNGCCGNGGATTATTGAGGGNTTAAGGGTNATTGATCCAGCTTTGTTGGGTTTTTTTGGCGGTCATGGACCCAATCTTATGGGCGCAATGACGGTGTTGGGCATGATGCTNATTGGGCTAGGCTTCATGGGTTCGCCGCAGATNTTTGCTCGATTTATCGCAATAAAAGATGAGGAGGAGTTAAAAAAAGGTAAATGGGTTGCTGTAATATTTACCTTTTTGGTGGGAGTCTCTGCAGTATCAATCGGCATTTTGGGGCGCTACATTTTTACCGGCGTTGATGTTGACCCAGAAAATGTNATGGGAAATGGGGCGCAGAATGTCTTGCCTGACCTTGTNGATTACAATTTTCCTCCTTTGATTGTCGGTTTTTACGTGGCTGCAGTTTTATCAGCAATTATGTCTACCGTNTCNTCGCTGTTGATTATGGCAGCAGGATCGGTTACTAACGACCTTTATAAAAAAATCTATTGCCCCGNTCTTGCAGGAGAGGTTGCTTCACGCCTGTCACGCTGGGTTACATTAGGAATCGCGATTTTGTCACTTGTATTGGCAATGACGGTTGCGATGGTCTCGCCTGATCGGACTATATTCTGGTTTGCAATATTTGGCTGGTCCGGCATTGCAGCGACTTTCTGTCCGGCGGTAATATTGTCGCTTTTCTGGCGGGGTTATACCGTGACGGGGGCAATTTCTTCTATAATCGTTGGTTTTNTATCCATTCCCATTTTCAAATTTGTTGTGCAGGACATGGANAGCGTTGGTTCNTATTTTACTGCTCTTGAGGCCTTACCACCTGCCTTTATCGCTTCTCTTTTAGTCGGCATATTAGCCAGCAAANTGCGACCCCANAATAATTTAGAGGAACGTTANAACCAGGATTTGNCTGAACTTCAGTCGNAAAACACCCGATAGTGCTAAAATGCATTGCNACAAAGANCTTAAGTGTCACCAGCGNTTATNNTTCGTTCCTCAGCCTGAGCTTCCAGCGCGCATGNGACGATTCATGGTGGGCAGCAAATCAGGCTCAGGTAATGACTTTGCAATTGCTCTATTGTCTTACGGNGCTTANTTTAACGACTCACTACTGCAGGTGACTGATGACANAAGACTTATGATTTNGCNTCCAAAGCTTAGAACAATCAGAAANNTTATCAATTAAAAATAAAGGTTGCGGGGGCGCCGAAGCGCCGCCAAGCAAGCCACCTTTATGCAGACCGACGTTTCTNTGTAGCATCATAATCTACAGTGAGGGTCTCGGTATTGATGATGACACCGTAATCTTTTTCTGCACGATCGACTGTAGTGTACTCATCTAGAACATCTGACAAAACCAATTCTGGATCCCTCTCGAATGGATCACCATATCCNCCCGAGTTGGGCACGATGATTTCAATTGCTTCTCCTGCAGCGAGCGTCTTTCCAACAAATTTAGCGGGCCAAGACTCTTCTCCATCTTCGCCTCTNTTTTTCGTCGTTGAAGCATTGAGGCCATCATGTCCTCCAAAAATTCCCCATGGTGGATCTGANTCATTGCGATCACCCTCACAGGTTAATATGGTATCCACCAACACGCGATTGACTCGAACCATTCCAATGCCACCGCGCCACTTTCCTGCCGAGCATGGGTCCTCGCGCAATTCATATCTTTCAGTTCGGATCGGAAAGTTCCACTCCAGCTCTTCTATGGGNTTATTCCTTGTATTNGCTATNAGACAATCGACTGANTCGAGTCCATCCTTGTCATGCCGGCCGCCNTAAGAGCCCTCATCGACCTCGAGATATACCCAGTACTCTCCTTTCTCTTCATCCCAGCCGGAGAACGAAATGAAACCGAGATGGGCAGAGTTCCCAGCTGTAATCTTTTCTGGAACAACCGGTGCCAGAGCACGAAGTGCAAGATCGACTGCCCTTTGAGGTTGGCAAAATCGGGCAAAACATGATCTAGGGAAGTTTGGATTGAATATTGACCCTTTAGGCGCAATTACATTAATAGGGCGNGTCATACCTGCGTTTTGGGGCACAAAAGTTGGGAAGACAGCCTCATCGAGGAAAAGCATTCTGGTGATGAATCCCATTGAGCCAAAAGTGGTTCCCTCNAAAGGAACNTTATAGCTTGTTGGAACCTCANTACTAGATCCAGTCAAATCAAAAGTGATCTCGTCGCCCTCAATAGTGACGGTGACCACNACGGGGAGTTTAATTCCTCTGTTAACACCGTCGTCATCGAGATAGCCAGGCTCAGTCTTATACACCCCNTCNGGAACTTTCCTAATTTCGTTTCTGAGCATTGTTTCAGAATAATCCATCCAATAAGAGGCCGCTTCCGTGATGATCTGTGGGCTGTAACGANCAACTAACTCCAAGAAACGTTTTTTTGCAAGCTCACATGCCGCGACCATTGCGAGCAAATCGCCNTCGTTNTGAGTGGGAGTGCGNACATTGTCCAATATGTGTCCCCACATGTCGTCTTGCCTAACACCCTCCTTAGAAATCTTAACTGCTCTATATATTTTTCCCTCAGCAAAGACGTCAACTGAGTCGATGTTAATCCCTGGCGATGAACCTCCTGTATCGAGNAAATGCGCTGATGCACCTGAGAATGCNACTAATTCACCCTTGTAAAACATNGGAATGACAATGCAACAATCTGGGGAATGAGTTGCACCAGCATATGGATCATTATGNAGAATTATATCTCCCTCATTAATGTCATCTCCCAGAATTCGAATTACGTTTTGAACAATCTTTGGCATAGCAGCCATAAACATTGGCGTTGAATCTGAGTCCGATATTTGATTGCCAAACTTATCAAAAATTCCTGCCCCGAGGTCTTCNGANTCTCGAATTATCGAAGAGTATGACATCCNATATAGTACGCTCGCCATTTCTTTGGAAATGGCTTGAAAAGCNCCCCCCACAACGCGCATTAAAATTGGGGTCGACAGNTCGTTCTCAGCAGAGGATTTCCTTGCCTCATAATCGCAGTCAATAAGAAGGTTTCCNAATTTATCCACATTTACTGAGCAATCTGGGGGCACNACGGTCGTAGAATCGTACTGCTCAATAATCGCTGGCCCCATAATTCTGTTGCCCGCTCTGAGAGCTGACCTTTCGTAAAATGGCGTTTTGTGTGTAACCGATTTNCCCTCAACGTCAAACGTAACGTCTCTCTCAAGGAGGAGGGCATCAGAGGCGTCATCGCCACCNACTTCNAGCTCAGGCCATTGCAAGTCAGGTATTTTTCCNATTCCGACTACCCGTACGTTAATTATTTCGATATTTGCATCAAACTTATGTCCATATTCTGCCTCGTGAGCGCTGTGAAATGCTTCTCNGGTTCGTTCAACCCATTCGGCGTTGATTTCGCCCGCTGGCGCCTCAAAACGTACTTCGTATCCTTGCCCGGAATAACGGCANTCGGCTAGTCGACGAATCAAGCAATCAGAAGCAGGCATACCNTCTTTATCTAACTGCGCNACTGCTTTTTCGACAAGCTCNTCGTATCTGTTTTGCAATCTTTCGAAATCNAGTTTATTNAGATGTTGTCTTTCAGTGGCTACAAACTCGTGTTGTATGTCAGTTGCTAATAAACCCATCGCAGATAAAATTCCAGGATGCGGTGGGATCAAAACTCGGGGAATTTGCAACTCCAGGGCNATATCACACGAGAAAAGAGGGCCCGCACCCCCGCATGCNACTAGGGTGAAATCCCGCGGGTCGTAACCACGGCGCACACTATTAAGCTCTATTGCTTGCACCATTCCGAACTTTTGAATCTGCAATGCGCCNATGGATGCTTCCTCTANGCTCATGTTCTGCTCNTCCGCAACCGGAGACAATGCTTCAACTGCCAGATCTTTACGAAGCTTCATGTTTCCACCCAAAAGCCCNCGATCAGTCCTCAATCGGCCTAGAATGACTTGAGCATCCGTTGAGGTCGGTTTGTCTCCGCCTCGATCGTAAGCTGCAGGTCCCGGATAGGCTCCTGCGGATTGAGGCCCAACCCTAAACACACCGCCATCATCAGAGTAGATGATNGATCCACCGCCATGACCTATTGTGTCAATATCCACCATGGGGATCATTGCCTGATAATCGCCAATTTTCGTATCTAANAAATGACGCATTCGCAACTCACCATTTGCGGCCACGGCTATNTCAGCCGACGTNCCGCCAATGTCCAAAGTGAATACATTATGGCACCCAGCCATTTTTCCGGCCCATATACCCCCAATCAATCCCCCAACCGGGCCTGACATCATGAGATTAACCGGTCTGANTGAAGCCCCTTCNGCACCCACCATACCCCCGGAAGACTGCATCATCTGAACACCNCGCGTATAACCAGCATCCCTCATNGCATTGTCGAACCGTTCGAGGTATTGGGACGTTTTAGGGCCAATATATGCGTTTAATGCAGTTGTTGAAAAACGTTCGAANTCTCTATACANCGGCAGAATTTCGCTAGAGATTGATATGAAAGCTTCTGGATATTCCTCTAGAATGATCTGCTTAATCCGTTGTTCATGAGAGTCGTTNAGGTATGAGTGCAGCAAGCAAACGACAATAGCTTTGACTCCTGCCTCTCGCAGACGAATGACCTGTGCCCTAGCTTCATCGTCATCCAATTCTACGAGCACGTCGCCATNAGGCGCCGTGACTCTCTCTTTTACGGTCAGNCGGTTNCGTCTNTTAACTAGCGGACGGGTCTGCCATGGAAGCTCTTGTTGGAGTGAAAAGTTGTAGGGTTTTTTGTGTCGAGCGATGTGCAAAATGTCCCTAAAGCCCTCGGTGGTAATCATGCCGAGTTCGGCGCCATTATGTTCCAAGGCAATATTGGTGGCTACTGTGGTTCCGTGCAGCAAAAAGTCTATACCGTTTATCGGGACATCAGCCTTATCACAAAGCTGTTCAACACCAGAAACGACCGCTCTTGAGGGGTCATCAGGTGTCGATGGCACTTTGTCGACTGTGATACTGCCTCCTTCTTCATCTACCAACACAAGATCTGTAAATGTACCGCCTACATCAATACCTACGCGTTTCATAAAAATTAACCCCTATTGCCTTGACTCANTGATTTGTTNTTTAACACAAGTATGGTTCTATTTCTTAGCTTGTTAAGCTACTTGTGATATTATTTCNTNGCCCACGAATGANAGCTGGTCATATTCGCCGTTGTAGTAGGCGGATGATATCTCNCCNACTCCCAGCGCCTCTAATTCGGCAATTTTCTCTCGNCAAGTATCNACACTTCCACATATGGCAAATTTGTCAATCATCTCGTCTGTTAAGTAATCGGTATGATCTGCCTCCGAATCTAGATGCCCCTTGTAATAGTCATATTGATCCCGCTTGACCTGCAGCATTTGTTGNANCTCGTCTGGCATCACATGCCCNGCNCGTTCGACGTCTTCTAAATGNTTAGTGGCACAAGTAGCCGCCCATTGCGACTTACCTCGNGCCAACTTTACATCGTCAGAAACCCACATTCCGCACAACAGTGCGATTTCAATGTCCTTGGGATCACGACCAGCCTCACTTGCGCCAGAGTAAACATGTTCGATAGCCCATTTTACTGCGGCAGGATGCGTGCCAACTTGAAGCATTACAATGTCTGCCAGTGCCCCACCGAGAGCTAAATTTCGAGGCCCCGTGGCGGCGTAGCAGAGCTGAGCAGATTGTTTGCTTTGATTCCATCGCAGTTTAATTTCGTTGCCGTCCTCGTCAACAGATTGGCCATCCAGCAGAAGTCGCGTTTTCCTCAACACATTTTCCATTTCGGCGGTTTTCATTGGTTTGTAACCCAGAGTTCTCACCGCACTATCTCCTCTCCCCAAGCCAAGAATCCATCGGCCTGGGTATAAATTGTTTAATGTAACCGAAGCACTGGCACTGACGCTGTAGTGGCGAGTTACCCCGTTGCTAACTGCGGTGCCCAATTCAATTCTTTTAGTTTTTTCGAGAGCTAGTGCAGCGTAAACATAAGCATCCTCCCAAAGCATCTGAGAATCGACGATCCAACAACGCTCGTATCCCGCGTTCTCCATCTCGATGAGTGATGTCATAAATTCTGGGTATCTTTCACACGTTAAATGTGCGCTTATTTTCATAGTCTTCTCCTAGTTAAATTATGCCCCCAAGGTTTAAACTTGACCGCCTTGGATTGTTTTCGACGCCCTAAAGCGCAATAAAATGAGGTTAGCAACATATCGCTAGGTTTTTAAGAGTGTAAGCCCTAGACCATTGAATAAGACTTAAGCTAAAACCTTTGTGGCGACCGAAACCCCGAAACCTCTGGTGCCTCACTGAGCAAGTATTTATTTTTTCCAACTTTTATTAATATTTTTCTGCCACATAACCGATTCAATAATTTGTATCAGCGCTGGCACACTTCTTCTGCAGTCCGGGTTTGCCAGCGCTCTCATTTTCTGACCCGTTCACTTTTTGGATCATACATCGGGCGAAGGGATGCTCTCGCCGGATAAAGTTTTCCTGCCACCTCAATTTCGTATGTTCCTGAATTTATAAAATCAGCTGTAATGTGTGCGCTATGCTGGACATATCCGAGAGCAACTGATCCCCCCAATGTGTGGCCATACATTGCCGAGGTAGTGCTTCCAAGCATGATTCCGTCTCGATAAATTGGCTCGTCATGGACAAGCAATACGTCTGGATCCTCCATCAAAAATTGCACCAATCGCCTATCAATGCCCGAATCCTTTTGTGCAAGGAGCGCTTCTTTTCCGATGAATCCCCCTTGTTTCTCGAAATCGCATGCAAAACCCAGCCCGGCATTCAGTGGGGTATCGTCGGATCCTACGTCGTGGCCGTACTCTCGATAACCTTTTTCCATCCTCAACGATTGCAGCGCATGATAACCGCAATGCTTGAGGTCAAACTCTTGTCCAATATCTACTATTGTGTCATACACGCCTTGAGCAAAATCTGAGGGCACGTATAGCTCCCAGCCTAGTTCGCCGACGTAAGTCAGCCTTAGAGCATCGACTTTTGCATAGCCAATCTCTAGTTTTTGCATGGTCGCAAACGGAAAGGCAGAATTGCTTAAATCTGCACCGCTGGCTTTTGTCAACAATGCTCTGGACAGAGGTCCTTGAATATTGATGGTGGATGTCCCAGAGGTAACATCTGTGAGAGTGACGAATGCTTCGCTTGGCGTATTTTTTTCAAACCAGGCCTCCACTTGGGTGTGTGTTACCCCAGCAGTAATTACCAGAAACTTTGCTGGAGCTAATCGTGTGACGGTTAAATCAGCTTCGATTGTCCCACGAGGGTTGAGCCACTGGGTGTAGACCGCTTTGCCAACTGCCACATCGACATTGTTTGCACATATGGTGTTTAAAACCTTTGCCGAGTCCGGGCCTTGAATAAGAAATTTGGAAAAAGAGGTCTGATCAAATATGCCGACACCCTCACGCACCGCCGCGTGCTCGGCCGCGCTATGTTCGAACCAGTTTTGACGGCCATAAGTGTACTCGTATTCTGCCTTGACCCCCTCGGGCGCATACCAGTTTGCTCGTTCCCATCCCGCGGCCTCACCAAAACATGCGCCGGCTTGCACCAAACGATCATGGAGCGGTGATTTGCGAACTCCACGCGCGGTCTCCATTTGCTTGAAGGGCCAGTGCATATCGTAGAGCGCTCCCAAGACCTCCGTTGTTCTATCATGCAAATATTTGGAATTATTTTGGAACGGAAGAATTCGATTTACATCTACCTCCCACAAATCCATAGGAGCATGCCCATTCACGATCCAGTCAGACAGAACTTTGCCTGCCCCCCCCGCTGACTGGATACCAACAGAGTTGAAGCCAGCAGCCACAAAAAGGCCACTCACATTGGGAACTGGGCCCAGCAGGTATCGATCATCGGGCGTAAAACTCTCGGGCCCGTTAAATAACAACTGAATTCCGGTCTCCTCAAGAATCGGCATTCGATTCATTGCAAGCTCGATATATGGGAGCATCCGGTCCCAATCCGCTGGCAAGTCATCAAAGCAAAACTCATGAGGAATACCCTCCATACCCCACGGAGCTGCATTCGGCTCAAAGAAACCTAGAAGCAACTTGCCAGTTTCCTCTTTGAAGTAGGCGTATCGATCTTGATCTCGAACGACAGGCAAATTCTCATGCATCTCAGAAATAGGTTCTGTTACTAAGTAGTAGTGTTCAGCCGCATGCAACGGAATATTTGCCCCACAATCATTCCCGAGCTGTCTTCCCCACATTCCGGCGCAGTTAACAACATAATTAGCTTTAATGCTGCCACTGTCTGTTTTAACACCCACACATTTGCCGTTTTCGACCAAGAGAGATGACACTAACGTGTTTTCAAAAATTTGTGCACCTCCGTTCCTGGCTCCTCTTGCAAGGGCTTGGGTAGTATCTGTGGCATTCGTCTGTCCGTCTTTGGGCAGGTATATCGCTCCAACAACATCGGACAAATCCATAAGCGGCCACATTCGGGACACATCGTCACAACTAATTTCTTCTACTTCAACGCCGAAACATCTCGCCATTGATGCCAACCGATTCAATTCCTCCATACGTTCTTTGGTGGTGGCCAGAGAGATAGAACCCCGCTGTTTAAAACCGGTTTCTAAACCAGTTTCTTGAGCGAGAGTCTCGTATAACTTAGCGGTGTATTGCGATAGCTGGGTAAGGTTTTTTGTTGCTCTCAATTGACCTACCAAGCCGGCAGCATGCCATGTCGTCCCACTGGTGAGTTGTTTGCGTTCAAGAAGAACGACATCGGAGCGGCCTAACTTTGTGAGATGATAGGCTACGGAGGTGCCGATTATACCTCCACCAATAACGACAATCTCAGCTTGTTTTGGTAACTGTTTAACCACTGCCTTGGAGGCTCCTAAAATAAGCTATTTTCTATTTGTTCCGGCTGCCAAAGAGCGCTTATGAGCATCTTCCGACCAGTAATATGCAGCGTTAAGTTATGCCTGTGGGAACAGGCCCAATTCTTGTATTACTTTATCGAGCGAGCGAACGGAACCCCAGCCATTTCGGATGCATTCAATAATAGGGTCGTGTAGATGTGGCATTGTCGTTCCCGTGCAATCCTCGACCACAATGGGTTTGAAATCCCTAAACATTGCATCCTTAGTCGTGGCACCAACACACTGATTAGTGAGTACACCGGTGATAAGCACTGTTTCAGTTTTCAGTGACCGCAAAACCATTTCAAGATTTGTCTGGAAAAATGCGCTCAATCTGGTTTTCTCGACATACCAATCCTCTGCTTCAGGCGCCAAATCATCCAAAAGCTCATAACCCCATGTATTTTGTCGCAGTCCTCCCTCGCGAAGGTGGGGACGAAGCTCCATAAAGGGGCCCCCATCAACAAGATTTTTAGTTCCATGCCTTGTCCAGATTATTGGGACTCCTCTCCTACGGAGTTCGTCCATCAAACGTTTGGTTGGCTCAATGGTTCTTCGCATGTGAGAGATATCTATGTCGGACTTTCCATAAATTCCCTCTGGGTGCAGAAAGTCGTTCTGAAGATCGATATTCACCACCGCCGTTTTTCCGACCTCAAGCGGCCAGGACGCGTGTCCGAAAGGTTGTGTGGACATTTATTTCTCCTTGTAACAGATTTTGTGCAGATCGTCTGAAAATTTGCATGTCCAATGTTAGTGAGAAAGTACGATTGGTTCAATATTTGAACTGGAATAACTAACCTTATGATTATTCAGCATAATCAAGATTGACTGTTTAAAATTTTTAACGTTTTAACACTTTTCCATTGTTGCGTCTTCAATTTTTCAGTAAATTAGTATCTCTGTGTTCAATCTGAGTTTTTTTAACTGGAGAAGCCTCTCTACAAAGCCCAGACTTTACATTTACTGGTATCACAAAAATGTGAATCTATCATCAGCCCGGGAGCCAAAAAATAGCTGATGCTGGCATTTCAGAACATACACTTCGGGCAGTTGCTCGAGCATTCAGTAAATGCTCGGAAATTTTCCCTTGTATGTCTTATTTATCCGATCGGCTATAACGCCCAAATGTATATCTCGATTAGATTAAAAGGTTCATCTGCAATCGAGCGAAGAGGTTGTTCAGCCTTCAGGTTTGGATGATCATCAGAAGATGAAAGGGGGGTGTTGCTGATCCTATTGTTTTAGGCCTAGCGTTTTGATTTAATGAAAGCAAATTAGCAGTGAACATATTGATAAGTATGGATGAAATAATTGGTCGAAATCTCAGAAACGTAAGGCAAATGCGTGGTATTTCACAACGGCAGCTTGGCATCAAATCCGGTGTTAGTAACGCCACCATTTCTCTCATCGAAAACCACAAGACAACACCTTCTGTTGGTGTTTTGAAGAAGATACTTTCCGCGATTCCTATGTCTGTTTCCGAGTTCTTTACGCTCGAGTTTAAGCCCACAAGGCAATGTTTTTTCAGGCATGATGAATTGGTTGAAGTGGGCTCCTCGGGGCTGTCTTTTCTTCAGGTCGGTAAAGACTTAAAAAATCATCGTCTGCAAATTTTTATTGAACGTTACCCGCCCGGCTCGGACACAGGTGCGGAACATTTGTGCCATGAGGGCGAGGAGGGCGGGGTTATCGTAGAAGGCTTTGTGGAGGCAACAATCGGTTCAGAAACAAAAAAGCTCAGTCGGGGCGATGCTTTTTATTTTGACAGTCAAACTCCGCACCGATTCAGAAATACTGGACGCGCCGATTGTGTATTAATCTCGGCGAGGACACCTCCCTCATTTTGATCGCTATCAAATTTAAATGAATTGATTTTTAAATAGTTATGAGAAGTCTGAGAGGTGAAGCCCAGTCTTGGCAATATTGTAAAGATCTCCTCAAAAGCTCGGTGGGGTGCAGGCGCTAATGAGCTGGCACGGTTTTCTCCCAATATTTCTAAATTGGTGTGGAACGGTGCTCTTAAAATAGTAAGCGTCTCCCGCCTTGAGCACGCGCACTTGATTCCCGACTCGTACTTCAAGTGTCCCACTTAAAATGATACCGCATTCCTCGCCATCGTGAACAAGATCATGCTTGCCAGTATTCGCCCCGGGTTGGTAGCATTCTTTGACCATCTGAATGGAACGGTTTCGCAGGTGACCGCCAACTTGTCGGTACGAGACGCCCTTGTCACCGATTTCGAGAAGCTCATTTGCGTTAAAAAACACTTTTTCTGAAAACGCGAAATCATCAGCGAAGAACTCTCCCAATGTGATAGGAATTCCAGCCAAAACTTTTTTCAAGGTTCCTACCGTGGGATTTAACAGCCCTGATTCAATTTGAGAAATGGTGGCATTCGCTACACCAGCAGCTTTTGCCAGCTGTCTTTGCGACAACCGGTTTTTTTCTCGTATTTCGCGCAACCGTTGTGCAGTTTCATTTCTCATCAGCACAATCCTCTTGCGCTAAAAGACGTTTAGCATAGCAAACACAAGCAAAAAATTATACAGTAAAATCAATGATAAATAAATTTAGGGAAACCGGTTGTTTAACATCACTTGTTTGGATTAATCTTCTGTCAATTAAAGATGTCTAACTATATTACTTGAATCTCTTATTGAGGTGTTTATGCAGTTACAAGCAAGCAATCCGCCACTAGACGCATATTGGATGCCATTTACAGCTAACAGAGATTTCAAGAAATCTCCCCGTCTCCTCGCATCCGCAAGTGGTCACCATTACATCGCTAACGACGGGAGGAGGCTCTACGATGGTTTTTCTGGTTTGTGGACCTCCGGTCTAGGTCACTGCCATCCCAAAATAGTGGAAGCAGTTCAGCATCAAGTCGCTCATCTTGATCTTTGCATGGGCTTTCAAGCCGGCCATAACAAAGCTTTTGAACTAGCGGAAAACTTAACAAAAATTGCCCCGAAAGGTCTTGAACACTGTTTTTTTACAAATTCTGGTTCGGAGTCGGTAGACACAGCCCTAAAAATCGCCCTCGGGTATCACCGTGCCCGAGGCGAGGCCACTCGAACGCGCTTGATTGGGCGTCAACGAGGATATCACGGAGTTAATTTCGGGGGTATTTCCGTTGGCGGAATTGGTCCGAATCGCAAAATGTTTGGGGCAAACTTAATCAACGGCGTTGATCATTTGTCACACACACATAATCTCGAGCATGCAGCTTTTAGCCATGGGCTGCCCGAATGGGGCGCGCATCTAGTTGATGAGCTGGAGGCCCTCGTCGCGCTCCATGATGCGAGTACCATCGCTGCCGTGATCGTCGAACCAGTGGCAGGATCGACGGGTATTCTCCCTCCCCCGGTCGGCTACCTAGAACGCTTACGTGACGTTTGCACTCGAAATGGTATCCTATTGATTTTCGATGAGGTGATTACGGGTTTTGGCCGCGTCGGCGAGGCCTTCGCGGCTCAACGTTTCGGGGTGTCGCCGGACATTATTACAGCGGCAAAAGGATTAACAAACGGGGTCATTCCGATGGGTGCAGTCTTGCTTGGCGAGGATATATACAAGGCATTTATGCATGGACCAGAGCAGGGAATTGAATTATTTCATGGTTACACATACTCGGGACACCCAGTTGCAGCAGCGGCCGGACTTGCAACCCTGGAAGTCTATAAAGCGGAGGGCACATTCGCTCAAGCGCGCGAACTGGAGAGCACGTTCGCCAAAGAGCTCCATCAATTTGACCATTATCCCAAGGTCATAGACGTGCGCAATATCGGTCTGATGGGGGCGATTGAGTTAGAGCCGAGGAAAGGTTCACCAGGAGCCAGGGGGCTTGAGGTCCACAAGCAATGTTTCTGGGAAGAGGATCTTGTCATCAGAAATAACATGGATATTCTTCAGTTCTCACCATTTTTGAACTCTCGCCCTGCAGATCTGCGCGATATGTTTGCAGCCGTGAAGCGAGTCATCGATAAAGTTGCATGAAATCTCACCATGAAGATATCATGCTCGTGTCGAGAATTTTCGTTAGCTGCGGCGAGACACGGAATTGAGGGACAGCTTCATGATAGCTAAATTAGCTGTCGTTCCGTGTTATTGGCGACAATTAGATTGTCTTGGACTTTTGTGCAGAGTCACCGCATCGAAGCCTCACTTTTGCTCCGATACTTTCTGGCTATACGATCTGTCATTTTTTTCTTTGTTGGGCGATACCTCTAGATCGGGCAAATTGCCGGCAAGCTCAGGTTAATTGGCAGTGAAGCAAATCATATGGCAATTGAAAAAAAAGTTGTCGGACTTGGCTTTTTAGGAGAGATTTATGAAAAACATTGGGCATTTGATCAACGGAAGCATAGTCGAACAAGGTGGTTTGAAGCAAGATGTGTTTAATCCGTCTTTGGGTAAAGTTGAAAAACAGGTTTTGATGGCCCAAAAACATACAGTTGAATTGGCAATCCAGGCAGCAACCGAAGCATTCCCGGCCTGGAGGAACACTCCAACTGTTAAGCGTGCGCGCATCATGTTCGAGTTCAGGAATCTTTTAGAGCGGAACCGTGATCAAATTTGCAGGCTAATTGGTGAGGAGCATGGAAAAATTGCCCACGACGCGGCGGGAGAATTACAAAGAGGCATCGAAAACGTTGAATATGCCTGCTTTGCGCCAGAGCTACTTAAAGGAGAGCATAGTAAAAATGTAGCGCAAGACATTGATTCTTGGAGTGAGTTTCAACCACTGGGGGTGGTAGCTGGAATCACTCCTTTTAACTTCCCGGCTATGGTGCCTCTATGGATGTATCCACTAGCGCTTGTCTGTGGCAATTGTTTTGTTCTGAAACCTTCCGAGCGCGATCCCGGATCGGCTTTATTTATAGCTGAGTTGATGCATCAAGCAGGCCTTCCGAATGGCGTGTTAAATGTGGTGAATGGTGGCAAGGAAGCAGTGGAAACACTGCTGTCTGACGGTCGAATTGAGGCAGTAAGCTTTGTCGGATCAACGCCCATCGCCGAACACATATACAGTACTGCTACATCCCGTGGAAAGCGCTGTCAAGCCTTAGGGGGTGCCAAAAATCATGCCATTGTAATGCCAGATGCAGATATCGATAACGCAGTCAATCAGCTTTTGGGGGCAGCCTTTGGGTCTTCGGGGGAGCGTTGCATGGCGCTTTCAGTAGCCGTGGCCATAGGTGACCAAGTTGGAGACGCTTTGATGAGAAGAATGAAAAGTGCAATGGATGGTTTGAGAGTGGGGCCGTTTTATGACAGCGAAAATAATTTTGGTCCTGTAATCTCTCCCGAGCACAAAGCTCGAATCATCGGTTACATCGACAGCGCCGAGGAGCAGGGAGCAGACATTATTGTTGATGGTCGCCATCCAAAGATTGAGGGCCATGAGGATGGATTTTTCATAGGTGGGACATTGATTGATCGAGTTACACCTGAAATGGATAGCTACAAGGAAGAGATCTTCGGTCCTGTGCTCCAGATAATGCGTGTTGATAGTATGGAAGATGCTATGCATCTGATAGATGCACATGAGTACGGAAACGGTACCTGCATATTCACTCGGGACGGTGAGGCAGCCAGATATTTTACAGACCGGATAAATGTCGGAATGGTTGGCGTAAATATCCCGCTGCCGGTGCCTGTGTCATACCATAGCTTTGGAGGGTGGAAGCGCTCGCTTTTCGGTGATTTACATGCATATGGACCTGATGCTGTAAGGTTTTACACAAGACGCAAAACGATCACTCAAAGATGGCCCTCGGCGGGTGTTCGAGAGGGAGTTGTATACTCTTTTCCCAGTTGAATTGTGAAAAATTGGCTGGTATAAATGCTTGAGTTTGGGTCTTTAATATCTGAAATGGCGGTTGTTTAAAGACCAAACAATAGAATTTGCGCCATCTCAATCACTAATTTTCCGAGGTGCGCTGATCTATGGCGCAATTAATGAGTTTCATCGCTTGCGCACACTCGGTAATTGCACCAAACACGCAAGAACGAGGGATGGTTTGCTCCGGTAAGACTTAATAAGTATGGCATGGTGCTCGCTGATAACTTTATTACCGAGGAGATCTGGTATATATTTATGGGACCATA
>PCDB01000059.1 GCA_002591625.1 Porticoccaceae bacterium
GCAAAATTATTTTCAAAGAATTGTCCTTCGCTTTTCCGCTTAGTCTAACAAACTATAGTTAATGGGGACAGCGTCTGGATTATTTTCAAAAGTGACATACTCCCATGCATCCGTTCGTGCAATTAATTCTCGTAAAGATGCATTATTAATCCCATGTCCAGATTTATATGCGTCAAACTGACAAATTAAGCTATTTCCAAGCAGGTACAAATCTCCTATCGCATCCAGAATCTTATGCTTAACAAACTCATCGTGGTATCTTAGCCCGCCCTCGTTCAATATTTCATCTTTGTCAACCACAATTGCGTTATTCAGACTGCCTCCCCGAACGAGCCCCATAGATTTAAGATAATCGTATTCATGCATAAATCCGAAAGTACGCGCTCTACTGACATCCCTAACAAATACCTCAGTCGAAAAATCCACACTCGCACTTGTCGCTTGGCTCTTAAATACAGGATGATCATAATCAATATCAAAGTTTAATTTAAATCCATTAAAAGGCTTAAAAGTGACAGTCTTTCCGTCTTTTTCAAATGTGACGTCCTTTTTGACTCGCACGAATTTTTTCGTTCCTTTCTGCTCACGCAATCCTGCACATTGCAATAAAAATACAAAGGGTGCTGCACTGCCATCCATTATAGGGATTTCAGAAGCCGATACATCGATCCGAACATTATCTATACCTAGACCTGCAAGCGCGGATAATAAATGTTCGACTGTGGAGACTTTAACGTCTCCCTTGACTAGAGTGGTTGAAAGTTGGGTTTCTCCGACATTCTCAGCACGAGCTTCTATCTCAACAACGGGATGTAAGTCTGTGCGACGGAATACAATACCCGTGTCATTATCGGCTGGGTGTATGGCAAGGTAAACCTTTTGACCCGAATGAAGCCCGACACCCGATGCACGAATCATATTTTTCAAAGTTCTTTGCTTAATCATCAATATTTCGGCCAAAGCAAAACTCACCGAGTGTATCAGACATAGTTTCGGTCGCCAAGATCTTTGGTATAAATGACCCTGGCGACAAGAGGCTAATTAGAAGAACATACTAAGTTCTAATCCGCCTGTTTCCTCAAGAAAGCAGGGACATCTAAAAAGTCATGCTCTGGAGCTGCGGTTGCATCAACTTGCTGCGCTAATTGTCCCATTTTTGCGGTGGTAGGCCGACGCTTTACTGCTGGCTCATTTCCCAAACTATCATAATCTGGCCTCCCATCTATTGGCTTAAAATCATGAGAAACAAGACCACGAGGACCTGTCTTCGCCGCTGGGAATTCCAGACCAGTTGCAACCACCGTGACCCGCAACTGGTCCGAAGCTTCTGTGTCAAAAACACTACCAACAATGATGGTTGCATTCTCATCAGAAAACGATCGAACCGTATTCCCAACCTCCTCAAATTCGCCTAATGTTAGGTCATAACCACTTGTAATGTTGACCAAGATACCCTTAGCACCTTGAAGATTGACGTCTTCAAGAAGTGGACATTTGATTGCACCTTCCGCCGCTGCAGTGGCTCGATCAGCACCACTTCCTTCACCTGTTCCCATCATAGCCATGCCCATTTCAGCCATTACTGTCCTGACATCAGCAAAATCCACGTTTATCAGCCCATCCAATAGGATCAAATCAGTGATTCCTTGAACTGCTCCATAGAGCACATCGTTTGCTCTCTCGAATGCGCCAATTACTGTCATATCTTTTCCAAGCACCTGCAATAACCTTTCGTTCGGCACGATAATTAGAGAATCAACATGATCTTTCAACTTAGAGATGCCTTCGTCAGCCACAGCCATGCGTTTTGCCCCTTCAAACGAGAAAGGTCTTGTAACCACTCCGACTGTGAGGATACCCATCTGTTTCGCTACCTCAGCAATTACTGGTGCACCTCCGGTTCCTGTTCCACCACCCATACCAGCAGTTATGAAAACCATATCTGCCCCCTCTAAAGCCTGAGAAATTCGATCTTTGTCCTCTACAGCCGCCTGCCGACCGACTTCTGGATTGGCGCCAGCCCCCAAGCCTTTTGTGAGGTTTTCACCAATTTGGAGAATAGTAGCGTCCTCCAATCCACTAAGCGATTGAGCATCAGTATTGGCACAAATAAAATCTACACCATCAATACTACTTTGCATCATATGACGAACGGCGTTCCCACCACCTCCACCTACTCCAACCACTTTAATATCTGCATTTTTCGGTATGGTATCTACTAGTTCAAACATAACTTTCCCCTTTTGCGCCTTTAAAATTAAACGTTCAATCGTGCAGCAGCACGATTCAATCATCATCTCGAAAAAATTTTGTAATACTATTGAAAAATCCTTTATCCTGATTTTTCAAAAACCTTGTATCAGACATATGCTGCTGTTCATGCGCTCCGAAATGGAGCAAGCCAACCCCGGTCGAGTAAATCGGGTTATTCACAATATCAGATAACCCGTTTACCTTTGCTGGCGACCCAACCCTTACTGGCAAATGAAAAATTTCCTCCGCAAGTTCAACCACTCCCTGCATTTTGGATGTGCCTCCCGTCAAAACAATACCTGCCGCCAGTTGTTCTTCAAATCCGCTACGACGCAAATCCTCTAAAATCAATTTGAATAACTCCTCATATCGAGGCTCAACGACTTCTGCCAATGACTGTCTTGACATATCTCGCGGTTCTCGATCTCCAACACTTGGAACCTTTACAGTTTCTTCAGGTCGCGCTAGTTTTGCCAGCGCACAGGCATATTTGATCTTTAGCTCCTCAGCATGCGCCGTCGGCGTTCGCAGTAAAGTAGCTATATCATTGGTAACTTGATCACCCGCGATTGGAATTACACCGGTATGATGAATGGCGCCCTCTTTGAAAACTGCTATATCTGAGGTGCCACCCCCAATATCGATTAGAGCCACACCTAGATATTTTTCATCGTCAGTAAGGACCGCATAGCTTGAGGCCAACTGCTCCAAAATCATCTCATCTACTTCGAGACCACAACGACGAATACATTTTTTTATGTTCTGCCCGGCATTTACTGCGCCAGTGACAAGATGAACTTTAGATTCCAATCGCACACCTGACATGCCCTGTGGTTTTTGTATTCCCTCTTGATCATCAATGATAAATTCTTTGGGTAGCACATGGAGAATCTCTTGATCAGCGGGAATCGCCACAGCCTTTGCGGCGTCAATTACCCTTTCTATATCGAGTGGTTGCACCTCCCGCTCCCGAATGGCAACAATACCATGGGAATTCATACTCCGAATATGGCTTCCAGCAATTCCCACAAAAACAGAACTGATGGAACAACCAGCCATCAGTTCAGCCTCCTCTATCGCGCGCTGAATAGAATTCACTGTTGCCTCAATATTGACCACTACTCCCTTTTTTAATCCTGATGACGGATGCATGCCAGTGCCGATAATCTCAATGGCGCCAGCTGGGTTAATAACTCCCACGATTGCCACGACCTTCGAAGTGCCAATATCCAATCCAACCAAAATATTTTCATCATCTGAACTATCCATAATTTCTTCCTCTTAAACAGGCCATTGGCCAAAACTAACCGTCTGAATGAATGAAACGGTTATAGTCTCTGATTCATCGAAAGACTCACTTTTCCAGCTGACCGCAAGACCATTGGGATATCGCAAATCTACGCGTCTAATTAGTTGACGCTTGGTGCCAAGCCCAAAATCCCATGCCAAAGCAAATCGTCGCATCCTCTGTAATATTTGGTTTCGCCCGATGATCAATTCAAAACCTTCTGAGGTAGATATGGACCATAGTCCATCTACATCGCAGATCAGACGCTCAATGGTTAGACCAGTGGGCGCGATTTGTAGTGTTAAAGCTTGATACTGCCGCATCATTTTTTCTGAAGAAACAAAAGGTGATTCCAACTCAGGTAAGTTTCTCAATGACCTAGCATATTCCATTTCCAATTTTTTACCTTGGTAATTCAAAAACGCTCCCTTACCCCAACGAGCTATGGGAATCTCTTCGGATACATCAGCTAAGAGTGTGGAAGGCCATTGTCGAGTAAGCTTTACCTGCCTAATCCAAGGATGTGCTTCGATTGTTTGCTTAATTTCGCTCAAATCTAGCGATAGAAATCCCCCTTGAATCGCGTCTGTCAAAAGACTAATCAAAATCTGCTGATCGAGATGGCTAAACTTCCCGCTAACCACAACATTGGTCAGAGGCTTATCTATATTTCTAATAACCGCTCCCGTCACCAAAACACCTGTAGTCAGGAACACGAGTAAGAGCATTTTTTTAACGGGCCTCATTAGTTCCTGAACTTCTATCTTGGCTGGGACCATTTTTCTTCTCGGCTTTTTTTGATTGCGTTTTGCCATTTATAAGGATGCCTCGATAATCTTTAATACCAACTGATCAAATGATATATCAGCCGAATTTGCTGCTTTGGGAACCAAGCTATGTGATGTCATACCAGGTACTGTATTGACCTCAAGCAAGCAAAACGCGCCATTTTCATCTGTCATAACATCTACTCGACCCCAGCCCCGACAACCGAGACTTTTGAAAGCATTCATGCATAGATCTAGCAATTCACGTTCGCGGTTTTTGGATAAACCACTTGGACAATGGTAGCGGGTCTGATTCGAATGATATTTTGCGTCAAAATCATAGAATTCAGAATCGGTTGATATCCTTATTGCTGGCAATGCCTTGCCATCTAAGATGGCCACGGTATATTCGTCTCCGGTTAATCGACGCTCAGCCATAACCTCCTTATCGAATTCTTTAGCATGCCGCCAAGCATCCCTAAGATCCTGCGGATCTTGCACAATAGTCATCCCGATACTGGAACCTTCTCTACAGGGCTTTACTACAATCTCTCCCCCTAAAATTTCTAGGGTAGCTAGCCAGTCCGATTCCGAATCCAACCTCAAAAAATCGGCAGTGGGCAGCCCGGACCCACGCCACATCAATTTGCAACGTAATTTATCCATAGCCAGCGCTGAAGCAACCACTCCACTTCCGGTATATGGGATTCGCAAACATTCCAATAAGCCCTGAATGGTCCCATCCTCTCCACCAGACCCGTGCAGCGCAATAAATACTCTAGCAGGCTTGACATCCTCTAATTGAGTTAAAACATTATCTGCCACATCAATCATAGTATTTTCAATCGACAGCCGTTGGAGTGCCTCCCCCACTGCATCTCCGCTGGCAAGGGAGATTTCTCGCTCTGAGGAAACTCCGCCATAGAGCACTCCTACGCGACCAATCCTCCTAGCTAGGTCATTCATTATCCAACCCCCATGCTCGCTTGAAGCATTGCGACTAATTTACTTACACTCCCTGCTCCTTGGGTAAGTACTATATCTCTGTCTCTAACTAGGTCCCTTAAAAGAGTGGGCACGAGCTCCAAATGCTCCACATACAGAGGTTTGATTAATCCCCGCATTTCAATACTTTCAAGCAATCGCGGACTACTTATATCGGGTATACTTTCCTCACCAGCAGCATAAATATCCAGAAGCAGTAACTCATCCACTCGGGAAAGCACGTCAACAAATTCGTTGAAAAAATCCTTTGTCCGGCTGTAACGATGAGGCTGGAATATCATTATCAACCTTCTTTCTGGCCAACCATCGCGAACCGCATCTATCGTCGCATTCACTTCAGTTGGATGATGTCCATAATCATCAACTAGCAGTGCATTTCCATCGGCACTGGTGTAGTCACCGAGAATTTCAAATCGCCGACCTACTCCGCCAAACTTTTGGAGTCCTTCCGTAATAGACGTATCAGAAATTCCCTCATCACTCGCGACAGCTATTGCGGCGGCGGCATTCAAGGCATTGTGGCGTCCGGGCATGCCAAGATTAATCGATAATGAAGGTAACCCCTCAGGACGATCAATTACGAATGAACATTGTGATTTGACGGTAGACAAATCTCTTATTCGATACTGAGAATCTAAATTAAATCCATAGGTTATTGTCGGCCTGGATACCCTCGTCAACATGCTCCGAATAACAACATCGTCTATGCATAAAATAGCGAGTCCATAGAAAGGCAGATTGTGCAAGAACTCAACGTAGGTGTTTTTTAAGCGTTCAAAATCATAGTCGTAATTTTGCATATGGTCAGCTTCAATGTTTGTTAAAACTGCGACCATTGGTTGCAAATGCAAAAAAGACGCATCGCTCTCATCTGCTTCTGCCACTAGATACTTACTCGCACCAAGCTTAGCATTTGTACCTGCGCTGTTTACCCTTCCCCCAACCACAAATGTGGGATCCCTCCCATCCTCAGCAAAGATAGCGGAAATGAGACTCGTTGTGGTTGTTTTTCCATGAGTTCCAGCGACCGCTATGCCATGCCGATATCGCATGAGTTCCCCCAGCATCTCAGCGCGACGCACCACAGGAACCCCTGTAGAATGCGCACTTTTTATTTCTATGTTCTCAAAATCTACAGCCGATGAATTAACCACGACGTCAGCGCCATCGATATTACTGGCATTGTGCCCATGAAATATAATCACTCCAATACTAGCGAGCCGTTCAATGTTGCTGTTGTATCCAATATCGGAGCCTGAGATAACATAGCCTTGATTGAATAGGACCTCTGCTATCCCACACATACCGCTTCCACCAATTCCAACAAAATGGATGCGTTTAATCCTTCTCATGTCCGGAGGTTGAAGAAAATCATGCTTTAACATAAGAATGTTCCAAGCAAGTTTTAGCCACTTGTTCTGCAGCATTATCTTTTGCAAGTTTTCGGGCAGCCATNGCCATATCNAATCTATTGCAAGGTTTAACGGCCAACTCAACAATCAGTTCACCCAATAATTCAGATGTTANATCCGNTTGCTGATANATAACTGCNGCACCATTTGCCTCTAGNAAACGNGCATTAGCCGTTTGATGATCATCGATCGCATGTGGAAAAGGTATGAGAATAGAACCCAATCCNACGCTTGTAAGTTCAGCTANNGTTAACGCTCCAGANCGACAAATAACAAAGTCTGCCCAACCATAAGCATTCTCCATAACGTCTATAAATTTAGTGACATTTGCTTCTATATCGTANGCCGANTANAGNGCTTTCGTCATACTCAAATGTGATCNNCCAGTCTGATGCCAAATACTGGGNCTTTGACCAGCTCCAATCGCAGCAATAGCGGCTGGAACTAATTCATTAATTGCTTTTGAACCGCGACTCCCGCCAAGCACGAGGAGATTCACAGGTCCTTTCCTNGAACNCAGGCGGTTTTCTGGCGCCGCCAATCNGGTTATNGCAGAACGNACTGGGTTCCCCACCCAACTGGCACCGCGCAATGTACCCGGGAAACCCTCCAAAACAGAGTTTGCAAATTTACTAACGAGTCGATTTGTAGTTCCGGGAACGGCGTTTTGTTCATGCACGACAAGTGGAATATTTTTTATCCAAGCTGCCATTGCCCCCGGGGCTGAAACAAAACCACCCATGCCCAAAACTACATCCGGCCCAAAGTCCTCTAGTACTTTGAAAGCCTGATTTATCGACCGATACAACAGAGAAGGCGCTTTCGCTAAAGCCATNAGACCTTTACCCCGAATACCTTCTATTTCAATNAAATTGAGNGGAATATCATGACTTGGAACAAGATCGGCTTCGATNCCGTTGCGCGTTCCCAACCAAGATAAATCCACTGCAGANTGTCGAAGTTCATCTGCAACCGCTAACGCNGGAAATACATGACCACCTGTCCCACCGGCCATTATCAAGACACGCGGACGAATATTATCGGGCATTTTTTCGNCCCCCATTGATACTTNTANCGTGCTTAAGCTCATGGCTGAAACGCATNAATATCCCAATCGCTGTNAGGCAACAGACNAGACTGGTACCGCCATAACTGACNAAAGGCAAGGTAAGGCCTTTGGTGGGCAATAAACCGGAGTTAACCCCGATATTTATAAAAGTCTGTCCACTAATTAAAAGTCCCAATCCCATNGTTNCGTATGTGGCATACCAATTTTTGGTTTTCAATGCACGGTGACTCAAAATAAAAATACGNCCAACCAGAANACTAAAGATTAACANGAGAATAATGATTCCAAGAAAACCAAACTCTTCGGCATAAATTGCGAAGATAAAATCTGTATAACCATCGGGGAGAAATTGCATTTTTTGCACCGAATGACCCAGTCCCACCCCAAACCACTCTCCCCGNCCTAANGCAATTAGAGATTGAATCAGTTGATAACCGTTATCATCCGGATCTGCCCAAGGATTTGTAAATGCTATTATGCGGTTCCACCGGTACTCTGATAGTCTGACCAAAGCGAATAATCCTGCAAGCGCTGCAACGACTATTAAAAAAAAGAATCTTAAACTAATGCCGCCCAAAAATAGTAACGCCAACGAAATTCCAGATATAACAACAACGGAACCATAGTCCGGCTGCAAAATTAGCAACATGTTGATAATTATCATTATAGTGAGTAGGAATAACCATTGTCGCTGATCTCTCGGCCGGTGTTCGCTGTCTCTAGTGAGCGACGCACTTAGAAAACAAATCATGGCTAACTTGACTAATTCTGATACCTGTATCGTAATTCCTCCTACCACCAACCACCTTTTACTGCCATTGAGTTCACGACCAATATCTGGCACTAAAACAAGCACCAAGAGCACGATAGCGCTCAGCACAAATAATCTGTTTTTTTTGTACCACCAACCTGATGGAACGAAGAAAGAAACGCTCATCGCAAATAAACCAATCACCAGATAGAGAGAATGACGTCTCACGAAAAAAAGTTCGCTCCCGAAACGCTGCTCTGCATAACTAAAAGATGCGGAAGCCACCATTACGAAGCCCAACGATATAAGCATTAATGTGGGAACTAGTATGTATAAATCAAAATACCACCGCTCGAAGATTGATTCGCTCTCGATTCTATCTATCGCAGGGATCATGAAGCCTCCCGAGAGCTATATTGGTTATGAATGTCACGCACTGCTCGTTGAAATTGAGCCCCTCGATCAGCAAAATCCAAAAACATGTCAAAACTGGCACAAGCCGGCGAGAGCAGCACTACGTCATCTGGTTTTGCCTCAGCATGCGCAGAAGCGACACATTCTTCAATTGTGTTCATGCATTGCACTGGAACCACGTCACCGAGGATCTGGGATAATTCATAAGAAGCCTGTCCCAGAAGCAGACAATACTTAACCGATTTACGCACCGGATCGCGGAGCGCACCAAAGTCATCGTGTTTTGATTGTCCACCAGCTATGAGAATAATATTTCTTCTGGATATCATCGAAAAACCCGAAATAGCCGCACAAACCGCTCCAACGTTTGTTGCTTTTGAATCATCGATGTAAAGAACCTCATTAATACACGCAACGCGTTCACAACGATGCGGTAAGCCTCGAAATTCCCTGAGCGTCTCTATCATCGAGTCTTCTGGCAAACCAACGCAAGAGCCCAACGCGAGTGCTGCCAACGCGTTCTGCACGTTGTGTTTACCCATGAGCGCCAAATCTTGTGCTCGCAGCAATCGCTTACCTGATCCTACCAACCACAGCTCGTCCAATTGATCGCATAATCCAAAATCGTCCGCTTCGGGCAGGTCGACGCCAAAACTTGTTACCGCAATATTATGTTTCGATGAGGGATAAGTTTTGAAGTCTTGACGATTAACTACCGCCTTAACAGCGCCGATAAAAATGCGTTGCTTGGCCAAATGATAATGCTCAAAACTTTCATAACGATCTAAGTGGTCTGGTGATAAATTCAGTATTGCGCTAACCGCCCCCTGACAATCCTCCGCCAACTCCAACTGAAAACTGGATAATTCGATAACATATATTTCAGTCTTTTGATCCAACAGATCGAGCATCGGAGGGCCAAGATTCCCTCCAATTCCCACTTTTTTACCACTTCTTTTAGCCATCTCTCCGATTAGGGAGGTCACTGTGCTTTTACCATTGGACCCTGTGATTGCAATAATGGGCGCTCTAGCATGTTCAAAAAAAATCGAGACGTCTCCTATCAACTTGATGCCTTTTTCTCTAGCCACCTTAAGAATTGGAGCATCAGGATGTATCCCTGGACTTACCACCATTGTTTCGATGGATTCGAAAAAATATCCATCAAATCTTTCTAATACGAAACGTGCTTTCGGGTATTCCTGCCTTGCCTCTTCCAACAAGGGTGGATTACTGCGGGTATCAGCAAAGACAAACGGTATATTCTGTCTCTCAAAAAATTTGGCCACAGAAAATCCTGTGGCACCTATACCAAGAATCGCGAAAGAAATACTATCCCATTCAGTCCTTACCATTCTTCGCAGCACTCTTTTATTTAACGTAATTTCAAGGTAGCAAGACCAATTAGCACAAGAACCACCGTTATAATCCAGAAACGCACAATCACCCTCGGTTCAGGCCAACCCTTTAACTCGAAATGATGATGGAGTGGAGCCATACGGAAAATTCGCTTGCCGGTGAGTTTGAAAGATGCCACCTGGATAATTACCGACACAGTCTCTATTACAAAAACACCTCCCATGATAAAAAGAACAATCTCTTGTCTAACAATTACTGCTATAGCCCCCAAAGCAGCGCCCAAAGCTAAAGCACCTATGTCTCCCATGAACACCATCGCGGGATAAGTATTGAACCAAAGGAATCCGAGGCCGGCCCCGCAAATTGAGGCGGTAAAGACCACCAACTCGCCAGCACCGCTAATGAAAGGAATATTTAGATAATTTGCAAACTGGTAGTTTCCACTCAAATAAGCAAAGATCCCTAGTGCACCACCGACCAGAACTGTCGGCATAATTGCCAAGCCATCAAGTCCATCGGTGAGGTTCACGGCGTTACTGGAGCCCACTATGACAAAATAGGCAAAGATTATGAAAAAAGGACCAAGATCTAACGAAACAGATTTAAAAAAAGGAACGATCAGTTGTGTCTCTGCTTCCGATTGCGCGGTATAATAGAGAACAGATGCCGCGATCAGTCCAAAGACCGATTGCCAAAGATACTTCCATCCAGCTGATAGCCCACGAGGGTTCTTTTCTACTACCTTTCGGTAATCATCGATCCATCCCAGCACCCCGAATGAAAATGTGACTCCCAGAACAATCCAAATGTAGCGGTTTTCTAAATCCCCCCACAATAATGTACCCGAAAAGATAGCTAATAATATCAGCGCTCCGCCCATTGTTGGAGTCCCAGCTTTTGAGAGATGCGTTTGGGGGCCATCACTTCTGATAGCTTGCCCGACTTGCAAGAAATTGAGGCGCCTGATAACAATTGGACCTAGTATCCAGCTGATCGCCAAAGCAGTCAAAACTGCCAATATTCCGCGCAATGTTAGATACTGAAAAACCGACATAGGGCTATAGAATTGAATGAAATATTCACTAATCCAAAGAAGCATTTTAATGTCCTCTTCCATCCAAATATTTTGCAACACGCTCCATAGCCGAGCTCCTAGATCCTTTCACTAGAAAAGTTACTTGCTCGGTATTGTCTAAAGCTTCTAAGTACACGATCAATTCCTCAAATGTATCGAAGTGCTTGCCACCGAATATTTCGCTAGCATGCCGACTCAAAGTACCCATACTAAGCAAGTCTTCGATGCCCGATCGAACAGCATGCTCACCTACTTTTCTATGCATTAATGGCGCTTGAGAGCCAAGCTCAGCCATATCTCCAAGGATCAAAATGCGCCGGTAAGNTCTTCGAGCCAGCACATCTATAGCTGCAATTGCAGATTCTGGATTTGCGTTATAACTATCATCAATAACCCATCCTCCAGTTGGCAAACTCCTCATTTCGAGTCGTCCTGGCAAAGCGCTAAGCGAACTCAAGCCACTCACAATCTCCTTCAGACCGACACCTGCAGCTATAGAACATGTGGCTGCCGCCAAGGCATTTTCAACAGAATGTTTACCCGGCACTGACAGCTTTACATGTCGATTCTCTTTAGTTCCAGAATCAACTTCAGTAACAAGCCGAAACTCATAACAACCATCAGACATTAACTTAACATCCTCCGCTCTAACGTTCGCAGCCATGTTTGACAATGAAAAAGTTAAGTAAGGCCGATCGCCACAAATGACTCTCCAGTCTTCTGTATATTCNAGATCAAGGTTGATTACCGCAGTTCCTTGCGGAGAGAGACCACTGTATATTTCTGCCTTGGCAGCCGCAGTTCCTTCTAGGCTCCCAAATCCTTCAATGTGGGCACTTTGGATATTATTTATTAGACTTATAGTTGGCCGAGCTATGGTGCATAAATATTCAATGTCGCCAATTTTGTTAGCGCCCATCTCAAGAACTAAAAACTCAGCCGATTGAGGCAGAGATAAAATTGTTAATGGCACACCGATCTGATTATTATAGTTACCAAGGGTCGAGTGAACCGTTCCACATCTCTTTAGAATTGCTGCAACAAATTCTTTTACTGAGGTTTTTCCGCTACTACCGGTGATAGCGATCACAAGCCCATCAAACATTTCCCGTCGCAACTTGGCCAAATCTCCCAATGCGATCGTGGTATCTCGCACAACCCATTGAGCCACCCCTCTCTGCGGGCAGAAAGTCGACACCACAGCGCCACAAATCTCTCTCTCGATCTTATCAAGATAATCATGAGCGTCATGCGTAGGACCTTTGATAGCAATAAAAAGATCTCCATTATTCACTATTCGGGTATCGATACAAACTCGACTGAATTGGCAATCTGGATTTGTAAGAGTTCCGCCAAACTGGGCCGCTGCGTCAGCGAGGGATAAACGCGCCATCATAGTCCGGCTCCAGTCAAATCATTCAGAGCCAATTTAGCTTGCGTCTGGTCACTAAAAGCGAATGTTTGATGGGATAGCTGCTGGTACTCTTCGTGTCCCTTACCAGCAATAAGAATCAGATCATCTGGCGAGGCATGCGCAATAGCATGCCTGATGGCTGAACGCCGATCCGTTTCAACAACGACCTTTCCAATCATACCCATCTTGATATGACTTATGATTGCCTCTTCTGATTCGCCTCTTGGATTGTCATTGGTAATTACCACATAATCGGCATAGCGTTCTGCAATTGCACCCATCTTAGAACGCTTGCCTATATCCCTTTCTCCACCACAACCAAAAACAACCCACAATTTTCCCCTGGCATGCGAGCGCAAAGTAATAAGGACTTTTTCCAGTGCATCTGGTGTGTGAGCATAGTCGACTATTACGCCCGGTTTTGCTTCGGCATTGATAAGCTCCATTCGACCCGCGGGGGATTTGAGCATTGGCAATTTTGAAAGAACCTCTGAAAAAGGGTACCGAGTNNCTACTGTCGCAATAACCGATAATAAATTGGCCAAATTAAATTGGCCAATTAGGGGGGATTGCAGCTGTCCCTCCCCCCATGGCGAAACCACTGTGGCACTGAGCCCTTGAATATCTAGTTTAATGTCACGGCAATAAATGTCAGCGGAGGCATTGTCCAAGCTGTAAGTCAGTAGCTCCGCACCCGATTCTGTTTTTTTTATGAGTTTCTGACTAAAAGCATCATCTAAATTGAGTACAGCAAAGTTGACACCCGGCTTCTGAAAGAGTAAAGCTTTTGCCTCCCCATAAGATGCCATATCAAGATGGTAATCAAGGTGGTCTCGACTTAGATTGGTAAAAACCGCATCATCAATGTCAACACCATCTAGCCGACCTTGCGCTAGAGCATGAGAAGATGCTTCTAAGGCGACCATCTCAACGCCTTGCTCTTCGAAATCAGCCAATATCTTTTGCAAACGAATAGAATCAGGAGTCGTCAAGTTCGTCTCCCGCGTCGAACCATTAAAGGTTAACTCGGCAGCGCGCGTTCCGTGGCCCAAGGTGCCTATGTACCCGGTCTTCTCTCCCAGCCGACTAACCAATTCCGAGATCAACCAACAACATGAAGTTTTTCCATTAGTACCCGTCACTGAAGATATATGCAATCGCTCAGAGGGGTTGCCGTAAAACTTTGATGCTAGCCCCGCTAATATCTCACTCAAATTAGTTAAAGGAATCAATGGCACCGAGGGATATGGAATTGCCTCATATAACTTCCTATCCACTGCTATCGCTGAAGCGCCTCGCCTTACAGCTTCATCAATGAAATTCAAACCACTATTTTTCGATCCAGATAGCGCAAAAAACAAATCTCCGGGCTCTACCTCACGACTATCCTGGCAGAGACCACGTAATGGAAGATCTCGATAAGCTTTTGGACACTCCATTGCTTCAAGCAGCTTTGCGAGAGCCATTACTCGCTCGCCCGACCTATTCATCACGAATCATCTCCGAGTTCTCCGTAATCAATGCTTTTCGCTAGAGACAACTGGCCATCAAGCATGTCAGGCTTGACTTGCAGGAGACGCAACGCATTACCCATAACGTCCGAAAAAACAGGTGCCGCTACCTGACCGCCGGAATGCAATCCCCTATCTGGCTCATCAATCACGACTACGGTAACAAGACGCGGTTGAACTGCAGGAGCCAGACCAGCGAATACAGCCGTGTACCGACTTTCATCATATCCTCCAATCGAACTGATTTTATGCGATGTCCCCGTCTTACCTGCTACAGAATAACCCTCAATAACGGCTCTTCTTCCTGTCCCATTGCTTCCTGTAGCCATCCTTAACATTCGACGAACTTTGACAACCAGCTCTGAATCAAAAACGCGAGTGACCTCTAGCGGTTGATCATGTCTCAAAAGCGAGACTTCCCGCCGATTACCGTTGTTGGCAATTACTGAGTAGGCCCGCGCTAATTGCAAGGCAGTTACATTCAAACCATAACCAAAGGCAAAAGTTGCCTGCGTTACTGGATCCCAGGTAACATGCGCCGGGAGATTTCCGGTCGCCTCAGCAGGGAATCCACTTCCAGTGCTTTCACCAAGCCCAACCCGCTGAAATAAAGCGTGCGTTGAATAAGGATTCAGTTGAAGCGCTATTTTAGTAGTTCCTACCTGACTAGACCTTACCAGTATCTCGGACAGATTCAGAATGCCGAAATCTCTCGGATCATCGAAAATCTTATTTTCAACTTTAATCCATCCAGGGGTCGTATCTACTTTGGTGGCAACTCCAAATTCACCACTCTCCAAAGCGGCAAGAATTGTGAAAGGTTTTACCGTTGATCCTGGCTCTATGAGATCGACCATCGCCCGATTTCGAACTGGATCAAATTTTAGGCCCACTCGATCATTCGGATTAAAAGATGGCTGGTTTGCCATTGCCAATACCTCGCCAGACATAGCATCCAAAACTACAACAGAGCCTGATTTTGCGTGGTTTTTTTGCACAGCCTCCTTTAGCGATCTATAGGCAGCATATTGCACACGTAGATCGATACCCAAATAAAGATCCTTGCCAGGCTTGGCCTCCTTGACTTTCGAGAGATGATTAATTACGTGCTGTCTATTATCAATTTGCACCTTCAACTCGCCGCTTTCTCCGCTCAACCAAGCGTCATAAGCAAGCTCAATTCCCTCTATACCTTTATCCTTGCGATTTGTCATTCCAACAATGTTTGCGGTCACTTCTCCAGCAGGATAGAAGCGCTTGAACTCGTGCTCCACCTTCACACCTGGTACGTTTAGGGCTAATATATCGGTAGCTTTCTCTTCAGTGACCGGGTCATTGGCAAGCCGCATCCAGTTTTTATTACGGTAATAATCTAACTTATTTTCCAATTGTGGATAAGATATCACTAGCTCATGGGCGAGCGATTTAATTTGTTTGGGCGTCGCTTTTGAAAGCAGGACTTTGGGATCAGCAGTAATGAATGACACGGGGGTGCTCACAGCCAACGGCTCACCATTCCTGTCCAAGATCAATCCTCTGTAAGCTGGAATCGAATGATGCCGGATATGTCTTGAGTCACCCTGGCGACGCAGAAATTCTGCGCCCTTTGCTTGTCCTGAAATGATTTGCAGTTGAGCGATATTGTGGCCTAAGATGAATGGTAAGGGCAGGACAAGAATCAAAAGCAAAATGAATCGCCAGCGGGAAATCGATTGAAACGTTCTCTTCTTCACCGATTTATAGTCCTCCTGACGACAAACGCCCTACAATCATAATCTCACTCGCAATCGGGTTCTCCATACTTAACTCTTCTCTTGCAAGGGCCTCTATCCGCTGCATAGAACCCCAGGTACTTAACTCAAGAATAGATTTTCCATATTCTGCTTTAAGCCTATTTCCATCTCTCTCAGCAATGGCAAGCCGCGCATAATGATCTCGGCATAAATAAGTCACATGCGCGACCTCGAAAGCAGTCAGAACCACTGCCACCCACAAAATAGCCACTTGTGAAACACTTAAAAGTGTTCTATTTCTCTGCAACAAACTTTTCATGCTACTCGCTCAGCTACTCGCATAACTGCACTGCGTGCTCTGTTATTTTTTATTATTTCCGATTTTGATGGTTTGATGGCAGAACCAACTTTCACTAATCGAATTAATTTCTCGCTGTCAGGAATTGGTAAATTTCTGGGGAATATCTCCCTCCGCTCTTGATCGCGAATAAAACGTTTGACTCGGCGATCTTCAAGCGAATGAAAACTAATTACTACTAGTCTTCCACCTATTTTTAACATGTCCACAACATGTTCTAGAAAATGATCCAAATCCTGCAATTCGCGATTAATATAAATGCGTATTCCCTGAAAAGACTTAGTCGCCGGATGTTTTCCTCTCACCCACGATGGGTGAGCTTTTTTAATTATTTCTGCCAATCTTTTAGTGCTATCGATCGGAGATTTGAAACGCTCACTAACAATCGCGGCTGATATTCGCCGAGCGTATCTTTCACCACCGAATTCTTTGATGACGGAGGCAATATCCTCCTTACTAGCAGATTGGAGCCAATCAGCAGCTGACTCTCCTGTAGTGTTATCCATTCGCATATCCAGCGGGCCGTCAGTTTGAAAAGAGAATCCTCGATCAGGGCTTTCTAGCTGAGCTGACGATACTCCTAAGTCCAGAAGAATTCCGGAAACAGGATCAAGTCTTTTTTCTTCTAGCAGCCTAGGTATGCAAGCAAAGGATTCACGACAAAAACTAATCCTGAATTCCTGTTTAAAACGGATTCGTCCGTCATTTATTGCTTCAGGATCTTTGTCAATGGCAAGCACTGATCCTCGTTCCGATAGCCTATTTAAAATCTCAAATGAATGACCGCCTCGTCCATAGGTGCCATCTACATATAGTCCATCTGTGTCGGACACGAGCGCTTCAACTGCCTCCGTTAGAAGAACTGGAGTATGCCTACCCATCACAGCGGTGCTTTACCAAGAGAGTTTTTTAAGCGCATCTGACATTTGTTCCTTGTCTAGCAGCATCGAACGATAGTTTTCTTGTGATTTGTCTCTTTCTAGATTCCAATTATTCTCTGACCAAAGTTCCAGTCTCTGAGTTCGACCCACCAAAATTAGTTTTTTTTCAAATTCAGCATAATCTCGCAGTTCCTGCGGAATTAGGACCCTGCCACTGTTGTCTATTTGGACGTCTTTAGCCTGCCCCACTACAAATCTACTTAACATTTCTCCAAACTCATCGAATGTTGGCAAAGCTGCAACGTTTTCTTCAAACTTCCTCCACGCAGGGAGAGGGGAAAGCGTTAAACAGGTCGATTTCATATCGATAGTGATAACAATCTCCCCGCCACAGATACTTTCAAGGACCGCACGATAGCGCGTCGGAATCGCCATCCGACCTTTGGAGTCCATATTTATTGGATCACTACCTCGAAACAAACCTTAAATCCTTAATGCCCGTTAGAGAAAAATTCCACTATTTACCACTTTTATCCATTTATGCACACTATTGTCACAACAAATCAAAGTCAACCCCCAACAAATGCGAAAAAACATAGAAAAATCAGATAGTTCTGAGTTTAAGCGTAGCTTAGAGAATCAGTGTTATGGCAAGAATAAGAATAAACAATGAAAAACAGGCAAATGGCTCAACAACTTCATGTAAATTATAGATATGAGGCCTGATTTAGATTAAAGTGGCATAAAAAAAATATTTCTATACTTATTTAAAATATAAAATCCCGTTTTGATCTCTGCAAGTACCGGAATTAGCATCAGCACTAACATGCCAAGCATTCGGTGAGCCAACCTATAAGCCGGGTTCTGTCTNGGACAGTCATTCATCTGGGACGAGCGTCACCGCTTGCCTCTTGCGACCTACCCGTCTCCAGCGCGGGTCACGCCAAAGGAAACCTATTTGGTCTTGCTCCGAACGGGGTTTGCCCTGCCACCATTGTTACCAATAGCGCGGTGCGCTCTTACCGCACCCTTTCACCCTTACCTTATCGATAATAACATCTTAAGGCGGTTTGCTTTCTGCGGCACTTTCCGTAGACTCTCGCCCCCCAGGTGTTACCTGGCGTCCTACCCTGTGGAGCCCGGACTTTCCTCTGCAACATTCAAAATGGAAAACTATTGTCCAATCCAAAATTACAGCGACTGCCTAGTCGACTCAAGTTGGAGTTTAACACACTTGTAATAGAAACTATGGCGTCTGCACTTTTTTGTCGCTTCGACACATCAGCCTTTTAATACATGCCCATCTGGCAACTGTTTAAATACCCATAAAGCAAGTTTATGACGCATATTCGGATCGCTGATCTTATCTTTAGCTAAGGGTTGAATAAGCTTATCCTCTACCAGAACGCGATAAAGGAACTCCACTTTTAATTTCGCTGAGTCATGATCCTCAATTTCCCCATAACCGCGCTTTTCAGCATAGACTGACCCAACTTGCAATGCTTTTTTTAAAAGCTCATTTTCATGTTTTAATTTGACCATCGTATACAACCATCAAAAGCATTCACCCAACAAACCTTCGAGCGTTGAAAAACAATCTCATCCATCCACTATTTTCCCCCCAGTCATCCGGATGCCAAGAGTTTTGAACAGCTCGNAATACCCTTTCAGGATGAGGCATCATTAAAGTAACTCGCCCGTCCTCACTGCAAANCCCTGTGATACCATCAGGCGAGCCATTAGGATTTTCAGGATAATTTGTGGTGGTTTGCAAATTATTATCAATAAATCGAAGAGCCACAAGGCCGTTAGCCTCAAGTTGATTCTGTACTTCCACCGATCGAAATTGAGCTCGCCCTTCACCATGAGCGATGGCTATAGGCAAATGNGATTCTGACATGTTTTCAAGCAAGACTGAAGGACTCTTTTCAATTTTGACTAACGAAAAACGAGCCTCAAATTGCTCCGACAAATTCCGTTTGAATTCTGGCCAAAACTGCGATCCAGGAATTAAATCTCTCAGTTGTGACAACATTTGACATCCATTACATACGCCCAAACCAAACGTCTCAGAACGCCGAAAAAAATTTTCAAATTGATCTCGAGCCCTTGAATTGAATAGGATTGTCTTAGCCCATCCTTGGCCAGCTCCCAAAACATCCCCGTAAGAAAAACCACCGCAGGCCACCAAACCAAAAAAGTCATCAAGACTTACCCGACCAGACAAAATATCACTCATATGAACATCCACAGAAGAAAAACTTGCTTTATCAAAGGCGGCAGCCATTTCAACATGCCCGTTTACCCCTTGTTCTCTAAGAATTGCTACCTTGGGCTTAACTCCCGAGAGAAAGGCCGGCAAGAGCACCTCATCCTGCGGATCATAGCTTAGCCCAACTGATAGTCCGGGGTCATGGAGCAGAGCTTTTGAAAATTCTTCCTTAGCGCATTCGCTATTATCTCGAAGAGATGCCATCCTGTATGAGGTTTCAGCCCATATTTGTTCTAACTTGCCCCTAGGTTCACTGAAAACTTGGGCTCCTTGAACGTTGATGCATATTAGGTCATCGTTGTTTAAAGTACCAATGTCTTCAGCAGGCACTCCCGCTCCTCGGAAGCGCTTAATTATTTCCGAGCTATCCTCCGCAAGAACTTGAATTACCGCTCCAAGTTCCTCATTAAACAAAATAGGAATTAGTCCAGGCGCATTCTGCTTTATGTCGAGGGTGATGCCCACACGACCGGCAAAGGACATTTCAACCAGCGCCACGGCTAATCCCCCATCAGAACGGTCGTGGTAAGCAAGAATATCACCCGACTGATTAAGATCTTGCAAAGTATTAAAAAAGCCTTGTAATACGGTCGGATCCTCCAAATCTGGGCAGTTTTCACCCAAATGATTATTTACCTGAGCTAATATTGAACCCCCCAAACGGTTAGCACCTTGACCAAGATCCAGAAATAATAATCGACTTTCGCCTTTATCGACACGCAATTGCGGGGTCAGTGTTCTTCTCACATCGAGAACTGGGCTGAACGCACTTACAACGAGCGATAGCGGCGCAGTCACTGACTTGCTTTCTTTCCCATCTGTCCAGATAGTACTCATTGACATTGAATCTTTGCCCACCGGGATGCTTATTCCCAAGCGAGGACAAAGCTCCATTCCGACGGCTTTGACCGTTGAAAATAGCTTCTCATCTTCACCGGGGCTTCCAGCTGCGCACATCCAATTGGCAGAAAGACACACATCTGACAGTTTAGAGATTCGAGAAGCTGCGATATTAGTTATTGCTTCGCCTATGGCCATTCGACCCGATGCTGGAGCATTCATCAAAGCTATCGGAGTCCGTTCACCCATCGCCATCGCTTCACCATAAAAACTATCATAGCTGATCGTGGTGACGGCACAATCAGCGACCGGAACCTGCCATGGTCCAACCATCTGATCGCGAGCTACCATCCCACCTACACTTCGATCTCCAATGGTAATCAAAAACTTTTTGCTGGCCACTGTAGGGTGCCGAAGTACTTTGTCAAAGCTATCGTTAAGATCGAAAGAATCAGTTTGAAATGGTGCGGTTTGGGCCGCCAATTTAACGGCTTCACGGTGCATTTTAGGAGGCTTGCCAAATAAGATAGACATCGGCAAATCAACCGTGGTAGCGTTGAGAAGTTTGTCATTTACTCGAATGAAACGATCTTTCGTAGCCTCCCCCACTATGGCATAAGGGCATCGCTCCCTTATGCAGATAGCCATAAACTTTTCTAGATTCGTTTCTGCTACTGCTAAGACATAACGTTCTTGAGCCTCATTGCACCATATTTCCATGGGCGACATACCCAGATCATCATTGGGAATTTCTCTCAGTTCAAATCTTCCCCCTGCACCTCCATCTTTCACCAGCTCTGGCAAAGCATTTGACAAGCCTCCAGCCCCAACATCATGGATGAAGGCTATCGGGTTATCTTCTCCAAGCTGCCAACACTGATCGATCACTTCCTGACACCGCCTCTCAATCTCTGGGTTTTGCCGTTGCACTGACCCGAAATCTAAGTCGCTATGACTGGTTCCAGATTTCATGGAAGAAGCCGCTCCACCTCCCAGACCAATAAGCATAGCAGGCCCACCTATGACCAGAAGCTTGTCACCAAATTCAATGCTTTGCTTATGCACATGCTCCGCACGGATATTACCATGCCCCCCAGCAATCATGATTGGTTTGTGGTAACCGCGACGACGCCCATCAAAAGTCACTTCAAAACTTCTGAAATAACCGCACAGATTTGGTCGGCCAAACTCATTATTGAATGCAGCCGCTCCGATTGGACCCTCAAGCATAATATCTAATGCTGAAACAATGCGTTCAGGATACCCATACTCTTCTTCCCAACATTGCTTATAATCAGGCACGCAAAGGTTGGAGACACTAAAACCCACCAAACCGGCCTTGGGTTTTGCTCCTAGGCCTACAGCCCCCTCATCGCGAATTTCTCCGCCAGCTCCAGTTCCAGCTCCCGCAAAGGGAGATATCGCGGTAGGATGATTGTGAGTTTCCACCTTCATGAGCATATGGATAGATTCATGTTTGTAAGCATACTTCTTTGTGTGAGGGTCAGGAAAAAATCTGCCCCCTTGATTTCCTGCGATCACCGCCGCGTTATCTGAGTATGCAGACAGCACTCTCTCCCCACCTTTTTCGGTGGTATTTCGAATCATGTCGAAGAGCGAGTTCTTTCGATTGACTCCGTCTATTGTCCAACTTCCATTGAAAATCTTGTGTCTGCAATGCTCCGAATTCGCTTGGGCAAACATCATAAGTTCGGTATCGGAAGGGTTTCGTTCCAATCCTTTAAACGAGGATACCAAGAAGTCCATTTCATCATCGGCGAGCGCCAATCCAAGATCCGCATTTGCTTTATTGAGAGCCGAAATACCGCCGGTCAATACATCAATATGGGTATGGTTTGCTGGCGAACCGTGAGCAAACAACGCTGCTGCCTGAGCGGCAGAGTGCAGCACCGTCTCTACCATTTGGTCATGAATCAGGTCAGCTACTAACTCTTTTTCGCCCGCCGAGGGTTCCGAAAAAAATGATATTTGATGCGCTATACCACGTTCGATGCGTCGCACCGAATTCAACCCGCAGTTATGAGCAATATCCGTAGCCTTGCTAGCCCAAGGGGATATAGTTCCAAGGCGAGGAACCACCAAGAAAAGCAGGCTCTCAGAATTATCCTTAGCATGGTGCTCAGAGACGCCCAGCAGATCTTCAAGAATTTCTTTCTCATTAACCGAAAGCAGAGTTTCGTTATCGACAAAAAAAACATTATCTGCCGCTAGCGACTCTATATTCGGAACTTGAGTCCGCAGTCTCAATAACAGCCGTCTATATTTAAACTCGTAAGTTAAAGACTCTCCGTAAAGAGTAATCATAAATATCTAACTCGCAAAAAACTTCCTCATTTTAGCTTAAAAAAAAAGCAAGTGCAGACTGGGTGTTCAAGAAAGACTACAATTTAAACCAATAAGGGCAAAAAGCTGCACAAGCCCCCACTCTTTNAGCATAACTAAACAGATCACTGCAAATGAGCGACCGAGAGAGGACAACCCCGACCAAAAATAACTTGATATTTTTTCCCGTGGCGCCTCTGATACTCTTAATCGCCATCACTACGCTTGATAGAAAGACCGACCTTCAAAGACTGTCAGCAAAAGGCTCAATAACATTNATGACAACCATTAGCCCGATCACATATTTCTGGGATCAAAGTGGCCAACATGGTTTCGAATTCATCATCGCGAAGGCTTTTGCCGAGAGCCTTGACTTGAAACTAAATGTTTTAGTGGTAGAGTCACTCCAAGAGCTACTTTCTGTGAATCATCGAGCAGCTGATTTTGTCGCCGCCAACATCCCTCAAAGTGAAGCTCTTAAGCGATCGCTCAAGGTTGCGATGCCGCACTATCAAGTAACTCAGCAACTGATATATGGAAAGAGCGGCCAAAAGCCTCTTGATCTGCAATCACTTAGCGGATCCATAGCCACATTAAAAAGTTTTTCTCATAATCAAGAATTATATAATACAAATAATTCTCAATTGTCTATAACCGAAATAGACTCTGCCAATAGCAGCGATCTTGTAAGGATGGTCCACGAGAGCGAGGTAGACTTCGCAGTAGTGGATTCGCTAGCATATACGGTCACTCGACACATCTACCACAAGGCAAAGCTCGCGAATATAAGCCTAGACTCTCAGAGCATATCGTGGTTTTTCCCTAAGGGTAGCGATGACAGTCTCGTAGAAGCCGCAAACAAGTTCCTTGAAGACTTTCGATCAACCGGCAAGCTAGCCAAGCTTAAACGACGCCTTTTCTCCCATTCAAAGCGTTTCTCAGCTGCCAACTCACAGACTCTTGAAAAAATGGTGTCAGCCCGCCTCCCAAGTTATCTGGAAATGTTTAGAAAAGCCGGTAAGACTAATGATCTGGAATGGGAACTGCTGGCGGCGATAAGTTATCAAGAATCACATTGGAACCCGNAGGCNAAATCACCCACCGGCGTGCGTGGTATGATGATGTTAACCAAGCGTACCGCTATAGAAATGCAGGTTGATAATCGACTTGATGCGGAGCAAAGCATCAATGGAGGAAGTAGATACCTGGCGAAACTTAAAGCTCGGTTACCCGAGGAAATTACCGGTCCTGACCGTACTTGGTTCGCGCTAGCAGCATACAATGTGGGCTATGGCCACATGGAGGATGCAAGAAAACTCACATCACGAGCCAACAAAAACCCCAACCTATGGGTAAATGTGCGCGACCACCTAAACTTACTTAGAAATAGAGATGTGTATCGGACTGTGAGGCATGGTTACGCTCGCGGCGATGAGGCNGTCGCCTATGNCGATAACATCCGTTACTATACTAACTACATCAGACTTCACTTCCTATCTCAACGAAATCGCGAGAAATAACAGGCCTTTCTTGCCCCCCTTAAACTCTCCAAAGTAAGGCTACTCTCTAGGCTTGCGGCGTGCAGCAAAAAATTCTTTCATAAGATTACTGCATTTATCATGCAAAACCCCCCCATACCAATCAACAGAGTGGTTAAAATTTGTTTTTTCCAGAAGTCGTAAGTGACTTTGCAACGCCCCTGCACGAGGTTCTAAAGCACCAAAAATTACACGCCTGACCCTGGCATGCAGAATGGCGCCAACGCACATTGCGCAGGGCTCTATTGTGACATAGAGGTCACAATCAACTAAGCGATAGTTGGAGAGTTTTTTTGCGGCGGATCTTATTGCNACTAGCTCCGCATGTGCGGTCGGATCACATGTTGAAATCGATTGGTTAAAACCTGATGCAATGATCTGATCACCACTGACAAGAACTGCGCCAACGGGCACTTCTCCAGCTGTTTGGGCAAACTCTGCCATTTGCAAAGCTTTGCGCATAAAGTGCTCATCACGCATTGTGACACCCTCTGAAGTTCCCACTTTCTTAGCGTCCTCTTCGTATTGCTGTTAAAAGTCTTCCCGTATCCCATCGTGGGAATGCTTGTATCATGCATACAACATATCAATCGTAAGACGTTAAGCCTCTCAGACAATGGAGCTTAAATGTCAANNGATCAAGAGTTGGAGATGAATTGTTGTTAGCGGGGTGACATTTTAGTGACACNCAGATTGAAATTGAAAAACATTGGAATTAGCATCAAGTTTAGCAGGGCATGAATCCAAAGAATCTGCACCGCCATGAGCTCGAAGCTCCACATCGATGTCAAAAAGACGAAACCTAGAACAACCAAAGAACGAACAACTTCCAACCAAGTTGAAGTTTTTCTACTATCTAAATCTAAATGGCCAGCACTTATGAATGCAGAGGCTGCGACAACAATGGCGAAGGACGCGATTTCAAATTCACTAAGATTTTTTTCGGCAATAATTACAACAAACGTTAGGAAGCTATATGCGACAAATTGCGAAACAGCAAAAACCTGGTGATTCAGAGATGTTCTGGTTTCNTACTTTACCTGATCTGGACTTGTCAAATTATGTGTTGGAAAACGCTCCTGAACGTCCTTGGGCCGCCATCCAGTCCTAGAACCCCAAATTCTCAACTTATCTTTTAGCCTTTCAGTTTGCCAAGCGTCACATGCCATCTGATAATATACTTCCATGTTTGCCCACAATGGATCCCAGCTGCGCAAAGGCTTTAAGGTGCCATAGATTGGTTTTTCCAAGACAGTTTCATCTACGAAAGTTCCGAATACCCTATCCCACAGGATAAATACCCCACCATAGTTAGCGTCTATATAACGCTTATTACAGGCATGATGTACCCGGTGATTTGAGGGGGTCACTAGAAATGTCTCCAGAAAGCCTAGTTTACCGACATGTTCAGTATGGACCCAAAACTGATAGACCAGATTAACTGCTGCAATCGTAACGAAAACGTCAAACGGCACGCCCACTAAAAACATTGGGACATAGAAGATCCACGCAAATAAAAAAGAGGTGCTGGTCTGCCTAAGTGCGGTCCCCAAATTATAATCCTCGCTCTGATGATGCACTACATGACTAGCCCACAAAAGGGTTCTCTCATGGGATAGGCGATGTTGCCAATAGTAGCAAAAGTCGTAAAGCAGGAAAGCGAAGAGCCATGTCATCCAAGAGTCAAGAGGCATCAGGTTCGGCTTCAAGTGTCGAAGAATTGTCGCATAGACCAAACTATTGATCCCCAGATTCAAAACCGATGGAAATCGACTCAAGACACCCAATGTCAAGCTACAGAGAGTATCATTGAGCCGATAGGTGTTTTTTTGTTTGTGAATCCCATACAGGAATTCACACAACATCAGCACACCAAAAACTGGGATTGAATATAAAATAACGAGTGATTGCCCCATGGCCGACTACTCTATGCCCCTCAGAAAATTATATTATAAATTATGGTGACTTCTAATTTTCTCAATTATCTCTTCTCTCTCTGACACAGTGGTTTCATCAAAGGTTAGGTACAATTCGATGAGCGGGCTCACGCTTATGGTCCAAAGGCCAGTAAATGGAGTGTTAAGATCGGCAATCACAATGTANAGTAGATGCACGCAAGCCGTTATCGATCCAACCATAAAACAATGAATCCAAGGTTCCATGCCAGCATTTATAATAAAAGCAGCTACTAACACCACTGACATATACATTAATAGATGTTTCAAACGCGGGGGCAGCTGCTGGTTTGCAATGCTAATCCGTTCCGTACGGAGACTGGTAATCGATGACATCTCCGCTATCAAAAAGTGCAAGGCCTCGCGATCACTCTCATTATTCACCCCCACTTGATTAACAGCATGCATGACGTCATATAGNTCCTTCGAGGTATCCGAGTTGAGCACGGCATAATCGTCATTCATAGTGCTCCACTCAACAGTGGCAACCGAGTGGACATATTCTTGCAATTCTTTTTTTACAGATCGTTTAATGTCTTCTTGACCGTCCACATAAAGAAGAAAGTCTCTTACGTCACTAATGGCATTNAGCTCAGCTTCTACAACTTCAGATAACTTGTTAAATCGGTTTAAAACCTCAACCAATAGAAAGCCGGATACGATGGCATAGATCATGCCGAAAACCGAATAAAATTCCTCCCAAGGGGCAAGACCTCTCGATACCGAAGCCGTATGGTCGCCCACATTCAACCAGAACGCGATATAGATCGCAGCCAAAGTAGAAGCTAATATTGGCAGCAAGGCACNTGTTACATTATTGCGGTTTTCTTGATTAAGAACGTCCATAGCTAGCAATTTTTTTGACTTATTAAGGCTCATAGCTTTTCCAGTTTTCTATCAAACTCCTNAGAGAATATATGAGCTTTAACACACGCACAATTTTTATTTAATATATTAATTCGATGACCGATACACCGCATTTGCCATCGAATAGCAGAACCTAGTACTGAGACTAAAGAGGCGATGCTAGATCGCATTGACAAAATCTGAATCTGTTCACGACGAAGGTTGGATCTTCTCCGGGTTTGCTTTACTCAAATGAGAACCGAATTTAGCGTCACTCCTATAGCTATTGAAACAAAAGACACAAATAAAAACTAAGGTCATCAAAATGATGATGGTTGGTGCCGGAGCGCTATCAATAAAAAAACTTAAATAAACCCCAGCCAATGAACATGTAAGTGACACTCCAACGGAAATCGCAACCATTGATCGAAATTCGGCGGTCAACAGCAGCGCAGTCGCCCCAGGTGTTATTAGCATGGCTATAACCAAGATCATGCCTACGGCCTTCAATGCTCCCACAATTGTCATGGAAAGAATGGACAAGAGCCCGTAATGAATCATCGACACAGGCAACCCGATAGCCTTTGCATGTTGCTGGTCAAAAATAAAAACAACCAAATCACGGCCCTTGTATATGAGGAAGCCAAGCACAAATGCAGCAATCAATCCCGCATCAATGATGTCGCGCCAACTAATCCCAAGGATATCTCCAAACAAAATATGGTCCAGATGAACTTCTGTCTCAATTTTTGTCATTAACACCAAGCCGAGCGCAAACATTGACGAAAAAACTACTCCCATCACCGTATCTTCCTTTAAACGGCTATTTCGTTTCAAAAATCCGGTACACAAAGCACAAAATATACCGGCAGTGAAAGCCCCAATAACGAAAGAGACGCCGGCCAAATAAGCTAGAACAACGCCGGGCAAGACTGAATGAGAGATAGCATCGCCCATTAATGACCATCCTTTTAATACCAAAAAGCAAGAAAGAATAGATGTTGGTATCGCCACTAAAAAAACTATCGCAAATGCCTGTAGCATGAAAGTAAAGTCAAACGGCTGCAAGAGCACACTCATTGGAAAAGCTTCTATCATTAATGAATCCCCTCACCGGGGGGATTTATACTTGCACTGTTGTGCAAACCATCTGCGCTACGAGAACGAGCAGCTAGGTAACCGTACTTGGGCGCTATCAAAAAAACGGCCATAAAAATTGCCGCCTGCATTAATACGATGACGCCTCCAGTAGCGCCATCTAAAAAAAAGCTCAAATACGCTCCAACTGAGGAGGTGCCAGCTCCAATTACCACGCTGATAGAAATGATCCGGCCAAATCTGTCACTTATCAAGTAGGCAGTGGCGCCTGGGGTGATAACCATTGCTATCACCAAAAATGCACCCACTGTCTGCAGGGCTGCCACGGTACACGCGGACAGTAAAATAAAAAATAGCATTTTTATGTGGTCAGGGTTTAAACCAATACTCTTTGCATGATTTTCATCAAAAAAAACCACCAGAATGTCTTTCCATCTCCAAACCAATATGGCTAAAGACACAGTGCTAATTATCAGCAGTTGCAGAGAATCTTCCGGACTAATAGATAAAATATTGCCAAGCACTATGGTCGTGACATCGACAGACACTGGGGAAATTGAGACCATGAATAAACCCAAACCGAAGAATGAGCTAAAAATAAGCCCGATAATGGCATCCTCTTTCAATTTTGAACGACGGCTCAAAAAGAGCATGGTGCTTGCTGCTAGACCTCCTGAAAAGAAAGCTCCGAGGGCAAATGGCAAGCCCAGCATGTAGGCTCCGGCCACGCCAGGCACGATCGAATGCGACAGCGCGTCCCCCATCAGGGACCAACCTTTCAGCATCAAATAAGCACTCAAGAAACCACAAACACCACCAACCAAACCACTTACTACGATCGCGCTGACCATATACTGATAATTAAATGGTGCAAGCCAGTCCACTATTCTCTATCCGTCAGTATCCGCTGGATTAGTTTTTATCCATTTAACCGGCGTCGGGCAAGGTAAGAACTTTTCGACGTCAGCCTCTCCATATAGCACTACTGGTCTCTCGTCATCAGATAAGACAGTAACCTGACGACTGTCATCATCATCATGAAGCTCTTTTCCAGTCAGCACAAAGCGTCTCAAAACTCCTCCAAAAGCCAGCTGAAGATTATCTTGCGTAAATACTTCACGAGTTTCGCCAGCTGCTAGAACCATCCCGTTTATTAAAACAGCTCTATCACAAAACTCGGGCACACTTCCCAAGTTGTGAGTTGAGACCAATATGACTTTGCCATCTTCCCGCATGTCCTTAAGTAGAGACATGATCTGCTCTTCAGTATTGACATCAATCCCTGTAAATGGCTCGTCTAGCAGCACAACTTCACTCTCTTGAGCCAGCGCTCGAGCCAAAAAGACTCTCTTCTTCTGTCCTCCTGACAACTCGCCGATTTGACGACGCCGCAGTTCATAAATTCCAACGCGCTTCAATGCCGAAGTAACTTTTTCATGATCTTGAGACCTGGCCACTCTGAACATGTTCATATGGCCATAGCGGCCCATCATAACCACATCTTCGACCAAAACTGGAAAATTCCAATCAATGTCTTCAGACTGAGGTACATAGGCGACCTGATTCGCTTTCATTGCTGCAGATACGCTCTGCCCTAAGATCTGAACGGAGCCCTTAGCCAAGTTCACTAGGCCCATTAGTGATTTGAAAAGGGTGGATTTACCGCTACCATTTACGCCCACTAGAGCAGTTATCGATCCAAGTGGCAAACTGAAAGTTGTGTCCCAAATAGCGGTGTGACCATTGTTATACGTCACTGTTACATCCTTGATGTCAAGCCCAATCATTGATCCAAACCATCAGCTATTGTAAGCAACGTAATTTTCATTAAATCTATGTAGGTAGGAACAGGCCCATCTGGACCGCTCAATGAATCTACGTAAAGAACACCAGCATACTTCGCACCGGTCTCCCGAGCGACCTGCCTAGCCGGCTTAGATGACACAGTGCTCTCGCTGAACACAGCTATTATCTGGTGCTTTCGAACACGATCTATGACCCTACGAACCTGCTGCGGCGTGCCCTGGCCATCTGCGTTAATGGGCCACAGAAACAGCTCTTGCAGAGAATAGTCTCTAGCGAGGTAACTGAAAGCTCCCTCACTGGTAACGAGCCATCTGTTTTTCTCCGGCAACCTTTCAAGACGTTTCCTAAGGGGTTCTATCGAGGCCTTCAACTGAGCACTATACCGCTTTGCATTGGCATCATAAATTGCTGCGTTCGTACCATCTAGCTCTATCAAAGCTTGACGAATATTATCTATGTATATCAATGCATTTTCGAGCGACATCCACGCATGAGGATTCGGTTTGCCGAGATATGGGCCTCCAGAGATACTTATTGGCTGAACGCCACTAGATACCTCAATTTTGGGAATGTCCTTGAAGTTTTTGAAAAAGCGGTCAAACCACAGTTCCAGATTCAGCCCGTTATACAAGATCAAGTCGGCGTCATGCACGCGACGGATATCGCTGGGCGTTGTCTGATAATTATGGATTTCCGCATTAGGTTTTGTTATCGATTCTACTATAGCGGCATCTCCCGCAACGTTTCGCGCCATATCTGCGATAACGGTGAAAGTAGTGGCTACCTTGAGTTTTTCCCCAGAAAAGGCAGCAGTCCAACCGGATTGAAATAAAAATACGATAAACAAGATCGTTAAAGATTTCCCTCGATTTCGATGATTAGAAGACAACACGTTTAGACCTAGCAATTTTCAAAAACAAATGACAGGAAGTTTGCTGATAATATTGGGTAAACACCATCCTACCAATTACATTTTAAGATCTAGCATCGTATGTGGCGGCGAAGGCATTGTTTTAATTATTTTCTGATATGAATACTAGAATCATTTCATCTCGCATGGTTGATCATACACCAGCACGCTCTTCGGAATGAAGTACTTTATTTTGGATACACCCCAAAAAGACCCTGTTTTGCTCAAACTGAGAAACCCCTCTTAAACTAGACATCCCCCACCTGACAGGCTAACATCGTGGATTAAGCCTTTTTTAGGCCTGAATAAGCTGGTTTCCACCAATTACTCTATGCTCAAATTGTAGGAACCATTAAAATTAAATCAATAATGTAGGGATGGAGAGAAGCATATGAGCACCAATCCAATAAAAAAATATTTTGCGCTAGTTGCATCTGCTATTGCCTTTGGGGCTGGTGTGTCTGCACCTGCAGTTGCCCAAGATGGTGCAAAGCTAGATGAGATTATCGTAACTGCTCGTAAAAGAGAAGAGAGCCTAACAGATGTTCCAGAGTCAGTAGTTGCTATATCAGGAGAGACAATCGTCCGACAGAACATGAAAACCTTGGATAAGATTGGCATGACTGTTCCCAATTTCAACCTCAACACAAGATCAGATGGATACCCGAACGTTACCATGAGAGGCCTAGGCGCATTCAGTCTGACCCAGGGCGTCGGATTTTATCTCGACGATGTCCAACTCATCTCCGACCCTTCTTCAAGATTCGGTGACCTAGAACGAGTTGAGGTGCTGAAGGGACCACAAGGCGTTATGTATGGGGGCAACAACATCGGTGGTGCAGTGAAATTTGTAACGAAGTGACCATCGCCCGAAGCTGTATCGGGTAACATAAAACTGATGGCGGGCCAGCAGAGCTCGACTGACTTTGAGGGTTCCATCAACATTCCGTTAAGCGACGATTGGGCTATGCGTGCATTCGCATACATGCGAGAAGATGACGGGTTTATGTACAATATTACAACCGACGACGACGAGATTGCTGGGTACAAAGAAAAGGGTGGAAGAATCCAACTAGCGGGTCCTCTCTCGGACGATGTGTCGCTGTATGCTGCTGTTCGCTTCAATGAGTGGGATGGCCACAACAACAATTGGGTCAGAGAAGCCGGCGGGATCCAACCACGCGACTTTCAGTACAATTATGTGTCCGACATTGATAGCCCGTCAAAAAGCGAGAAGGAAACCACTGGTGCTCATCTAGAACTGTTGTGGGAAAACGATGGTTTTGATGTTACCTACATTGGCTCCTACACCGAAACAGAGGCTGATCGCCCTGTCGATGTAGATCTAGTTTACGAATTATGGTTTGACGGCCATCAAGTGGAGGACTTTGAAACCAGCTCCCATGAGCTCCGCTTTTCCTCTAATTCAGATGGAAATTTGCAATGGCAGGCAGGTCTTTACACGCTCACTTTTGAAAAATCAGAGCGATCTACACAAACTTTTGGGCTCTGGACTGGTGCGGGGGTTCCAATTACTATCAGAAGCGCTTGGTATGATGCCGAAAGAGAGCATACCGCCGCTTTTGGTAACTTGAGCTATCAGTCGGGTCCATGGTCAATCGATTTTGGGGTGCGAGCCGATTCTTGGGAAAATTCTATGCAGGTGGTTGATATAGAAACTAATGGCAAAATCGTTGATAACATGATCGACGGAACTGAAGTTATGCCTCGGTTGTCTATATCGCGCGCACTGAACAACGATTCAATGCTTTATATGACCGCCTCCCAGGGTTACGAGCCAGGCGGTGTTGGCTATGAACCCATGATCGTAGATGCCAACGGCGTCCCCCAGAGATTGCCAGTATGGGAGAAGGAAGAAGCGCTTCAAGTCGAGTTTGGTTGGAAGGGCACCTTTGGAGACGGCAGAGGCACCGCAGCCATCGCGGCTTTCTGGATTGACTATGATGATAGAATCTTCACTGGAGTTGTGACAGAACCCGATGGCTCTATATATGAGCAAATGACAAACGTCGGAGACTCTGAGCAAACCGGCTTGGAACTTGAGTTGGCTGTGCAGGCCACAGACAACCTCCTTTTGTCAGGAGCGATCGGGTTTTTGGAAGCAGAGTGGGATGATGGCACCATTATTGGTGGTGTTGACATGAGTGGCACAACCCCATCAGGGGCTGTAGATGACGGAATGGCATTGGCGGCGAACTATGCCAGACCTATGGGAAATGGTGTGGATTTTGTTTTTGACCTACAGATAAATTATCGTGGCACTATGCGCACGATGCCACCCGGCTCGCCTCTTGACAATGACGACTACCAAACTGTAAACGTGGCTACTGGGTTTAGAACGGACAGCTGGGAGATTATATTGCATGCCGAGAATTTGACCGATGAAAAGTACTATCACGATGTGGAAAATAATTTCCCTAATCTGGGTCCTAATGGCATATTCGATGATGCCTCGGACCCCCTGATGATTCTGGGAACCGCTGGGCTACCACGTCTGATATCGGTAAGTGCGAGGTACCAGTTCTAATAAAAAATTCAGTTGATTTAAAGGCGCCATAGAGTTATGGCGCCTTTTTTTGTATGGCCTCAAATTGAGCTGAAAAAGCATAGGTGAGAGAATATGTACTAACAATGCTTATCAAGACAATCACTTTCTGTATGCTTGCCTGATTCACCATCTCAATCTCACTGTCCAGAGCACTGCCACTAGTCAACTGATAAATAACATAACCCGTGACCGAGACAAGATAGGCAATTGTTATTAGTGTGAATGAGTTTTGCACAGCGCTCCTATATATGACGATGACATACAAAAAGGCTCCAGGAACGAGCAAGCGAAAAGCATTTGATGCGAAAAAGATATGGAGATCTGTAAACAAATCATAGGGGGTCAAGCCGACTCCTGCAAAAAAAACCATTCCTATCACGAAAAAGCACGAACCTGCGATCGCTAACCGGTGCCCTAATTGGTCACCGATGAAGAGTTTTGGCACGAATAGAAAACTCACTCCAACGGCCGAGAAACAAAATACAGCCATGTTGAAAAAGAAAGAGGAGAGAAAATTTTGATCTCCGGATCTAGCTGAGTAGCCACCTAAGTCACTCAGAAAGTTATGAGTGAAAGAATATCCTAGTTGATTGGGATCATGGATGTTACCTCCAGGATAAAAGTACATAGCGATAGCTACACAAAGGAGAAAGAAAAGACTCACGAAACGCATAATCGTCACTGACCAAAAATATCGGTAATCCATTCCTAGCAATGACTGAGCTGGTGAATCTTTCTTGACAATTTCCATTTTTTTCCTAGGCCATGCGAAGATAAGACTTACGAGATTGTTGTCTTCGTGGTTATAAAATCTTTTGCTAAATCAAAGATAAAATTTTTTCTCTCCGAGTCCATCCTCTCTAAATTTTTTGTCATGAAAGATGAACGCGGGTTCCTTTTGAAGGCTTCAAGGTTGTCATGGATAAAGCGCCAATACAAGCCGTCCACTATGTCGTTCCATTGCCCTTTTTTATAGTTACTCATCTTAATGATATAGTTTGAGCCGCAAATGTAGGGCTTAGTGGAAAATATCCCGCCGTCAGCAAAGGTACCCATTCCAAACACATTTGGCACCATGACCCAATCGGCCGAGTCGACAAACATTTCCATAAACCAGGCATAGACTTCCCTTGGATCAATTCGAGCAAGTGTCATGAGGTTAGCAACGATCATCAACCTCGGAATATGATGGGTATAACCGAATTCTCTGCAATCTCTTATGGTGTCGTCAAGCGGCGTGATACCGGTTGTTCCGTCATACCAGTCTGACGTCAATCGCCCGGAGTGACCCCAAAAATTGGATTTGGTCTGTTCTTTTCTCTTAATGTCGTAGACGCCTCGGATAAATTCCCTCCATCCAATGATCTGCCTCACAAAACCTTCTACTGAATTAACAGGAACATCATTATCTTCGTAAAAATTGATGGCTTTTTCCACAACTTCGAGAGGCGTCAAAAGACCCATATTTAATGACGTACTCAATGCGCTGTGGAACAGAAAATTGTTTGAATCATGAACCGCATCCTCATACTTGCCAAAATCAGCAAACTTTTGCGTCAAGAACTCATCCATCCATCTCAAAGCCCCGTCCCGTGTTATCGGCATCCAGAGGTTTGACATCGATCCCGGATGATCTGCAAAGTGTTCTTCAATCTCATATTTGAGTATGCTTTGGTTCACATGACCGCTACTTGGGACATCGGGCAATTCAAGCCCAGCAGGAAGCTTTTTTCGATTTTCCTCGTCAAATGACCACCTACCTCCTACCGGACCGTTGTCAACCATAAGCAAATCCAACTCTTGCCGCATCATCTGATAGAAGCTAGCCATTCGAAGTGTTTTCTTACCTTTGGAAAATTCAAAAAACTTTTTTCGGGTACAAAGGAACTTGGGACTTGGATGCTGAACCCATGTTGCCGATGACGTTGAACGGAACTGATCAAGTTGGTCAGCAAAGAAATGATCTTCTATTTCGAAATAGTTAACCTCGGTTATCTGCTCTTTTGTGATAATAAGTTTTAGCTTCTGCTCAAATGGACTAGGGAAATCGCTCTCTCCAATAGCATGATAAAAAACTTCGAAACCTCTCTTTACAAGCGCATCGCGGTAAGCTCGCATTGCGCTAAGGAACATTAGTATTTTGAGCTTATGATGCTTGCTCGCCGTGCATAGGCCGAGATCCTCGGCCATAAAAATCCGCCGACATTTAGTCTTCTCTAAATACTCTAAGGGAAAAAGCTGGTCGCCCAGGACTATCAAAATGCTGTTTCTTTTCATAAGTAAAGCCAATTAAGAAGCGATTAGCCTCACCCGGCGCCCATAAAGCTGCTGCCCAGATATATGCCAAATTTTTGTCACAAACAAAGCTTTGTACATGGAAACAGGGCTTCTCATTGAATAATCTAACTAGTATAGCCTTAAGAAGTTTTACGCTAATTTAAGCCCGCGAGTTTAGTCTAAATAACACATATATGTTCAAATATACTGCCTGACCGCTGCGAACCAGCAGAGATCTCACTCCCTCTCACTATCGAAGTCCGAGAGAATCAACTTTATGTTA
>PCDB01000060.1 GCA_002591625.1 Porticoccaceae bacterium
GAATTCGGAGGCTAATTTCAATTCTTGGGTCAAGGATTCAAATTGAATGCCCCCTTTTTCTCCGGTAGAGAATCTGCCAGCGAAAGCATGGAGCGCGTCGTAAGGACTTCCATCTTGGTCCTGCCCTCCGGTTCGGTCCATTTCTCTAAGCTGGGTCACGCTCGAAAGTGTCAGACTATCGGTTATGTTAAAGTCAATATTTAGAGCCTTAATCTCTATATCCATGATGTGACGTAGGCCCGCTCCAGCCATCGCCTGATAACCCAAATTATCCAAGACCGCCTGTTCAGAAACAGCAATAGGCGTCTGATTGGTTTCATAAAACCCAAGAGCCGACCCATCTAGAGCACCATCTTCACAGTAAAAGCACTGAAGTCCAGTCCCAATTTGAGCCCTGATTGATCCCTCATCGTTACTCTCAAGTTCGATTTGTTCATACTTAAAAATAAGTGAAAGACGGTCTGATGGTTGCCAAAGTAGTTTGGCCCTGAAACCAATTTCTTCCTCGCCGCCAATTTTGGTTCCGTTGAGTATGTTGGTAACGTGACCTTCATCTCTATCATTAACTTTTCCTGCTAAACGCAGGGCTAACGTTGAGCTGAGAGGAATATTAAAGGCGGCTTCTAATTCTGTAGTCTCCAACTCCGCAAAACCTGCTTGAACATAACCTGAATAGGACTCTAAGTCGGGATTCTTAGTGGAATATAACATTGCTCCGCCGGTTGTGTTCCGACCATATAGGGTTCCTTGGGGACCTTTTAACACTTGCACGGATTCCATGTCATAAAATAATTGCTGAGATCCAACTTGTTGCGAAACATACGATTCATCGGTATAGACTGACACGCTATTTGAAAGTCCGGGGCCAGAATAACCCGTCCCGACGCCTCTGAGAGAGATTTGGCTCGTGCTTGAAGAGACTGCAAATGTAATTCCGGGGAACAAGAACTGTAAATCATGGCTTGTTTCTAAATTAAAACTCTCCATTGTTTTCCCACTCGCCACCGAAACTGCAATTGGCACCTCCATAATCGATTGCTCTCGTCGTTGAGCTGTCACTATAACTTCCTCAAGCGATGAGCGAGAGGCCTGATCGTCTCCGCTAGNTGATTGGCCGACTGCGGCNTTAAAGACGNAAAAATTTATCAATACCGGGATGACGAGCTTTCTATAATTCATTCTTGTAATTCCTTGTAAAAATTTGTCTGAAAAATATATTTTTGTTTTAAGGTTAGTCGTTTCGTTTTATANAGCATATCACCAAANCACATAATTTACATGCATGAAAGGCATAATGTAGTTTAAAATCTTATAACCATATGCAAATATGTGATTGTCTTAAGACAAAAAGATTTGAAGTAGCTGGTGTTCAGATCGATTTCCGCCAATGGTACGTCTTAAGCGATTATNCTCTACGATTACTCTTACTCCATCAGCAGCTTGGACTGATGCTGGTTTTAAAAAGATGTATCTGCAAAAAAAACAAGTAAGCAGCCCTATTGAGACGTGCGTACCGCAGATGCTTATTCTCTTTTAAAAGTAGTGATCATGCATTCCCTCGCTTGAATCTGTCTTGTGGCAAAGTTTGGCATGTTTTTTTCACTATTCAGAACCTATGCTTGTTAAAGTGTGCTTGGTGATTTTCCAATTTTTATCTTTCACCATATGAGTATCGTAAAACCCCCAAACCGTGGTCTTTGCTTTTTTTACATCTATGTAAAACTCGGTCGCTTGTAAATCGGTCCTTACTACAGCTTTCTTTCCACTGAAATTAATCATAGGATTACCTAACAGATGTTGCGAGGCTCTGGTTCCGTCAAGTGCTTTCTCTACAAAGTGCACCCAATCCTCAATGCCAGTAAACTTTACTTCTCCACCATCAGAAAAATTTGAATCAAAAGTAATCCTAACTTCAACATCGTCTGAAAAAAGAGACCTTAACAATGGGTAATCCTTTGTATCTAGTGCCAACGCATAGTTATTCATGATATCTATAATCTTAAATCTATCCTCTAACTCTTGATCTTGCGCCTGTGAGTTGAAATTTATCGCTATCGTTAAAACTATCATCAGAAATCTTTTTTTCATATCAGGATCCTCTAGTGTCTTGATTCAGAGTCAAAGGATTGTTAGATGCATAATGCTGCTAAAAGTTCGAGTAATGCATATATCCTTTGTCTTTAAATTCTGGGTTTTTCTCTCAGTTTTATAGTGATGTTTTAGGTCATTGGGCACTTTTTTTATAAACCCCANGTTTAATAAAAGTATATTTGTGACAACAATTGTTTCTTGATAAATGGTCTACCATTTTGTCTACCGCCTCTATCTANTTTATGGAAAACACGAGCAAATTCGGCCACTAGGGAATATTATAAATAGGTTGATGGTGCCCAGGGGCGGAATCGAACCACCGACACGAGGATTTTCAGTCCACTGCTCTACCAACTGAGCTACCTGGGCTTGGCTATTTAGAACTTTTAAGCTATCGAGAGAAGCACGATATTAAATCGTGCGAACCCGATTTCGTCAAGGTTTACCCGCTCTTGGGTACGTAACCATCGGCTTGATCAACATCTTGCCCATCAAAAAACAGTTCTCTCTGCTCAGCGAGGTACTGACGGGCGTCCTTATCAATCATGTTAAGCCGCTTTTCATTTATAAGCGTCGTTTGATGAGACATCCATTCTTCCCAAGCCTGTTTTGATATTTCGTTAAAGATAACTTCTCCTTGAGGACCGGGAAAGGGGGGGCGATCTAGGCCAGGAAGCTCAGATCTATATTTTCGACAGTAAACCTTGCGAGTCATGGTTCGATCCACTATTGACTATGTAAAACTTTAGTGCCCTCGGCGAATATTTGCGTTGCACATCTGCTACCTTAAATCCTCAAAGATTTTGACAGCTGGCTTAGGCATACCCAATTCTTTGGGATTTTTTGGATCGTACCATAGTTGGTCTTGCCTATCATTTTTTAAGTGGGCTCCCGAAATTTCAGCCCGAATATATATTGGGTAATAGTCAAGATGGAAGTGACTAAACGAATGACGCCTCTGAGCTAGAATCTTCTTTGTTGATAATTTGAAACCCATAAATTCGCATTTGCTATTAATCATACTGATTTCTTCGCATTGAGGGAACATCCACAAACCTCCCCAAATTCCCATGAGAGGATTCTGTTGAAGTAGAATTTCACCACAATTGTTCGAGATTACCAAAAAGCAGCATCGCCTGATTGGGAGAACTTTCTTTGGTTTTTTACCCGGGTAGGATTGTATCTCCCCCTTCTTGAATGCGGCACAACCCGACTTAACCGGACAGTTTTTACAATCCGGATTTTTTGTGCAGACTGTGGCGCCTAGATCCATCATCGCCTGAGTGTATAAGTCTGTTTGCGATGAGGGCGACATTGCCTCTGCTAGACCCCATAATTCTTTGGAAGTAGCACTGTGTCCCGGCCAACCTTTGATGCCGCCATAGCGAGCTAAAACTCGTTTAACATTTCCGTCCAAGATCGCCGCAGGCTTTTTGAAGGCGATTGATCGAATGGCTCCCGCCGTTGAGCGTCCTATGCCGGGAAGATTGATAAGATCTTCAATCATACTTGGCAGCTGACCTGAAAATTTATTACTTACAAGTTGCGCAGTTTTATGCATATTACGAGCGCGAGCATAGTAGCCGAGCCCAGTCCAGTAATGAAGCACATCATTTATATCAGCAGTTGCTAGAGCTGATATGGTCGGAAAGCGAGCCATAAATCTTTTAAAATAAGGGATAACAGTTTGGACTTGAGTCTGTTGCAACATGATTTCCGATATCCACACCGAGTAGGCGTTAATATTGGTTTGCCATGGCAGGTCCTTACGGCCATGAATTTGAGACCAATTAAGAATCGCGTTCTGGAATTCTTCAGTATTCATATTGGCACTCAGTCAAATAGTTGTTCCATGACCTCTAAAAGGTTGATGCCCTTCTCGAGTTCGGAGCCCATGGTCTTACGGCCAAATTTTTTGATAATGGAGCTTTTTAATCCGCCACCAATTGCTTTCATATCAGGATTGCACGTGAGTGATGTATTCTGACCTATGTTGCCCTCGCATATGAGCGGGATATCTCGGTTTCTGAGTTGGCTGACAACCGGACACCCATCTTCACTTGTCAAAGTCTCAGTTAAAAGAGAGGTAACATTAAAGCGAAAGTCTTTGCTTGCAAGTTTAACGATGCCATCAGCCGTTATTTTAAAGTTGCCTGCTGTTGTTGATATTTGACTCAGGACGATTTCATCAGAATATACCGAAAAGTGGCCCTCTAGATCGGAAAACTGTGCGCCAATCCCAATATCTTTTCGTTCTGATTGATTGCCAGTAAAAATTTGGTTTAAATCGCAAAAGATATTTTCAACGTTTAAATCAGGATAATTTAGTTCTTTTAGAGTAAACCGACCGTCACCAAAAAGCGATGGCTTAGCTGAGTTTCGCAAATCGCTGGGGCTTTTCAAGATCATTTCGAAACCTAAAATTCCACTCAATGAAGTATTGCTTAATGATTTCTCAAGCATACGCAAAATATTGATGCCAGATACAGAGGTTTTAAATATGAATTCCGGCTTTTCAGTTATGAAGTCGAACTTTCCTGAGGCATCAAGTTGGCCTCCAAGCAGATCCGCATTTAGGGAGGCTAACTGGAGAACGCCTCCATTTGTAAATATATTAGTATATAGATTTTTTACCTCGGTGTTCGCCAGGACAAGAGTTTGAAAATCTATCTCAATCTGGGTTTGCTCGGGTCGGTTGATAAGGGGTATCAACGGTGCAAAAATGATGGGATCTATCTTACCTAGGTCCGACGCGTCTCCGCCAAAGTAGTCGTCCGCAGGCCATCGATTACCAGAAACGCTTATCTTCAGATTTTCATTAACTTGGCCCTTTGACGCTTTCAAGGAAAAATCATTGCCATCGAGACTTAGTTCTGAGGCAACATTGAAGGAGCCAAACATGTCAAGATCAAATGCAACATTTATATTAATATTGGTAAGCGCGGAGGTAGAGGATGTCACTGGAACCTTTATCATCGGGAACTGCAAATGCAGCTGAGACACTATTTGCTTTAGGTCTAACCCCGACAACTCAAATCTGCCATTAGAACTTGGCTTTTGACTATTAATTGATAGGGATCCCTTTAGCTGTGCAGTGCCAATTGATGCAGATAGATCAGATACTCTAAATATTTGAAACATTGGGTCTACTGAAACCATCAGCTGAGCATCGGTCTCAATAGCTTGTCCGAATCGGAAATTTAGTTGCACTGGAAAATCGGTTTCTTTGAAGGAAATATCAGTTGAAATTAGTTGGATTTTATCGATCTGCCAAGAGTAATTTGATTCGGTTTCTCGGCTCAATGATCCGTTTTGGATCGATATTCCACTAATAAACCGTAAGTAGTCTAGATCAGAAGCTGTGTTGTTATCGTTCTTCCATAATCCGATTAGGCCTATCCAATTAGCACTTAGCGTAAGTTCCTCTAAGTGGCCCGTTGTGGAAAGGCTACCCCATTTGACATCATTGGCTGTTATCGCTGGAGAAGGCAAAACCTGCGTTTGCAGCGGGCCATCAATTTTTATTTCATATCCCTTTCGGGAGGCCGCTTCATATAGCTCTAATCGCAAATTTTCGGGGTCGAATATCAAATACACAAAAATGTATAGGCCCGCCACGATAGATAAAATGGTTAGAATTGCAGTCAATAAGAGCCGAGAAAAAATGGTCACTGTAATATCTCTTTAGATCTGAATGGCTTAAAAAAATGAGTCAAGGTGAGAATACTTATGTATAAAGTTTATGAGTATAATACGATTTTTAGGAATCTTGCACTGACCAGTACCGGGGAGGGCTCATGGCGGATCGCATAGCGACAGTTACGAGAAATACAAATGAGTCAGAAATAACCCTGACGGTTAATTTAGATGGCACAGGTATGGGTAGCTACGATACGCCGATCCCTTTTCTGAATCACATGCTTGATCAAATTGCACGCCATGGATTGATTAATTTGGACGTCAAAGCCAAGGGCGATACTGATGTGGATGATCACCATACGGTTGAGGATATGGGTATCACACTTGGTATGGCGATCATAGAGGCAATTGGGGATAAAAAGGGCATAGCTCGCTATGGTCATGCATATGTTCCTCTTGATGAGGCCTTGTCGCGGGTGGTGATGGACTTCTCTGGGAGACCAGGTTTGATAATGAATGCAGATTTTGTGCGTAACAAAGTTGGCGACTTTGATTTGGATCTAACGAGAGAATTTTTTCAAGGATTCGTGAATCATGCCCTTATTACGTTGCACATTGATAATTTGCGTGGTTCGAACGCTCATCACCAAGTGGAAACTATTTTCAAGGCGTTTGGACGGGCTTTTCGCATGGCAGTGGCCTCCGACGAGCGTATGACCGGAATTTTGCCGTCTACAAAAGGGACCCTTTAGTCCCAGCCAGAAAAAGACTGACAAATGATTAAAAACTCCAACCACATTGTTGTCGTCGACTACGGCATGGGCAATCTCCATTCGGTCAGCAAGGCTTTGCAAAAAGTCTCAGGGAACGCCAAGATTTCGGTGAGTTCAGATAAGAACGTATTATCCTCAGCCGATCGAATCGTTTTCCCAGGAGTCGGTGCGATCAGAGATTGTATGGCAGGGATTAAACGACGCTCGCTCGATGCTGTAATCCAAGAAGCGATCCGAACTAAGCCGGTTCTGGCTATATGCGTGGGAATGCAGGCCTTAATGGATCATAGTGAGGAAAATGGCGGCGTCGAGTGTTTGGGACTTTTGCCCGGAAATGTCCGTTTTTTTCGAACACAGCTGTCAGTCGGAGGCCTTCTGAAGATCCCTCATATGGGATGGAATTGCGTTTATCAGTCTATTTCTCATGACTTGTGGAAGGGTATAGACCAGTACAGCAGATTTTATTTTGTACATAGCTTTTTTGTAGAAACTGTCGATAGATCGATCGTTTCAGGGCTTTGTAATTATGGTAAGCAGTTTGTTGCGGCAATAAGTCAGGAAAATCTATTTGCAGTCCAATTCCATCCGGAAAAAAGTGCAAGTTCAGGGCTGAGGTTGCTTAAAAATTTTGTGGAGTGGGATATATAAATAGACCCTGAGTAAGTTAGCGTGGTGTCAATTACAGAGATATCTCTCAATCTTCATGGGTTTAGTCTTGGGTATTTTGGCTCAGCCAATCGCTCACTTCAGAGAAGCTGCCTCTGAACACGATGGATTGCATTTTCTTTTTTAGCTGATATTCATACATAGGGTCATAATATTCGCGTGTCAACTCTGCAAGCCAGATGCGATGGGAAGAGAAGCCGTCAAGGTGTTGCCTCGAGATAGCACTTTCCATCAACGCAAATATCTGTTTTGTTCTAGCTCCTCCAAGCCGCTTCCTTATTCTTTGCAAACTATCCTTTAGATAATTGGAGAACTGCATGTCACTTTCGTAGGAATAAAGCTGAGAGGTTCTACGATATCGTTCGACAATATATTCATCCCATAAACGCTCAACCCGCTCTTCAAAAGGCATTTCGATAACTGCCAAAGGACTTTTTTGCATTTTATCTTTCAGGAAAGGCGGAATTTGGCGCGCACCTATCATTTGACTCTCATCTTCCAGAATAATGGGGCAATTTTTAATGCCGGCGTTAATTATCAACACTCGTATCGCGATGCGGTTTTCAAAGTCGATCTGAGACGGTTGTTCGCCTAAGGGACGACCGAAACTAGAACCTTTGTGGTTTGCTGCGCCCTCGAGGTCGACGCCATTATCGAGTTGTTTAATTAGTGTCGTTTTTCCTGTCCCAGTCATTCCAGATAAAATTGTGAGCGAGGCCTTTTTGCAAAAGTCCACGAAAAAGCTCATGAGGTAGTTTCTCATAGCTTTATTCCCACCAGCCACTCTTGGGCAAAAAATACTGTTTTCGGCGAGCCACTGCTGGCTGATCTGCGAGCGGAGACCACCCCGGGCGCAGCAGATCACGGCTCTCGGCTCTCCTTTTAGCAGTTCTGCCCAAGCGTTGACGCGTTTTTCACGAATATCATCTTTAACTAGGTGGGTTCCTAACTCAATCGCAGCCTCTCGACCGTCCTGGTTATAGCGAGTGCCAACCTGATGTCTTTCTTCATCGGAAAGTAATGGCAGATTGATTGCACCCGGTATAGCGCCGGTAGCAAATTCAATTGGAGCTCGGACGTCAATAATCGTAGTTTTTTTTAACAAAAGATTATGGTATTCGCGGCTTTCGACAACTAAATTTTTAGTCACTCTAATACCTTCACATAAGGTTCACCGCTTTGGTGAGGAATGAGCTCAGCAAATGCATGATGTCCTAGATTATGATCCGAAAGAATATCGACGACTGCTTGAGCACTCTTCTTATCAACTGATATCAGAAGCCCGCCGCTTGTCTGAGGGTCACAAAGCACCTGACGATGTGAAATTTTAGAACACCCTGAGACACTCTCTCGATAGCTTCTCCAATTTCGGTCAGACCCTCCCGGAACGGCACCGAGTTCACAGTAATGAGCGACGCTTGGGTCAATTATAGGCACTGCAGTCATATCAAGCTCTGTTGCAACCTTGCTGGCGCGGCAAAGTTCAATCATATGTCCGAGCAGGCCAAATCCTGTAACGTCTGTCATGGCCGTGACTTCGGGCAGTTTACTAAGCTTGTAACCCACATCATTAAGCTGCAACATGCACTCTAATGCCAGATGTCTATGAGCTGGTTTTAGTATTTCCCTTTTCTCCGCAGTTGTCAGTATACCTATGCCCAGAGGTTTGGTGAGAAATAAAAGGTCGCCGACCTTGGCGCCACTATTTCTTTTGAGATTCGCTAGAGTGAGTGATCCAGTTACAGCTAGACCAAATATAGGCTCTTGGCTGCTAATGGAGTGCCCTCCAGCCAAAGGCACGCCTGCTCTGTGGCAAACAAATCGACCACCTTCTATCACTTTCTGACCAATTGGGAGGGGGATGAGATCAGTTGGCCAGCCGAAGATGGCGATTGCCATCATGGGGAGGGCACCCATTGCATAAACATCACTCAAGGCGTTTGTGGCGGCAATGCGTCCAAAGTCGAATGGATCGTCTACTATAGGCGTAAAAAAATCAGTGGTGCTTACAATCCCTCGCCCATCACCGAAATCGTATACAGCTGCGTCATCGTTATCAGAGTTCCCGATTACCAAATCTTCGAAAGGCGGTATCGTCTCATCTGATTCCAAGAGCTGTGCAAGAACATCTGGAGCTATTTTGCACCCGCACCCTCCACCAATACTGAATTCAGTTAACCTGATTTCTGGTTCCATATTATTAAAAACATGATTATGAAGTTCAATTGCAATAAAATGGCACAATCTGTGCGGTTTGGTTTTGAATAATGTCTAATTGTTTTAAGCTCTCTGCATTTATTTAGGTTCCACTTGGGGGATCCTCGGGAAGAGTTTAAGCTAACCGATATTGAGCCATTGGAGGATTAGATGTCAAATAATAAATCGCCTAATCTTGCGGATTGGGAAGAGATGTTTGCAAAAGAAACGCGTGGCACGACATCGGACCAATCAATGTGGCGTACACCTGAGGGTATAGTGATAAAGCCATTATATACTGCCCAAGACACGCAAAGCCTTGAACATCTGGATAGTATGCCGGGGTTTCCCCCCTTCAAGAGGGGCCCGAAAGCGAGTATGTATGCCAGTCGGCCTTGGACGGTTCGTCAATATGCAGGGTTCTCTACTGCCGAAAAATCCAATGACTTCTATAAACGAAATCTGGCAGCGGGTCAGCAGGGACTCTCGGTAGCTTTCGATCTTGCCACGCATCGTGGCTATGACTCAGATCATCCTCGGGTTGAGGGAGATGTGGGAAAAGCAGGGGTAGCCATCGACTCCGTTGAGGATATGAAGGTCTTGTTTAATGAAATTCCCCTCGATCAGGTGTCTGTATCCATGACAATGAATGGAGCGGTGCTTCCAGTCATGGCTGGCTACATCGTGGCGGCTGAGGAGCAGGGGATCGCCCCTGAGCAGCTGGCTGGCACATTGCAGAACGATATTTTAAAAGAGTTCATGGTGCGCAATACCTATATTTATCCGCCTGAGCCCTCTATGCGGATTGTTGCTGATATCATTGCCTATACAGCACAACACATGCCCAAATTTAATTCGATTTCAATATCTGGTTATCACATGCAGGAAGCTGGGGCTACAAATGTCCAGGAGCTTGCCTATACTATTGCGGATGGCATTGAATATGTTCGGACCGCTATAAGTCGAGGGCTGGACGTAGACCAGTTTGCACCGCGTTTGTCGTTCTTCTTTGCCATCGGTATGAATTTTTTTATGGAAATATCGAAACTAAGAGCGGCGAGGATATTGTGGGCTACCTTAATGGAAGAAAAATTCGCTCCCAAAGACAAACGCTCCTTGATGCTCCGAACTCATTGTCAGACTTCAGGGGTGAGTTTGACTAGCAAGGATCCTTACAATAATGTCATACGCACTACCATAGAAGCTATGTCGGGCGTTCTGGGTGGAACCCAGTCATTGCACACCAACTCGTTCGATGAAGCTTTGGGGCTACCTACAAATTTCTCATCAAGGATTGCCAGAAATACTCAATTAGTAATACAAGAAGAAACAGGTATCACTAAGGTCGTGGACCCATTAGCCGGCTCCTATTACGTGGAAACTTTAACTAGCGAACTGGTTTCAGAAGCACGAAAATTAATCGATGAAGTTGAGTTGTTAGGAGGAATGACGCGTGCAGTGGAATCGGGAATGCCCAAGTTGCGGATAGAGGAGGCGGCTGCATTGCGACAATCGCGGATTGATCGTGGTGAAGAGGTGATCGTTGGGGTTAATAAGTACCAGCCTGAGACTGAAGCTGAGGTTGATGTCTTAAATATTGACAATAGTGCAGTGCGCGATGCTCAGATTGATCGATTACAAAAGATTCGTGCTGATCGCGATCAGGGCCAATGTGGCAAAGCTCTTTCTCAGTTAGCCGAAGCGGCAGAGAGTGGTGAAGGAAATCTTTTGGCGCTTACCATTGACGCGATGCGCGCGCGCGCATCAGTTGGAGAGGTGTCTGATGCCTTAGAAACAGTATGGGGCCGGCATGTGGCTGAACAGCGTTCTATCAGTGGCGTTTATAGCGCCTCATACGAGGGCGATGATATGTTTAAAGACATTAAATCAGAAGTGGACGAATTCGCTGAAAAGCATGGGCGGAGACCACGTATGCTTGTTATCAAGCTGGGTCAGGATGGCCATGACCGCGGAGCTAAGATCATTGCTACTGCTTTCGCTGATATGGGCTTTGATATTGATATTGGACCTATGTTTCAAACACCACAAGAGGCCGCTCGTCAAGCAATAGAGAACGACGTTCACATAGTAGGTGTTTCCACCCAAGCTGCAGCCCATTTGACTTTGGTTCCGCAGCTCATAGAACAGTTGGAGTCCCAAAGAGCGAATGAAGTGTTGGTGATCTGCGGTGGCGTGATACCACCAGATGATTATGATCAACTGAAGGCTGCTGGGGTCTCCGCCATTTTTGGACCGGGTACCAATATTCCTGAAGCTGCAAGAGAAGTTTTATCATTGATAAAATAGACGATTGCTTGGGTGTTAATGGAGAGGATTATGCAAGAAATTATTAACCAACTTGAAGACCAGCGGCAATCCGCGCGTTTAGGTGGAGGGCAAAAACGAATCGATGTACAACATTCAAAAGGAAAATTGACCGCACGAGAAAGGATTGATTTGTTGTTAGACGATGGGAGCTTTGAAGAGTGGGACATGTTTGTCGAACATCGGTGCAGTGACTTTGGAATGGATGAACAGCGCATTCCTGGCGATGGGGTAGTGATTGGTTATGGGACAATTAATGGGAGACTAGTGTTTGTTTTCAGCCAGGATTTCACCGTTTTCGGAGGTGCGCTATCAGAGGCACATGCGGAAAAGATATGCAAGTTAATGGATCAGGCCATGAAGGTGGGTGCACCGATTATTGGGTTAAATGATTCAGGCGGAGCTAGAATTCAGGAAGGCGTGGCTTCATTGGGCGGTTATGCTGAAGTATTTCAGCGAAATGTTATGGCTTCAGGGGTAGTTCCTCAGATATCGATGATTATGGGTCCGTGTGCTGGAGGGGCAGTTTATTCTCCCGCAATTACCGATTTTATATTCATGGTCAAGGATAGCTCATATATGTTCGTAACTGGACCAGATGTCGTAAAGACTGTCACCCATGAGGAAGTCAGTGCAGAACAACTAGGTGGAGCGGTCACGCACTCCAGCGTTTCAGGGGTGGCTGATTTAGCCTTTGAAAATGATATCGATGCGATCTCCAAATTGAGGTTCTTTTTAAATTTCCTACCTTCTAACAATAAAGATAGATCACCTGTTTGGCCAACTGAAGATCCAACTGACCGGTTTGAGATGTCGTTAGATACAGTTGTGCCCTCCGATCCCAACAAACCCTATGACATGCATGAAGTCATAACAAAAGTTGCTGATGAAGGCGAATTCTTTGAGTTGCAAATTAGCTATGCAAAAAACATTATCATTGGCTTTGTCCGTATCGAAGGCTCTACAGTGGGTATTGTAGCTAATCAACCGATGGTATTGGCAGGTTGTTTAGATATTGACGCATCTTGCAAAGCGGCTCGTTTCATTCGTTTCTGCGATGCTTTCAATATACCGATTTTCACTTTAGTTGATGTACCAGGATTTATGCCCGGCACATCACAGGAATATGGTGGAATTATCAAGCATGGGGCCAAGCTCCTTTATGCTTATGCCGAGTGCACGGTTCCAAAGGTAACACTAATTACACGCAAGGCCTATGGTGGAGCTTATGATGTAATGTCATCTAAACATCTGAGAGGAGATGTGAATCTAGCTTGGCCTACATCGGAAATTGCAGTCATGGGTGCAAAGGGAGCTGTGGAAATAATTTTTCGTAAAGAACTTGGAAATCAATCTCGGATCGAACAATTAACCGAACAATATAGAGAAAAATTTTCAAATCCCTTCATCGCAAGTAAAAGAGGCTATGTTGACGATGTGATCATGCCGCATACCACCCGAATGCGCATTGCAAGGTCCTTTGCCATGTTGAGGTCCAAGTCGATCGAAAATCCCTGGAGAAAGCATGGCAATATTCCTCTATAGAAAAATCTACCCCAAATTTTTTATCAAATGATTGAGAGACTAGCAACCTATGTTAAAAAAAATTTTGGTCGCCAACCGCGGTGAAATTGCGTGTCGTATTTTTGCCACGGCCAAACGATTGGGCATCGCCACAGTAGCCGTTTATTCCGATGCTGACAGAGATTCGCTCCACGTTTCAATGGCTGATGAGGCAATACCAATTGGTCCTGCGGTGGCGTCTGAGAGTTACCTGAACATAGAAAAAATCGTTCGTGCATGCAAAGAAACGGGCGCTGATTCAGTTCATCCCGGCTATGGGTTTTTGTCGGAGAATGCTCAGTTTAGGGATGCGTTAGACGAAGCCAACATCATTTTTATCGGACCAGAAAAGCTAGCAATCGAATCCATGGGCGATAAGATCACCTCAAAGTTAATTGCTGAGAAAGCGGGAGTTAGCGTCATCCCTGGGTTCACAGATGTTGTCAAGGATGCTGATCATGCGGCTAATATTAGCAAGGATATTGGCTATCCAGTCATGATTAAGGCATCCGCTGGGGGAGGTGGAAAAGGGATGCGAGTGGCTAGGAATGAAGAGGAATGCAGAGAGGGCTTTAAGCGGGCTCGCAATGAGGCGAGTAGCAGTTTTGGCGATGATCGGATATTTATCGAGAAATTTATTGAAGAACCTCGGCATATTGAGATACAAATAATTGCTGATGGTAGCGGGAATACGATATACCTAGGAGAGCGAGAATGTTCAATTCAACGCCGTCATCAAAAGGTGATTGAAGAGGCTCCGTCGCCTTTTCTAGACGAGGAGACGCGTCGTGCGATGGGAGAACAAAGTTGTGCATTGGCTCGCGCTGTAAATTATCGGTCAGCTGGAACCGTAGAATTTATTGTAGATATCGATAGAAATTTCTACTTTTTGGAGATGAACACTAGACTACAAGTAGAACACCCGGTTACCGAGTTAGTTAGTGGCTTAGATATCGTGGAGATGATGTTTGTCGTTGCTTCTGGAGGAGAGCTATCAATTAGGCAAGAAGACATCTCTCTTAATGGGTGGGCCATTGAATCTAGAGTCTATGCTGAAGATCCGCTTCGTGACTTTTTGCCCTCTACCGGCCGATTGACTAATTACTTAGAACCAACTGGGGAAGGGGTTCGAGTTGATAGCGGTGTTTATGAGGGAGGAGAAGTTTCAATTTATTATGACCCAATGATCGCTAAGTTAGTTACCTTCGGAGAAAATCGAGATCAAGCGATTGCGTCAATGTCTAAGGCCTTGGACAATTACTATATTCGGGGTGTAAATCACAATATTAGCTTTTTGAATTCATTAATGAACCATCCTCGTTTCTTGGCAGGAAACTTAACCACTAATTTTATCTCGGAAGAGTATCCAGATGGATTCTCGGTTGATCCAATGTCACCTGACGATCTCATGATGATGATTGCAGTAGTTGTTTTAGCTAATCATTTTCGTTTGGAGAGAGAGGCTAAGTTATCTGGTCAACTCTCGGAGCATCAATATCGTCCACCACACGATTGGGTGGTGGTGGCAGGAGGAGAAAGTACTCCGGCCAGTATTAAAGCCCTTGAGGAAGGGGGGCATGTTATCAAAGTTTCAGGCGTTGACCACCATATAACTACTGACTGGAAATTAGGGGATCCCATATTCAATGCAAAAATACAAGATCGGTTTATTTGTGTGCAAATGGAGACAAATGTTAATAAGTATGTTTTGTACTATCGAGGCGCTAAGATAAGTGCAGAAGTGTTGTCAAAAAGAGCGTCAGAGCTTAGCGTTCATATGCTCCACAAAGAGCCCGAAGATCTATCAAAATTTTTGCTTTCCCCTATGCCGGGGCTTCTGGTCAGTATTTCGGTTTCTGAAGGCGATTCTGTCAAAGTGGGAGACGAACTTGCGGTCGTAGAGGCCATGAAAATGGAGAATAGTTTAAGAGCAGTTCAAAATGGCGTTGTGTCAGCTGTTCGCAGTGCCGTGGGAGATAGTCTAGCGGTCGATCAGGTTATCCTCGAATTTGAGTAAATTCTCTCCCTATGGTGGTTAGTTTAACGAATTAAGGTTTTATCATGGTTGAGAGACTATCCTTAGCAAAACAAATATTGGATGGAAGTCGTCGCGCCCTAGCCAAGGGAATTACTGCAATAGAATCATCTAGGCGGGATCACCGAGACACTGCGGACGAAATTCTTCAGGAATTACTCCCTCATACCGGAAATTCGATTCGAATAGGTATCTCCGGTGCTCCTGGAGTCGGGAAATCAACATTTATTGAATCGTTCGGCAATCATCTGGTCGATATAGGGCACAATGTTGCAGTGTTGGCAGTGGATCCATCGTCGGTTATAACGGGTGGCTCAATCTTGGGCGATAAGACGCGTATGCAAACATTCTCATCGCGCGAGAATGTTTTTGTTCGACCTTCTCCTGCCGGTGACACGCTAGGCGGTGTTACTCGGCGTACCCGTGAATCGATGTTGCTATGTGAAGCGGCTGGGTTCGATGTAATGATTATAGAAACTGTCGGTGTGGGGCAGTACGAGACTATAGCGGCAGATATGGTTGACGCATTTATACTTCTACTACTGCCCTCAGCGGGGGACGAACTTCAGGGCATTAAAAGAGGTATTACTGAACTAGCGGATATTGTTTTAGTTAACAAAGCGGACGGCGATCAAAAAATGATAGCAGAGCGAACCGTGCAAGACTATAGATCGGCTTTACAGTTTATCAAGGGTCGACATAGCGCATGGCAACCAGTGGTTGCCGCCTGCTCCTCGTTAGATGGCCATGGTGTCACTGAAGTATGGGACCAGTTAATCGAGATGCAATTGGCTCTCAAGGAATCTGGAGAATTCGAGACCCATCGCGCCGAGCAATCTCTTGCCTGGATGTGGGGGGAAACCACTGCGCTCGTGCTGTCCGACCTCAAAGATGATCCGTCAGTTCGCGAGAGCGTCATATCGATAGAAAAAGCAGTATTATCCGGTGCAATGCATCCCAAGTTAGCAGCCAGGCGGTTGTTGGAAAAATTTAAGGGTTATACTTAGAAATATTGCTCTTGAATAGAGGCAGCTGTTTCTGCTGATTTAATNTCGCCCAATAAATCTNNGACGATGCCGGTCTTTATATCAAACATCCATCCATGAANAGATAGCTTTGTTTTCNTTTNCCANGCGCTCTGAACTGTTATTGAGTCACATAGATTAGTTACTTGTTTTATAACATTTAGTTCGGCAAGTGTGGCAGACTTTTCTTCATNAGAGGATTTTTCCAGTTTTTTGGAGATAGACGNTTTTAGGATAGTGAGAGGCCNTAACCATTGGCCTATCGGTCCACTNGTTTGTCCNTCAAGTGCGGCCCGCACACCACCACAATAACTATGACCNCAAACGACAATATGACTTACTTTTAATTGGTCAACTGCATATTGGACTACCGACATGCAGTTTGTGTCATCAGAATGTATNTGATTTGCGATATTGCGATGAACGAAAATCTCTTCCGNTGGTAAATTAANCAGGCGGTCNGGTGCNGTTCTGCTATCGGAGCAGCCAATCCAGAGATATTTTGGCTTGTGTTCTTNGCTTAGATTTTTAAAGAAGTGTGGCGTGCGACTTTTTATTTTGTCTGCCCAAGCTTNATTCCGCGAAAATAATTCATNCAATTCGCTCAAATCGCNAAGCTCCATTGCCTAGATTTNGGCCCANNAACATANTTATNATTTGAAACTAACCACACTTTGAATCACCACANTTGAGGCAGGTCATGCACCCATCCATAAGGATNACCGCCTTGACATTACATTTTTTGCAGAGTTCGGAATTTGTNGGGAAGCTTTCCGGTTCAACTGAAGGAGTCTTGGCCTCGAACTCGGANCGCTTNGCATCCANNATTTTTTGCTGATGCTCTGATATTTGAGGGGCAANAAGTANACCAATCTTCTGCAGNTGGTCCTCTATCGCCCATCCTATCTCGGCCACTAGGGAAGGCATAAATTTCCCCCCAGGCTTAAAGTATCCTCCTTGGGGATCAAAAACTGCTTTGAGCTCCTCCACNAGGAATGTGCAGTCACCACCCTTACGAAANACAGCTGATACCACTCGTGTAAGTGCGACGATCCATTGAAAATGGTCCATGTTTTTTGAATTGATGAAGATTTCAAAAGGTCTCCGCAACTCGTGATCGGTGCCCTCATTGAGGACGATGTCATTGATTGTTANNTAGAGAGCATGATCGGATAGNGGCGTCTTTATTTTATAGGTGCTTCCTGATAAGGCCTNTGGTCTTGAAACTTTTTCATGCATTTGTATTATATTGTTNTCAGTCGCTTGCNCGGTTTTTTCCTCGACGCTGTCGTTATTGGCCACCTTATAGCTCACAATCTTTTTCTCTATTTTTTTTACCATATTGTTTCTCCTTNTCATTCCTCACTGGGGCCANAGAGGACTAAAACTTTCCGTAATAACCTTCCTTTAAAGCATCAAAAAGATTTGCTGCGCTATGAATTTCACCGTCATATTCAACNTCTTCATTTCCCTTGAAATCGATAGTGGAACCGTCTTCTAGAGTGAAACTATAAATTGTGTTTTCTAGGTCTTGTTCTTTGACTAGAACTCCCTGNAATGCTTCNGGGTTGAAGCGGAANGTAGTGCAGCCTTTGAGACCTTTCTCTGCAGCGTATAGATAGATATCTTTAAAGTCGTCATAACTNCATTCGGTTGGGACATTGATAGTTTTTGAGATAGATGAATCAACCCATTTTTGCGCCGCGGCTTGAATGTCAACATGTTGTTTGGGTTGAATGTTTTCCGATGACACAAAATAGTCAGGGAGGCTCTGCTCAGGTTTATCACTGAAGGGCATAGCTTCGTTGTTGATNAGGGCNCGATATGCAAGCAGTTCATAAGAAAAGACATCAACTTTTTCCTTGGTTTTGCGTCCTTCCCGAATCACATTTCGAGAGTAATGATGNGCGAAACTCGGCTCTATGCCATTACTNACATTGTTGGCTAAAGATANAGAAATTGTNCCTGTGGGAGCGATCGAGGNGTGATGGCTAAAACGACACCCNTCNTTTACAATAGCTTCTATGAGTTCTGGCGCTACCGAACTCANTTGCTGCATATATTGACTATATTTACCCANTAAGACTTTGCCTTTGATTTTTGATCCAACCTTTATGCCGTCTTTTGCAAGNTCAGGTTGATTAAAAAGCATTTCAGCGGTGATCTTAAATGTATCCTCCATGATCGGAGCGGGGCCTTTCTCTCGCGCTAGTTCAAGCCCGGTCTGAAGGCCGGCGATGGCCATATCTCTTGCTACCCGCTCTGTGAATTCTAGAGACTTCTCATCACCATATTTCATGCATAGCATTGTGATGGCAGAGCCCAAGCCTAAAAAGCCCATTCCATGNCGACGTTTGTATTGNATTTCTTCGCGTTGCCCTACCANAGGAAGGCCATTAATTTCTACCACATTATCGAGCATTCTGGTAAAGATTGAGACNACCTCAGAGTANTCGTCCCAATCAAAATAAGCTTCACTTGTGAAGGGNTNGCGAACGAATTTAGTTAGGTTCACAGACCCGAGCAGGCAACTTCCGTAAGGNGGAAGTGGTTGCTCACCGCAAGGGTTAGTTGCTCGTATGTTTTCGCAGAACCAGTTATTATTNTTTTTGTTNACCTCATCAATCAATATAAAACCNGGTTCGGCGAAATCATATGTTGACGCCATTATGGCATTCCATAATTTCTGCGCCCGAATTGTTTCATAAATACGGCAAGCTACAAGCCCTTGATCGTTTTTNACATAACCGTCGGTTGTTGGAAAGGCCTTCCAAATAATCTTACTATCCTCAAGGTCAAGNCCNCCCTCAACTTCCTTTGAAGTTACTGGAAAAGTTAGGTCCCANTGGGCATCTTCCTTNACAGCCTTAATAAATTCCTCAGTAATTAACAACGACAAATTAAATTGTCNAAGACGCCCGTCTTCTCTNTTGGCTCTNACGAAATCTAGAACATCTGGATGGCTCACATCAAATGTCGCCATNTGNGCGCCCCGACGCCCCCCNGCCGAGGAAACTGTGAAACACATCTTATCAAATATGTCCATGAACGANAGNGGTCCAGAGGTATATGCGCCGGCGCCGGAAACATAGGCTCCTTTTGGNCGAAGCGTAGAAAACTCATAACCAATACCGCAACCGGCTTTTAGTGTNAGTCCTGCNTCTACATTNCGTTCCAAGATACCTTGCATCGAATCCGGCACAATACCTGAAACTGTGCAGTTAATAGTNGAAGTTGCCGGCTTATAGGCCTGCGCTCCAGCATTGGATATAATCCTNCCAGCGGGAATTGCACCATTNTGGAGTGCCCATTCGAAACGCTCTTGCCAATATTTCTGTTTGTCTTCGTTTTCAACGCTTGACAATGCNGCCGCCACTCTTCGGTAGGTATCATCTATGTCCTTATCTATGGNCTNCATTGTTTTATCTTTCAGACGATATTTCTTGTCCCAAATGTCCAGAGACGCGTCTTGCATTTTAATNGGGGTTGTCTTCTTTGATTTACTNACAGTTTTAAGTTTAGCTGCCGTCATTTTTTTTCCTTTTTTAAGCTGTCTTTGCCATGGTCGCTAATAGCTATTAGCGGGTTTGGCTATGACGCATTTCGCGCTGGCTTGAGCCTTCGTATTATTGACCCAAGCGATCGATTCTATCCTACATTTAGTACTAATAGAATGCCTAGATACTACATATTGTGTTTTTTTTGTCTTGATTGCTATCTTTTGTAATCATATATGGGGATAACATGTAGATAAAGTGCTTGCATACTTATACGCTATGGATAGCTTAATTTTTGACCAGTGGGGATAAGTTGGTCATTTTTNAATTNTNACNCTTNAACAGTTATTGTGANGCNNTTAAAGGAATTCCTNTTATGGCAGTATTGAGGTCAAAAGGTGACTTGGCTACACTGNCCNGNNACCGTTCNTGTATGTCGCATTGCTGGTTTGGGTCGACTTCTAGAATATTCATCTAAAGAGGNATTCCATGGACATTTTTGATTTTCCCGCTGGGCGGGAAGGCTATTTCGGAGAATATGGTGGCGTCTTCTTGCCGGAGATTCTCCACGGCACAATTNAAGAGCTCCAACAATGCTTTCGAGTTTGCAAGAANGATGANAGTTTCTGGTCCGAGTACATGGAAATTCTTAAGAACTACTCTGGAAGACCGACGCCNATAACCNATCTNCCAAACTTATCNAAGAAACTTGGGGGCGCGCAAATTTATGTTAAGCGAGATGACCTTAATCATACCGGTTCACANAAGGTTAATAACGTAATTGGNCAGGGCCTGNTCTGTAAAAGGCTTGGTAAACGGCGAGTCATNGCAGAGACTGGNGCCGGGCAACATGGTTTTGCCACNGCAACTATGGCTGCTCGGTTCGGTTTGGANTGCACCATTTATATGGGTGAAGTTGATGTTGCTCGCCAACGTCCCAATGTGTTTTGGATGGAGAATCTCGGGGCTGAGGTGGTTTCTGTNAAAGATGGCCAGAAAACCNTAAAAGATGCTATTAANGAGTGCATGCGAGATTGGGTGTCGAATATGGCCGATACCCACTATGTTCTCGGAACGGCCTGCGGCCCGCATCCTTTCCCNGAGATGGTTAGTTGGTTCCAGTCTGTGATAGGAATTGAAGCACGCGATCAACTTCAAGAGTTGACAGGATCATTGCCAGATCGTGTNTATGCNTGCGTTGGNGGCGGATCAAATGCNATAGGGATATTTCAAGGNTTNTTAGANCATGATNCGGTGGAATTGATTGGTTGCGAGGCCGGNGGGCTCGGTNNGGGATCGAACCTACANGCTGCTCGACTTGCATACAACGATGCTTCGGTGGGAGTTGCGCAAGGCTTCAAGACTTACTTTCTNCAAAATGAGCAGGGCAATATGCGGAAAACCCACTCTATTGCGGCAGGTCTTGATTATATTGGCATCAACCCTATTTTTTCTTATTTGTGGGAGGCTGGGAAAGTTCGTTTCGAGGCGGCAACNGACGAGGAGGTNAAAGAGGCGCTGCGCCTGACAATGCGATCTGAGGGGCTTATTCCCGCACTTGAAACAGCTCATGCNTTTGTNTTGGCAATTAGGGAAGCTCCCAAGATGGGGCGAAATGAAATTATTCTGATTAATCAATCAGGGAGAGGTGATAAAGATATTTTTACTATTGCAGANGCCCTAGATGACNGGGAGTGGAAGTCATTCATNAANGAAAAGTCTGATCAATACNTNGNAGAGNANGNCTANTGTNACTGGCTAATTACATTGTTGAGAAGCGGAAAAAAAAAGATATTTTGATCATGGCTCANGTGGTNTGTGGCTACCCATCATTCGAAGATAACATGCAGGCTCTNCAGATTATGCAGTCNGCTGGTGTTGATCTAGTTGAACTTCAATTTCCATTCTCTGAGCCGAGTGCTGATGGGCCNCTTTTCGCNNAGGCGAATGAGGAGTCCTTAAAATCAGGAACGACCATAGATCAATGCTTTGATTTTATGAAACAAGCGACTGATTTNTTTTCTTTCAAGATACTNATGATGGGGTACTACAATACTGTTTTTAAGATGGGTGAGGAGNAGTTTTTGCGGCGTTTGGCAAGTGCGGGTGGNGTAGGTTACATCCTNCCAGACCTTCCTNTAGAGGAGGCTAAAAATCTTAATTCAATGNCAATTGNGGAGGACNTCTCTCCCATCGTTTTGATGACACCGACCAGNAGTGATGANAGATTGGCCAANTTGGGNGCAGCCAGCCGAGGCATGGTTTATGTTGTGGCACGAAAAGGAGTGACTGGNTCAAANACAATTATTGGCGACAACGTGCTGAAACTAGTTGAAAAATGCCGTAAANATACTGATGTACCGATTGCTGTTGGNTTTGGAATCAGNGGGAGNGAAGACGTAGATGCCCTNCGCGGCCACGCAGATGTTGCTATCGTNGGTTCAGCTGCACTCAGAACTTGGCAGCAATCCGGTGTCAGTGGTTTAAAGAACTTATTTTCGAGCCTCGTNTTGTAAANANTTTCAATATANCTTANNGCGNACCCTTNTTTGAGGCNGTCTCATATCGCCAGTCGTTTAGGACTTGCNGTCTTACNTCNGAGAATGGCGGTATCTTGCCCAATTCGAACTGTTTTATACATACGAGATGCACCCCNTATGCCGATGTTATNGGACCGCCCCAGCANGGTAANTGAGNAGAACGGCGCGCCAAGTTAATAATNTCAAGACTGGCAGGCTCACCAAAAATTTCATCGAGTTGCAGGCTAGAAACATCAGTNAANTGCCTNGGNAGAGGAGTTTCATCCCCTACAGGAANGATTNTATCGCTGNTCGAGAGGGCTTCTTGAGCNGCTGAGACTGAGTNTCCTCCNCTNGCCTTAATAGTGTANGTAACATGGTCNAGACNCAANTGTCGATNCTTNNCGNTATTCTTCTTTGTGCTGTTCGAAGTAGGNGNGCANCTCCTCNGCACTCGGATTTTCGGGTGTGGTGATATTCTTNGTTAACTTGTCAAGGCGAAGCTCTAAACTTTTCTCCGCTGTTTNTTCACTCAANTCATCCACAGTGGGATGNGTTGNNCCTNGTTGACGACTNATGANCCTTGCNTCNAGCTGATCTTGGAGTTGTTGGATNTTNTGGGGTGCTGNATAGCGCTTATCCCAATTNTCATNCTNTCCGGCCGGCTCAGTCTGAATAAGTGTTNTNGCAAAGAGCATGNNGTATAGTGNGACNGANAAGCTNACAATCAGAAAATTCTTATTCATGACGACCTANTTTTGTCAGNCTAGTCNNNNGCCGATCATCGTTTAAATACCTTAATGATTTGCCCAGCTNNCGGTTCGCCCGCCGGATACAAGCCATTTATCACTCTNAGTATGGNNACGTCTGAGCGTTTGAGNTTGAAGTGCTGGGCNAGNCCATCAAATGTCGTGTTANTCGTGGCTTTNATATAGTGGACTTTCTGTGGTTGCTGACCATCTANTTCTGCTTGAGATATCGTTCGAAAAGTNTTNATAGCCTCCNTAAATAGNTTATCGAAANCGGTAAAGTCATCTGGATTCTTAACTTGGCCTCGAAAGATGTAAGCATGCAATTTGTAGTATATGACGGCAACTCTGACAGTTGTTTCATTATCCTTTTTGTCGGTTTCCGTTAATGTGCCTGTGAACCCATTTAGTCGCGCCGGTGATATTTTTTCGCCGACATCAATTGCTTTAACATTCATTTGGTTGAACAGGTATTCTTCGGGACTCTGCGCTGTTCTGCCGAGCCGTGTCATGGAAATGCTCGCTTTTTTTTCAGGGGATTCACCTATCACAGCGGTTGGGGCTGTTCCTGCAGTTTGGGTCCAGCCTTCAGGCAAGTCAAAACGTATTCTCCAACGCATGTTGGAATAGCGCTCAGGGGGCGTTGTTTTTGCGAGGAAATTCTTGCCCCAGACGAGGTCTTGCGTGAGCTTTCGATATTGAGCAGCTCCATTACCTCTGGGTGCCCCAGAGATTAGGCTAGAGGCCCTCGATACAACGGCTCGCAGTCTTGCATCATTCCTTGGGTGTGAGGCAAAAACTCCATGATAGGTTGGTCGAATCGCGCCTCTCGATCTTGCTTGTTCCTTTTGAAGAGTTTCGAAATCTTTCATAACCGAAAGCATCGAGAGCATTTCGTTAACATCATAACCCAGTTTTGCCATGTACTCGGCACCAACTTCATCTGCCTCAAGTTCTTGTCGTCGCCCAAATGACCTCACATTTGCTTGTCCATAAGCCATAGCTGCTTCAGCGGCGTCACCACTTCCACTGAGGATATACACAAGAGTACTTAGCATTTGGTTCGAGGTGCCCTTTGAGAAACGTTCTTTAACATGATCACAGGTTATGTGCGCGACTTCATGAGCGATTACCGAAGCAAGTTGTGCTTCATTGCTCACGTAGTTCAAAAGCCCGCGGTTGACATAGACATAATTGTCTGCGGTTGCAAATGCATTAAGTTCGGGGGAATCAAGCAAGGTGAAGGTGAATTCTTCATCCGCCATGTCCGAAACAGCAACGATCTCACGACCCAGTTTGTTAATGTACGCTATTAAAGAAGGGTCATTAAAAATTGGAGTTGCCTTAAGTGTTTCCTCATAAATTTCTTTGCCACTAGGAGCCCCAAAGCTGGCAACGGAAACAAGAAGCGGAAGCGCCAGCCAAAGCGTCGAAAAGTTTTTCTCCTCGCAGCGGAAAATTTTCACTCGATTTTCCCTGATTTAATTGGAATTTTTAAAGATACTCGATAACTGATTGCCAAGGCTAGAGCATGCATCATTCTTTACCGGTGTCATTAGTGGAATGGGCGCTATAGCACCAATGAGATAGGAGGTTCCCTCTGAGTCGACACGCACTCTTGCAACCTCACTCAGATCCTCAATGTCCCAGACTACGGCTTCATATATTGAGGACTTATCCCATTTTGCGAACCCAAAACAACCAGCGCCACCGGGCCCCGCAGCACAGCTAATAGAGCCAGCTTTGTCAATTGTTTTAGTTGCACCGTCTAACCAAACGAAGTAGCGCACCCGTCTATCTTGAATGGACCGCTCAATCAGTGGTTCCTGCATCAAGCGACGCATTCTTGGAAGTGCTTTGGGAGCGGTTCGTGGTTCAAGCCAAGGGTACAAGGCGTCCATAAAATCTTGTTCTTGAAGTACGCCTAAATTGGGCCCCTCCAACTTTCTACCAACGCATTGAACAAACTCTGCATCCGTTTCATAGTCCCCGGCATCTCGTCGACCTAGTAATACCACATTGTCACCCTGACCAATGCTGATTTTGTGATCTCCGCTTCTGAACTCGTCAACCGTGGTTGTGGTGGAGCAAGCAGTAATGCAAAAGAGTGCAATTGCTAGGGCGCAGTTTTTCATAGGCCTTCCCCCAGTTTGAGATTATTTATGTACCTTCTCACAGAGGGGATACGAAAAAAATCGAGACTGAGTTTGGCGCCAACATCACGGAGCGCCGTTTCAGTTGCGGAACTTATGGCACGATCTCTGGACCAAGACGCATTGGAAGTTTTACCGTATACAGGCATGTACCAGTTATCCAAATTGGCCCCATCGCCAGATCGAATATCGATGCTGTACTTTATCCATACTTCATAAATGCTGAGGTAATTCTCTGATGGCACGGAAACTTGCACATCGACCACGGAGGGCAAGACGATCAGATCATATGAATCATCGACTAGTTCTGCGGAGTCTAAGAAGCTAACATCTTTGACTAAGCCAAGGAAAGAGTTTTCCCAGACCTGCTTCTGCCCTGAACCGATGTCTATTGTTATGCTTTTATTTGGCGTTGCTATGTAGCTTATAAAAGTTGGGTCAAGCACCACAGCAGCTCTAATATCAAGCGGTTTTGCAATTAGCGTTGGAAAGTTGGCACCAATTTGGACATTGCTGGAACCACCGCACCCTGTAATTATGAGGATAATAACTAGATTCAAGACCCGCAAACCGAGCCCATGTGAGGCAAATCTAATGATTTTTGTAATTGGATCATCTCTCATCACCGTCTGGGCCTCTCGGGTTCGATGGAGTTTAGACCGATGAAAGCCCCATTGCTCCTAGCACTGAGATTACGCATAAGGGCTGCATACTTAACAGCTTGTTCATAGAGTCTCACGTCCGAAAAGTTCTCCATTTGCTTGAGTAGCCAGGGGAATCCCATTCCATGAATGCGTATCTTCGGTTTGCCGTTGGAACTTTTTTTCTGCAGCACATCAATCGCCTCAATCAATCGCCCTATGTCAGCAAATGTCTGGTAATCGTCCCCTAAAACAAATATGCATAGTTCTTTTTCTTGCCTGCTGTAGGTTTGCACTGCAGCCACCAAGCCTTCTGTCGGATCCGATTGAATGTCAGAGGACCACAATACATACTTGGCCAATATCTCCTTTCTACGGGCTTCGGTGTCTTCAACCCAGCCACCTGCTGTTTCAGGATAGAGGTATTGTCCCTTGTTATTAACGACTTGCAATCCTTTGACGCGAGGATAGGTGTCAAGAATTGCTCTGAACTGCTGATCTACGGCTGCTTTCATCTGTTTCATGCTGCCAGAGCTGTCTATCAGGAAGATAATATATTCGCTGTCGAGAGGAATTCCCCCGACCTGATTTTCCGCAGTTACTACTCGTCGAGTCTCCAGCCGATTCTTCTCTTCTTCGTAAAATGTCACCATCAGCTCCAAGTCTCTTGCAGTTGGGTCAGCTGTCTGAAA
>PCDB01000061.1 GCA_002591625.1 Porticoccaceae bacterium
TGGGCTTATTCTGAAGATCGTTCCATAATCATTTTCTCCCCCAATGCTCGCTATGCCATAGGAGGAGCCATCAACGGCTTGGAGTAACATCTGGGGCATTCGGCCGGTTGACGCTGCAAAGGTATAGACTGGTTGGAAAGCAGGATGGATGGACCAGTCCAGAGTAAAGTCGCCAGACTCATCATCGTATCCAGTTACTCGAAGCCAGTAACTTGTGCCGTCGATTGCATCCCAGGTGACCACTGAATCTCCGCTCGAATCCTGAGGGTCGCTTTCGTCCAACAAGTCGAGGTCTCCCAGTAATGAATCTGGTTCCCCGCCAAATAGAGTCAGTTGGGTATCAAAATCCCCACTGGCCCGGATACTAAAGGTTCCGGTTGCTGGAGCTTCCCACAGATACCAGACCGAACTCCCGGAACTCCAGCCAGCGGTTTCTGCCCGCTCGTCTTCTTCCATTGTCGCGGAGACGTTGGAGCCGGTGAGTGAGCCAAAGTCGTCCAGGTCGGAAAGTAAAGTGGCCCCCGTAAAGGCGTCATTTAATACAGGTAGCGGTGATGTCCACGTCAGAAAGAAATCCCCGGACTCATTGTCGGCACTACTGACCCTGAACCAGTAGCTCCGCCCCGCGACAGCGTTCACCAAAAGCGTCTCAACCTCGGAGGCTATTACGCTATCGCTTTCTCCGATTTCACTAAGGATGTCGCCAGCCTCCTCCAGAACGGTAAGCTGTGTATCGAAGTCCCCAAGGACACTTACCGTAACCTCTGCCGATATTGGAGCTTCCCAAGAATACCATACGGATCGATACGCTTGGAATCCATCAACCGTTGTGGATTCGCTTGGTTCAAGAGAAGCATTATCGTTGTTACCGAGCACCACTCCCGATGCTCCAAAAAGAACCTCAGAGCTAATAAAGTCATCATTGGGTGGCGCCTGCCCGAGAGCTGTATTTCCGAAGATAAGAACAAGGACGCAGGCCAAGCTGGGCTGTCCGATTTTTACGGCCTGCCCGAGCAACCTGGACAATCTGGGAACGAATTTATCTGTCCTGCAGAAACATTCTTTATCGCTCATCAGGGTTTTAATACTTGGCCCTTTCTCCAGATCTAAAAGACAAATTTTAGCGCGGATAGAAGTCCAGGCTGATCATTTGAATGAGTCGATCTGCTCTCAACGATTGCCCGGGCTATCGACAGCGATGTAGGATTAAGTCGCGTAGACGCACTGAAAACATGCCGCAATCCCTTCTGAGGGAGGTTTATGGATATCGACCGTTTCGCCTTGTTTGAAATTACGGAAAGCGCTAAGCGCTATCAGCCTATGGAAAAGGCAAGTCGATTGCTTTGCTGCCGATCGGGCTTGCTCAGGGGAATTTTGTCTTTGGGGCTTATCTGCTGCAACGTTGTCGGCAGAACCGATGGGCAGGATGCAAAGGTCCTATCAGTCGAGAATATCGCTCAAGCCGCACGGGATGGAGGATCGTGGAAACCTGCCGCGAAAGATCTATCTCTAGCGGTTGGAGATAGATTCAGAACAAGACAGCGAAGTCGAGCCACGCTTAAGCTCACGGATCTCTACACGATGCGTCTGAAGCAATTTACCACCGTTCAGCTGACTTCAGCACTATTTGAAGACGACAAGTCAAAATTAGATCTTGTCCGAGGCGCTGCTTTTATTTTCAGCCGTGCCAAAGATGGCGAAATCGATATTTCTACGCCGGCGGCGAATGGGGCAATGAGGGGGACCCAACTTTTCGTGGAAGTCTCCGAGGGCGGCATGTCAAAATTTCAAGTGCTCGAAGGAAGAGTCTTGATGAAAAATGCCTCGGGAGAACTGGAGCTAAAAGCTGGTGAGGCTGGCGAGGCCTTACCTGGACAGCCACCGCGAAAAACAGCGTCTATCATCAGCACGAATCTACTCCAATGGGCACTATATTACCCAGCGATTCTCGAGCCGTCCGAACTCGAAATAAGTGCCCCGGACCAACAGGTAGTTGCGAAGTCATTGAAATCCTACCGCGAAGGAGACTTACTTGAAGCAATAGAATATTTTCCAGAGGAAGTTGAATTAGGCGTTGGGGGGAGACTTTATCAGGCAGGGATTCTGCTTGGAATCGGGCAGATCGATGAGGCACGTGCTTCGCTTGACCTGGTCAACAAGAACCACCCAGTGCGCCGTGCTCTCGAACGGATGATCGCTGCTGTTAAATTCACCGAGCAGGAGCAGTGGGGTGAGGAATCCCTGGCTACCATGGGAGAAGCTTTAGCGGAAAGTTATTACCTCCAGTCGCGTTCTGACTTATTTGGTGCTCGGGTTGCGGCAAGGAGAGCTGTCAGGCTGGCCCCCGACAATGGATATGCGTGGGCGAGACTGGCTGAATTAGAGTTTTCTTTCGCCCGGACAGGCGAAGCGGGTGCGGCACTGTCTAAAGCGTTACAGCTTGCCCCGAGGAACGCTCAGGCCCATGCGCTGAAGGGATTTATCCTTAGCGCAGATAACTACATCGCGGAGGCGGCTGAATCATTCAAAGAAGCAGTGCGTCTTGATGGAGCGCTGGGGAACGGTTGGCTAGGACTGGGCCTTACGAAGATCAAGAGAGGAGATCTCATAGGCGGTCGGGCGGACATTCAGACAGCGGCCACTGTGGAGCCGACGGTTGCAGGATTTCATAGCTATCTGGGAAAAGCATTCAGTATGGAGGGGCGTCCCTTAGAGGCACGTAAAGACCTGGAGCTAGCGAAGACCCTTGATCCTAATGATCCTACGCCCCTGCTCTATTCTGCCCTGGAATTACAGAAAGGGAATCGTCCCAATGAGGCTATTGAAGAACTCGAGAGGTCAATAGAGCTCAATGATAATCGGCGGGTCTTCCGTTCCCAGCAACTACTCGATCAGGACAGGGCAGTAAGGAACGCTAATCTCGCGAAGATTTACCAGAATGCCGGGATGGGCGATGTTGCAGTTCGCGAGGCCACGCTCGCAGTTGAAAATGATTATACCAACTCCTCAGCTCATCTGTTTCTGGCCAACTCTTTTGACGCCTTGAGGGACCGGAAAAGGATCGAACTCCGATATGAAACTCCCTGGTTTAATGAGCTGCTTCTTTCCAACCTTCTGTCTCCGGTAGGAGGAGGCCAGTTGTCCCAGTTCGTATCCCAGCAGGAGTATTCTAAACTCCTAGAGGAAGATGGGATTGGAGGAAGTTTTTCAAGTGAATGGCGCAGCACTGAGGAGCTTCGTTCTAACGCCTCGGTATTTGGAACCCATGGAAACGTAAGCTTTGGAATTGATGCTTATTACCGCGACGACCCAGGCACACGCCCGAATTCGCAGGCGAACCTTAAAGAACTCTACGCCCAGTTGAAGTGGCAGCCTCTCCCGGATGATATATTTTACTTCTTGGGAAAATGGGCAAATCAGGCGAGCGGAGATAATTTTGAGACCTATGATAACCGCCCGTTGGCACCAGGGCTTGATTTTGAGGAAAATCAGGAGCCAGGCCTTTTGTTGGGAGGATGGAACCATCGATGGTCTCCAGGCTCTCATACCCTCTTGTTGCTTGGGCGCTTGAGTGCAGACCAGAAACTTACTGATCCCTCGGCGCAGCAGCTATTGTTCGAGAGAGACAGCAGATTACTACGGCCCGGTTTGCTCCAATCAGATCAATTTGGATTCGACCAATTCTCAGACCCTTCGCTCAGCGATGGTGCCACGCCCGCAGTAGACCTCGCGCCGGACTGGCAATCGCTCGTTTTTTCAGATGCATTGCTCCGTGGTATTCAGCCATATTTGGGCAGGGGCGAGGTCATTGGAGTAAGCTCGGCACCTTTCGAGTTCGATACCCGAAGGTCCTTTGAAATATACACCGCGGAACTTCAGCAAATCCTTCAGACGGACCAGAATCTATTGATCGCGGGTGGCCGCTTTCAGTTCGGATCGTTCGAAACGGAAAATACTCTTTCGTTGGTGAGGCCTAATTTCGCGGGCGGTTTTCCTACCCCGGCTACCCGCCAGACAACGGATGCTGATTTTCGGAGAGTCACGGCCTATGGTTATGACTACTGGAAGGCCACCCGGAATCTCACCCTAATTGGAGGTGTATCGTATGACAGAATCGAGCACCCAGACAATTTCCGAAATCCCCCAGTCAATGAGAGGCAGCGAAAGAACGACAGGGTTTCAGGAAAAGTGGGATTTACATACACTCCGTCAAGGAAGCTTGCAGTCAGGGGAGTATATTCTGAAGGAATGGGAGGCGTTACTTTTGACGAAAGTGTCCGCCTGGAGCCGGTACAACTCGCCGGCTTTAACCAAGCCTATCGGACAGTTCTTTCAGAATCGATCGCAGGTTCAGTTGAAAATCCCTTATTCCGGATCATGGGGTTGAGCGTAGAGGGCAGTCTGCCAAGTAGGACTTGGTGGGGAGCGAAGGTGCGAGTTATAGAGCAAGATGTCGATCGAACCATTGGAGCGTTCACCGGTTTCGATTCCACGGTGTTTCCAATTTCACCAGCATTTTTCCCCGATAGCACTGATCAAACTCTCGCTTACCGGGAGGTAGCCCTGGGTTTTTCGGTAAACCAGTTGTTAGGAAATGATTTCGCATTGGGTGCTGGATACAGGATGACTCGTTCAGACTTGAGAACAGTGTTTCCAGAAATGCTCGGAACTGGGATAGCAAGTGCACGCCGCGACGATAGCGCGATTCTTCACGAAGTTGGCTTGAATGCTCACTGGAACTCTCCAACAGGATATTTTGCCATGTTGGAGGCTAATCTTTATGCGCAAGACCTCGAAGACGATCCCCAAGGTACGGCTCCGGGTGAATTTGCCCGTAGTGGAGATCACGCCTTTCACGTGAATGCGATGGTTGGTTACCGCTTTAACGAAAATCGTTGCGAGGTAAGTGCTGGAGTTCTGAATATCACCGACGCTGATTACCGCTTTAGCCCCTTGAGCCCCTATGGGAACATTGCACGCGAACGGACGATCGTGCTTAGATGCCGAATTAGCTTTTAAGTCATCATGGCACGGAAAAAAAAATCAAAGCCTAAAAAAACTACAGGAGAACTCGTGCTTCGCCTGGTTGCCTCGGTCCTGGGGATCGGACTCGCTATCACGGTTGGACTTTTAGGGCTAGGCAGGGTTGGCGACTCAGTCCGGTATTTAAGCTACGACCTTCCATATGTTACCTTCTCGGATACATCTGCAGATGAAGTGGTCATCGTCTACCTCGATAAGTTAGACGGAGAGTATCTAGACCGGAGCCAGCAGGCTGCATTGTTAGACGAGCTAGGAAAAGCTGGCGCCCGAGCTGTCGTTTATGATTTGATTTTTGACCGCCCGTCAGAAGATCCCTCTGTCGACGAGGCCTTTGCAGCTGCGATGCTACGCTTCCGTGGGGTAGATGAAGATTGGAATCCTATCGAAGGTGAGACCCGGCGCCATGTGTTTCTTGCCTGTGGCCGTGAAAGTTATGAGCAGGCAGGTGTCATTGTAGAACGACTGATTCCTCCAAACGACCAGCTCATTGGAGCTGCAGATGATTTTGGAATCGTCACCTTTGTGACCGGGAAGAACTTTACAGTACGTGAATTGGTCACAGGAACGCCAGATGAGCCATCATTAACTTGGAAGGCGGCCGAGGTTTTGGGTGGAGAACTGACCGAACAGGATCGGCTACAGCCGAAGCGCTGGCTGAATTACGCCGGACCTCCTCGACGTGCAGGTGTAACAAAGCAAGCACCAGCAATTCTTTCTCTGGGGGCTGCAGAGGTCATGGGAGGAGTTCCAAGTCTCCTCCGGGATAAGATCGTGGTGGTTGGGGCAAGACCTGGGATCGTTGGTGAAGAGCTAGGTCTTGACCTGTTTTCCACACCTTTCCACCGCCTCGATGTTAAGGGGGAGTTGCCATATATGAGCGGTCCCGAGGTGCAAGCAAATGGGCTACTCAATCTCCTGCGCCAAAACTGGCTGATCAGGTCCAGCGAAAGGTTTGACACGCTACTGGTAATTTTTGCTGGGGTGTTAGTGGGCTTGCTCTTTTCCTGCGTCCGGCCTCTCTATGCGTTGATCCTGGCCGTCATGTGCGTGGCGGCTCTTGCAGCTTCAGGAGTTATCAGCATGACACAAAGCAATGTGTGGTTTCCTTGGAGCGTAGTGGCATTTCTTCAGGTCCCCGTTTCCCTCGGTTGGGGAACAGGATCTCGCTATTACATTGAGCGCTTTTTTAGAGTCAGGATCAGTAAGGAGCAGGAACAATTGAAAGAAGCCTTCAAAAAGTATCTGTCTCCACAAATGCTCGACAAACTTTCCGAGGATGGCTTCAAGATGAAGTTCGGAGGAGAGAAGGTGGAGGCGGCAATGATCTTCACCGACCTTGAATCCTTCACCAACATGTGCGAGCGAGTTGGCGACGCTGAGCGTATCGTGGAAGCGCTGAGCGACTATTTTGAGCGAACGACCACCCATATCTTCGAGTACGATGGTGTAGTCATTAAATTTATTGGAGACGCTATTTTTGCAGCCTGGGGAGCGCCAATCGTTGACCCCCAGTCATCACTAAATGCAGCAAAAGCTGCATGGTATCTATCTAAAGATGATACTCTGGCAGTCGAAGGCGTGACCTTAAAAACCCGGATCGGGGTTCATTTTGGTGAAGTGGTTGCAGGAAATATAGGAAGCCGGCAACGAGTAGATTACACGATGATTGGAGATCCAGTAAACGTAGCAGCTCGCCTTGAAGGCTTAAACAAGATGTTCGGGACAAGGATCCTGATAAGTGAGGAGATTGAAAGTCGCTTGGATAGTGAATTTCACACAAGAAAGGTCGGGCGATTTCGGGTTAAAGGGCGCAGGGAGCCAACCGCGGTTTTTGAACTAGTTGGACCGGTTTCTGAAATCGAGAAGCCGGCTTGGGTAGACCCTTACGCCTTGGGTATCGCCGCTCTCGACAGCAACAATTTTGAAGAAGCTCGACGTCGTTTTGAAGAGGTAGACCGCATGAGAGGAGAAACTGGAGATGGCCCTTCAAGGTTTTATCTACGACTCCTGGAAAAGGGTGAACCGATCAGCCATGGGGTTTACGATATGACTAAGAAATAGCATGTTTCTCGAGCCTTTCATTTGGTTCGTAACTCTGTGGAACCAGAAGATAGTGCAATTCGCTTCCTGTTCTTGCTCATGTTGAGACTTCTGCCATTCATTACGCTCATACTTTTGGGCATAGGTTGTGCGTTTTATTTTGTAATGCCGCGGGAAGGAAGCAACGTCTCGAAAAATAAGGATTCGGGGCCGAACATTCCCAGAATATCGGCAAATCGGAACGCGTCTTGGGTAGGAGAGATTGGGCCTACTGCGAGCACGGAATTGTTGTCTTCCATCGAGAAAAATCTGACAACGATTCCAACTGCTGAAGCAGTCGTTGAAATTGAGGAATTCTTGAAAGGAGGCGAGGACCGCACAACCGGGTTAAATCTAAGGATAGCGAAGGATGGAAGGCTTGCTGGGTGGCCAACTCTGCGAGTGTTTCTCCTCGATCTTCTTCTCAAGCTTAATCCCGGAGAGGCATCACGGATAAGCAGAGAAATACTTTCAGCATATACTTCAGCAGACGAGTGGGCCATCGCCTTGAGAAATGTGGCTAAAGGAGAAGATTCCGTTGAAAATCGAGAATACCTGCGCAAGCAAACAGAAGCTTTGATTACTAATGCCGAGTGGCAGCAAAACCCATCTGTCGGCTTTCTGAACGCGTTTGACGTTTTAGTATATGTCGAATCCACGGAGTCCCTGCCGCTTCTTTCAGGGCTCGTCCAACGGAAGGATCGTAACGATCTAGCACACGCTGCATTTCTTACCCTTGACCGTTTGGTGCAGCGTCAACCCTTGAAAATGTTGTCTTTGCTGAAAGATGATCTGGCCCTTCAGCAAAGCAGGCCGGAAATGACGGCGCAGCAATTTGCTCGGGCCGACCTTCGTGACGTATTGCAGCAGGATGTTGTCAAGGAGTGGCTTATTGACTCGTCCCGCACCTCGACCGAACTAGAGAATTTCGCTGCAATCTATCCCAACAATAATAGATTGGTTTCAAACAACCTTCTGACCTTCGACGCTCAGACTTTGGGAACTGAGTTGCGAAAACATGACAGGGAGGTTTTGGAAGTTATTCGTCGCTGGCAGCTCGATCCCTCACTTGAAATTCGCTCCGAGTATCTCAAGACCATGGAGAAACGTATTTCCCATTTTATTAATAACGCAGACTAGAAGACGCTCTGATCCGAGAAGAGAGCCTGCTTTTTCTATCCTCAATTGAAGGCGATTCAGGCGTTGGAGGGCATGGGATACGTCCTCTCTGGGAGGACCTAAAAGACTCGCGAGAAACGAAATTAGAATCTTTTCGACAAACCCGCGATAGACGGTAAAGACGTAAGTGAAACAGAAAACGCCCAACCACTCACGAGATCAATGAGCACGAATGAAAATCAGCTGCCCGCACAAGGATTTCTTGCAAGCTTGGCGGATCACGAACGGGAGGCGCTGCACAGGCTCGGTGAAGAGTTGAGTTTCGGCGAAGCGGAACCTGTTATCCAAGAAGGGACGTCACAGGATCACCTTTACGTTTTGCTCAAAGGTCGCTGTAAAGTGCTGCAAAAACACGTCGCGCCAGCGGTTACCGCCTGGCTTGAGGAAGGAGATTCGTTCGGAGAAGTCAATTTGTTCGATTTAGAACAACAGGGAGCAAGTGCTTCAGTCCAAGGAGCCGAAAATATTGTGGTTTGGCGCATCGACCGCAATAGCCTCAATACATTTATTGCAAGTCACCCCGATGCAAGTCTTAGACTTGTTGTCGGTCTCGCTACGCTTCTTTCCAAGCGCCTTCGTTCAGTAAACGAACACGTTAAGAAGATGTCGGTCTGGACAAGATCGTAACCCTGCGTTCGGAGATCGCTTTTTTTGCGGAAGACAACGCGGGGTATTGTGTGGCCACCATAGTCGTTATGCGTTTAGCGACTGGAGCGCATTGCCTCCTTACCCCACCCCGCGCCCTCCAACCCGAACTCAGGGAGTTNCTCAGCGGATCACGTTAGCAACTCCCANCCGCTTCCTCTTCCAANGCGACACAGTCTGCACCGGCTGTTACCTATTCCTGTAATTCNACGCTTTCCGCTNGCGGGAGCGGNGTAGGNTGTGGCTNGGTTCCTTATCGGAAACCACCACCAAGNGCTAGGTAGAGCGACAAGCGGTTTTGAATATGAGCACTTCGCGNCTGAATAAGGTTACGTTTGACATCCAAAGCGCGGCGCTGGGCGACTAGNANGTTTGTAAGGTTCGAAAGACCTTCCTCATAGAGTCGCTGNGTTTTCTGCTCAGCTGCAGTNGCNGCGGTCGATGCAGCTTCTAGNGCGCTAATCTCACGATTGATAAATCCTTCTCTGCTCAGGGCGGTTTCAACTTCCTGAAAAGCTTCGAGAACCGCCTGNGCCCANTCCGCTGCAGCCTCTTCTTGTTGGGCACGTGCTTGTTGTCTCCGGGCNGGAATAGCGCCGCCGTCAAAAATCGGCTGAGAGAGACCCGCGGCCATCGACCACAAANAGTTTTTGGTATTTAGCAAATCAAAGAGTTGGCTGCTTGTNGTTCCGGCATTACCGCTCAGAACTAANCGCGGTAACNTNAGTTTGTCGGCAGCCTCTCGCCGNAGGCGGGCTGCGNCTANTCTGGCCCGGCCNGCACGCAAGTCGGGACGACGCANCAATAGCTCGGAAGGGAGCCCTGCTGGCACTAGAGAGATCTGGGGCAGNNTTGTTGGAGCAATCTGTTTTCCANNCGGATGACGCCCCAGTAATACGTCGAGGGCACGCAGTTCCTGCGCCTGCTGGCGCTCANCACCATGCCGCCCTGCCCGGCTTGAGGCCAAGCTTGCGCGNGCNAGATTTACTTCNACNACTGTCGCAATNCCNCCTTCNACTTGNTCTTCTACNGCNTNGAGGGTTTTAAGATAGCTNGNGATNGTTTCATCAGCGAGTTGCAACAACTGCTGGTTTGTGGCGAGGCGGCACCAGTTCCGCACAACGGCGATCGCCAGAGAAAACCGTAGGGCTTGATCAGCATTTACTAAANCNTCGGCNTCGANGCTCGCGGCATCACCTTGGAGCGAGAGTCGATCCCACAAATCAAGTTCCCACTGCACNCTTGGGCCAAACATGAAATTGTTTGTAGAGCTCAGGAACCGGTTATCCGTACGCGCGGCTTCCGCGTTTGCGCCGACACTTGGAAGGCTCANGGATTTACGCTGAATGACAACACTCCGGGCCGCACGAACACGTGCGGCTGATGCCTGCAAAGTTAAATTATTGGCAAGGGCCTGATTTACCANGTTGGTCAATTCTGGCGANGCAAAGTCGATAAGCCAGGCACGACTTTCTGGGACATCCCCGGTTGCCGTAGGGGACGACCAAGANGTCCGAATCGGAGNTTGAACCTGTTCACNCGAATCTTGGACGGTCTTACAACTCGTGAGCAAGGTGCCACTGACGGCAATAATTATGAATGGAAAACGATACACTATGTTAATTCCGATGAAATGATTTCGGAGATACTCTGGCTAAACGAGCTCGTCGACGAGCTGTTTCGCCAGCTCGTCTTGGTCTTCTTAATTCGGTTCAAACGGTTTGTCTGCTTATCATTCTTTGGAACATCCCCGGCTCATCTTTAAGAGCATCGAATGTTCCNTGCTGTTCAACTTTTCCTTGATTGAGAACGATTACCTGATCGGCATCTTCGATAGTACTCAGCCGGTGGGCNATGACGAGTCTGGTGACTTTTCGCCGAGCAACGCTGCGACTTACAATCTCTTGAGTTCGATTATCGAGAGCGCTGGTTGCCTCATCGAANAATANAATTCTGGGGTTGGTTGCCAGAGCCCGAGCGATCAGAAGACGCTGCCGCTGCCCACCCGAAAGGTTGCCNCCGCCCTCACTGACAATTGTGTGCATTCCCATCGGCATGGCGTTGATNTCTTCATCNAACCCGGCATCCCGAGCCGCGTTCCAAGCCTCATCAAGAGTTATGACCANCCCNGATGCTATATTCTCAAAGATGCTTCCNGCGGAGATCGATGCTGTCTGAAGCACAGTCCCAATTTGCCTCCGTATAGAGCAAATATCGAGCCCGCTGATATCTTGATTGTTAAACAATATAGANCCTGCTTCNGNCTGCTCGAATCCGAGTAATANNCGAAACANCGTGGATTTTCCGCAGCCGGATGGNCCAACGAATGCAACAAAGTCTCCGGCATANATNTCGAGGCTGAGATCNCTCAGNATGTATGGTCCATCTTCGNTGTATCTGAAGGAAAGATCCCTTACCTCGATTTCACCGTTAAGTTGACCCGGGTCCTCCTTTGAGGTGTCAAGTTCAGGAGTTGCCGTGATGATAGGTTTGGCGATGTCCTGCTTCGCAAAGGAATCGATTATGTCNACNGCGGTCTCACTCAAGCTGTCTACGCCCATCATGAAGTTTCCGAAAGCAGCATTGAACGCGACNAAAGTNCCCATCGTCAGAACAGTCGCCTCGCCTGATGACATCGANAGACCCATCGATTTCACCACCATTAAATATAANGCGATNGTTGCGCAAAGGGTTATGGCTGGGTTGATAACTTTATTCCAGTTGTTGTAACTCAGTATCTTGGAAAGATGTTTGAGCTGGCGGGAATAGCGGTTTGACCATTCGTGAAAGACCAATTTCTCAGCGCCCGCAACACGGAACTTTGAAATGCTGTTCACCATCTGGAACAAGAATCCGTTNAATTTTCCCGAACCTCTTTCGTACTGGAGAGCTGCTCGCCGGACTTTAATTCCCAAATAGAGACTGCATGCGCAGGACAGCAANCCGAACCCAAGTGGNACCATNGNCAAGCTCGGGCTGTAATAAAAAAGGAGTAAAATACTGATACAGGTGGANAATCCAGCGAAGAGACCCTTGATCGCAACCCCACTAACTTCTGCGGAGATCTCAGAAACAATCATGGACCGGTTNAGCAGGTCACCNCTCGAAAATTTCTTGAAGAAAGTCAGAGGAAGATTGAGCAGCCTNTCGATCACTGCAGACTGCATATGTAGTGTAATGCCCGACTTGACNCGTAAAGTGAGAATCCCCTGNCCGAGACTAAATGCGATAGANCCTGCTGTTACGCCGAGCAGACAGACTGCCATTTCCCAAAGCATTCTTCTGTCGCCNTCAGGTATGGCNTTATCAACGATATGACCAAAAAAGATGGGNCTAACCATNCCCATCAGCGAGATTAAGACACTGACCAACAGCAGTAGTCCAAGGCTTCCCTTNAAGGTAGATGCAGCCCATTTTCCNAGATCCANGAACGAAGCAGCGTGTTCCGGATAGGGCCGGTAAAACATCAAGGCATCTTCGTCGAGTGTGTCGATGTCTTCTCGGGTCAACNGACGTGTTGTTCCNTCTTGAGGNTCGAAGATGTTCTGCCCAAATNCCCCACCAGCCGCTGGAAGCANNACAGCGGGTTGGAGTTCNACTGGATTGTCCNCTNTGCTCGAGCGCTTGAGGAATNCNAGCANAGGTCCGTTGTCATGCTTCCACCATTTATACCTCAGTTTGACNTTACGATACCNTACCTTTGAGGCTCGGCANACAGCCTCAACATAGTTAACACGGTTTAAGTCTTCGGATTTTCTGGGAGGAACAAACTCAAGATTGATNTGTTTTCCGATACAGGAAAGGCAGGTCATTAAGGGGTCTCCTNAATTCGNAATCGGATCACCTTGNTTGAGAACACTCGTGAGCTGATCAATCGAATCCGAAGTGATTTCGTCTTGTATCTGTTTGGCTCTCGTCAGGCGCTCTAACTCTAGTTGATCACCTTGTCTTTCGACCAATTCCATTCGTTTTAGAATGGCTGCTTGAGCCAGGCCGATANANTTACCAATCGCAGCTAAGCTTGCCGGGGGGACTTCGCTNAGACATCGNACNTTGGNCGGCTCTATGGCNGTAAACCAGAAATGACTACTCACGGGGATGTAATGCTCNCCCGGGCTAAAGCAAATGTCGTTTTCGCCGCACAGTGCCAAGCGGCCCTCACTCACTTGTAGCCAGGAAACCGAGTCTCCCGGCGCCTTAAAGGATTCACCTTTTCCAATAGATAAAAGATCCTCGGTATCAGATCCGATGCTCTTGGGATTACTTTCGCTATGACCAAGGCTATCGAGGGAATAGAGGCTGTGGAGTCGGCCAACCAATCGATCAAGGTCACTGCTTCCAGCCGCTAAGTTATCAAATGGAACGAATCGGATTTCGCACCCTTCTACAGCAAGAGCTTCAAACAGGTAACCAGAGTCGTCCGGAGAAAAATTTCCGAGTAGGATTCCCCCAGGATGAATGGTCGAAATCCTTCTTTGCGTCCTGAATTCGGAGTCCGCGCGAGTATTTCGTTTGAAAAGGATGAAGGAACCGGAGGCCACGATAAAAAACCCGTCTTCACGGTCCAATGCGATCATTTCCCCCTGAGCGACGTGGAGGAGCTCCTGCTTAATTCCTTCTTGTTCGCCTTCGACGCTCACATCTGCTCCTCCTNGATGGTTCGTTTGACGAGCTGGGAATAGGGGCCATCCTTCACAATCATTTCATTGTGTGTTCCTCGCTCCTTAACCTTCCCAGAGGCAAGCACGATAATTTCGTCAGAATCCCGGATNGTACTCAACCGGTGAGCCACGATAATTAAAGAACAACCCCTTCGCCTCAGATTAAGCATTACGAGCTGCTCGGTCTCCGCGTCCAGCGCACTCGTTGCTTCATCTAGNATTACAATTGAAGGATTATTGACCAGAGCACGTGCGAGCTCCAGTCGTTGACGTTGGCCACCGGANAGATTTCCTCCATTTTCGAGCAGGATCGTTTCGTATCCTTTAGGCATGTTTTGGATGACGTCATGTATCTCCGCGTCCTTGGCTGCTTGAATGATATTTTCGTCTGTGATCGTTCGGTCAAGAAGCGACAAGTTGTCCCGAATACTGCCTTCAAAGATCCCAAATTCCTGCTCTACGAATCCCAAGGTGTTTCGGAAGACGACACTGGGTATTTTGGCGAGGTCTGTTCCACCAATCAAAATCTCTCCACGGAGGGGTTTGTATAACCCGCACACAATTTTAGCGATTGTGGACTTTCCTGATCCGCTACCTCCGACGAGGGCAACACTATTGCCNGGATTCAGCTTGAGAGAAAAATCCTCAATCAGCGGAGGCATGTTCGGATTAAAACCAAACTGGAGATTGTCTACCTCCACCTGCCCACTAAGACGAACAATCGGNCTTCCCGCTTCATCAACGCTTATTTCATCAGGACGATCCGGNTCAGGTGGGTTGCTCATTACGTCCTCNACCCTGACGACGTTCCCCGTGAGTTCCTGAATATTGCTCGAGAAATTAAATATCTCCTGAAGTGGACGCAGGAAATTGGTCATCATACTGTAGAAAGCGACCAACATGCCTACAGTCATCTGACCTTCCATAACACTCAGGCCGCCCAAGAGCAGAATCAGAAGACCTGTCATTTGCTTGGCGAAATCCGGGAGAACTGCTAGCGCGAGCGATGAACTCTGCAGCCGCTGCATTGAGTTCATGCCTTTTGCGAGATAGCCGCCAAACTTGGTGTAGAACGTAATTTCCTGCCCGCCGGCTTTAATGGTTTCGATGGACTGAATCCCTGCAATGGCGCATCCCTGCACCTTACCCATCTCAAGAGATGCGCTTANGTTCGCCTCCTTGCGTTTTGCGGTAAGCTTGGAAAGAACAAGGAAATTGACCAAAGAAAATCCGATTCCGATCAAAGTCAGCCATACATTGTAAAAGCAAAGGACCGTGCCAAGCACCAGCATGGTTATTGCATTAGCAACCACCTCCGACATCGGCCCGGACACAGTTTGTGCAATCGAGTCGTTCAGCTTTGTCCTGTCTACTACTTCTCCAGGATAGCGCTGAGTGTAAAAAGAGATCGGGAGTCTAAGAAGNCGCCAGATAAAACCAGTATTCAACGAAATCATCTGCATTAATTGCAGACGCCGGGAAATAAGAGCCTTTAAAGAGTCAACAGCAACCTGAAGGAANAGCACCCCAGCGAGAAACGAAATCAGTGGCCGGAACCAGTCGGTCCGTTTATCTAGCAGNACGTTGTCGATAAAGACCTGCGTTGCAGCTGGAAGTAGGAATTGAGGGAGAACNAGTAAAAGGCTGGCTAAAAAGATATAGAAGAACCCTTTTTCGTAGCCCCTAAGTGTCCGGAAAAGTGAGGGCCAAACNCTCGGTTTGCGGCCGGTTTTCTTAAATTCCTCTCCTGGCTGTATCGACAGAGTTACTCCAGTGAATGCTGCTTTGAATTCCTTGATAGAGACCTCTCGGTGCCCCACTCCAGGATCGTTNATAAAAACAGAATTNTTTCCGAAACCCTCCAAGGTGACGAANTGATTGAAGTTCCAGAAAATGACTACAGGGAGCTGNGTCTCCTGTAACTTTTTGAAGGATCGAGTAAGCCCTTTCGCCCGGAATCCATAATGCTTAGCCGCTTTTAGAATATTGGTCGCTTTGCTTCCATCCCTCGAAACACCGCACTGCATTCTNACCTCAGCCAGAGGCCGATAGCATCCAAAGTAACCCAGCACCATCGATAGGCTTGCTGCACCGCATTCTACAGCCTCCATCTGGAGAACCGTAGGGGTCTTAACCCGAGTCNTTTTTTTGCGGAAGAGAGGCACTGAACGAATCAGAATTCAGGGGTGAGATCGTCCTTCTGCCCTTGGAACCAAGTNCGNAGAAGAGGAAGAACATAAGTAATCGGAGCCCGATCGTCGACTCGCACTCTATTAACGGTGGTTGTTCCTTGACTCACCGCTACNGGAGGATTTCTAGAAGTCCATTCATAGCCACTTTCAGAGTCAGGAGAAGACGCTCCTTGTAATTCAGTTTCCACCTCGATCATCGCGCCCTGTCCGGTTAATGCGAATGCCAGCTCTTTGCTTCCAACAATATTCATGGCGGCCTCTTGGCTGACTGGAAAGGAAGACACGCTGACTACTTTGCCAACGATACTTCCATACCGCTCCCGCTTTACGGTGGATGGTGTTACTTGAATCGTCATACCCGGTTTTATTTTTTTCCCATCTTTCACTGAGAAATAGCACAGGTTCTTCATCGCCTGGGTGCTCTCGTCAGTGGCGACAGAAAGGACGGGAGTTCCAAAAGCTACTGCAGTCCCTGCAGACACCATTAACTGCATCACCTTCCCACCAGATTTTGATCTGATGTGGCGATTGTTTTCCAGCTGTAGCTCCATTTTCTCAACAGCTCGCCTTGATTCATCGATCTGGTTTTTTAGGGTAAACTCGGTCTGAATATTCTTCTGCTTGGCCTGCTCAAGCGACAGGTCAAGTGCCTGTATCTGGGCGTCATAACCAGCCATCTTAGTTTTAATTTCTACCAAGCTGCTTTCCGATTGTAAGAGCATCTCGCTACTTACGAGGTTATCCTTGGCCAATTCGAGAAGTGCTTGATTACGCTTTTCGAGCGATTGATTGACATTACCAGAAAGCTCTTTTCCCTCGGTCAGCAGTTGTTTCTGTCTTTCGATAGAAGCTAATTGGGCGAGAAACTGATTCCGATTAGCCTCGAGGGCTTCAGAGTTAGTCTTGTTTATTTCATCGTAATTTTCTTTTGCCTGCTGCAGCAGTTGCTCGAGGGCNGGTTGTTGAAGGACCGCTACAATATCGCCTTCCTGAAGCTGGTCGCCGGGCTTAACGGAAACCTTCTCGACTAAGCCGGGTGCCTGTGACTGAACTACTTTAACGTTTCCTGGATTAATAAGGACTCCAAACCCAGTGACGTTCACAGGCATTCTTCCCACGAATGACCAAGCAAGCCCAACCGCTACAACTATACCGATTCCAAACAAAGGAATCCATAACTTCGCCCTGACAACCTGCAGGGCGTGGTCCATTTCATCAGGGTTACTCGCTGCCTCGAGGGCTTCCTTTGAGAAAATGTGCTTCATTCGATACGCCTTTGATTAAACCTTCACCTTCGAGACCATCAGCTCAAAACGTTTGGCCGCTCGCTCAACTCCGTCGAGAAGTTGTGGTTCGATCTCGTCGATTTCTTCTTCGTCCTCTTCAGAGCGATCATCTCCATAACTTAGGGTGAGGATAGTGCTACGCATTCTTTGGGCTAAAAACATTCCTAAGGACCTGTAAAGCCGCGCTTGAAAACCAAGATCCGCCTCGAGCTTTGGTTTGAGTTTCTCGTGCCTTATTTCAAGAAGTAACGCTTCATCAAGCGCTCGGACGCTAGCGGTAGCGTTGCGTGAGTCTAACAAACTGATTTCTCCGATTACCTCACCCGACTCAAGCTCGGCGAGCCGCTTAGCTTTCGGGCTCTCAAGTTCCACACTCAATGAGCCATCCAGCAGGAAATACATTGCCTCCACCTTATGACCCTGCCTGAGCAGAACATCGCCTTCCTGCAGCTGCCTGCCAGAACCATTTTCGATCAGCCACTCAAGGTCTCCATCGTCTAGTATCCCCAATATGATAAGTGATTTTCTCATTCTTCGTTGCAGTCGCGCCCACTAACAGCCTTTTTGTATCCTTAATTCTGAAGGATTATGAGTCGCTCGTGGGATTATGTAAGTTCTGAACAAAATTTTTAATCCGCTGATTAAGTAAATGCACTTTATCCTCCGAAAAATGCCTCTGGGAATGTCTGAAATGCCATTCGAAACCCTGTCTGCTTCGTTGCGCGTAGAATACGAGGGCAGGGTTATGAGGTTCTGGGACTGAGTCTTGGCCGTACACCGAATGATTCATAATTGGAAAAGCTACATTCGAGCGAAAAGTGTCATCCAGTCTGGATCGATAGACAAAACGCAACCTAGGAATGGTGATTTTGCCCATCTGGTCACGCACTGCTTCATTGGTGGACATGTAACGAAGCAGACCGAACCCAACCCCTTCGTTGGGAACACTCATCCGTGATTTTCGAACTGAGTCGCAAAAGTTGATCTTATTTCGGAGCGAGGGAACCTTGACTAGATGTGGAAAATGGTGAACCAGCCACCCCACAGTCCGTTGGGGTCTACTCTCGCCATACGATTCACTTCGGCCATAGTGCTCCAGTTCCACATAGCAATAATCCTTGTGGGTCACTTCACTCCAGCTGAACGCCAATGCAGCTAAGAAGAGGTCATGCTGAGAGTGGGCAGTATTCCAGTCTCTAAGGATTCCATCGGCTTGTTTTCCGGTCACTTCACCTTCGATGGTCGAACCACTTGTAGTGTTTTCTCCCTCACAGGTTTCAGGAAAGATGGTATCCCACGGCGACAATGCCTCCGCGCTAGCTCCTAAGCTAACCCAGTAGTCGAGCTCTGCCTCTACCTCTCTAGATTGGGCCATGGAAGAAAGGCGTCTTGCCCATGACCCGAAACTTGGATCCGGCAATTTAAGGGAGGGATAACCTTGGCCCCTCTCGAGTGAACTCCAACACTGATTAAACTCCGCCACCAAGGTGATTATTGAGAGCGCATCGATTGCTAAATGGTGAACGGCGAGGCAAAGGAGTCCTCTCTCCTGACTTCCTCTGTCATAAAGAAATGATCTGAATAACGGGCCTCTCTCCAAATTGAATCCCCTCAGTAGCTCTTCTTCCACCGCGGCAGCCTGTGCCTTTACCCGTTCACCTCTGAGACCCCTCATATTCAGGATTTCAAACTGAACTGGATTTTCACTTGTCGCATACTCCTGGTGCCATCTTCCCTCAAAGAACCGGAAGCGGAGTTGGAAGGCATCGTGCCGAGCAACCAACCATTCCAGCACCCTGCGTATCTGGACGGGGTCAGGCGCCACCGGGGTTCGGAGAAGTAACATCACAAAATTTCGTGAAGGAGCCACCACGTTTGGCTGGAGCAGCTCCTGTTGAATGGGAAGTAACGGGATCTCTCCTACATCCGACCTGTCTATTACTTTGGGCTGGTTATCTCCGGTTGACTCTGAAGTTTGCAAAAGGGGTTCGAGAAGACACTTCTGAAACAGTCCGGCGATTTCCTCTACTGTATTGGAAAAAGTAAAATACTCAGGATCGACTGATATTTGAAACTCACCCTCCATGGTTAAATGAAGTTCAACGAGAGTCAGTGAATCCAATCCCAACTGTTTTATCGGTATTTGCGTTTCTACAGCTGCCTCTGGAATCCTGAGAAGAATAGAAAGCTGGCTCACAA
>PCDB01000062.1 GCA_002591625.1 Porticoccaceae bacterium
AAGTCAAGCCAAGCCAGAGGTTGAACCCTGAATCGCTGGTCTGGGCCCCACCAGTTTCTGCAGCACCCATCATACAAACCAACATCAATCACTTGCCCAGCGTTTGTTTTACCGCGATGGTGGAGCGCAACCATTACACCCAATGCAGCAAACATCCCTGACATGTAGTCTGAAAGTGTTGCCGTGCCTGGAGATGCTGGTGCCGATTCGGGGTCACCACAAAGATATGATATTCCACTGAACGCGTTTGCGATACGACCAAAGCCGGGCCTTCCGTTATAAGGCCCTGTTTGACCATAAGCGGTCACCCTTGCAATGATTAATCCCGGATTGATATCCAGAAGAACCTCTTCGCCCAAACCCCATTTTTCCAATGTACCGACTTGGAAGTTTTCGCAGACCACATCGGCTTTAGCTACCAGCTTCTTTAAAGTCTCGGAACCCTCATCCGATCTCAAATCCAATTCAATGCTTCTCTTATTGCGTCCCTCGCTCAACCATACTAATGAATCGCCACAAGGAGTCGGAGTGCCAAATTTCCTTATGGGGTCCCCCACTCCAGTGAGTTCAACTTTGACTACGTCCGCCCCAAATTCTGCTAAAAAAGTGGCGCAGTAGGGCGCTGCGATAAAAGTAGCCAAATCAAGCACCTTCAAATCTTGCAGAGGTCCGGATCCTGTGGTTTGGTTCTTTTGTTCTGGTTTTGACGACATATTTATCTCCAAAAGTACGGACTATTTCGTTTACGTTTGGTTATAATAGTGTTGTACGATATTGTCAATGATAGTAGAGTAATAAATATGAAATCAGCCCTTGAGTACAGAGAATCTCTTCGCGAACTCAACCCAAAAGTGTTTCTAGGTGGAGAGAGAGTGCCATCTGTTGCAGATGAACCAAGACTGGAGCCAGGAATTAATGCAGTTGGGATAACCTATGATTTTGCTCTTGCTGAGCAACACAAAACAGTTATGACATGTGACGGTTTTGACGGAAAACCAACGAATAGATTTTTGGCTATCAACAAAAGCACCCAAGATTTGTTGGACAAGCTTGAGGCAGTGCGTCTCACATGCAAGGTGGCAGGTTGCGCCCAGCGTTATCTCACACATGATGCATTTAATGCGCTGTATGAGGCGACTTGGCAAATTGCACAAGACAAGAAATGTGAAAATCACAACAGGTTAGTAGCATACATCGCTGCTGCGCAAAAAAGCGATTTGTCCATCGGAGTTGCAATGACTGATGGCAAAGGGGATCGCTCCGTTAGGCCATCTCAACAGACTCAACCCGACACATATGTGCATGTAGTTGCCCGTCGTCCTGGCGGGATATTTATCACAGGGGTTAAAGCAATCATTACCGGCGCTCCCTATATGCATGAGCTCCTAGTTATGCCATGTAGGCGCATGTTAGAGGAGGACAAAGATTTTGCCGTGGCATGCGCGGTGCCAATCGATGCCGATGGGCTAACAATCGTTACCCGGCCGGCCGGCCGGCCAGGGCAAGAGTCAGCAAAGTTCAGTGCCAAGTTCGCTCAATCTGTTGCGGTTGCGCATTTTGATAACGTTTTTGTTCCCTATGAAAAAGTTTTCATAGATGGTGAGTTTGAGGCGGCCCATTTGATGACAACAAATTATGCAACACACCATAGGCATAGCTGCATAGGTGCGAGGGCAGGGTTTGGAGATTTGTTGATTGGAGCAGGTGCAATGATGGCGCGAGCAAATGGTCTTGATTATGAAAAAACACCGCACTTGAGAGAAAAAATGGTTGACCTCATTAAAATCACTGAAGGTTTCTATGCCTGTGGCATTGCCGCCTCTACAATGGGTGAACTTGATCGTGCAGGCAATTTCCGTCCAGACAGAGTTTACAGCAATATTGGAAAGCTGCTTCTGGCAAACCAGATATACGACATGCACCGGCTTGCGCATGATGTTTCAGGAGGTCTTGTGGTGGCGTTGCCATCGCCCGAGGAGGATCATAATCCAGAAACCGCACCGATGCTTTCAGACCTCCTTCGTGGTAGTCCNGATGTTTCTTACGANCACAGGGCAAATGTTGCTAGATTTATTGAAGACCTNACTGCTTCCGAAACAGGCGGGTGGTACTCAGTTATCAGTATGCATGGCGGTGGCTCGCCGGAGGCAATGAAGTTGGAGGTTTTACGAAACTATGATGTTGAAGCGAGATCTGATCTNGTTCAGGCGTTGTTTGATCGCGACGCTCTTGAAATGGGCAAGGGCGTCAAGGTTGATCGTCAACCAGGTCGTTGTTGNGCTGNCGGCTGTGGTGGGGATGATNTGGTTAAACAAGCTGCGTCAGCAAAAAATGGCAAAANTAATCTTCCGTNAATTAACCGCAACTCGGGTTAGTTGTNNAGAACGCGGNTACCGAGTGNTAAAGACACNGGGCAAAAATTCTTATCAGCATCGATGACCCAAATTTATGGATCTTAATCACTTTTCTCGCAGCGACTGGGCAGACGTCCCGCACCATAATCCAGAAACACTATAACGCCGAATTAGGTGTCTATGGNAGTGCTTTTGTCCGTTTTGGCTTTGGCTTNTTCCCNTCTGTTCTCCTCTGTTTNGCGATTATTGGATCGGAAAAATTATTCTCATTTTCACCTCCNTCAGAGTTCNTTCTCTGGTTGATTCTGGCAAGTTGCGGTCAAATCGTTTTTACCATTGTGCTCGGTTTGGCTATGGATAGAAAAAATTTCGGGACGACAATTGCGCTCTCGAAAACAGATGCTCTGCAGGCAGCTCTTGCAGAATCTTTGTTANTGGGATTATACCCCGATCCAAAAGTTACTATCGCTATCACGATTGGATGCTGTGCTATCCTNGTCATAATGACAGAAGATAATGTCGAAGGCCCNTCATATTTNNGTGCTAGGCTTCAAGCGATAATGCTAGGTCTATTAGCCGGATTATGTCTAGGCGTTTGCTCTGTTCTATTNCGGCTTGCCATGGAGACTCTTAACCATTTCGATTTCTTGGAGCGGGCTGTTTTGACGTCATGTCTCGCGACTATCTTACAGACAATAGTCATGGGAGCCTTCCTNCTCTTTTTGAGGCCATCAGAGTTACTGTTGTGTGCAGCAAGTTGGAGAGTGTCCTCTTTTGTAGGCATCATAGCGGCTTCGACAACTTTTCTTTGGTTTACGGCCTTTGGCTTGATGAATGTNTCNNCGGTTCGAATGCTCGGTCAAATAGAGATTCTCTTAAGTTTTCTGGCCGGTTTTTGGTTGTTNAANGAGANAGTGGCATTAAGGGAATGCTTCGGAGCNGCGATGATCATNGCTTCTATCTGCTTACTTCTCTATTGATGTTCTTGAAAAAAGTTANGAACATCTCAATCTTNACNAAACAAAAGGGTCTNAACTAGCTANGNCTAACCGAGAATCGTTGATAGATATCTGAATTTTTCACCCGGTTTACAATCTCTAGGCGAGACATTAGACTANTAGNCAATTGTCCGTACCTATTCCAANNGNTGGAGAGCATTATAATGAANAAACGCCAGATTATCATGGTCGGTTTCATGCAAGCTCAGAATTGCTCAAACTACCCTGCCTCTTGGCGGCATGTCGAATCTTCNACCGACTTCATGACGCCCCACTACTATCGAAGAATTGCNAGGGCTCTCGAAGATGGGAAATTTCATTTTGGATTTTTTGATGACAGGTTNGCCTTACCAGATATATTTGCGTCGGATCATAGCGTTGCGCTGAAACATGGTATCCGAGTTGTAAAAATGGATCCTATTCCGATTTTAGCNACAATGGCGATGCATACCAAANACCTAGGTCTGGCAGCCACNCTATCGACGACCTACTACGGGCCTTATCACATTGCCCGAACCATGATGACACTGGATCATATGTGTGGCGGGAGAGCAGGTTGGAACGTTGTAACCTCTTTGAATGACTCAGAAGCTTTTAATATGGGGGCTAAGGAAACTATCCAACANGACAAGCGTTATGATCGAGCTGACGATATGATGAGNAGTGTTGTAGATATGTGGAACGCATGGCAGCCCGACGCGATAGTATGNGACAAACAGACTGGACTGTTTGCCGACCCAACNAAAGTAACNAGGACGGAGCATAATGGAGAGTGGTTTNAAACATCTGGTACATTTACTGTACCGCCATCTCCACAGGGTCACCCGGTTATTATTCAAGCAGGTCAGAGCGGTCGTGGAAAAACGTTNGCGGCNGAGTGGGGAGAGGTGATATTCACCATTCAAAATGATCTTGACCAAGCAAAAAAAGTCAGAAGAGAAATGCGGCGAGAGGCGGAGCAACTAGGNCGTGATCCTGATACGTTGGCTATTGCACCCGCTTTTTATGTCACCGTAGGNGAGACGCAGTCCATAGCGGAGGATAAATATGCCTATATTGANAGTTTGGCTAAGCCAGAGGATGCTTTAGTTCTGTTATCTGAGGTATTAAATTTTGATTTTTCGAGGAAACAGTTGGATGANCCNTTTTCTGATGATGAGCTGGATAGCATTAATGGGCTTAGGGGCATTTTGGATAAAGTTGTTCGGTTGAGCGGTAAAAAAAATCCATCNTTGGCGGATTTTCTCGAGCATAGTGGAAGAGGAACCGTTCGGGAAGCACCGCACTTAGTTGGCGATGCTAAAACTATTGCAGATACTCTTGAAAAATGGTTCGTAGAGGGGGGGGCTGACGGCTATGTGATGTTTGCCCCGCATACGCCGGGAGCATACGAGGAGTTTTCCCGTTTTGTGGTGCCGGAACTTCAAAGGCGAGGGGTTTATCACAAGGATTATAAGGGGACAACACTTAGAGAAAATTTGGGTCTTTCGGGATATCGGACGCGGGCNTAACAGTGCATATTTATGCAGGATTCCGCAATGTTATGGANTCAGCGAGGCCGGTTGTTAGCTCCCTACAGGAANACATCTCCGCCATTNGGACTGAGACATTGGCCCCTGAAATGGCTGCTGGAGTCGCTGGCCAAAAATAAGTATGCGCCGACCACCTCGTCTACGTCCGCTAGCTTTCCGCGAGGAATTGCTTNGCGGATTTCNTTCATNACGTCATCTGGGACATCNTTTAGGAGTGGGGTTAGAGTGGCACCAGGCGCAACGCAGTTGGCCGTAACATTTCTTCTGCCAATTTCCAATGCGAGAGACCTAGTGAAGGAAATTATTGCTCCCTTTGCCGCCGTATAGTGAGCGAATCCGGGGGCTCCCTTGTATGCCAACTGNGAGGCTGTGTTAATGATCCGCCCNTCGTCANGATCATACATACTGGGCAACACCGCNCTCGTGCATAAAAAAGTACCAAACACATGGACATCCATCATAATTTTCCAATCCTCCANTGAAATCTTTTGTATCGGCGCAGACTGAGCAATGCCCGCATTATTTACCAAAATGTCTATTTTCTTTTCAGTTCTCAGTATCTCAGAGACCATCAACTCCACTTCACTCGGTTGGGACACATCTGCACGAGTTATCTCTGCATTGTATCCNGCATGCTTTAAACATCCTGCGATCTCAGCTGCTTCCTCCTNCTCGTTCTCGNAGGGATAATTTAAATAAACCTTACACCCACTCATCGCGAACGCCTCAGCAACTCCTCTGCCTATTCCCGAAGATGCTCCAGTTATCAAAGCCACCTTGTCATTCAAATTGACGTTAATAGTCATTCCTTACTCCTTTTTTGAAAANCTTTNNATGTGTTACNATTTTGTCCAANAAACGGANAAACNGAANTAGAAATGAATTGTAGATGAAATCACTAATTGATTACATTTNGCTTTTTTGTGGGCCNCTGGAATCATGCTAATAATTTGACTTCTTTTTGANGAGGAAAAAAATGGCACGCATTGTATACAATTAGATNCAATAGTTTAGCTAACTGAGTTTTTGAGCAGCCGATCGCTTAACAGCGCCAAATCTTGGCTTANGNTNTCATTGTGGTTGANTTTNNTCTGATTNTGGTTCTTNTCGGAATTTGATTNGGTAATTCGTTACACTGANTNTAAANTNTAAGGGNACCTNTAAGATTTGGCAATTTGGCTTGACAATTCTGANCAGTTTTTATTAATCAATACCTCGAGANGAAGGTTTCTCGATGCACTGATGACGATAGCGGTTTATTAACCTGATTCGATGCCTTTGCGAAATAGATTGTTNTANTACGGTCTAATTGANAGGCGATGCGGTCCCCCAAAANCTCCNCCGGCCAGGNCAGAGACNCAAAAGGCAAGCTTATGTTTAAAGATTCAGATATAAACAACAACGAAATAAGTCTTTGGTATNTCCATGGNCTTATGACTTTCGCTTTTCTCTTGATAGCTACATCTTTNATAGTTATGGGAGAAATCGCAGGGGAGATGGACGCCACAGTGTTAACNCTCATGCGCTTTGGGGTNGCTGCNGTACTTTTATNCCCAATNGTTNTNTTTCGCCGATTGCAACTGCCCCCCTTGACTGCTTTGTCAAAATATGCGGTTCTGGGTTTGCTACAAGCTNTTTACTTTAATGCNTTGTTTGAGGCATTGAGATTTACAACCTCTGTAAACGCTGCGACCCTNTTTACTGCGGTTCCATTTGTATCCGCAGTGCTCGCATTTATNTTTCTTCGCGAAAGGTTGAATTCTCGNATGATATCCGCGTTGTTTTTATCATTTNTAGGAGCCATTTGGGTGATAATGGAGGGGAATATAGACAATTTACTGAATATGCGTTTTAACAAAGGAGACGCAATTTTTCTNATCTCTGTGCTGGCGTTCGGCCTTTATACTCCGATGATTAACCGCTTTTATGGTGGAGAGCCGATGCTGCTTATGACGTTTTGGACCATTGTCTCCGGTTTCGTTTGGTTACTGTTATTCGCTAACGTTCGAATAATCGATGTGGCATGGAGTAGTATACCCACTCATGTTTATTTGGGAATATGCTATCTGGCTGTGTTTACTACCATTGTTACATTTTTCATAACTCAGTTCTGCTCCGTTATTATCGGGCCGACCAAGATGATTGCCTATACCTATTTGACTCCGTCTTTCGTGCTTCTTATCACTTGGACCATTGGAGACCGTCAAATTTCTGACTTCATCCTGATCGGCGTGACGCTGACGCTTTTATCGTCGTTAATGTTGCATTGGGACAAAAGATTGTGGCCAGTGTCAGACGACAGCGAAAACTAGTGTCGATCTCATGCCGCTGAGTTTCTTATGAAAAAGTATTTTGCCCTCAACCCGAATGTAGGGATTAGGCAGTGAAAGAGCGGTATGATGAGTAGACGTTGCCATTTTTAATTTTGTGTTATCTATAAGTGACTATTAGGGATACTCTTACTGATACCGTGTATGCAAGTTTTGAAAGGTAGGTCGAGACTGTCTAAGACCGAATTTATGGTGCTCATATGGATTTAGAAGCCTATGTTTGAAAAATATCTTATGCTTTTTGTTTATTTCAGTGGGCTTTTGGGGCTGAGTTATCTGGCTTCAAAGCGAGTTAAAGACCTCAAAGATTATTTTGCTGGGGGGAAGCAGCTGGGTTACTGGGTAGCCGCTTTTTCAACTCAGGCAACGGGCGAGAGTGCTTGGTTGTTGCTTGGCCTGACCGGTATGGGGGCCATGATCGGAGTGACCGCATATTGGGTTGTTATCGGTGAGGTGCTAGGCGTGTTTGTGGCATGGTTTATAATGGCAAAACGCTTCAAAAGACTCACAGATCACTATGATAGTCTCACTATGACCGACTACCTCGTGAGTCGGCTCCGACCTCACACCAACACTCTGCGTTTTCTTGCTGCGTTTACTTTGGCCACCTTTTCAGTGATCTATATAAGTGCTCAAATCGATGCCACGGGCTCGGCTTTTGAGCGGTTCTTGGGTTGGGATTATTTCGTCGGTGCGGTTTTTGGTTTTGCGGTTGTCGTTATCTATTGTGTTACCGGTGGGTTTCTGGCAGTGGCATGGACCGATCTGGTTCAGGGAGTGATCATGGTAACTTGCCTTGTCACGCTTCCTTTAATTACCCTTATTGGATTGCCTGATTTGCCGGGGATTATTGAGGGGTTAAGGGTTATTGATCCAGCTTTGTTGGGTTTTTTTGGCGGTCATGGACCCAATCTTATGGGCGCAATGACGGTGTTGGGCATGATGCTAATTGGGCTAGGCTTCATGGGTTCGCCGCAGATATTTGCTCGATTTATCGCAATAAAAGATGAGGAGGAGTTAAAAAAAGGTAAATGGGTTGCTGTAATATTTACCTTTTTGGTGGGAGTCTCTGCAGTATCAATCGGCATTTTGGGGCGCTACATTTTTACCGGCGTTGATGTTGACCCAGAAAATGTAATGGGAAATGGGGCGCAGAATGTCTTGCCTGACCTTGTAGATTACAATTTTCCTCCTTTGATTGTCGGTTTTTACGTGGCTGCAGTTTTATCAGCAATTATGTCTACCGTTTCGTCGCTGTTGATTATGGCAGCAGGATCGGTTACTAACGACCTTTATAAAAAAATCTATTGCCCCGGTCTTGCAGGAGAGGTTGCTTCACGCCTGTCACGCTGGGTTACATTAGGAATCGCGATTTTGTCACTTGTATTGGCAATGACGGTTGCGATGGTCTCGCCTGATCGGACTATATTCTGGTTTGCAATATTTGGCTGGTCCGGCATTGCAGCGACTTTCTGTCCGGCGGTAATATTGTCGCTTTTCTGGCGGGGTTATACCGTGACGGGGGCAATTTCTTCTATAATCGTTGGTTTTCTATCCATTCCCATTTTCAAATTTGTTGTGCAGGACATGGAAAGCGTTGGTTCTTATTTTACTGCTCTTGAGGCCTTACCACCTGCCTTTATCGCTTCTCTTTTAGTCGGCATATTAGCCAGCAAAGTGCGACCCCAAAATAATTTAGAGGAACGTTATAACCAGGATTTGGCTGAACTTCAGTCGGAAAACACCCGATAGTGCTAAAATGCATTGCCACAAAGAGCTTAAGTGTCACCAGCGTTTATTCTTCGTTCCTCAGCCTGAGCTTCCAGCGCGCATGCGACGATTCATGGTGGGCAGCAAATCAGGCTCAGGTAATGACTTTGCAATTGCTCTATTGTCTTACGGCGCTTAGTTTAACGACTCACTACTGCAGGTGACTGATGACACAAGACTTATGATTTAGCGTCCAAAGCTTAGAACAATCAGAAAAGTTATCAATTAAAAATAAAGGTTGCGGGGGCGCCGAAGCGCCGCCAAGCAAGCCACCTTTATGCAGACCGACGTTTCTCTGTAGCATCATAATCTACAGTGAGGGTCTCGGTATTGATGATGACACCGTAATCTTTTTCTGCACGATCGACTGTAGTGTACTCATCTAGAACATCTGACAAAACCAATTCTGGATCCCTCTCGAATGGATCACCATATCCACCCGAGTTGGGCACGATGATTTCAATTGCTTCTCCTGCAGCGAGCGTCTTTCCAACAAATTTAGCGGGCCAAGACTCTTCTCCATCTTCGCCTCTATTTTTCGTCGTTGAAGCATTGAGGCCATCATGTCCTCCAAAAATTCCCCATGGTGGATCTGACTCATTGCGATCACCCTCACAGGTTAATATGGTATCCACCAACACGCGATTGACTCGAACCATTCCAATGCCACCGCGCCACTTTCCTGCCGAGCATGGGTCCTCGCGCAATTCATATCTTTCAGTTCGGATCGGAAAGTTCCACTCCAGCTCTTCTATGGGATTATTCCTTGTATTGGCTATAAGACAATCGACTGAATCGAGACCATCCTTGTCATGCCGGCCGCCATAAGAGCCCTCATCGACCTCGAGATATACCCAGTACTCTCCTTTCTCTTCATCCCAGCCGGAGAACGAAATGAAACCGAGATGGGCAGAGTTCCCAGCTGTAATCTTTTCTGGAACAACCGGTGCCAGAGCACGAAGTGCAAGATCGACTGCCCTTTGAGGTTGGCAAAATCGGGCAAAACATGATCTAGGGAAGTTTGGATTGAATATTGACCCTTTAGGCGCAATTACATTAATAGGGCGGGTCATACCTGCGTTTTGGGGCACAAAAGTTGGGAAGACAGCCTCATCGAGGAAAAGCATTCTGGTGATGAATCCCATTGAGCCAAAAGTGGTTCCCTCGAAAGGAACGTTATAGCTTGTTGGAACCTCATTACTAGATCCAGTCAAATCAAAAGTGATCTCGTCGCCCTCAATAGTGACGGTGACCACAACGGGGAGTTTAATTCCTCTGTTAACACCGTCGTCATCGAGATAGCCAGGCTCAGTCTTATACACCCCGTCGGGAACTTTCCTAATTTCGTTTCTGAGCATTGTTTCAGAATAATCCATCCAATAAGAGGCCGCTTCCGTGATGATCTGTGGGCTGTAACGATCAACTAACTCCAAGAAACGTTTTTTTGCAAGCTCACATGCCGCGACCATTGCGAGCAAATCGCCCTCGTTATGAGTGGGAGTGCGCACATTGTCCAATATGTGTCCCCACATGTCGTCTTGCCTAACACCCTCCTTAGAAATCTTAACTGCTCTATATATTTTTCCCTCAGCAAAGACGTCAACTGAGTCGATGTTAATCCCTGGCGATGAACCTCCTGTATCGAGCAAATGCGCTGATGCACCTGAGAATGCCACTAATTCACCCTTGTAAAACATGGGAATGACAATGCAACAATCTGGGGAATGAGTTGCACCAGCATATGGATCATTATGAAGAATTATATCTCCCTCATTAATGTCATCTCCCAGAATTCGAATTACGTTTTGAACAATCTTTGGCATAGCAGCCATAAACATTGGCGTTGAATCTGAGTCCGATATTTGATTGCCAAACTTATCAAAAATTCCTGCCCCGAGGTCTTCCGACTCTCGAATTATCGAAGAGTATGACATCCTATATAGTACGCTCGCCATTTCTTTGGAAATGGCTTGAAAAGCCCCCCCCACAACGCGCATTAAAATTGGGGTCGACAGCTCGTTCTCAGCAGAGGATTTCCTTGCCTCATAATCGCAGTCAATAAGAAGGTTTCCAAATTTATCCACATTTACTGAGCAATCTGGGGGCACCACGGTCGTAGAATCGTACTGCTCAATAATCGCTGGCCCCATAATTCTGTTGCCCGCTCTGAGAGCTGACCTTTCGTAAAATGGCGTTTTGTGTGTAACCGATTTGCCCTCAACGTCAAACGTAACGTCTCTCTCAAGGAGGAGGGCATCAGAGGCGTCATCGCCACCGACTTCAAGCTCAGGCCATTGCAAGTCAGGTATTTTTCCGATTCCGACTACCCGTACGTTAATTATTTCGATATTTGCATCAAACTTATGTCCATATTCTGCCTCGTGAGCGCTGTGAAATGCTTCTCTGGTTCGTTCAACCCATTCGGCGTTGATTTCGCCCGCTGGCGCCTCAAAACGTACTTCGTATCCTTGCCCGGAATAACGGCAGTCGGCTAGTCGACGAATCAAGCAATCAGAAGCAGGCATACCATCTTTATCTAACTGCGCTACTGCTTTTTCGACAAGCTCATCGTATCTGTTTTGCAATCTTTCGAAATCGAGTTTATTAAGATGTTGTCTTTCAGTGGCTACAAACTCGTGTTGTATGTCAGTTGCTAATAAACCCATCGCAGATAAAATTCCAGGATGCGGTGGGATCAAAACTCGGGGAATTTGCAACTCCAGGGCGATATCACACGAGAAAAGAGGGCCCGCACCCCCGCATGCAACTAGGGTGAAATCCCGCGGGTCGTAACCACGGCGCACACTATTAAGCTCTATTGCTTGCACCATTCCGAACTTTTGAATCTGCAATGCGCCAATGGATGCTTCCTCTAAGCTCATGTTCTGCTCTTCCGCAACCGGAGACAATGCTTCAACTGCCAGATCTTTACGAAGCTTCATGTTTCCACCCAAAAGCCCGCGATCAGTCCTCAATCGGCCTAGAATGACTTGAGCATCCGTTGAGGTCGGTTTGTCTCCGCCTCGATCGTACGCTGCAGGTCCCGGATAGGCTCCTGCGGATTGAGGCCCAACCCTAAACACACCGCCATCATCAGAGTAGATGATAGATCCACCGCCATGACCTATTGTGTCAATATCCACCATGGGGATCATTGCCTGATAATCGCCAATTTTCGTATCTAATAAATGACGCATTCGCAACTCACCATTTGCGGCCACGGCTATATCAGCCGACGTCCCGCCAATGTCCAAAGTGAATACATTATGGCACCCAGCCATTTTTCCGGCCCATATACCCCCAATCAATCCCCCAACCGGGCCTGACATCATGAGATTAACCGGTCTGACTGAAGCCCCTTCAGCACCCACCATACCCCCGGAAGACTGCATCATCTGAACACCTCGCGTATAACCAGCATCCCTCATGGCATTGTCGAACCGTTCGAGGTATTGGGACGTTTTAGGGCCAATATATGCGTTTAATGCAGTTGTTGAAAAACGTTCGAATTCTCTATACAACGGCAGAATTTCGCTAGAGATTGATATGAAAGCTTCTGGATATTCCTCTAGAATGATCTGCTTAATCCGTTGTTCATGAGAGTCGTTAAGGTATGAGTGCAGCAAGCAAACGACAATAGCTTTGACTCCTGCCTCTCGAAGACGAATGACCTGTGCCCTAGCTTCATCGTCATCCAATTCTACGAGCACGTCGCCATTAGGCGCCGTGACTCTCTCTTTTACGGTCAGACGGTTCCGTCTCTTAACTAGCGGACGGGTCTGCCATGGAAGCTCTTGTTGGAGTGAAAAGTTGTAGGGTTTTTTGTGTCGAGCGATGTGCAAAATGTCCCTAAAGCCCTCGGTGGTAATCATGCCGAGTTCGGCGCCATTATGTTCCAAGGCAATATTGGTGGCTACTGTGGTTCCGTGCAGCAAAAAGTCTATACCGTTTATCGGGACATCAGCCTTATCACAAAGCTGTTCAACACCAGAAACGACCGCTCTTGAGGGGTCATCAGGTGTCGATGGCACTTTGTCGACTGTGATACTGCCTCCTTCTTCATCTACCAACACAAGATCTGTAAATGTACCGCCTACATCAATACCTACGCGTTTCATAAAAATTAACCCCTATTGCCTTGACTCAATGATTTGTTGTTTAACACAAGTATGGTTCTATTTCTTAGCTTGTTAAGCTACTTGTGATATTATTTCCTTGCCCACGAATGACAGCTGGTCATATTCGCCGTTGTAGTAGGCGGATGATATCTCTCCGACTCCCAGAGCCTCTAATTCGGCAATTTTCTCTCGGCAAGTATCGACACTTCCACATATGGCAAATTTGTCAATCATCTCGTCTGTTAAGTAATCGGTATGATCTGCCTCCGAATCTAGATGCCCCTTGTAATAGTCATATTGATCCCGCTTGACCTGCAGCATTTGTTGTAGCTCGTCTGGCATCACATGCCCTGCGCGTTCGACGTCTTCTAAATGATTAGTGGCACAAGTAGCCGCCCATTGCGACTTACCTCGGGCCAACTTTACATCGTCAGAAACCCACATTCCGCACAACAGTGCGATTTCAATGTCCTTGGGATCACGACCAGCCTCACTTGCGCCAGAGTAAACATGTTCGATAGCCCATTTTACTGCGGCAGGATGCGTGCCAACTTGAAGCATTACAATGTCTGCCAGTGCCCCACCGAGAGCTAAATTTCGAGGCCCCGTGGCGGCGTAGCAGAGCTGAGCAGATTGTTTGCTTTGATTCCATCGCAGTTTAATTTCGTTGCCGTCCTCGTCAACAGATTGGCCATCCAGCAGAAGTCGCGTTTTCCTCAACACATTTTCCATTTCGGCGGTTTTCATTGGTTTGTAACCCAGAGTTCTCACCGCACTATCTCCTCTCCCCAAGCCAAGAATCCATCGGCCTGGGTATAAATTGTTTAATGTAACCGAAGCACTGGCACTGACGCTGTAGTGGCGAGTTACCCCGTTGCTAACTGCGGTGCCCAATTCAATTCTTTTAGTTTTTTCGAGAGCTAGTGCCGCGTAAACATAAGCATCCTCCCAAAGCATCTGAGAATCGACGATCCAACAACGCTCGTATCCCGCGTTCTCCATCTCGATGAGTGATGTCATAAATTCTGGGTATCTTTCACACGTTAAATGTGCGCTTATTTTCATAGTCTTCTCCTAGTTAAATTATGCCCCCAAGGTTTAAACTTGACCGCCTTGGATTGTTTTCGACGCCCTAAAGCGCAATAAAATGAGGTTAGCAACATATCGCTAGGTTTTTAAGAGTGTAAGCCCTAGACCATTGAATAAGACTTAAGCTAAAACCTTTGTGGCGACCGAAACCCCGAAACCTCTGGTGCCTCACTGAGCAAGTATTTATTTTTTCCAACTTTTATTAATATTTTTCTGCCACATAACCGATTCAATAATTTGTATCAGCGCTGGCACACTTCTTCTGCAGTCCGGGTTTGCCAGCGCTCTCATTTTCTGACCCGTTCACTTTTTGGATCATACATCGGGCGAAGGGATGCTCTCGCCGGATAAAGTTTTCCTGCCACCTCAATTTCGTATGTTCCTGAATTTATAAAATCAGCTGTAATGTGTGCGCTATGCTGGACATATCCGAGAGCAACTGATCCCCCCAATGTGTGGCCATACATTGCCGAGGTAGTGCTTCCAAGCATGATTCCGTCTCGATAAATTGGCTCGTCATGGACAAGCAATACGTCTGGATCCTCCATCAAAAATTGCACCAATCGCCTATCAATGCCCGAATCCTTTTGTGCAAGGAGCGCTTCTTTTCCGATGAATCCCCCTTGTTTCTCGAAATCGCATGCAAAACCCAGCCCGGCATTCAGTGGGGTATCGTCGGATCCTACGTCGTGGCCGTACTCTCGATAACCTTTTTCCATCCTCAACGATTGCAGCGCATGATAACCGCAATGCTTGAGGTCAAACTCTTGTCCAATATCTACTATTGTGTCATACACGCCTTGAGCAAAATCTGAGGGCACGTATAGCTCCCAGCCTAGTTCGCCGACGTAAGTCAGCCTTAGAGCATCGACTTTTGCATAGCCAATCTCTAGTTTTTGCATGGTCGCAAACGGAAAGGCAGAATTGCTTAAATCTGCACCGCTGGCTTTTGTCAACAATGCTCTGGACAGAGGTCCTTGAATATTGATGGTGGATGTCCCAGAGGTAACATCTGTGAGAGTGACGAATGCTTCGCTTGGCGTATTTTTTTCAAACCAGGCCTCCACTTGGGTGTGTGTTACCCCAGCAGTAATTACCAGAAACTTTGCTGGAGCTAATCGTGTGACGGTTAAATCAGCTTCGATTGTCCCACGAGGGTTGAGCCACTGGGTGTAGACCGCTTTGCCAACTGCCACATCGACATTGTTTGCACATATGGTGTTTAAAACCTTTGCCGAGTCCGGGCCTTGAATAAGAAATTTGGAAAAAGAGGTCTGATCAAATATGCCGACACCCTCACGCACCGCCGCGTGCTCGGCCGCGCTATGTTCGAACCAGTTTTGACGGCCATAAGTGTACTCGTATTCTGCCTTGACCCCCTCGGGCGCATACCAGTTTGCTCGTTCCCATCCCGCGGCCTCACCAAAACATGCGCCGGCTTGCACCAAACGATCATGGAGCGGTGATTTGCGAACTCCACGCGCGGTCTCCATTTGCTTGAAGGGCCAGTGCATATCGTAGAGCGCTCCCAAGACCTCCGTTGTTCTATCATGCAAATATTTGGAATTATTTTGGAACGGAAGAATTCGATTTACATCTACCTCCCACAAATCCATAGGAGCATGCCCATTCACGATCCAGTCAGACAGAACTTTGCCTGCCCCCCCCGCTGACTGGATACCAACAGAGTTGAAGCCAGCAGCCACAAAAAGGCCACTCACATTGGGAACTGGGCCCAGCAGGTATCGATCATCGGGCGTAAAACTCTCGGGCCCGTTAAATAACAACTGAATTCCGGTCTCCTCAAGAATCGGCATTCGATTCATTGCAAGCTCGATATATGGGAGCATCCGGTCCCAATCCGCTGGCAAGTCATCAAAGCAAAACTCATGAGGAATACCCTCCATACCCCACGGAGCTGCATTCGGCTCAAAGAAACCTAGAAGCAACTTGCCAGTTTCCTCTTTGAAGTAGGCGTATCGATCTTGATCTCGAACGACAGGCAAATTCTCATGCATCTCAGAAATAGGTTCTGTTACTAAGTAGTAGTGTTCAGCCGCATGCAACGGAATATTTGCCCCACAATCATTCCCGAGCTGTCTTCCCCACATTCCGGCGCAGTTAACAACATAATTAGCTTTAATGCTGCCACTGTCTGTTTTAACACCCACACATTTGCCGTTTTCGACCAAGAGAGATGACACTAACGTGTTTTCAAAAATTTGTGCACCTCCGTTCCTGGCTCCTCTTGCAAGGGCTTGGGTAGTATCTGTGGCATTCGTCTGTCCGTCTTTGGGCAGGTATATCGCTCCAACAACATCGGACAAATCCATAAGCGGCCACATTCGGGACACATCGTCACAACTAATTTCTTCTACTTCAACGCCGAAACATCTCGCCATTGATGCCAACCGATTCAATTCCTCCATACGTTCTTTGGTGGTGGCCAGAGAGATAGAACCCCGCTGTTTAAAACCGGTTTCTAAACCAGTTTCTTGAGCGAGAGTCTCGTATAACTTAGCGGTGTATTGCGATAGCTGGGTAAGGTTTTTTGTTGCTCTCAATTGACCTACCAAGCCGGCAGCATGCCATGTCGTCCCACTGGTGAGTTGTTTGCGTTCAAGAAGAACGACATCGGAGCGGCCTAACTTTGTGAGATGATAGGCTACGGAGGTGCCGATTATACCTCCACCAATAACGACAATCTCAGCTTGTTTTGGTAACTGTTTAACCACTGCCTTGGAGGCTCCTAAAATAAGCTATTTTCTATTTGTTCCGGCTGCCAAAGAGCGCTTATGAGCATCTTCCGACCAGTAATATGCAGCGTTAAGTTATGCCTGTGGGAACAGACCCAATTCTTGTATTACTTTATCGAGCGAGCGAACGGAACCCCAGCCATTTCGGATGCATTCAATAATAGGGTCGTGTAGATGTGGCATTGTCGTTCCCGTGCAATCCTCGACCACAATGGGTTTGAAATCCCTAAACATTGCATCCTTAGTCGTGGCACCAACACACTGATTAGTGAGTACACCGGTGATAAGCACTGTTTCAGTTTTCAGTGACCGCAAAACCATTTCAAGATTTGTCTGGAAAAATGCGCTCAATCTGGTTTTCTCGACATACCAATCCTCTGCTTCAGGCGCCAAATCATCCAAAAGCTCATAACCCCATGTATTTTGTCGCAGTCCTCCCTCGCGAAGGTGGGGACGAAGCTCCATAAAGGGGCCCCCATCAACAAGATTTTTAGTTCCATGCCTTGTCCAGATTATTGGGACTCCTCTCCTACGGAGTTCGTCCATCAAACGTTTGGTTGGCTCAATGGTTCTTCGCATGTGAGAGATATCTATGTCGGACTTTCCATAAATTCCCTC
>PCDB01000004.1 GCA_002591625.1 Porticoccaceae bacterium
TTTCTTGCACTAAAGCGAAAGGCGACAATGCACCGGCATGGCCCCCTGCTCCAGCCGCAACTGCGATTATCCCATCCGCGCCCTTTTGAACCGCCTTTTTGGCAAACTTGTTGTTTATGACATCATGAAGAACGATCCCTCCGTAGGAGTGAATTGCCTCGTTAACGTCTTCCCTGGCTCCCAAAGAGGTAATAACAATCGGCACCTTCCATTTAACGCACATTTCGACGTCATGCTCCAGCCGGTTATTTGATTTATGCACAATCTGATTTACGGCATAAGGCGCTGACGGCTTATGTGGATTATTTGCATCATGCTCTCCAAGTTCAGTTGTGATTCGATCTAACCACCGATCGAGTTCCATTTCTGGTCTTGCGTTTAGAGCAGGAAAGGAACCAACAATGCCAGACTTGCATTGAGAAATCACGAGATCGGGATTTGACACAATAAAGAGCGGGGCGCCTACAACAGGCAATCTTAGTTTTTCCTTTAGAACAACTGGTAATGACATAATCAATCCCCTATCAAAAGACAATCTATAAAGTAAACACCATTTTGTGAAAATTGAGACGCGGGCCCCTATAACTTAAGCGAGAAAAAGAAATCAATCTCAATGTGAACATACCGCAAGCAATCGCTTAATGACACACTAGCCGCATTGGTTTAGCGCCCATAAAACATATTCTTTGACCCAAGACAGCTCAAACNGTTCCATCAATCAAATATTCTGAATNCTGCTATCTATGAAATAATGGGTTTAAACCTCCCCATGAATCCCTTATCATCCTAATCTTTTAGCCAGTATTACTCACTATTGGAGGGGTACTATGAAAACACGCGCTGCCGTTGCATTTGAGGCCGGAAAACCGCTTGAATTAGTTGATGTTGATCTCGACGGTCCCCGGGAGAGAGAAGTCTTAGTGGAAATTAAAGCCACCGGTGTTTGCCATACCGATGCTTTTACCCTGTCAGGTGATGACCCCGAGGGAGCTTTTCCTGCTATTTTGGGCCATGAAGGAGCTGGGGTGGTAGTGGAGACTGGCTTAGGTGTGGAGAGTCTTCAACCAGGGGACCACGTTATACCACTGTATACTCCAGAATGCCGCGAGTGTAATTTCTGTCTCAACCCCAAAACCAACCTTTGTCAGGCGGTCCGCGCTACTCAAGGGCAAGGATTAATGCCAGACGGCACCAGCCGCTTTTCTTATGAAGGAAAGCCTATACTTCATTACATGGGCTGTTCTACTTTCTCAAACTATGCGGTTCTGCCTGACATCGCTCTGGCAAAGGTTCGAGAAGACGCTCCATTTGATAAGATCTGTTATATCGGTTGTGGTGTTACCACTGGTATTGGAGCAGTAGCCTTTACAATGAAAGTAGAAGCAGGTTCCACGATCGCCGTATTCGGACTCGGAGGAATAGGCCTGAACGTTATTCAAGGCGCGAAAATGGTTGGAGCGACCCGCATTATAGGAATTGATATAAACCCGATCAGAGCAACGATGGGCAAGCAGTTTGGAATGACTGACTTTGTTAATCCTCAAGAGGTCGATAACATTGTCGATCACATTATTGAGATGACCGGGGGAGGTGTTGACTATAGCTTCGAATGCATCGGAAATGTTGATGTTATGCGGCAGGCACTCGAGTGCTGTCACAAAGGATGGGGTGAGAGCTGCATTGTTGGCGTAGCAGGTGCGGGTCAGGAGATTGCCACGCGACCCTTCCAATTAGTGACAGGTCGGTCTTGGCGAGGCACAGCATTTGGCGGAGCACGAGGACGCACCGATGTGCCTCGAATTGTTGACTGGTATATGGAAGGAAAAATCAACATNGATGAATTAATCACCCATACCATGCCGCTAAGTGAAATCAACACAGCGTTCGATTTGATGCATTCTGGAGAAAGCATTCGGTCAGTGGTGGAGTTTTAAAATGGCACTAGAAGAGATTAGTCGTAATCAAAGTTTTGGTGGACAGCAACTGCGCTTCAAACACGACTCAAGCGCTCTCAGTTGCGAAATGACCTTCAGTATTTTTCTTCCCCCTAGAGCCCATCTAAGAGACTCTGACATACCAGCGCCGGTGATGTATTGGCTCTCAGGTTTAACCTGTACAGATGAAAACTTCGTTCAGAAGGCTGGAGCTCAACGTTATGCAGCTGCGCTAGGTATTGCTATCGTCTGCCCAGACACTAGCCCAAGAGGAGAAAATATCCCTGATGATAAAGAAGGCGCCTATGATATGGGCTTAGGAGCCGGATTCTATGTCGATGCTACCCAAGAACCTTGGGCAAAAAACTATCAGATGTATAGCTACATTGTCGATGAACTTCCATCTGTAATAAACTCGGAGTTTGCAGTTGATGGCTCTCGAGTCAGCATCGCTGGTCATAGCATGGGTGGTCATGGTGCGCTGACCATAGGCCTAAAGAACCCTGACAGGTTCAAGGCAATCTCATCATTCTCACCAATATGTTCACCAAAGAATTGCCCATGGGGCCAAAAGGCATTGGGTTTATATCTGGGAGAAGACGAATCCGTATGGTCCGAGCATGACACAGTCGATCTAGTGCTAAAAAATCCAACACAGCTACCTGTTTTAATTGATCAAGGTGAAAATGACAACTTCCTTCAAGAGCAACTCAAAACGGAGTTGCTTATCGAAGCATCGGAGTCCATCGGCTACCCTATGCAGATTAGAATGCAGCCAGAGTATGATCACACCTATTTTTTCATTTCNAGCTTTATCGGTGATCATTTAAAATTTCACGCAAAACATCTTGCTAAATAGACATCAAGATTAGCGCCGACACACAGCGCTAATCTTGATTTTTGTGGGGANATACGAGCGAAACGGCTTCTCTAAACTGTTTTTCAGGACTGAGTGGAAATTTTATCTTGGATGACCTGAGGCCCAAGAATACAAATGCCAAATTCCCGCCCCGCATCAAGCAGCCAAAGTGCGAAATAATCCGAAAAGCTCCGCCGAATAATCAGGTCATAGGAACCATTTTTCTTATTACTAACCAATGCGGATGTCTTTCCAAAAGTGGTATTTGCACAGCGACCACCTAAGTCGCCTGCCGACTCCCACGCGTCAAAGTTATACACTGAAGATTTCTTTAACACGGTTTGAATTGCATCATCATCACCAGAAAGACTCAAAAGTGTCTGTCCTCCAGTAACATCTGTAATCGAGACATGTCCTTTTAATGTCTCTCTCAATTTATTCTCCAATTGCTTGGCACTTTGCTGAGAAATCAACAACCACTCATCAGGCCCTAACCAATAAAGGCTATGTTCTATCATACCGTCTTTGCCTACCGCACTATTGTAGCGCCCAGGTTCCAACGGCAAAGATATTCCCAGAATTCGTGACACAGCCTGAAAAAAATCCTCAGCGTTGGCATCACCGCGCAAATTGAGATGATTCCAGTAATGTTGCTCTCGAACAACCAATTTAGGTGCTACATCGATACTTGAATATGTTCCGGCTTTAGGCAAATGATTGCCACTGGCGCAGTCGTGAAAATAGATTAATGGCGACTCTCTCATTGGTTCATTCAACATTTTGACGCGCTCCATCACTGTCATAAAAAACGGCGCTCACAATTTCAGCAGAAATACTCTCTCCATCGGCTAACGGGCAATGAACGATCTGACCCATTCTGCCGAATCCACCTTTAACGACTCCCAAAGCAATAGGGTAACCGAGGATAGGACTGTAATAACTGGATGTGACATGGCCTTGCATGGACATTGGTATTTTGTCCTTGGAATCAAAGACAAGCTGTCCGCCCTCTGGCAGCATTTTTGAGCTTTCTATGGTTTTTAGNCCTACAAACTGTTTCCGGTTTTTTCGCAACATGTCACTGCGATCAAGCGAACGCTTCCCAATAAAACTAAATTTTTTGCTCTTATTGACTACCCACCCCATGCCCATATCATGGGGTGTCATAGACCCATCCGTGTCCTGTCCCACGATCATAAAGCCTTTCTCCGCACGCAACACATGCATAGCTTCAGTACCATAAGGTGTAATATCAAAGGACTCTCCAGCATCCATAAGCACCTCCCAAACATGACGTGAATAATGAGCCGGTACATTTATNTCGAAAGATAATTCACCCGTAAAGCTTATTCGAAAGATTCGCGCATCCACTCCCGCGACGGCGGCATCACGCCACTCCATAAACGGGAAACTATTGTTATCGAGGTTTATTCCTACGCACACCTGTTGTAGCACCTTTCTTGCGTCCGGTCCGTTAACAGTTATCGTGCCCCAATGATCAGTTACGGAAGTGAAATATACCTTTAGTTCAGGCCATTCGGTTTGTCTCCATAACTCTAGCCAAGACAACACCTTAGCTGCTCCGCCGGTGGTGGTAAACATGAGGTAGTGATTTAAACCAAGACATGCGCAAACACCATCATCGAAAATCATTCCATCCTCTTTTAACATAACACCATAACGGCATTTCCCGGGCGCTAAATTTAGGAACGAATTGGTATAAACCCTGGTGAGGAATTCAGCAGCATCTGGACCCTGAATGTCAATTTTTCCTAAGGTGCTTGCATCTAGTATGCCAACTCCATTCCTCACTGACATGCACTCTCGATTTACTGCCTCTTCCATATTTTCCGAACCTCGTGGATAAAACCAAGGTCGCTTCCATTGCCCAACATCCTCAAATTTAGCGCCGTTCTCCTCGTGCCAGCGGTGGATAGCAGTCAACCGCTCCGGATCGAAAAGATTACCAATATCTCTCCCCGCAATGGCTCCAAAAGTTGTGGGTGTATAGGCTGGTCGAAACACTGTTGTACCGATTTCTGAAATGCTACGTCCCAACATTTTTGCCAAGATACCAATGCCATTGACGTTACTCAATTTCCCTTGGTCGGTACCAAAGCCAAGCGCAGTATATCGCTTGATATGTTCAACCGACTCAAAACCCTCACGAACCGCAATCTCAATTGAATCTGCCGTTACATCCAACTGCATATCTACAAACTGACTTGGCGCTCGGCTAATACCTTTGTCATGAGGGATCAGGTAGATAGCCTCCTGCGGGTGTACCTCAGGCTCCTCAACCTGAAAATAGGGAACTTCAAACGAGCTTATTCGATAGCCAGCATAATCAGCAGCGCTCAGACCAGCCTCTGCAGCGTTCGAAAGGCAACCAGACAGACTGTATTCACCGCTACAAGCACCCACGGAGAGTATATTTTCTTTAGTTGGCCCAGNGACGAAGCCGCAGATAGATTCATCCCAAACAGGCTTCGAACCCGTGTGAGAGCTAAGGTGGATCGCAGGGCTCCAACCACCAGAACATGCGATAAGGTCACAATAGACTCTCTTTGCCCGACCCTCAATTTCGGTGCCTTGCGCACTCAGTAAAGCGATTCTCGCGCTTTTCACTCTCTTACCACCCTCTGCCTCGATTACCGCATGGCCAGACTTAACATTAATCCCCAACGCACGTACCGTCTCATACATCGTTCCTCGCAGGTTTCTCCGCGAATCCACAATAGCAACAACCTCACGACCAGCTGCATGCCAATCTATCGCAGACTGATATGCATTATCGTTGTTCGTAAATAGCAAGAGACGATTACCCGGTGCCACTCCATAGCGAATTATGTAGGTAGAAACCGAGGACGCCTGCATCACTCCCGGGATATCATTATGCGCAAAGACCAGCGGTCGCTCTAATGCCCCAGTCGCAAGAATGACTTGTTTCGCTCGCACCCGATGTATGCGCTCACGGCAAAGCCCTGGGGCGCTTGCCCCAAGATGATCTGTTCGGCGCTCTACGACTGCAACAAAATTGTGGTCATAAAATCCAAATGCTGTGCTGCGAGACAGCATAAGAACATTCTCATTTTTCGTTAGCTCCCCTACCACTTTTTCAATCCAAGACGATGCTTTAAGCCCATCAATCGTCTTTGATGATGCCAACATAGACCCACCAAACTCATTCTGCTCATCGACAATTATTACACGCGCACCCGCACGCGCGGCCTCCCTAGCTGCCAGCATGCCAGATGGTCCTGCACCAATCACCAAGATATCAGTGTGCTGATTTAACTTATCATAAATGTCTGGATCAAATTGCGAAGGACTGCGCCCGAGCCCAGCTGCTTTGCGGATAAACTTTTCATACAGCATCCAAAACTTTGCTGGGTACATAAATGTTTTATAATAAAAACCGGGGGGCATCATTCGCCGAAACCACCCGAATATACTCGTTAAATCAAATTCCACACTTGGCCAACCATTGACAGATTTAGCCTCAAGACCTTCATACAATTCAATTTGAGTTGCTTTCAAGTTCGGAATCGTCAATCTCCCCGAATTGATTTGGACAATCGCGTTTGGTTCTTCGGCACCATGACCAACGATACCTCTTGGTCGTGAATATTTAAAACTCCGACCGACCACCTTCACTCCATTGGCCAAAAGTGCCGAAGCAAGGGTATCGCCTTGATAACCTTGATAGCGTTTCCCGTTGAAAAAAAANTGTATCGCACGTGAGGTGTCAATTCGCGCGTCAGAACTTATACGATTAACTTGTCTTGTCCGAGTTGAAATCACTCTCTAGCCCCAACTTTAGCCGAAGTAGATTGCGGCTTTTCATCGATCTTATAAGTTTCTAGAATTTCATACGTTACAGTATCTCGGGTAGCGCAGAAGTATCGTCGACAACCGACATTATGGTACCAAATCTCATGATGCAAGCCGCGAGGATTTTTGCGTAGATAAAGATAATCGCCCCACTCCTCATCCGTTAATTTCTCAGGCTCAAGAGGTCGCTTTATATGCGCCTCTCCGCCNTAGATAAATTCCTCCTCTTCACGCATCTCCTCACAGTAAGGGCAGTAAACTAGNAACATAACTCTGCGTCCAAATACTTACAATAATTCTAATGTGCAACCCCTGCTGCCCCATGCTCGTCTATTAGCGCACCGGTGTTAAATCGATCGAGACCAAAGGCCTTAGCCAAAGGATGGGCGCGATCATTAGCTACCGTATCTGCGAAAACAAAACCAGATCCTGGTGTAGCCTTGAAGCCTCCGGTACCCCATCCACAATTAAAATACAATCCTTCCACTGAAGTCTTGCTGATAATAGGACATGCATCTGGACATGTGTCCACAATGCCACCCCACTGACGATTCATTCGCACTCTGCTGAAAGCTGGAAAGAGTTCACAAATTGCTTGCAAGGTATGCTCAATAACGTGAAATGACCCGCGCTGACCATAGCCATTGTAGCCATCGACACCTGCACCGATAACCAAATCTCCTTTGTCGGACTGACTCACATATCCGTGCACTGCATTTGACATTACTACCGTATCTAAGCAAGGTTTTAGCGGTTCCGACACGAGCGCTTGCAGTGGCCTCGATTCGACTGGCAGCCGCAATCCAGCCAATCCAGCAACCACTCCAGAATTTCCGGCTGGCACACATGCGATTTTTTGCGCTCGAATAAAACCTTTGTTAGTTTCAACACCCTCTGCAATGCCATTTTTTACGCTGATATCAGTAACCTCAGTCTGTTGAAGAATATCAACTCCCATTGCATCGGCAGCCCTTGCATACCCCCAGGCCACAGCATCATGGCGAGCGACTCCCCCACGAGGCTGCCAGGAGGCTCCAAGAATTGGATAGCGACAATTAGGTGAAATATTTATGAGTGGCGCTATCTCCTTTATCCGTCGAGGGGACACAACCTCCCCATCTATACCATTCAGTCGATTGGCATTTACGCGCCGTTCAATATCACGCATGTCCTGCAGGTTATGCCCAAGATTAAGCACGCCACGTTGACTGAACATGACGTTATAGTTTAGCTCCTGGCTTAAACCTTCCCAAAGTTGGAGCGCGAGCTCATAAAGGTGAGCTGCCTCATCCCACAAGTAGTTTGAACGAATAATCGTGGTATTTCGCCCGGTATTTCCACCACCAAGATAACCCTTCTCAACAACAGCTATATCTTTGATTCCGTGCTCTTTAGCCAAATAATAAGCAGTAGCTAAACCGTGCCCTCCGCCCCCGACAACAATGATGTCATAACGCTCTTTAGGGGCCGGGCTACGCCACACCTTTTGCCAATGCTCGTTGAAGTTGAGAGCATTCTTTACGAGGTTAAATCCTGAGTATCGTTTCATATCAAAACAGTCGATAAGTGCGCAGATCGGATAAAATTGTTTAGCCTTCGACGAGTTCCCAGCAGCGAGTTAGCATATGCGAACACGGGACAAATGAAGAAAAGTTAAAAGCCCATTCCATGACCCATTAGACCGGAACCATTTTAGTGCAGCAGTAGTCGCCGATCAAGCTCGCAAACTCCTTTCTTTGCTTGGAGGGTTACCATAAATATCGCTATAGCATTTACTAAAATGAGGCGCGGTAGAAAATCCGCAGCTAATCGCTATTTCTATCATGGGCATTGATGATTGGAGAAGTAACAAACGTGCCCTGGACAACCGTAATTCAAGATAATAACGCGACGGCGACCGGTGTAAATAGCGGTTAAAAAGTCTCTCGAGCTGCCTTCTCGAAATTCCCACAGACTCAGAAATCGCATCTAATCCCATAGGTTCCTCTATGTTGGCCTCCATTATGGCTACGGCCTCTATGAGGCGAGGCTGGCTAGCGCCTATAAGATATTTTAGAGGTGCACGCTGGGGATCATTTTCTGTACGAACTCTTTCACACGTAAATTGATCCGAAATCTGCTGCACCAAATCATGCCCATGGATACTGGCTACAAGGTTCAGCATCAAATCGATCGAACTGATACCGCCAGAGCATGTGTAACGATCGCGATCAATTACAAATAAGCGAGACGAGATCTCGAGCTGAGGAAATTGCTCTCGCATAGCTGATAAGTTTTCCCAATGGATCGTGCACCGATAACCATCCAGCAGGCCTGCCGCGGCTAAAACATAACTACCAGTGCATATCCCAGCAATGGGAATCTTTTTCTTAGCATAAGCTCTTAATGCATTGATGGAATTCTTATCACAATGACTGCCGATGTTATAGCCCCCGCATACTACAAGCATATTTAAATCGTCAGGATTGGCTGGCGGGCTGTTAACAATCACCTCAATACCCGAGCTTGACTTGACGTGAAGTCCATCAGAGGTGAAAACTGAGTATTTATAAAGATCTTTACCGCTGATGCGGTTGGCCATTCGAAGAACAGAAATAGCATTTGCAAAAGTACTTAGTGTGTACTCTGGCATAAGCAGAAAGCCAATATGCAGTGTTAAGCCTGCGCCGGAAGCATCTAAGCCGTTTCTCACAACAGAACTCCTAAGACCTTTTGTTTCAATGCTCAAAATACTAGATGAACTGATTTGCTTTCGAATTTCTCGACCTTTGGTTTGAATTATAGACAGACTATTACGCTGTGAGGAAGTATTTTTTATGCAAGCATGGCTCTAGAGCTGGCGGTGCCCTCGGCTTTGGCGCCTAGAGGATAATTTCGCTTTCTGCTCGGGCTTGTCAATCACTGAAAAAAGATTTGTAAAAGGATCTGTTTTGTTCGGGAAAGCCATTGCGTCGACGAAATAGTCCTGAAAATTTGGTTCCGTGGCTGTTTCAATTTTTTCGATTTCTTGCACAAGGTTCTCGATGATCTTTCGCGAGTGGCTATTCAACAACGCTATCAGCGCACCCGTGCCAGCAGCATTACCGGCAGACGAAACCTCACTTAAAGTACAGTCTGGTATCAGACCCAATACCATTGAATAAAGCACATCAATCTGACTGCCAAAGGCTCCTGCCAAACGAATCCGTTCAATCTGTTTACAGCCAATATGGTCCATTAGCAACTTGATGCCAGCATACAAAGCTGCCTTGGCTAATTGAATCTGCCGCACGTCATTTTGAGTCACAATAATCTGTGCATTGCTGTCGGCATTCGAATGCAATAAATAAGACCATGTTCGACCATCTGAGATAATTCGACTTGAACGCTGGCTCAGATCGCCATAAATGACACCATCCTCCGAAACAATACCAGCCAAGAACATCTCCGATATAACTTCAATGATGCCTGAACCACAGATTCCGGTTACTACTTTCCCCTCTAGCGCATTTTCAAATGGCTGCTCATCTGACCAAAAATCGGATCCAATCACCTTGAATCGCGGCTCCAAAGTTTCCCTATCAATTCTTACCCTCTCTATAGCACCAGCAGCAGCTCGCTGCCCGCAACTAATCTGTGCTCCCTCAAATGCTGGCCCCGTTGGGCTTGAACATGCCACGAGACGCTCATGGTTACCCAATATTATTTCAGCATTAGTCCCGACATCAACCAAAAGAGTCATCTTCTCCTGATTTTGCGGCTCCTCTGAGAGTATCATGCCCGCTGCATCGGCACCAACATGACCAGCTATACATGGCAGAACATAAACTCGTGCGCCGCGGTTGACTCTCAAACCCAACTCTGTTGATAAGATTTCCAAGGACGAATCTGTTGCCAAAGCAAACGGAGCCCAACCCAACTCTACCGGACTTATACCCAAGAGTATGTGGTGCATGATAGGGTTCGCCACTATAGATAGTTCAAGAACATCCTCCACTTCGGAAGCTACTTGACTCACAGCCTCAACGATAAGGCCGTTCAATGCTTCACGAATCACCTTCGTCATTTCGCGAGTCCCTTCTTGATGCATCATTGCATAAGATACACGACTCATCAGATCTTCTCCGAAGCGAATCTGGGGGTTCATTGCGCTCGCACTCGCCAGTACTCTGCCGTTGGCGAGATCGCAAAGATGCAAAGCGATGGAAGTGGATCCAACATCCACTGCGGCACCGAGAGCTTTGTCCCTAAAACCTGGCCATAGAGCAACGACTTCAGTTTGTTTGTGAACCGCCACTGTGATTGAGCGCTTGCCTTCGGCCAAGATAGGCTGCAGGTTTCGTAAAATATGACTATCATAAGTTAATTCAGGGAGTCCCCACTCCTCACCCAGCGCCACCATCAGCCGCTGCATATCCCCTTTTGGTTCGTTAATGTCTGCATCCGCCACCTGGACATAATGAAGTCGAGTAGCTGGATCCATATGGATGTCCTGACTCGATGCTTCCTTCCGGATTACTTGACGATGAACCTGACTTTCAGATGGAACGTCGATTACAACATTATTAACTAACAGTGCCTGACAACCAAGACGTCGACCTTTTGCCAATGGCTTTCTGAGCTCTTCAAATTTCTTCTCCCCTTCACTCTTGTACGAGAGATGGTCCAACGAAGAATTGATTTGAAGTTTTGGGAAAGATCCCTCGGAACACTCGATCTGGCAGCGACCACATATTCCGCGCCCACCGCAAACGGAATCTATGTCAACGCCCAAAGACCGCGCTGCATTTAGAACCGACGTATCTGCCGGAAAACTCCCGCGCCTGCCGGAGGGAGTAAACACGACCTTTACTAGGTCGCGAAAACCCACGTTAGCCTCTTCGTCGCCGACCACTGCGTTTTCGTCCCTCGCCTTCAACCAATGGTTCTCGATATGCTTTGATCCAGTTAGAGCAATTTGGATCCTTGCCTAACATAACATCTCCGCCCCGCACAGCCGATATTACTTCAGAATGCAGCGGGCTGGTTATGGCAGAGGTCATGCCAGCGCCCATAGCCATCGTCAAAAAGGTCGCATTGATTCCCTCACGATTTGGTAACCCAAAGCTAACATTTGATGCCCCGCACGTCGAATTAACTTTTAATTCTTCTCGCAGGCGACGCACAATATGCATCACTTGCAATCCGGCTGTGTTGATTGCTCCAATTGGCATGACCAAAGGATCCACAATCACATCACTGAAGTGAATTCCGTAATCAGCCGCCCGTTCAACAATTTTCTTCGCCACTTCGAAACGCACATCCGGATCTTCAGAGATGCCTGTCTCGTCATTCGAAATTGCGACCACCGATGCGCCATATTTTGCCACGAGCGGCAACACTCTATCGAGGATCTCTTCTTCGCCAGTTACAGAGTTAACAAGCGCCTTACCTTGATAGACCCTTAACCCCTGTTCAAGTGCTTCGACAATAGAGGAGTCGATGCTCAAAGGCACGTCGGTCACCGATTGGACTAGTTGGATAACCTCAGACAGAATACGCGGTTCATCAGCTAATGGTATCCCCGCATTAACATCGAGCATATGCGCTCCAGCGGATACCTGAGCCAATGCATCCGCCTGAACGCGACTGTAATTACCCTCTTTCATTTCAGCTGCGAGTATCTTCCGGCCAGTTGGGTTTATGCGCTCGCCGATTATTACAAACGGCTCATCGAATCCTATTCTGACCTCTTTGGTTGGTGAACTTAATATCGTAGTAGTCATGATTTTCCTTAGCTATCAATGTTAACTGTTACAATCAAAAAAGGTCTTAATCATGGGGTTTTGAGATAACTTCGAAACCTCGACCTGAGAATTCAAAGTTTCCATCTTGGACCTCATACATCCACTTTGCGGATTTTTTTAGCCCTCCAAGCGGGTAAATGTGGCAGCGACGAATCAAACACCCCGGGTCCGCGTCTATTGCAATAGCCAAGTCACATAACAACTGACTGGGCTCTGCGGACGGAGCGCTAAAGTACCGTCCCAAAAAAGATTGTTGTAGACTTAAACGAACCATGTCAATCGGTCTCCTGGTCAAAAATCTAACAGAGGGACCCACACCACACTGTCTTGCATAGTTCAATAATGTTTTGATTGTCGCCAAACCCGGAATACCGACGCATATTTCCAACCGGTTGCCCTTCTCGCGGATCTTCTTCTCCCAAACCAATGCCGGACTAGCCTCGAATACAAATTGTGTCGCGAGGTAGAGAGTCATGTCGGTATTTTTTGCATAATCATTTTTTTGCTTAACTGCCAGATCACAGTCTACCTCTGATATATCCGGGCTGCCTTCGGGATGCCCTGCTAAACCGAGCTTTGTAAAACCATACTTCTCAAACAAACCTGTTCGAAGTACCTCGATAGAGGCAGCGAAATCTCCCAATGGACTGTCAATGCCACCGCCTATTAGAAGTCCTTCAGTCACACCTAGTTCACCCTGAAGCACCGCCAAATTCTTCTCTAAGTATTTCGCTGATGGAATCGATCTGGCTGCAAAATGGGGGACTGCGTTGTAACCTTCGGCTTTTAGTCGGCGAACTGTTCGAATTGTTTCCATGAAATCTGAACCCGGCAGAAAAGTGACATAGATAGTACAACCATCTCGCACTACCTCACCAAACTCAGTTACCTTAGCAGCGCCAGCNGGAGTCACTTCCAAGCTGGCATCTCGGACCAGATCCATAAGTGCTTGTTTTCGTGTCTTGGAGGAGTCTTGCATCGCTAAAAAATACCTGTCGGTTCTTCTGGAACGAGTATATCTGGGCTTAATTCAGAGGACCTATCTTTTTGTTTATCCGGCTAATTAAAGCCTTTTTGCTTAACCAACATTGCAAGATCAGCAGANGTGAAATCTTGCTCAATAGTAGAGGCAATCTTATCGGCCAGCTCCTGCGGAGACCCTGTCTCATCAATGATCTCAGATGTTCTGCGCCAGTCCTCTAGATATTCCTTGCTTCCGCCTTTCCCTGCTCTCATGGCAGCACGATCAATAGCAGATTGAAACCGATGACTCAGCAGCGCTTTGCCTCGCTCGCGGCCACGCTGCACCATCACCTGTGACGGGATATCACGCCAACAAACCAGAATCTTTTTCAAATCCCGAGCTACCCTCATAACTATGGCAAAATAAGACTATTCAAACCTCAGAACCTGAGCTTTCAGACCGGATTCCAATTGTCCATATCCACAATGATGATGTTCAAAATCCAGCCCAAGTGTTTGTGCTGCAATCTGTGCCTTTTTTAACAGTCGATCGTCCTCTGTCTGAGACAGGTACAAAACCCGTCGATAGTTCGCAAAATAATCGCCCAATAGCTCAGGGTAATCGTCCACCCGCAAACCCTTTATTACTATTCGATCGAAATTCTCTGCCAGAAAATCTGTCAGGTAAAATGTTCCAGGTTCCTCTTCCGAGAATTGTTTAAATACCAATTCTCCCGAATANAAAGAGTAACAGTGCGCACCCGGTAAGCGCTCGATTCCTGTTTCCTCCAGGACTCTGTCTATCTCGCCCCCGGTTCCACAATCAGCATAAGCAACAAATATTTGTTCATATTGGTTGCGATACAAGGCAATCTTTTCTCTGACCTTGCCAGCAATCAATTTTGGCTTATTATGCAAATCAGCATTAATGCACTTAAGATCAACGTGCTGCCAACTGTTAGACCTGCAAAGCGCCAGAATTTCCTTTGCCAGCGCACCACACGCGATTATCAAGATTGCGAACGGTCTTTCTGTATCCGAAGCCACATGCATCATGCAGTGACTTGCCTCTCTCGGCTTTCTTTCACCAAACGAACTGCTGTAGTGGTTGCCTCTGCAGCATCGCGACAGTAGGCATCAGCACCAACAGCAAGGCCAAATTCTTCATTTAGCGGCGCACCTCCCACCATAACAATGTAACGATCTCGCAGATCCTGTTCCTTCAACGCATCCACAACTACTTTCATGTAAGGCATTGTGGTGGTTAGTAGAGCTGACATGCCGAGAATATCTGGATCATGACGGTTTAGCGCATCTATGTAATCCTCAACCGAATTATTAATCCCAATATCGAAGACTTCGAAACCCGCTCCTTCCATCATCATGGCGACCAAATTCTTTCCAATATCATGAATATCACCTTTAACTGTACCTATAACCATGGTGCCGAATGGTTTTGCACCGGTCTCCGCCAACAAAGGTCTCAAAATCGACATACCGCCCTTCATCGCATTTGCCGCCAATAAAACCTCAGGCACAAATAAAATACCGTCTCGAAAGTCAATACCGACTATAGTCATGCCATCCACTAATGCTTTGCCCAGAACCTGCTCCGCAGTCCAGCCTCGGTCGAGTAAGATCTGTGTCCCCTCTTCAATCTCTTCCTTCAAGCCATCATAAAGATCGTCATGCATCTGCAAAACCAGATCGTCATCAGACAATTCGTCAAGCACGATTTCTGCCTCTTCAGACATGGCATTTCCCCCCTATTAGACTAGTAGTCACGGTCCTCAAACGACCCTTTTCGGCGATCAATGAAATCTAACAGCGCTTCGTCAACAGCAGAATCAAGAGGCGGTGGTTCGTATTCATTGAGCATACTCTTAAATAGAACATTAGCTCGCTGGGATGCATCTAAAGATCCATCTGCCTCCCATTGTTCAAAACTATTGTTATCGGCTAGTGTTGATCGATAGAAAGCTGTCTCAAAATTCCTCAACGTATGGGCTGAACCAAGATAATGCTTGCCGGGGCCGACCTCTCGCACAGCATCCATTGCCTGTCCATTTTCGGACATATCCAACCCGCTCAATAAGACAGATAACATACCTGCTTGATCACAATCCATCACAAATTTTTCATAGCCCATAACCAAGCCACCCTCCATCCAGCCGGCCGTATGCAGCATAAAGTTGACTCCGGCTAGTGCGCTAGTTTGTAATGTGTTAGCTGCCTCATAAGCAGCCTGCGCATCTGGCAATTTGGAGCCACAAAGACCGCCGCCGCTCCTAAAGGGCACTCCTAGGCGACGTGCAAGTGCGGCTGCCACATAAGTCACTTGACTAGGCTCGGGTGTACCGAAGGTTGGAGCTCCTGACGCCATGGATACCGCGGCCGCGAATGTGCCAAACACCACTGGCGCACCGGGACGACAGAGCTGAGTGAACGCCATACCGGCAAGAGCTTCAGCCAGAATTTGCGTTACCGTGCCTGCTACAGTCACCGGGGACATTGCCCCTGCCAAGATAAATGGTGAGACTACCGTGCTCTGATTATTGCGAGCATACACCTTAAGACTGCCTAGCATTGTAGCATCATAAGTCATAGGTGAATTCACATTGATCAGACTAGTCAGAACGCAATTCTGGTCGACGAACTCGTCTCCAAAAACAAGCTTTGCCATGTCCACAGTATCCTGAGCTCGGTCCTCGTGCGTCACCGAACCCATCAGCGGTTTATCGCTGTATTTGAAATGGCTGTATACCATATCAAAATGGCGCTTGTTTACTGGCAAATCGACAGGCTCGCATATTGTTCCACCTGAGTGGTGTATATGGGGAGCCATGTAGGCGAGCTTCACAAAATTTTGAAAATCTTCGATGGTTGCGTAGCGCCTTCCTCTATCAATGTCAAATACAAATGGGGAGCCGTAGGCAGGCACAAGCACAGTGCGGTCGCCACCAATAGTTACGCTTCGCTGTGGATTTCGCGCATGCTGAATATATTCTTTAGGGGCGGAAGAATTTATTATTTGACGACACAAACCCTTCGGGAAGCGAACTCTGGAACCAATTACATCAGCCCCCGCCTCAACCCACATTTCAAGAGCTTCCGGATCATCAAGAAAATCAATGCCAATCTCTTCAAGCAAAACGTCCGCATTATCTTCGATCAACTTAAGACCGTGCTCACTAAGATACTCGAAGTAGGGAATCTTTCGTTCTATGAAGGGCGCAACCTTAACAACTGCATTTTCGCGTAAAGACTTCCTTCCTTGGCGACCACCGCCTGCCCTTCGGGTTCTGCTATTCCTCGACCGTTCTGACATAAAATCCACCTACAACAGCCAAAAATCATCGCTAAACAAGGTCATCTAAGGCACGCAGTCTATTAGCGTTTTTCTCACATCGCATACGTGATTGCGACTTCCGGTTGTCCATTAACGACCGAAAAACTGTTAAGCCCGCAACCTCTCATTATCTGGGTCGTACGGTGACTCTTCGATTACTGTCGCAAGATAGCGTTCGCCCAGAATTTCAATCTCCAAATCAGTTCCTATCACTGCCAATTCAGCTTCTACCAGACCAAGTGCAAGGGACTTGCTAGTCCGAAAACCATACCCACCTGAAGTAGCTCGACCAACCAATCTAGATTTTTTATAGAGCCCTTCCGACCCTCTTGCATCAGCATCCCTAGTCCCATGCACCTCTAATGTAACAAAACGGTATTTAAAGCCGCGTCTCTGCCACGAGAGTAAAGCCTGCTTTCCAATAAAGTCTTGCTCTTTATCCAACTTTACAAATCGATCTAATCCGGACTCTAGGGCCGAGTACTCAATGGACAATTCACGGGGAATTAAGCGGTACGACTTTTCCAATCGCATACTATCCATCGCACGGATGCCAAATGGCCTGATTTGATGCTCAGCACCGGCTGCCATCAATGCGTCAAAGATATAGTTTTGCATTTCGATTGGATGGTGAAGTTCCCACCCCAGTTCACCAATGAAATTTACTCTTAAAGCCTCTGCCTGCGCATATCCAATATCAATGCCCTTACCGGATAACCATTTGAAATTATCGTTGCCTAAATCAGTGTCAGTAAGCTTTTGCAGGACTTCTCTGGACTTAGGGCCTGCAAGCACAAGCACACCTATTTGCGTGGTAAGTTTTTGCATGATTACAGACCCATCTGATGGAGCTAGTTTCTTCAGGTAGTCCCAATCATGGCGCTCCTGCGCTCCCGCAAATACCAAATAATAATTATTTTGAGATCGCTTATAGATGGTGAATTCCGAGCGCACGCCACCATTTTTTGAGAGCATATGGCAAAGCCCTATTCTTCCAACTGACTTGGGAACAATATTAGCAACAAGTCCGTTTAACCACGATTCAGCGTTTGGCCCTGTCACCGAGCACTTCGCGAAAGCAGACATATCCAGCAGTCCAACATGTTCTTGAACGTGACGACACTCTGCACCAACAAATTCAAAATAGTTAGAGCGACGAAAGGAGTTTTTTTCAACTATTCGCCCATCCTCTAAAGGGGGTGAATGATTTTTATTTAGCAGCGCATTTGGTTTATTTAGATCACTCTCAGACAAAGCATAGTCTTGCGATGCAAACCAGTTTGGTCTCTCCCATCCATAAACCGAACCGAAAACCGCCCCCAAGTTCTTCATCCTTTCAAAGCAAGGAGAAGTCTTCAAAGGCCTCGCCGCGCTTCGTTCTTCGTCCGGGTAATGGTTCTTGAAAACATGGTTATATGCTTCCTCATTTTTTGCGCGCAAGTACCCCCGAGCCGCGTAAGGACCGAACCGACGAGGATCCACACCCATCATGTCGACAGTTGGCTCTCCTTCAATGATCCACTCTGCTAACTGCCAACCAGCGCCGCCGGCAGCCGTAATTCCAAAACTATGGCCTTCACTCAACCAAAAGTTTTTTATATCCCAAGCTGGGCCAACAATTGGATTACCATCGGGAGTATAAGCGATAGCGCCGTTGTAGACAGTTTTAACTCCTGCCTCAGCAAATGCTGGAACTCGCTCCATGCATGCCTCAATATGCGGCATCAATCGATCGAGGTCACCATTAAAAAGCTCATATTCAGAAGAATCACTGGGACCATCTACGTAGCAGCAAGGTGCACCTTCTTCATAAGGACCGAGAATAAATCCCCCCGCCTCCTCTCGAAGATAATAGCCCGCATCTGATTCCCGCAAGACTCCTTGCTCAGGCAAACCTTGATCTTTGCGAGCTATTACATCTGGATGGGATTCAGTGACGATATACTGGTGCTCTACAGGAAGAACCGGCAGATCTAACCCGACCATTTGGCCAGTTTGGCGAGCAAAATTTCCTGTACAGGAAACGACATGTTCGCAAGCGATCTCACCTTTATCAGTTTTAACCAACCACGTATCATCAGACTGCTGCTCGAGAGCTATAACCAAAGTGTTGCGGTAGATTTCGGCTCCCCGAGCTCGGGCACCCTTTGCTAAAGCTTGAGTTAAGTCAGCTGGTTGGATATAACCATCATCAGGATGCTGAATCGCACCAACTAATCCCTCTATATTAGCCATCGGCCAGGCTTTCTTAACAAGCTCTGGAGTCAGAAAATTTACGTTGACACCTACAGTCTCAGCCACTCCGGAATAGTATAGATACTCATCCATACGATCCTGATTCGTAGCCAAACGGATATTTGATACGCCGCGAAAACCAACATCTTGTCCTGTTTCTTGCTCAAGCTCTTGATAAAATTTAACGGAATATTGATGTAGTTTACCGACCGAATAACTCATGTTAAAGAGTGGAAGTAAGCCAGCAGCATGCCAAGTGGAGCCCGAAGTAAGTTCCTTACGCTCAACCAACACTACGTCACTCCATCCTTTCTTGGCAAGATGATAAAGCGCGCTTACACCCACCACACCACCGCCAATAACCACAACCTTAGTCTTTGCTTTCATTATGAAGCCTCACGATGATAATCGACGCAGTGTAACGAGCGTTAGCAGACCAAACACATCTGATTGCGACAGATGTTTATGCTTCAGCGTCATCCTTTCATAGCACCAATCAATGTACTTGTCGTCGTTTTTGAGACACTATCTGTCGGTCTGAGAAAATCATTAATTCAATTACATATAGATTATACCCGTTCGATTCGAACTGACTGAAGAGCGGTGATCATTTGCAGCCGTCCTGCGACATTATTAGGGGAGAGGTTAATGAGTGATATAGAAATAGCACGGAAAGCGAAAACGCAACCAATAGCTGAAATCGCGAAGAAACTCGACATACCAGAGAGTGCATTAATTCCGTTCGGAAGGACTAAAGCAAAAATCGACCCCGAGCATATCGAATCCCTAAGCGACAAGCCAGATGGAAAACTCATTCTCGTTACAGCCATAAGTCCCACGCCTGCCGGAGAAGGTAAAACCACCACTTCCGTAGGGCTCAATGATGCGATTAATCGAATAGGAAAGAAATCCGTAGCCTGTCTACGAGAACCGAGCCTAGGCCCTTGCTTTGGCATGAAAGGAGGCGCTGCAGGCGGAGGTTACGCTCAGGTGGTACCAATGGAAGATATCAATCTCCATTTTACTGGAGATTTTCATGCGATAGGAGCAGCTCATAATTTACTATCAGCTTTGATCGATAATCATATTCATTGGGGTAACAAACTTGAAATTGATGCACGTCGGATTACCTGGAAAAGAGTAATTGATATGAACGATCGTGCACTTCGAACCGTAAACTGCGGCCTAGGTGGTCCAGGTAATGGCTTTCCGCGTCAAGATGGCTATGACATCACCGTTGCATCAGAAGTCATGGCTATCTTTTGCCTGGCAACTGACCTGGACGATCTAAAGGCAAGACTTGATCGAATTGTGATTGGCTATACCCGCGAACAAAAACCGGTCCATGCAGCAGACTTACTTGGTACTGGAGCCATGACTGTACTATTAAAGGATGCTCTGGCACCCAACTTGGTGCAAACTCTTGAGAATAATCCCGCTATCATTCACGGCGGACCGTTTGCAAACATTGCTCACGGTTGTAATTCCGTAATTGCAACCAAAGCGGGTTTAAAGATGGCCGATTACGTGGTAACGGAAGCTGGTTTCGGTGCTGACTTGGGAGCTGAAAAGTTTTTTGATATTAAGTGCCGCATGTCAGGGCTCCAACCGGACGCGTCAGTGCTTGTCGCAACCATTAGGGCCTTAAAAATGCACGGAGAAATCTCTCAAAATGAAGGAGGCTTACTGGAAAGCGGATGTTCCAATCTCGTCAGGCATATAGAAAATATTAAATCTTTTGGGGTACCAGTGGTCGTCGCAATTAATCGATTCTCCGGCGACTCCGATGCTGAATTAGCCACCGTTAAAAAAATAGCTTCAGCTAATGGCGTCACTGCTATTGAGTGCACCCACTGGGAACACGGTGGTGCTGGCGCAGAAGCTCTTGCTAAAGAAGTAGTAGAAATGGCTGACAGCGGATCTGCCAGTTTCGCACCTATCTATCCAGACGAAATGCCACTCTGGGAAAAAATAAAAATTGTGGCCACCCGACTTTACAGGGCCGATGATATAATTGCCGACAAAAAAATTCGTGACCACATCCGAAAGTTTCAAGACGACGGCTATGGCAATTTTCCTGTCTGCATCGCAAAAACCCAATACAGCTTTTCTACCGATCCTAACCTAAAGGGTGCGCCAACAAATCACGTTGTAGCAATTCGCGAAGTCCGACTTAGTGCTGGTGCTGGTTTTATTGTGGTTGTTTGCGGAGACATAATGACCATGCCCGGTCTACCAAGATCTCCGGCCGCGAATAATATTGAGCTGGACAAGAATGGTGAAGTGGTCGGCCTGTTTTAGCTTGCTGGTTAACAGGCCGCCAAGGCAAAAAATCGAGTTTAAAGGATAACAATTAGCAAGCTTTTTTAGCTGACATCGTTCTAGCCCACTTATCTATATCTCAACATATCAGGACTGAGCTCTTTAAAACTCTTTACACCCATAAGTTTCATGTCTCTTTCAATTTCTGACCTGAGATTTCCCAACGCTTTTTCAACCCCCGCTCTTCCAGCACCACCAAGCGCATATAAATACATTCGTCCCCCGGAGCAAGCCGATGCACCCATAGCCATTGCCTTCAAGACATGGGAGCCCCTTTGTATCCCTCCATCCAGAATCACCTCAATATCTCCTCCAACCTCTTGCATTATTTCTCCAAGTTGATCGAAGGGGCTCCTACTTCCATCGAGTTGTCTACCTCCATGATTAGAAACCATTATGGCATCAGCACCCAGTTCAACAGCCCTTCGGGCATCCTTTGGACTCATAATGCCTTTCAAGCAAAATCTTCCATACCAATTATCCTTAAGTTCTGCCACATCGTCCCAGTCCATGCTCTGATCAAGCATCGATGAAAAATAATCACCAACGGAAATAGCTATATTCGATCCCTCTTGGATATGATCTCTGAGTTGCGAGAGCTCAAACTTTTCTCGAAAGAAGTAATTCAACGCCCATGATGGTTTGAGGACAAATTGCATTAGACTTGCAGGCGTCAGGCGAGGAGGGGAAGTAAAACCGGTTCGAAGATCCCGCTCTCTATTTCCTCCTGTGATTGTATCGACTGTTAGCGTAAGAATATCAAAATGAGCGTCTTTAGCCATCTGTAGCATCGAAGAATTCAGCCCTCTGTCTTTATGGAAGTAGAATTGAAACATCTTCGGTGTACTTATTAGTTGTCCAATTTCTTCTAAACTTACAGTGCCCAGAGACGAAACCCCAAATAGCGTACCAAATTTTTCTGCTGCCAGTGCAACTGCTCTCTCTCCGTCATGATGAAAGAGTCTTTGAAGAGCTGTGGGCGAGCAAAATATGGGCATCTCAAGATTAAAACCCATCACATTGACAGACATATCAATCTCTTCCACGCCGGTCAATACGTTTGGCACTAAATCACAACTTTCAAAAGACGCGGTGTTGCGACGATAGGTCACCTCATCGTCCGCAGCCCCATCAATGTAATGAAAAATGGGGCTGGGTAATCTAAGCCGAGCTAATTCCCTAAGATCATGGAAATTATGGCAGTCCTGCAATGATTTCGACATCAAACAAGCCTCTCTAATTAAAAAAAACCGACCGCTCTTTGGCCGACAAACCAGCCCTTACTGAGCTACTGCCGCCGCCCCGGGCCTCCTTGGGTCAGATGCTCCGAATAAGCTATTTTTCGGTCCCGCCTGAATGCTCTGAGTATCACCCAGAACGTATTCCGCTTCCCCTATATTGTGCCCCATCAATGAAAGAAGATTCACGGTATCACGCGATATACCTGATTCCATTAACAGCCTATCAGGGAACCACTGGTGATGTACTCTGGGCACCGACGCACCCTCCGCAATACCCATCTCAAATACCAAGACATTAAGAATTGTTTGCAATACCGTGGTTATAATGGTGCTTCCTCCAGGACTGCCCGTTACCAAGATAGGGGACCCAGTTTTATCAAAAACAATGGTAGGGGTCATTGACGATAAGGGTCGCTTACCCGGTTCAATAGCATTAGCAATTCCACCTAGCAAACCAAAAGCATTGGGCGTACCCGGCTTTGCAGAAAAATCATCCATCTCATTGTTCATCAAAAACCCAGCTCCCGGAATTGAAATCCCATTTCCATACGAAAAATTTAATGTCGTAGTATTCGATACTACATTTCCCCACTGATCCCAGGTCGAGAAGTGAGTCGTCTCACTAGATTCATTATCACTGAGCGTTTTCCCAACCTGAAGCATCTTGGGGTCAATGTCTAAACCTGATTGAATGTCGACAGATGGAGTCGCCTTGGCCAAGTTAATTCCAGACCGCAGAGCATCGGCATAATTTTTATCGGTTATATCACTTATGGGGACACGATAAAAATCAGGGTCCCCAAGGTATATGCTTCTATCCGCATAAGCTCTCCGCATAGCTTCTGCAAGCCGATGGATATATGCGGCACTGTTGTGCCCCAACGATCGAAGATTCCATCCCTCCAANATGTTTAACATCTGTATGAGGTGCACCCCGCCAGATGAAGGTGGCGGCATTGCACAAATGGTATTGCCATGAAAGTCACCACATACTGGTTCGCGAGTTACAACTCGATAATTTCTAAGATCATCCAAGGTAATTAATCCACCCGAGTTCTTCATCTCATCAACAATCAATTTAGCCGTTTTACCTTCATAAAACCCCGCCCTACCATACTCGGAAATGCGTTCTAGTGTATTAGCCAAATCCTGCTGGATTAACTCCTCGCCGGGTTGATAAAACTCACCGTTTGGCTTAAAAAAATAATTTCTAGATGCAGGGTTACTGGACAGACGTTCATATCTTGAAGTCAATGAGGACGATAAATCAAGACTGACCTTAAAACCGTCTCGCGCAAGTTTAATTGCCGGACTCAGGACCCTTTCTANACTGAGCGAACCATAGGATTTGTGAGCATGCAAAAGCCCTGCGACAGTTCCCGGCACGCCAGACGACTTTATACTATATCTGGCCACCTTCTTGTCGACATCTCCTGCCTCATTCAGGAACATTTCACGGTGTGAGTCTGCGGGTGCCATTTCTCGATAATCTAGTGCAATTGTCTTATCTTCATTAGCCAAATGGATTACCATGAAGCCACCCCCCGCTAAGTTTCCAGCCCTCGGAAGAGTGACAGCTAAGGCAAAACCAGACGCAACCGCGGCATCGATGGCATTACCACCCTCTGCCAAAATATCGGCACCCACCTGACTAGCAAGAGCCTCCTGGGTTACGACCATTCCTAGTGTTCCATATACCGGATGAAATCTAGTCTTCGGATTGATGATAGGCGCTTCTGAAGCTTGATTTAGTGGGACCATCAAGCTCAAAACGAAAATTGAATTTATGCAGCACAACCGAAGAGTTTTCATGATTTGTCTCCATCTTTTTGTAAAATAACTTTTTCAGGTTTTTTCGACTTCAGCAAAGAGCTAACATGGTCCTAAAATCAACAACGCAAAACCAACAATTTCTTTTTGGATTGCTAGCAAAAACTTCTTCATTTGGCCAACAGTGCCTTTATGGCCGGGAACTCTAGTCTTCAGATCTCCTCAATGGCTACATAGAAACCCCCTCGCCAAGAAACGCTAGCTATACTCTCATTTTTTCCAATCTAAAGGGATTAGCTTGCTCAAACGAAAATCTGTATAGCTCTAATTCGCCCGATAGATTTCTGCGGGAAAGGATCAATGCTGTTTTACTGCAAGCTCATAATTCGGCTAGCTCCGGTTCAATTGCAAGAAACTCTGCCTCATGGGAAATTAAAGTAAGTCTCGCGGTTTCGATATCGAGGGGAGCAAATGTCAATTTGCTCCCCGGAACGAGCTGACCAAGTTTATCCATATCTCGAGAAAAGACCGAGCCAAGCTTAGGATATCCTCCGATCGTTGGCCGATCGCACATCAATATAATGGGCTGACCATCCGGCGGAAATTGGATTGCGCCATTACAGATGCCTTCGGAAATAATGCCGTCAATGCTGGACATTATTGCCGGACCCTTTAGACGACATCCCGTCCTATCACTGTCTTTCGACAAAGTGTACTCGCTTGCGAAAAAAAGTTGCTTCTTATCATCGTCGAAAGTTTCGTGTTGGCAGCCTAAAACTACTCGAAGTTTCGCATTACTTTGCGGTCGAACCGGACGCAAATCTTCAGATAGTTTATATCTCTGGGGCAATATTTGTAAGTTTCGGCAACTCAATAAGTCGCCTACTTGTATCGCACTGCCGTCCTGTCTTTGCCCACCAACTTTATCACGAGGAACAGTGGACATGCTGCCAAAAATCTTTTCGCATCTAAATCCACCGCTCACTGCCAGATAACCGCGCATCCCAGTTCTGGCATATCCAAGTTCTATCCGGTCACCGCTCTCAATCAGATGCGTTTGCCATGGTGCCGCCCACTTTTTGTTGATTTGCATTGGAATATCTGCTCCCGTCAATGCAACGCAACTGGAGCCTCGCGCATCCATCACCAAACCGCCTATAGTGACCTCTAGGACTCCTGAATTTTCAGGGTTACTGCATAATCGATTTGACCATCGAAAAGCTTCTTTATCCATCGGACCACCATTGCAAAGTCCCAAATGATTATAGCCAAATCGACCGCTATCCTGCAGCAAACTCAAAATGCCGGGTTTGATCACTTTGAAACCCGATTTCATATCTCTCCACCCAAGGCCATATACTCTCGCCGAGTCACTTGCTGGAAACGGACACGATCCCCAACCTTAATCGGAGTTGGAGGCGTCTTTGCCATATCAAACATAGTTTCGGGACATAACCCGATTAGGTTCCATCCTCCGGGGGATTGGCAAGGATAAACAGCCGTTTGTCTATCAGCGATAGCGACCGATCCAGCAGGAACTTTAAGTCTTGGTGTTTTTAGCCTAGGCGCAGCGATCCTGCTATCAATCTCTCCCAGATAAGCAAAGCCAGGAGCAAAACCCATTGCATAAACCCTGTAGTCTATACTCTGATGCAACTCGATAATCTCTCGAGTTGAGAGTCCAACTAATTTAGCCAAGGACTGCAGGTCCGGTCCGGATTCCGGGCTGTAATAAACAGGGAGTTCCACAAGAGTTCCATTATTAGTGGACTTGGTACAAACGATCTTTTTTAGAGATTTTTCAATTTCCATTTTTATTAGATAATGATCTGTTAGGAGCGAATCATAGATCACAAGCAATGAGGCATAAGACGGGATAAGATCGATAATAAAACACCCAATGCTAACCTTTAAATTGTTCACTGTCTCCGCTATCAGAGCAGAATTCCTGTCACTCGCCCTGTCATCAAAGTAAATGATCAAAGAATTCTCGCCAGCAATAGATATGTTATAGTCACCTTGATTCATCGATATCTTAACTTATCAGAGTGCGGACCTCTCCGATAGCTTCAATGGCAGCAGCATTATCACCATGAACGCATACCGAATCAGCACATAGCTCCAGACATTTACCGCTCTTGGTCGTTACTGAGCCATGTTCAACTAATTGCTTAACTTGCCTAAGCATTTTTGCACGGTCATGAACAGCACCATATTCACTCCTCGCCACTAATGCACCATCGTCATCGTAGCAACGGTCAGCGAAAGCCTCGAAAATAACACTAAGTCCAAATGCTTCAGCTTCTTTTTTATGCTCTTCAGCGAATGGAGTTGCTTGAAGCATAAATTCTAGAGGTTCAAAATTCTCCGAGATAGATTGCATCACCACATGTCTCACCTGTCTATCAGCCATCATGTCAGTATATAGTGCACCATGAGGCTTTACGTATCTAACATGCATGCCCAGATTCCTAGCCATGCCTTGGAGTGCTGCTACCTGATATTGTAAGACAGCTATCAATTCGTTAGCGGGCAATTCCATGGAGCGCCTACCGAAACCATCTCGATCGGGGTAACTTGGATGAGCTCCCACTGTGACGCTATTCGACCGAGCAGCGATTAAAGTTTCTTTCATTAGCACTGGGCTGCCTGCGTGAATCCCACACGCTATATTAACCTGATCTATGAATGGCATGACCAGCTCCCCGTTATAGGCCGCTTGGACGCCAGACCCCTCGCCTAAATCACAATTAAGAAGCAATCGCATAATACTCCTCCAAGGAGAATTTTAGCTCGGCCAAAAATTTTAAAGTATTCTTTATTATGAGCCTCTCAAAAATTATCAGGCTGCATAGACTCTTTTAAACCAAATTAATATCTAACAGGAATACGTCGCATAGTCTTAGCGCTAAAGCCCAATTTTTCTGAGACCCTGGACAAATTCTCATATTCATAATTAAGCTGTCCGAATATTTTTACGAACAATTGAACTAGTTCTCTGTTAGAACGCGATGAACCGATATACGCATCGGTTTTCATAAATAATTAAGCTGTTCAGTATCTTCACTCTTGCGAGTCTAGCAAAGCTAAAATCGAAAAACATCTGTTGAATCTGGGAGCGTTTNGATACCTGCNCATATAATNTAAATTTAGAAAAACTAATGATAATTTAATTAGTTTTCAGATTATCNAGATATTCAGAACATCNAGAAATTGAGATTTTATGNGTNAGNAGTAATTTTAGTACTCATATGTTAGANTTANACCAATTGTAAGAGGNTCAAGAGGCACATCAAAAACAAGTTGATCAGGNANTATAGTNGATAAAGAAGANCTTTCGATTNCAGTTACGTGAGCAGTGGTCNGAATATTCCATCGTCTGACATCGAGNTTNAAACTAAGGTTCTCCGTCCATTTCCAATCCATGCCAAGCTGATAAACCAAACCAGTAGATGCATCAAGCTCTAACTCTGCTCCACTCATAGGGCCAGTTGTAGTCTCCTTAAAAAATACCGTNTGATTTAANCCCACTCCGATATATGNTCTNANTCGAGCTCCTNGATAAAAATAGTNCTGAAACATCANAGCAGGCGGAAGATGCNTAGTGNTTCCAATTTTTACNCCAGTTCCNAGNGCTTTGTCATAGATACTGTGATGNANGGGAAGTCCAGCCAAAAATTCNACACCAAAATTTTCAGTNACCAAATANGTAANNGTGAGAGTGGGTGTTCCGCTGTCACCAACGGCCGCTATATTTCCATTGTCAGTAGCTATATCAACATTGGTATAACCTCCTCTAATGATCAGACCACCCTTTTCCANTGCAATCGANGNGATAGATATGAACTGAAGCATGACAAAAAAGCTAAAGATTAAGNCTCTANTTGAATTCATTAAAAATTCCCCGGTTCCAGAAAAAANTGATGCTTTNCNAACTAGGGATTGATCTTAGCCGAGACGNGANTNGCTANAAAAGAATTAAANNNTATTTTNTATAANTTTTAGGNATANANNGTCGATATNNTTATCCTCCGAANTAACAANTTAGATATGGAAAAGANANNTANAAAGTCTAGTTATTTGCGCAAGTCAGGTCTTATCAGTCTACAATACGNGGTATAAATNATATAACTTGAGGCCAGTTATGANGCGTTGGAACGGTTGGGGCAGAGAAGGNACCCCGGCACCTGAAGCAATNAGTCAACAGCTACGACAATTTTTGGAAGTNANCATAGGCGTTGGTNCGACCTTAAGCAAAGTGACTCTNGCAGATGCAATTAAAAGAGTNTCTGAAACCCGAGCNAAGGAACACTCTCTGATNGATACCANTCCAGAGNTTCGACTGAGGCACGCTCGCGGGCAGAGTCTTCCCGATTGGCTGGCAATGCGAAGTGGGGACATCGGAGTCTTCCCTGATGCCGTGGCAAAACCAAAAACTGTTGAGGAATTACGAGAACTTCTTCGCGAGGCTCACAAAAAGAATNTCTGTNTAATACCTTATGGCGGCGGCACCTCTGTCGTNGGNCATGTNAACCCTGTTGCGGACGAAAGGCCAATTCTTACTATTAGCATGAGCNTAATGGATAGNGTTACTNCCGTCGATAGGGAAAGTCAATTGGTNACAATTGAGGCNGGNGCCACTGGACCCAGTATTGAAAGACAACTTGGTAACCTTGGATNCAGGTTGGGACATTANCCGCAATCGTGGGAGCATTCAACTCTCGGTGGATGGGTGGCATCNCGCTCTAGCGGACAGCAATCCCTCCAATATGGTCGAATAGAGCAGCTGCTTGCAGGCGCGAGTGTTGAAACGCTATCAGGACGCTTGGAAATTCCTTCGCGACCTGCATCNGCCGCCGGATTGGACATGCGCGAGGTCATCCTAGGCTCCGANGGCCGAATGGGCATCATAACTGATGTCACAGTTAGGGTTTCTAAAGAGCCTGAATTAGAGTATTTTGAAACGCTCTACTTGCCCTGTTGGGACACAGGTGTCGCCTTCTCANGAGACGTAGCTCAGCAACGTATACCCTTGTCGATGCTCAGACTCAGCAACCCACTCGAAACTGCTAGCCATAAAGCTATCNGTGGCGACTCACTGTCTCTNTCAAAAATTGGACTNGGGAGCGTTCTTGTAACTTATGGGNTCACAGGATCGAATGATCACTGTTTATCAACACGAAACAGATTGGAAGAATTAGCNAAAAAATACGNCGTTTCACCATCNGANATTTACCGCGANGATGAATGGGCCTCAGGCCGTTTTAAAGCTCCGTATTTGAGAGATCCGCTCGGTGATTTAGGATATGCCGCGGATACCATGGAGACTGCNGTGAATTGGTCTNGCGTAAAAGAAACAGTCCAACGAATCGAGAAAGCTATAAGCGGAGCACTCTCCGANGAGAAAGAAAAAGTGNTGGTCTATAGTCANTTATCACATATCTATCCACAAGGCTCAAGCATCTACACCACCTATATTTTTCGTATGGGTGACAGTTACGAGTGCGCCTTCTCTCGATGGGAGAAGATCAAAAAAGCCGGCGCCTTTGAGACGATGGCCTGCGGCGGAACNATNAGTCATCAACATGGCGTTGGCATGGANCACAGAGAATATCTGCCAATGGAGAAAGGTGACCTTGGAATAGCGGCAATCCGGACACTCTGCAACCTNTATGATCCCAGAAGNCAAATGAACCCACACAAGTTACTGACNAGNCATGTTCCCTGAAGAAAANAATCATAGNTTTAANAANAACTATAGAGAATCGCTNCTCCAAAAACTCGATGGCAGCAACCCNCCNGATTGGGACGTGATTGTGATAGGCGGAGGTATAACGGGAGCNGGCATACTCAGGGAAGCAGCTCGCAGAGGCTATCGGACACTTTTNGTTGAGCAAAAAGACTTTGCCTGGGGCAGCTCAAGTAGGTCCTCAAAGATGATTCATGGTGGCCTTAGATANCTTGCCGCNGGAAACTGGAAATTGACNAGGNAGTCNCTNATTGAACGTGAACGATTGTTAACTGAAGCACCCGGTTTAATCGAGAGAATTGATTACTATTTCACTCTAATACGTGGCAAGTTTCCNGGGCGNTGGAGCTTNCATCTATTGCTCAGCCTTTATGACCTATTCGCCGGAATCAAAAANCATGGCTTCATTAANGCTTNGTTATTCAAAAAGCTCTTTCCAGGAATAGCTNCGNCCAAATTAACTGGNGCTTATCGATTTAGCGATGCAATTACCAATGATGCACGTCTTGTAATGCGTGTTATNCAGGAAGGAATATCCGATGGAGGACATGCGCTCAATTACGCNCNTGTTGAGAAGCTTTTAAATGAGCAAGGCAAGNTTTGTGGGGTTCAGGTCAAAGANGCAATCGNGTCTGATATTCGAGTGCTGCGNTGCAAAGTAGTNATTAATGCCACAGGTGCTTGGGCCGATAAAATACAAGATCAAATTAAATCNTCTTTTGAGGTTCGACCGCTCCGCGGCAGTCATTTGGTCATNCCCTCTGAACTCATGCCNATAAAAGACGTACTCACATTTTTTCACCCCTCAGACAAGCGTGGCGTGTTCGTCTACCCGTGGGAAGGAGNAACGGTTATTGGAACAACAGACCTGGATCACTCTCCCGATCTATCTNGAGANGCGAGCATTNNTTCTGAAGAANTAGATTACCTNTTAACCGCTTTCAATAGCCAATTTCCNAATAATTCCTTGCGTGAGNGTGATATTTTATCAACATGGGCAGGNGTTCGACCGGTAATAAATAAAAANAAGGCGAGNAACCCATCTAACGAAAGNCGTGATCATGCTATTTGGTCNAATCCAGGCTTGATAACAGTNTGCGGNGGAAAGCTGACAACCTTTCGAGTGCTCTCTGAGGAGGTTGTTGATACAGCCAATATTCCTGCTCCTAAGACAAAAAAGGANCAGCAAAACCTCGTTTTCAGGCAAGTAGATATAGAACCTGAGNAGCTCTTNNCGAAAGACCTTGATTTGGCAAAAAAATTAATTGGGCGATATGGGAATTNTGCTGCCGCGCTNGTCAAGCAGATGCCCNAGGATGAACTAATGAGAATTTCTAANACTTCATTTTGTCTGGCGGAGTGCAGATGGATAGTGCGCAANGAATTCATACTGCATCTTGACGACCTCCTATTGAGAAGAACGCCGCTNGGTCTGGTGCTTGAGGCACATGGCTNAGAGATTTGGCCTAAGCTTNAATCTATTTGCTATGAGGAACTTGGCTGGGATAAGGATANATGGCAGATCGAACTGCTTCGCTACCAAGACATTTGTAATCGGCATTACAGCCTTCCNGGGAGTCTTCATGCCGATGCCGCATAAAAATTATTTACTAAGCATAGACAATGGTACGCAAAGTGTGCGNGCGATGCTTTTTGATAGTGAAGGTTCTCTTATTGCAAAACATTCCGTCCNGATAGAACCTTANTTNTCCCTTCAANNAGGATGGGCTGAGCAACATNCTGNGTATTTCTGGTCTGCTTTATGTNACGCATGCCAAGGACTCTGGCAACAGTTGGGAGATCAAAAAGACCGCATCGCTGCCCTATCGGTGACCACTCAAAGAGCCACAGCCGTTGCGCTAGATGACACGTTTCGCCCCATAAGACCGGCTTTTATTTGGCTCGACCAACGAAACGTAAACACCCAACCAGTTCTCACAGCTCTCGAATCATTGGTTATAAAAATGCGTGGGCTGAGACCTGCCGTAAATTCATTTCACCAAAACGCAGAATCTAACTGGATTGCTCAAATGGAACCCGAACTTTGGAATAAAACAGCACATTATCTCCTCATCTCTGGCTACCATATTTATAGACTTACTGGTCAATTCAAGGATGCTATAGCTAGTCAAGTTGGCTACCTACCATTCGACTTCAAACGCCATTGCTGGGCCGAGCCGCGGGACTGGAAATGGCGCGCCCTCCCCATAACCGGTTCGATGCTTCCCGAGCTAGTGGGTGCTGGGCACACAATTGGTGTCATCACTGAGGAAGCGTCAAAAGACACGGGCATACCGCTTGGGGTACCGGTTATTGCTTCTGGTTCCGATAAAGCTTGTGAAGTCGTGGGCTCAGGATGTCTAGATCCCGACGTAGGGAGTATCAGCTATGGTAGCCTGGCAACATATAACGTTTTTAGCAATAACTATCTCGAGGTTATCAAAGGGCATCCTGCCTATCCTGGTCTTGTTCCCGGGACATTCAATATAGAAATGGCGGTCCAAAGAGGATATTGGATGGTGAACTGGTTCAAACAGGAATTTGGCCTTTATGAACAGCAGATGGCAGACAAGCTCGGAGTAAGCACAGAGACCCTTTTTGACGATCTGTTGGAAAAAACCAGTCCCGGTTCAAGAGGCCTTGTCCTTCAACCGTTATGGTCGCCTAACTCGAACGACTATGATGCTGAAGCGCGAGGTTCCATAATAGGATTTACCGAGGAACATGGCCGAGCTGAAATCTATCGAGCGATAATAGAGGGGATTGGTTTCGCATTGCGACAGGGAAAAGAGCAGATCGAAAAATGTACCGGAAAAAAAATTCGGCGTCTCGTTGTTTCGGGAGGAGGTTCTCAAAGCGACCAGATTCTGCAAATAACTGCAGATATCTTTGGATTGCCCGTGGAGCGTCCTTCCACATCAGAGGCATCTGGACTGGGTGCGGCAATATCAGCAGCTAGAGGATCAAATTTGTTTCCAGACCTGAAAACAGCTGCGAGGAAAATGACCAAGGCGGCCAAACATTTCGAGCCAAACACCCGAAATGGAGAAATTTACACTCAACTATATACACAAGTTTTTTTGAAAATGTATAAACAGCTACAACCAAGCTTCAAAAGAATCCGAATAATATCTGCTCGTTGAGCAAACGGTGTCAAGCCAGTCTAGCATGAATAATTAGCGGTTCTTTAATCAAGGGCATGCTGACGGCAGGTCTAGTTGCGGGAGACATTTGTCATAGGCCGCCCATACACAGGTACTTTATTTCTAAATAATCGTCGATTCCATACTTTGAGCCCTCTCTGCCGTTTCCAGACTCTTTCATTCCACCAAAAGGCGCCATCTCATTGGAAATTATTCCCTCATTTATCCCAACCATACCGTAATCTAATTCCTCAGAGACGCGCCAGACTCGACCAATGTCCCGAGAATAAAAATAGGCCGCCAATCCATATTCCGTGTCATTAGCAAGTGCTATTGCTTCAGCTTCATCATTGAAACTAAAAACCGGGGCTACCGGACCAAATATTTCTTCTGAAAACAGTCGCATGTCTTGAGTCACTTCAGTTAAGATTGTTGGTGTTACAAACGACCCTCCGAGCGGACTGATACCGCCTCCTTGCAATACCCTCGCACCCCTCTCTGTTGCATCGTTAATAATGCCGCACACTTTACTTGCCGCTTGAGAATGGATAAGCGGCCCCACATTCACGCCTTTCTCAAATCCATCACCAACTTTTAAGGTTGACACAGCCTGTTTTAACTTTACTGTGAATTCAGTATATATTCCGGCTTGAACCAGAATGCGATTGGCACACACACAGGTTTGTCCTGCATTTCGATATTTGGCGGCAACAGCTCCACAAACAGCCGAATCAATATCGGCATCATCAAATACGATAAACGGAGCATTGCCCCCCAACTCCATAGAGGTCCGCTTAACTGTTCCAGCACAGTCAGCGATTAATTTTTTCCCGACTCTGGTTGATCCCGTGAATGAGAGTTTTCGAACTTTTGAATTAGAGGTGATCTCGGCACCAATCTCTTCAGTTTTGCCAACCAAGATATTAATCAAGCCGGCAGGCGCTCCGGCACGTTCAGCCAGCGCAGCTAGGGCCATTGCGGACAAGGGCGTTTCATTTGCTGGTTTGCAAACCACAGCACAACCGGCTGCTAACGCTGGCGCCATCTTCCTAGCGAGCATGGCACTAGGAAAATTCCATGGAGTTATACATGCAACAACCCCAACGGGTTGTTTGCTTACCACTATGCGTTTGTCATTAGAGGGGCGAGGAATTGTATCTCCATACACCCGCTTTGCCTCCTCACTAAACCATTCAATGTAATTTGCACCATATAAAATCTCTCCGTTGGCTTCCGAGAGTGGTTTTCCCTGCTCTGCAGTCAAGAGCCGCGCAAGGTCCTCTTGATTCAGCACAATCAGTTCATACCATCGCCTTAAGAACATGGCCCGTTGTTTCGCCGGTTGATCTGCCCAAGACTTTTGCGCTCTATGAGCCGAATCGATCATGCGAACTGTCTCGGCCGCACCGCAATTCGGCACTGACGCGATGATGGCGCCATTCGAGGGATTGAAAACCTCGATAGTCGAGTTGTCATCCGCATTCACCCAGCGCCCGTCTATGAAAGCTTTGCGCCGAATAAGTGACATATCATTGAGTGAAATTTCCATGAGCTATCCTAAAAAAAGACGAAATTTAGAGCATATCCTGACCCAAAATCAACACCAACAACTTGTTCCAATACCAGTGCTCAGGAAACGTCCGAGGCAAATCATTTGGGCAACATTTCATGTGAAATATGATTAAATCTGGCGAAAGAATCAAGCTAAATACACGATAATGGCAAAAATACTTCAATATATCGGGCAATAAAATCCCTTTAAAAATATTCGTTGTAGAAAAATATATGCCCAACTGAGCAGATACTTCCCATTACTAGCCTTTTGAAAAAAAGTTACTAAATAATCTAATCTTTAGGGTTTGCAGGAGGCCGTTTTAAAAAACTTGGGGGGCGGTGAATATATTAATCCTACTGAAGTTGAATTTTAATCACATGACCCAATCTATATACGTAATAAACAAGTAAATAAGCTATGGAACAATACAGAGGAACAACCATTCTATCGGTCAGGCGCGATGATATCGTGGTCCTTGGAGGTGACGGTCAGGTCAGCTTTGGAAATACCGTGATGAAAGGTAACGCTCGAAAAATAAGACGTCTGCATAATGATGAAGTTATAGCAGGCTTCGCTGGAGGCACAGCCGATGCATTCACTCTTTTTGAACGCTTTGAGTCAAAGTTGGAGCAGCACAGAGGAAATCTAACACGAGCCGCTGTGGAGCTCGCTAAGGATTGGCGAACAGACCGAATGCTCAGAAGGTTGGAAGCCCTGCTTGCAGTGGCCAATCGAGACGCATCCCTTATCATTACTGGTAATGGCGACGTGATACAACCAGAGGATGACCTTATAGCGATCGGCTCTGGAGGACCATATGCCCAATCGGCCGCTCGAGCTCTTCTAGACAACACAGAACTTGACGCAAAAGAGATTGTAGCGGAGGGCCTGAAAATAGCAGGGAACATATGTGTCTATACGAATCAAAATCATGCTATAGAAGTTCTTGAATGCAAATCTTAGTAACCAGGAATAAAAATGTCTCAGATGACACCCCGTGAAATTGTACACGAGTTAAACCAACACATTATTGGCCAAGAAGATGCCAAAAGAGCGGTCGCGATAGCCCTCAGGAACCGTTGGCGCAGGGCACAACTTGACGAGAGTATGCGAAACGAGGTGACCCCAAAAAATATCTTGATGATTGGCCCAACGGGAGTTGGTAAAACCGAGATAGCGCGGCGACTCGCTAGACTGGCTAACGCTCCGTTTGTGAAAGTTGAAGCAACGAAGTTTACGGAGGTTGGTTATGTTGGTAAGGATGTGGAATCTATCATCCGTGATTTAGTTGAAACCGCGGTAAAGCAAACTAGAGAGGATGAGATGCTCAAGGTAGACCAGCGCGCATTGGATGCGGCAGAGGAGAGGATCCTCGACGCATTGCTTCCACCAGCCCGGAGCTCTGAACAAACTGAATCATCAACTAGGCAAGTTTTCAGAAAAAAACTCCGCGAAGGTCAGCTTGACAAAAAAGAAATTGAAATTGAGTTGCGCCAGGCGCCACTTGGCGTTGAAATCATGGCCCCCCCGGGCATGGAAGAAATGACATCGCAATTGCAGAACATGTTCAGCTCTATGGGGAAAGGCAAAACCGCCACGCGAAAAGTAAGCGTGGGGGAGGCGTTAAAAAACCTCAAGGAAGAGGAAGCCAGCAAACTTATCAATGAGGAAGAAATAAAGCATCGCGCAGTCGAAGCGGCTGAACAAAACGGTATTGTCTTCCTGGACGAGATAGATAAAGTCTGTCGTCGATCAGATACAGGTGGTGGCGATGTTTCGAGAGAAGGAGTCCAAAGAGATTTGCTTCCCCTGATAGAGGGTAGCACTGTATCGACAAAATATGGAATGATTAAAACCGATCATATTCTATTTATAGCATCAGGTGCCTTTCATCTATCCAAACCCTCGGACCTCATTCCCGAATTGCAAGGTAGGCTTCCGATTAGAGTGGAGCTTGGTTCGCTCGGCATAAACGATTTTGAACGAATACTGACTGAGCCCAATGCCTCCCTAACAAAACAATATTGCGGCCTAATGGAGACAGAAGGTCTGTCGATAAGCTTTTCTGAAGACGGGGTAAAGCGGATAGCCGAAATCGCTTATGAAGTAAACGAAGGAACGGAGAACATTGGTGCTCGCCGTCTTCACACAATTTTGGAGCGCCTCCTAGAGGAAATCTCATTCGACGCCGCGGACCTTGGCGGCCGAGGAGAAAAAATTATTGTTGATAGTGAATTTGTCGAGAAAAACTTGGGCGAACTAGCGAGCAATGAAGATCTGACCCGGTTTATACTATGACCGCATAAGTATAACTTTTCCTTCCTATGTCTATTCCCAAAAGTATTAAAATAAACAAAAGAAGGAATGCTATCTCACTCAAATTTGCCGATAGCGATGCGATCGAAATCAGTGCTGAACTGCTGCGAGTCATGTCACCAAGTGCAGAGGTAAGAGGACATAAATCAAACGAGGCCATTCTCCAGATCGGGAAACGCAATGTCGTTATCAAGGACATCCAGAAAACTGGCAATTATGCGCTCCAAATAAACTTTGATGACGGTCATGATTCCGGAATTTACTCATGGGATTATCTTTATGATCTGGCTGTAAATCAGGCCACCTACTGGTCCCAATACTTAAAGAGCCTCCAGAAAGCGGGCGAGTCCCGTGATCCTGAAACGCGGGTTATTAAAATGTGTGATCCATAAAGATTCCTTTTAAGCCATACCTATCCTCAGTCTCTAGCGCTACAATAGTAGAGAAAACGTTAATTAAAATTAGATTTCTATGTCGGAAAAAACCACCCACTTTGGTTACCAAACGGTGCCTTTAAAAAGTAAAGCTAGTCGCGTAGCCGATGTCTTCGACTCAGTGGCAACACGGTACGACTTGATGAATGATCTAATGTCCTTGGGCATTCATCGAATCTGGAAGCATATTGCAGTCGAAATGTCTGCTGTAAAGCCCGGGCAGTGCGTTTTAGATGTCGCAGGAGGTACTGGCGATATGACGGCAAAGTTTGCTCGCCGTGTCGGCCAAAAAGGCATGGTCTTTTTGACAGACATCAATAGCAGCATGCTCCATATTGGAAGAGACCGTCTTACAAATCTTGGTTTAGTTGAAAATGTCAGGTACATACAAGCAGATGTCGAAAAACTTCCGTTACCAACAAACTCTTTTGATATTGTATGCATCGCCTTCGGTCTGAGAAATGTAACCAACAAGGAAACTGCGCTATCCTCGATGCTCCGAGTGCTTAAACCTGGAGGCATATTGCTGATATTGGAGTTTGCCAAACCAAAATCATCCCTTCTCAATAAAATCTATGACAGTTACTCTTTCAATGTTCTGCCGAAATTGGGAAAAATCATTGCCGATGATAGCGATAGCTATCAATATCTTGCGGAATCGATAAGAATGCATCCAGATCAAGAATCATTGAGGGCCATGATGCGGAAAACTGGGTTTGAACGGACTGATTATCATAATATGAGCGGTGGCATCGTGGCGTTGCATCGNGGAGTGAAATCTTAGTGGTCGTTAAAACAATTTCATCGCAAATGCTAGATAAAATAGNTGTAATCATTAATTCTGCGCTCGCCCATGATGAGNTNTCATTGCAAGCGCTTNGGGAGTTGTCGGGGACAAAANTACAAATTNTTAGCAACTCACCNCAGTTCACTATTTACNTCAAAATTGATGCAGATCAAGTCTCNNTGAGTAATGAAGGTGACATCGAGCAAACCATNACGTTATCAGGATCGCTGGTGGCTCTNGTATCNAGCCTATTTGATGCAGATGAGATAAGCACACTCNACGGAACNGGCCTCACCGCAAATGGAGATACGGGAGTATTAAAAAAATTAAACAAGTTAATGACTGGTTTAAATATCGATTGGGAGACAGCAATNGGAAAATTAATTGGNCCAATGCCNGCCCATCTAGTGACTNATGCAGTTAGCAAGATACGACCAGCGATATCTANAAACAAAAGACGCATATGCGAAATAGCCATAGAAGTTGCTCAAGAGGAATTACGCCTAACTCCCACGAAAGTCGAATTCGAAAATTTCTCGGAGGAGATTCAGCTGCTCTNCTCCCGNGTTGATCGGTTGGAAGCACATTTTAATTCAGCCNGCAGGACACTGAAAAATGATTCAAGTTAAACGCGCNCTAAAGATAATGCGAGTTGTCAGCGCATATCGCCTTGATAGATTGCTCGATAAACAGGCTCTTCCCATGTTTCTNAGAGCATTANTAGCACCTGCCGCTTTATTCGGAATTAATGAGTCNAACAGNGGGATTCGATTGCGAAAGGCCCTAGAGGAANTAGGNCCGATTTTTGTGAAGTTTGGCCAACTTTTATCGACAAGACCAGATCTNGTTCCGACTGATATCTGNTCAGAATTATCAAAGTTACAAGATGACGTTCCTCCATTTNCTACTGAANTGTTTAAAAAAACTGTTGANGATGCTCTTGGCTCGAGAATAGNCGTTTTGTTTAAAACATTTGATNATAATCCTCTTGCTTCAGCTTCCATTGCCCAAGTGCATGGAGCAGTTATGCCTGACGGAAGAGAAGTTGTTGTCAAGGCCGTCAGACCCGGCATAGAAAAAATNATACGTGAGGACCTCGCGCTACTATTTACTATCGCCAANTTGGTTNTGAAATANAGCCCTGANGGAGAAAGGTTGCANCCAGTCGAAGTGGTTTCCGACTATCAAAATGTNATACTNACCGANTTGAATTTGCAGTCTGAAGGAGCCAATGCATCTNTGCTACGCCANAATTTTGAANATTCTCCCCTTCTATTCGTTCCAGAAATACTATGGGATTATTCTAATGAGAACGTTCTTGTAATGGACAGAATCNATGCTACCNCGNTCACAGACATGGCTGCATTGAAAGCCGCCNACGTNGACTTGAAGCTGCTTGCCGAACGTGGAGTAGAGATTTTTTTTCAGCAAGTTTTTGAACATAATTTTTTCCATGCTGACATGCATCCAGGCAACATCTTCGTCGATTGCAATAATCCCAGATCACCGNCCTACTTTGCTATCGATTGNGCCATNATGGGTTCATTAAGTAAGGAAGATCAGTTCTANATGGCACGAAACATCCTAGCAATTTTTAAGCGCGATTATCGACTGGTCGCTGAACTCCATGTCCGCTCTGGATGGGTTGCCAANGACACNTCAATCAATGAATTGACAGGNGCCATCCGNGCCGTTTGTGAACCNGTTTTTCAACGGCCNCTTAATGAGATCTCAATGGGACACATGATGGTNCAACTCTTTAACACAGCGCGANCNTTCAATATGGAAGTCCAACCGTCTCTCGTGTTATTGCAAAAGACGTTATTGAATGTTGAGGGTCTCGGCCGNCAACTATACCCGCAACTCGACCTNTGGGCCTCGGCACAACCTTTNCTTGAGAAATGGGTNAGAAAACGTTACTCACCNGTCGGGATCTACAAATCACTCNGGACNCTGATGCCCGATTGGATAGAGCAACTNCCTCAACTTCCTCCCCTTNTATATGGNGCATTGGAGAATGCNCAGCAAAAGGAATCTTCAAAATCGATGACANGTCAAAACAACCGTAAAGGCATTGGACCGAGAATAACGCTCGCACTAGTTCTGATGTTTGCGGGAGTTCTANCAGCATATCCCGCGTGGCTCCAGTCCATCAANGAAGTACCNCCACTAAACCTGATAGTCGTCCTCGCTGCGATAATTGTAATGATAGTGCGTTAGACAATACTGTTTTTAAAGGCTAACTGCTGCCATAATTAACCCATAGACAAAAATCANTTTGACCGAANAGATCATAANAATGACATACGCTGACGATGTATTATGGAATCAGGATGGANTAGTTCCTGCAATTACTCAAGACGCGCTCAGCGGAAGAGTGCTCGTGCTAGCTTGGATGAATAGAGAGGCTCTTGAAACAACCGTGCTAGAACAACGNGCGGTATACTGGTCAAGGTCTCGTNAAAAGCTNTGGAGGAAAGGNGAGGAGTCCGGAAATATTCTTAAACTGATCGAACTGCAAATCGATTGTGATAGCGATGCTATCTTGCTAAAAGTNGAAGCAGTAAATGGTATAGCCTGTCATACCGGACGTGANTCCTGTTTTTACANAACCCTTCATGGGGATAATTGGGAGATTGTGGAGTCAATTATTNAAAATNCAAAGGATATCGATTCATGAATGAAGANATACTAGGACNATTGAACCGATTGCTTGAGCAGCGAAAAAGAGATAAGAAAGCTGACTCNTATGTGGCTTCCTTGCACGCACANGGTATTAANAAAATTCTACAAAAGGTTGGGGAGGAAAGCNTCGAAACCATCCTAGCNGCCAAAGATTCCANAATGAGTGGTCAAACAGATGCAGTAGTATATGAAACAGCNGACCTCTGGTTCCATACTATGGTNATGCTATCTCACTTAGGAACAGANNNAAAAGCAGTATTNGACGAACTTAACAGAAGATTNGAGGTCTCAGGATTTGANGAGAAATCCCAGCGACAGAATAATTAATTACAAGGGAGAATACCAACATGGGTTTTAGTGGATGGGAACTATTGATAATACTGATCATCGTAGCATTACTCTTCGGTACAAAAAAGTTGCGAAANATTGGGNCCGATGTTGGGGGTGCGATTAAAGGNTTCAAAGATTCTATGGCAACGGACGAAGATCATGNAAAAACGGCNCCCCAACCTGAAGCAAATGACAACAACAATTCNAAANTNTCGGGAGAATAGCTAGATCCTCCGATTGACTTAAAGTAATTAGCNAAACTTGNAGATATGTTCGATATAGGATTTTCCGAGCTNCTAGTANTNGGCNTNTTAAGCCTTGTTGTAATGGGTCCTGAACGCCTGCCAGAGACTCTGCGCGGAATCAATNTATGGGTTGGNCGAATCANAGCATCATTATCNAGCGCNAAAAGAGAAATCGAAGATGAACTAGGTATGGATGAGGTTAGAGAGCAACTACANAACGAAAAAATNTTGCGCGATCTCGAGAGTACAAAACAGGAAGCCGANAAGTTAATANCTGAGGCCAAAACACCATTTAAAGAAGGTTGACCANAGTGACCGAAGAACAGTTACCCAGCCAACCTTTCCTNGAACATATAATCGAGTTTAGAGACCGCGCGCTAAAATCCATNCTNTCCGTGCTAATTATCTTTTCAGGACTATTTTCATTTAGCAACGAGTTATATCTATATGTTTCAGAGCCTATTCGAGCGTTTATTCCCGAATCTTCAGGAATGATTGCAACTGAAGTCGCTTCGCCTTTCCTAACTCCTTTTAAATTGACACTCGTGATATCCCTATTTGCTGCTATGCCATACATNCTATTCCAAATATGGGCATTCCTTGCGCCGGGGCTNTATCAGAGAGANAAGAAAATTGCCATACCGCTGTTTGTTTCGAGCGTANTACTTTTCTACACAGGCATGGCCTTCGCNTATTACATTGTTTTTCCTTTNGTTTTTATGTTTTTCGCTAGNACTGTGCCCGANGGNATAACAATCATGCCTGACATGCGCAGCTATTTAAACTTCGCANTGAAGCTNTTTTTTGCATTTGGTGTGAGCTTTGAAATCCCGATTGGTGTCGTTATNTTATCGTGGATGGGAGCAGTAAATCCCGAAAANCTAGCTGCAAAAAGGCCATTTGTCTTCGTCGGTTGCTTTTTTTTCGGAATGNTGTTGACGCCACCAGATGTAATCTCACAGATTTTACTAGCCGTTCCCATGTGGCTCCTTTTTGAGCTAGGAATNTTATTTGGGCGNCTANTCTATNGAGAAGATAATTGAATCANATGACTCANTAAAACAACGCGTCTCTTATCGCAGCGAAATGTCCTTCACGGACCTGACGAGAAAGCTCAGCCCCCGGAAGCATTTCAAAAGCGTGGAACGCACCNTCTATCACCGCAAAATCAGTTTGCACCCCCGCTGNTACCAACCGCTCTGCGTAGGCGGTATCNTCNTCCAAGAAGAGGTCTAACGATCCGACNCGCATATATACTGGTGGAAGTCCAGNCAGTTCGNGGGCTCGACTTGGAGCCGCATAGGGCGAGGTATCACTNCCTCCACCATCTTTGCCTAAATAGGCTCGCCAAGCACGAAGGTTATCGTCCCGACTCCACACTCGCGGATCATTGATAGAATAGCTTGATACATAGTTATTTCGGTCATCCAGCATTGGGNACCATAAAGACTGAAAAATTAATTCGATCTCGCCTCTGTCTCGAGCAGCCAGAGCCAAGCCTGCCGCTAGTCCAGCGCCAGCGCTGATACCCCCGACTGCTATCCTTTTTGCATCTATACAAAGACCGTTTGCTTTCNGAAAAATCCACTTCAACACTGCATATGCATCATCAAGAGCTCCAGGNAATCTATTCTCNGGCGCTAACCGATANTCTACCGAAACGACTACGCAGCCGANGTTTTTTACCATATTTCTAGCAAATTCGTCGTCAATCTGTATGCTGCCCAAGCAATATCCACCGCCATGCAACCAGAGCATAGCTGGCAAATCCTCCTCGCAATCAGCCGGCCTATAGACTCTGATATTGACTCCTGTAAGTAGGTCGACATCAACCGTGTAATCGTCGCTATCGACCCCTTCGATCTCAGGTAAATCGGCGCGTAAATCCTCTATGCGTTGAGCATACTTTTGTCTGAAGCCAGGCAAATCTGACCAGATATCTAACGGAGGAAAGCTTTCCAAGAAAGGAACCAATTCCGGATCAACAAGATTTATATTCATATTTCCAGCCTCGAGTCTCAAAGATATCATGAGTCGTCGATACCTCCAAAATTTTTGCAATAAATCCGATTGGCTAATGATAGATTTATTTTCAAAATCATTTAAAATCCTCTCCATAAAAATTTAGGAATAAAATACTTGTAATTATGCCAAGCTTGGATATTGTCTCTCAGATTGAAAGCGCTGAAGTTTTAAATGCCTCAGAAAATGCTAACAGGGAAATTACGAAACGTTTCGATTTTCGCGGGGTAAATGCAAGCGTTGTCTTCAATAATAATGAGGTGACCATTAGTGCCGAAGCAGACTTCCAATGTCAGCAGTTATTGGACATTTTTCGCGATCAATTAATTAGGCGCAATATAGAACCAAGTGTTATGGTCTTTAACGAAAAAGCTCTTCACTCAGGCAAAACATTTTCAATACCGGTGTCATTTAAAAACGGTATCTCAAGTGAAGTAAGCAAAATTATCGTCAAGATGATAAAAGGGCAAAAGCTCAAAGTTCAAGCGCAGGTTCAAGGAGATCAGATAAGAGTCACCGGCAAGAAGCGCGATGATCTCCAAAAAGTAATGGCACTGGTTCGGGAAGCCGATTTAGACCAACCGTTCCAATTCAAAAACTTTAAAGATTAATAAGCGATTAATCCATCCCCCACGGCCCTTATGAATCAATCATCTGAGCGAAAGTGCATAGACAACGAATTAACGCAATGCCTCGTGTTCTTCTCAGTGTAACGCTCTCCTTCAAACACATGGCCCAGATGACCGCCACAAGTAGCGCATAGAATTTCAATTCGGCGCCCACCTGCGTCTCTAACTCGCGCCACGGAACCTTCGATCTCGTCGTCAAAACTCGCCCAACCGCAGTGCGATGGGAATTTGCTCTCCGAGCTATATAAGGGAGAATCACAGCGCTTACAATTGTATACACCTTTCTTAAAGTGTTCGTTATAAACACCGCTAAAAGGTGGCTCCGTGCCCTTTTCTATAATAATATGGCGCTCTTCATTTGTTAGCTCATTGAATTTTTCAGTCATTTTTGCCCCCTCTCATCGCTTGACCGTTTCACTATATTTTGCGCTGCGAACCAGAGGTCATCAATCGCGGACTGCAAAAATTCAAGCTGTTTTATAACGCCTGACGAAATATCCCTGCTCGAGAGCATGCCTCTAGGTATATTTTCTCCAAACAATTTAACATAATCAAAAGCGGGATGCCCCAAGGCTGCAAACTCCCAATCGATGAAAACTATAGAGTCTTGCCGAATTATAATATTCTCGGCGATTAAGTCATGATGACATAAGACAGGCGCCCGGAAGCTTCTGTCTATTTCCTTGGCGACAATGCAAAGTCTCTCCCAATCAACCACTTCTGACGGATTATAAGGCAAATTTCGCGCATATCTATTGCAGCACTCAAGGTAGCTAAATCTATTGATATCGGATACACGGGTAGTCTGGATTCCATGAAGAACGGATGATAGATGCGATCGAAACTCAGAACTCTTAAGAGATTCATTATCTAATTTCACACCTGAAATATATTCTGTTACCAAAACATCTGCATCCCAATACAAAATATTTGGCACAAACTCTTTTCCTTCAAGAGCCTTAAGTATTTGCGCTTCTCTAAAACGATCAATGCCCAACTTATCAGAATCCATCGAATTGACCCGAACCACAGCTCGGAATCTTCCGCTCCGCACTAGAAAACTCCGATTCACAAGACCAATGCTTAGTTCCTTTTCAACGATAGGCAGCGCATTGCAGGTCAAATCACTCGCTTTTCTCCAACACCTCCATTTCAGCAACGAGTCCTCCAGTAGCGTTTGTAATCTCTTTTCGATAAATTTTGCTCCAGTTATAGTAACCAATCGCCGCCAATATAAGATAAAGCACAAACATCAAAGCTGTCTGATATAGTTCCCTATCGACGAAAATAATAATCGATAGCGCATCAATTACCAGCCAGTATAACCAGTTCTCTAAAACTTTTTGAGCCACCATCACTGTAGCAACAATGCTACCCCAGGTCGTAAAAGAATCTAAAAAGGGAAATCTAGCGTCCGTATATGCTCGAAGCATCTGAGCAGAGATCAAGCTGCCAACAAATACNGCGCNGANGATTAATAGATGCCAAGAAGGTGGCCACCTACANATGTCACGCCCAACACCTTGCNAACCGGCTCGTTTCCACTGATACCAGCCATAAACTGCCATGCCCATNTAGTANACATTGAGAAAAGATTCCATATAAAGTGACACAGTAGCAAAGATATAAACATAGATTGANGTNCTTAAAAACGCCAAATACCAGCAAACACTATTTTCGCGCACTGCTAACACTAGGTAGCCAAGTGAAAGNAAAACCGCAAGCGATTCCAAGTTAAACCAAGCCATCAAGTGTTACAATGCNTCNTAATCNGGTATGANTTTCAACACATAAACTGCCTTTTCNGACTTATCATTACANATAGATATCGTGTCTTTTATAGCCTCCATGGCTTGTCCNTAATCGCCTTGCACTACCGTAGANGTNGGGAAAGTCTTNATCTTGAGATCTTTATGCAAATAAATTTTAGAGATGAAATCCTTAATTGGAGGCTTAAAATCNCTATTAAAAGGATACATGCTCACATCAATTGTCACCTGCATTAGTTTACTCCTTTACATTACTTATTTATGACGNATCTAAAATTCATANCGAGCACTAAATCCCAAAGTTTTAGGCTCCCCATACTGGTAATAAGGTTCGNTAGCGTAAAACTTTCTCGGATCATTTCCGAAACCTCCAAAGCCACGAACGATCACATNCTTGTCAGTCAAATTTCTGATCCAAAAAGAAACATCCCATTTGTCAAAACCATAGTTTAACTTTATGTTGAACAATTCATAGGGGTCGCTTCGCTCCTGGTGACTGGAAGACAAATAAAACTCNTCTTTACCNTCTATTTCNAGGTTCAGAGACAAATTTTCGTTTAAGATGTATTCCGCTCCTAGNTAGAATTGATAATTTGGCGCATGTGCCTGCTCCCGCCGATTCAGNAGTTNTGCTNNAGGGATATCATATTTAGTCTNGAGCAAGCCTANGTTAANAANAACTGACAAACGAGNAGTGACCATCCAAATCGTCTCAAGCTCTAGACCATAGTTGNTCCCTTNCGCTGAATTACCTATGAAGTCTACNAAGTCGCTCGCATAACTATCCTCTCNCGTTTGAACCAATGACTGCTTGATTTGGATATCCTTACGCTTCTGATTGAATGCTGANAGCTGNCCCTGAAGCCGACCNTTCATCCATNTCCCCTTCANTCCCAGCTCNAAGTTCCACATTAATTCAGTATCAAACGCTCGATCTTCTAGTTCCAAAATTGGTTCACTGTTTACTCCTCCAGCCTTATATCCCCTGGAGATTAAGCCATATAGCATTATGTCTTCAGAATATTTATATGATAGAGAAATTCGCCCCCCCCATAAGTCCTCACTAATNNGNTGCCTAACCAAATCACTATCNTTGTAATCCGCATCTCTAGTCTCTAACCTNGCGCCAAAAGAAAGACTCAAATCGTTTTCATATTCNGTACTNACTTNACCATAAATAGCTCGATTCTTCGTGTCAAAATCGCTGCTAAAATCCATTGNCTCATAAGTGTATTGACGCAACAAGCGCTCGTNTTGTCGACGCAAATAGGCTCCNATTATCCAGTTGTAACTTTCNCCAAAAANCAGTATCGGTCGTTTNGAGACCAGTTTTATNTCTAGTGCACTGTTTTCCCGGTCTCGCATATAATTATCTTCAGATGAGTACTCCCANCCTTCGCACGATAGGCCAANACATATATCTGGAAATGCCCAGTCCTCATCATAACCNTACTCTGAGTCGGTCTCTGCATGACTTAGCAAAGCAAATAAATCAAANCCGTCTTTAATGGACCATTTNTTATCTATCGCTAGTGCTTCTGACTTTTGCCGATCATGACCCGGTTTGTCGGATAAAGTAACACGTGTGTTATCCAGCGAAAAAGCATCATAACCATTGTCNATTTGTNCAAAAAATAGAGTGAANTTACTGGTNAANGCAACAGTTGGCTGCCACTGCACGATAGCTCTCATTGATTTTTCGTCAATATTATCAGTATCGTCNCGTNGCAAGAATTCATTTTCCGTGTAACCATCACTCGAGTGCTTNTGCACGGCTAGGCGATAGGCGGTATCATCGTTCATGGATCCACCAACAGCCATTTCNANTGAGCTCGTANCGAATCGGCCAGCCGATAACAATATGTTTCCTTCNGTGTTTTCCGTCGGTTGTTTTGATTTTAATGAAATTAAACCAGCTAGGGCATTTGCGCCATAGATCGTCCCTTGGGGCCCACGAAAGACTTCTACCTGCTCTAAATCCATCGTCGTAGCTGCACCNGCNATNCCAGTGAAGTCAATTCCGTCAATCAAGAGACCAACCGAAGGATTGAGAGGTTCAATGAATTGACTACGTTCACCTATCCCTCGAATCTGAAAAAAACGNCCCCTTGATGCACCACTAGAAAAATTAACATTGGGAATGAGNTTTATNAGATTTTCCAAATGTTTTGCCTCACGAAGTTCAATGGTTTTNNTNTCTAGCACACTCAAACTGGCCGCAGTCTCAAAAAGTGAGGAGCGTCTCAAATCGGATTGGACTACAATCTCATTTAATTCGATACTCGAATATGTTTTGGAAGTCATNCACGCTGCCAAAAGCGCAATGCAATGCCATAAAACAAAGATTNAGTATNTCCAAGGAATTGCGAAAAAATTTAGTAGGANCACTTTTTTCCTCCCTTTGGGATTCCNAGCTAAAAAAGGNGTCGACTGANTGGGGAGGAGCGGAAATTATAAAATCCTATTCCTACGCCGGCACGACCCGGATCAGGTTCAAAGGGTNCATCTCAGGCTCNCGCCGCCCCTTAGGAANNNNAATGGTAGCAGTAAATTAAATATTCNACAATTANATTGCTCGCGCGNGTATATTAATCAGCGATCACAANATTTTAATAAGATTATAAATTTTCCNAACCGCGCTGANTAATCAATTGGGAAACATCTATANCTNTATTTCACTACAACCATTTCCACGAGACGTTGAAGAATCTCAGCTCTNTGAAGTCTCGATAACGACATAACNCTTTTACAGATGTCATCAATCNCTTCGGCACTTGATGGGGAATCAGGATTATTNNTGGCNGGTTGCTCTTTTGAAGCACCCCCGCCATCACTTTCATANAGAGTTTCGGGCGCAACTCCNAAATATTCNGCGATNCGCACTACTGAATCTCTNCGAAGATCTAAGGTAGCTTGACTNAGAATTCGATTNATAGTGGGCTGAGGCACCCCAGTTGCCCGCGACAANGCACTTTGCGACAAGTTCCGCTGTCGCATCAAGCTCNCTANCTGTTTTCTTATNCTTGGTTCCACGANCCATCNGGCATACTATCAATGCCCATCCCTGTTAAAAATCTTATTATTATTATTTTTATTCTTATTAGTTNTTATTAGTTGTTATTNGTTGTTATTNGTTGTTATTNGTTGCAATTNAACCTGCATANGAGACNGTAGCAGTCTNATAGAATAAACTCTTAAATANTNCAAANACAACCATNNCTCAAAGTTATCAAATTAAACCTNATGATTCAAGCGCCCTNNAGNNCANCAAAAAACGGACTNAAACACAACNTTAANTNGAGGCTNGGCGTGAGTCNATAAGNTCCTTAACTACTCCTGGGTCCGCGAGAGTTGAGGTNTCTCCNAGNTTAGAAAAATCATTTGCAGCTATTTTCCNAAGAATACGTCGCATNATCTTTCCAGAACGAGTTTTGGGGAGCCCAGGAGCCCACTGAATGAAATCAGGTTTTGCGATTGCTCCGATTTCGCNNGCACAAAGCTCCAACAGTTCATTGTAGAGCTCATCATCTGGCNTCACATTGGACATGGGTGTGACATANCAGTAGATGCCTTGACCTTTAATNTCATGCGGACATCCNACCACAGCCGCTTCAGCTACCTTTTCATGAAGCACNAGAGCGCTTTCAATNTCGGCGGTACCCATGCGGTGCCCTGAAACGTTGAGCACGTCGTCAACTCGNCCCGTAATCCAGTAATCTCCATCTCCATCTCTTCGCGCCCCATCCCCAGTGAAATAATAACCGGGATAGGCAGAAAAATATGTGCTCACGCATCTTTCATGATCCCCAAAGACAGTTCTTATCTGNGAGGGCCATGATGTCTTTATAACTAATACACCCTCACCCTCACCCGATATCTCATTGGCTCGAGAATCCAAAAGTGCAGGCTGAACACCGAAAAAAGGACGGTTAGCCGAACCCGGTTTCAAAGTAGTCGCTCCGGGCAGTGGCGTTAACATATGCGCGCCGGTCTCAGTTTGCCACCAAGTATCGACTATTGGGCATCGACCACCTCCAACTTTATGGAAATACCAATCCCATGCCTCCGGATTTATGGGCTCCCCGACGGTACCCAATAATTTTAGAGAGCTACGCGAGGTAGTACCCAACCACGCGTCCCCGGCTCCCATCAAAGCCCTAATGGCTGTAGGTGCCGTATAAAACTGATTGACTTGATGTTTATCTATAATATGCCAAAATCGGGATAGATCAGGATAGCTTGGAACTCCCTCAAAGATCAGAGAGGTACCGCCATTGCATAGTGGGCCATAGACTATGTAACTATGACCAGTAATCCAACCCACATCCGCGGTGCACCAGTAGATATCACCTTCTTTGTAGTCAAATACATACCGATGCGTCATTGCTGTCATCAATAGATAGCCTGCGCTGGTGTGGACAACGCCTTTTGGCTTTCCTGTCGAGCCCGACGTATACAGCACGAATAGTGGATCTTCGGCATCCATTAGGGCGGGTTGACATATGGATGACTGNCATGCACTTTCTTCAAAGTAGTCAACGTCACGACCTTCCACCCATTCTATTTTTCTACCTGTTCTCCTCACTACGATACAACTATGTACATTCAAGCAGTCTTTCAGAGCTTGATCAGCGTTTGCTTTAAGAGGTATGGTTTTACCACCTCTTAAGCCCTCGTCTGCAGNAATCAAAACTTTGCAATCTGAATCTAAAATGCGATCTTTCAGCGCTTCGGTGGAAAATCCTCCAAAAACCACTGAGTGAATTGCGCCAATACGAGCACAAGCGAGCATTGCGTATATTGCTTCTGGAATCATTGGCATGTAAATGCAAACTCGATCACCTTTCTCAACATTTCTGCTCCGCAAAAGATTACCAAAGCGACAAACATTCTCAAATAAAATGGCATAGCTAATATACTGATGATTGTCGGGTTCATCTCCTTCCCATATCAATGCAGTTTGATCTGCTCGATGCGGCAAATGACGATCAATACAATTCACAGAAACATTGAGCTTAGCGCCAGAAAACCAGCGAGCCTCACCTCGATGGAAATCATACGAACAAACCGATGACCAAAAGTCATCCCAAGTCAAAAACTTCTTAGCTTGTTCGGCCCAGAACTCTTCGGGATTTTCTATGGAACGCCGATACATAACGTTATATTTTTTCTCATCAATAAAAGCCGAAAGCTTCCAAGACTCAGAAACTGGATAAACTGAAACATCAGACATGATCATCTCCCTCTCTGATTTAATTTTCTGATGTCGAAATTATCGCAAATGAGTGCTAGGAAAACATCAACTGATTTCGTAGATACAGAACTGAGTAATTGCTGTGCAAGAAAGGTTTCTAAAGGAGGTATCTTTCTGTTTCGGCAGTGCCTTTAATGAGTGCTTAAAGGCACTTTCTCAAGCCCAGGAAAGCTGTATGCAGACGATTATAAATGGTAGCATTCTGTCAGTGAGACACCTATCGACACCAAGTATAACCTATCAGAATTCTTTCCCATATTTTTCCTTTAAGCCTTCGCAANAGTCATGCCAGTCAATTAGAGGATAAAGCTGCAGCCTCACGGGCCAATTTCTCGATTTGAAACCACTGTTTGTTTCTTATCAGCTCTGGAGGCGCAACCCATGAACTACCGATTGCCAAGACATTTGGCAGTCTCAAATAACCACTCATATTTTGGATATCCACTCCTCCTGTCGGACAAAACATAGTATCAGGAAACAAGNTTATCAATGACTTTATGAACGCCGCTCCGCCAGCTAACTCAGCAGGAAAAAACTTAAAATCACGATAGCCATGCTCCATGGCGCACATAATTTCAGATATGGTCGATATTCCAGGAAGTAATGGAATAGACAAATCATTAGCAGCTTCAAGCAATGAACCTGTGGCACCCGGAGAAACCACAAACTTGCAACCCAAGTCCTCAGCGATCGAAAGCTGATCTTCAGAAATAATTGTTCCTGCACCTACAATAGCCTCAGGCAAATTAACAAGTATTTCTCGGAGACTCTGAATGGCTTTGTCTGTGCGAAAAGTAATCTCTATCGCGCTGATTCCACCTTCAATTATTGCGGCTGCGAGCGGCACTGCGTCTTCACTTTTTTCGATGGTGAGAATTGCCACCAATCTTTGCCCTGCCAACAAATCCCGCATCAATCTATTCCTGGTTTAAAATTAAACTCTTTGCAGCGCCGACCAAACCGAGATCTTGCCTAGATGCCAAATATGTTGGTATCGATTTAAGGTATTCCGAAAACCGCCCTTTATTTTCAAAAAAATGCCTAAACCGGCTATTGATGAAAAATTGTTCAAAGCGCGGCACTATACCACCCGCGACATAGACACCGCCACCCGCCCCATAGGTTAAAGCTAAGTTGCCCGCCATTGATCCCATGACTTCACAAAAAAACTCTAGTGTTTGTGTTGCAATTTGGTCGCTGCCCTCTACTGCATTCCCAACAACTTGTGAGGGTTGATCCAACGGGTTACATACACCATTAAGCTCAGCGATTGCAGTATAGATGTTCAATAAACCTTTTCCAGATAACAGACGCTCGAAGGATACTCGTTGGTATGAACCAAGAAGATGTCTCAAAACATCAATCTGCAAGTCTGTTACAGGNGCAAAATCAGCATGTCCGCCCTCGCCAGTTATGATTTCATAACCGCAGCTATTAGGCACCAGCGCGGACACTCCTAGGCCTGTCCCAGCTCCCAAAATNGCCTTCGGCTTATCGGGATTTTCTGATCCGTTACCTATACTCAATAAGTCTTTAGAAGCTAATTCAGTAACGCCATGAGCAAGCGCTTCAAAGTCATTTATAATGTGCAACTCATTGCAATTAAACTTGCGTTTCAGGTCTTCGCGAAAAAATTCCCAATGACTGTTAGTGAAAGTGATCTGTTGCGAATCGGCTGGACATGCCACGGCAAAGCAAACTTGATTCGGTGCATCGGTTAACCCGTGAATTTCTCGCAGTTGGTCAATAACGACTTCAATTACGTGGTGAAATTTGGGGTAATCCTCCACCGAGTAATGCAGGTCAATAGAGTCACAAAGCTCACCATGATGCACCACCGAGAAACGTGCATTAGTTCCGCCAATATCAGCAACAAGATTCCAAGGCATTGTCATCTTCATTAATCTCTCAAAATAAGAATGAGCCCCCGCATTCAGCGTCTCTAATGTTATCACGATTCACTTTAAACTATTCTCTAGCACACTCTCTTTGCTTTAACCAATAAGTAAGGGAGTAATATATAGCAAATAATGCTGTTAGGTTTCCGACAATTTATAAAGGTTTTTAAAAATATATTACTCAATTTTGTATTTTTTTAGCCAAACTACAAACAAATTGTTTAGTACAATATATAAAGTTTAGGGTCTCATATTGCTACTCTAGCCTTTTTACCATCCCATGCAGATTAGAAACTTATCGCAAATAATTAAGACAAGAGAAGAAAAATGGACACATCAGATTACGTCCCCGATAAAACAGACGCATGGCAGAAGCTAGAGAGACGCGCACGGAACGAGCCAGTCGACATTCGACATGAATTTGAGGCAGACAAAGAGCGCTCTCAGATATTTTCAGTAAGGACCAACGAGCTCTTTTTGGATTACTCTAAAAATTTAATTGACAAGGATATTTGGGCTGACCTAATAGCNCTTGCCGACAGTTCGCCTCTGCAAAAAATGAAAGATTCAATGTTCTCAGGTGAAAAAATTAACATCTCGGAAAATCGCGCTGTGCTCCATACTCTCTTGAGAACAAGTCGAAGTNACCAAACNGGCAAACTCAGCCAATTAATAAAAAAAGTGGAAGTCCAAAACGAGCAGATTAAAAAAGTAAGTGAACGTATTCGCTCAGGGGCTTGGTTGGGTATTGACGGGAAACCAATCACAAATGTTGTAAATATTGGAATCGGCGGCTCAGACTTGGGCCCACGGTTAGCATGCGATGCTCTTGCAGAATTTCGTCATCCAAAAGTAAATACTCATTTTATTGGAAATGTCGATGGCGCAGAGATACAGTCAACTTTAAAAAAACTGGATCCGCAAAGAACGTTAATAATCATCGCCAGTAAGACTTTCAGGACCGAAGAAACTTTAATGAACGGTAATACTGCAATGAAGTGGTTTCGGCAACATTTCAATATAAAAGACCCTCAAAAGACAGATCATTTGATTGCTGTAACGGCAAACCGGAAGAATGCGTTAGCTTACGGCGTTAAGGACTCGAATATACTCCAATTTTCAGATTGGGTAGGTGGTCGATATTCGTTGTGGTCGAGCATAGGAATCGCCATCGCAATAAGCGCCGGATACGAAAAATTCCGCGAGATGCTGAATGGAGCACAAGAAATGGATGAGCACTTTTTCACTGCCCCAATTAAACAAAGCATGCCCGTGGCTCTGGCGCTGCTCNGCGTCTGGTATAGCTCATTTATGCGCCTAGAAACCCATGCAATCATACCTTATTGCGAACGTCTTCAACTTCTGCCATCTTACTTGCAACAACTGGTTATGGAGAGCAATGGAAAATCAGTTACTCGCCATGGCCAATCATTGGATTACCCGACAAGCCCCGTCATCTGGGGCCAAACCGGTACTGCTGGACAGCATGCCTTCTTCCAACTGTTGCATCAAGGGACGCATACTGTTCCCATTGATTTCATTGCCGCTTGCCGCGATGATATGAGCACTCCAGAGCATCATGATGCCCTAATAGGGAACATGCTTGCACAAGGCTCTGCGTTAATGACAGGTCAACCGGCTAGTTCGGGCGAGATGCATCTGTATTATCCCGGCAATAATCCCTCAAACACCTTACTGATCGACAACCTTTCACCCAAAAATTTCGGTGCATTAATTGCATTGTATGAACACAAGGTATTTGTTGAGGGTTGCATTTGGAATATAAATTCTTTTGATCAATGGGGTGTTGAACTTGGCAAAAAAGTGGCCAGCAATATAGTTTCGTCTGACAGATCGCCNCCGAATTTGGATAAATCAACTCAATCGTTATTCGCCCATCAGCATACAAAGTCGGGTAAATGCTAAACTCGGAGTTCTTTAGGCAAAGAGAAACTGACCGTCTCTTCTGCTCCCTGCAATTCGGCTGGGACGTTCGCGCCAAGATTAATTAGCTCGGTGATGACATCATTAACCAATGACTCTGGCGCAGAAGCACCTGCCGTCACGCCTATTGTGCTGATATCCTTTAACCATTCCATCCTAATATCACTGGCGTCGTCAATGAGAAAAGCTTGACAACCACAGCGCTCCGCAAGCTCTCGAAGACGATTTGAATTTGAACTGGTCACCGACCCCACCACCAAGACAAGATCTGTCTNGATAGCAAGTTGCTTTACTGCGTCTTGACGATTTTGAGTGGCATNACAGATGTCATCTTTGCGCGGACCCTTAATAGCAGGGAAACGCTTTTTCAGGGCATCAATAACTCTTGCAGTGTCATCTACCGATAGTGTTGTTTGAGTGACATAGGCTAATCCGCGCCGCGAATCAATCGACAGATTCTGAGCGTCCTCTGGACTCTCTATTAGATAAATTTTTCCGCCTTTAGAAGAATCATATTGCCCAATGGTACCCTCCACCTCTTGATGCCCTGAATGACCTATTAGAATACAGTCAATGCCCTCTTCACTGTATTTTTTTACCTCCAAATGTACCTTCGTTACCAATGGGCAGGTAGCATCGAATATCCGCAATGGACGACTATGAGCTTCTTTTTGGACCCGCTTGGGGACACCATGCGCACTAAAAATAAGAACCATATCGTCGGGCACATCACGCAAGTCTTCTACGAAAATAGCCCCTCGGTTTCTCAGGTTGTCGACGACATGCCTATTGTGCACAACTTCATGCCGCACATAGACCGGCGCTCCATAAAGTTCAAGGGCTCTCTCTACAATTTCTATAGCTCGATCAACGCCAGCGCAAAAACCTCTCGGATTAGCTAACTTTATATCCATTAATGGGCACTCTGAAGCTGAACATCTATTATTTTTACTGTAAAGACGATCGACTGACCAGCCAAGGGATGATTAAAATCGACCATAACCTCCTCGTCTGTTAGTGATTGAACCACGCCCGGCAATTCTCCATCACCGTTTTGGAACGAGATGACTAGGCCAGGTCGCAATTCATCTTGATCGAATAGTGATCGTTTAATCANTTGAACGTTTTGCGGATTATGTTGCCCGAATGCTTTCTCTGGTGGCACCAAGAATTGAGCCTCAGAACCAGCAACCAGCCCCTCAAGAACTTCCTCAAAACCTGGCAATAAACTCCCATCTCCCAACAAAAACCTCGCCGGAGACGACTCAAAGTTAGAGTCTATGATGTGTCCGTCTTCTAATGCCAAAGAGAAGTTAAATGTAATTTCGGCTCCTTGCCGTATCGAATTCAACATAAAAAATTATTGCTCTTTTATCTGGTCTACCTGCATAGCGTCAAAAAACAAACTATCCAAGATCAGCAGAATCGCACCGAGTGTAATACAACTATCTGCAATGTTAAATGCTGGAAAATGCAAACCAGACCAGTGAAAATCAAGAAAATCTACAACATAACCTAAAAGCACCCTATCACTCAGGTTTCCGAGAGCGCCCCCTAGAATTAGAGCCATAGCTAATCGTTCAATACGTTTGTTATCTGGCAATAGCGCTATCCAAATAATGATACCACAGCTCACAATGCCTGCCACTGCGCTCAACGCCCAACGCTGCCAACCCCCTGCATCGCTCAGAAAACTAAATGCAGCCCCATGGTTATGGACCCGCACTACGTTGAAGTAAGAAGTGATATTTTGAACATCACCATAGTTAAAGCTATTCGTAATAACTCGCTTGGCTAACTGATCTAGTATCAGCACACATAGAGCAATCAGATACCAAAAAATCAATTTTCGGGGATGCAACATTTCAAGCATACATTCTCACCTCACCGGAGCCACTTACGTTACTTACACAGCGTCCACATAATTGAGGATGTTCCAAGTTACTACCTACATCTGCGAGGAAGTGCCAACACCGAACGCATTTTTTCCCACTTGACCGTTCTATCAGTACTTTCAAGCCGGAGGTGCAGGCATCTGCTGAGCTGTCGGCATCCTCTATGGGTCTCAAAATCGCGGACGATGTAATGGTCACAAAACGAAGCTCATTCCCCAATTTAGCTAAAGCTTTAAAATTTTGTTCATCCGCATAGATAGAAACGTCAGCTTCTAGCGAGCCTTTGATAGAACCGAGATTTCTTTGGAGTTCAATGACCCGATTGATGGCCTCTTTGGCTTCAAGAATGGTATCCCAATCGTCTCGATGGATATCGCTTCCGAACTCAAGTGCCGGCATTTCTGACCACTCACTCACAAAGACGGTGGCATCGCGAACACCAGGCATGAACCCCCAAATTTCATGTGCGGTGAAACTTAAAATGGGTGCGATCCAACGAACAAAGGCCTCACTAATATGATACAACGCGGTCTGAGCAGATCTTCTAGGTAAACTCAATGCACTGCATGTATAAATTCGATCTTTTATAATATCTAAATAAAACCCTCCCATGTCACGGACGCAGAAATTATGCAACTTTTGCGTTACCAGATGAAACTGGAATTTTTCATAGGCCTCTACGATTTCTGTTTGCAAAGATGCTGCTCTATCAAGGGCCCACAGATCTAGGGCAAGCATTTTTGAATGCGGCAACACATCACTATCAGGATCAAACCCGTCAAGATTTGACAAGAAATAACGTGCTGTATTTCTAATTCTTCTATACGAGTCTGCTGATCTTTGAAGAATTTCTTCCGATACAGCTATCTCACTCTTGTAATCAACAGATGCCACCCATAAGCGGAGCACATCCGCGCCCAGCTTATTGATAACATTTTGTGGAGAAATAACGTTACCGATAGACTTAGACATTTTTCTGCCATGTTCATCAACGGCAAATCCATGTGTTACCACCGTCTTATAGGGAGCCGAGCTATTTATAGCGATTGCGGTTTTTAAGGACGATTGGAACCATCCTCTATATTGATCAGAGCCCTCCAGATAGAGATCTGCTGGATAGGCTAGTTGATCGCGAACGCCAAGAACTGAAGCATGAGTCACGCCCGAATCAAACCATACATCCAGTGTATCAGTTACTTTTTCATAACTCTCAGAATCGGCTCCCAAGAATTCGTTTTCATCGATTTTGTACCATGCGTCAATGCCATTCTTTTCAACCAGTTTTGCCACTCTTTCGATCAATTCAGAATTTCTAGGATGGATTAATCCTGTCTGTCGATGCACAAATACTGTTATGGGCACGCCCCACGTGCGTTGCCGAGACACGCACCAATCTGGGCTATCTTCAAGCATTGAACTGATTCTTGCCTCGCCCCAATCAGGGTGCCACTTGACCGATTTCACTGCATTCAGCGCTTTTACTAGCAACCCTTTCTCGTCCATAGAAACAAACCATTGCGGCGTAGCTCGATAAATAAGCGGTGTTTTTGTTCGCCAACAATGAGGGTAGCTATGGGTGAACTGTTCACAAGCCATAAGCAATTGCTTCTCTCTGAGGAGCTCAATCACCTTTTGATCAACCTTGTAGACGTGCTCACCAGCAAATATCTCCACTGCATCGCTGAATAGCCCGTTGCTCATCACATAATTAAGAGTGCCGATCCCATTTTGTTTTGCAATATTGAAGTCATCGACACCATGATCCGGCGCCGTATGGACGCACCCTGTGCCCGTTTCGGCTGTAACATGTGGTCCAACTAGAATCGGAATTTCTCTTCTATAAAATGGATGATTAGCAACTAATCCCTCGAGGTTACTTCCCACGCAGCGAGAAATCACAAGGTAATCACTAACTTGGAGCCTTTCCATTGTCTCTTCCAGAAGCGATTGCGCTAAGACAAGTCTTATCGTCTCTCCATTGATTTTGCATTCGGTCAAGCTATAGTCTAAGTCAGGAGCTACGCAGATCGCTTGACTACTTGGAATCGTCCATGGTGTTGTAGTCCAGATTAATAAGTAGGTCCTCTCCTCTCCTTTAAGGACATGAAAATCATCATATAACTTATCTAAATTAGTGCCAGGCAAAACCTCATATGCAACATCAATGGCAAAAGATTTCTTTTCAATGTATTCCACTTCCGCCTCTGCGAGCGCGGAACCACCAACCACGCTCCAATAAACTGGCTTATATCCTTTTACCAAGTGGCCATTCTCGATTATCTTTCCAAGAGCACGAATAGTGTTTGCTTCCACTTCATGATGCATTGTCAGATAGGGCTTCTCCCAATCAGCAAAAACACCCAAACGAACAAAATCACTTTTCTGGGTGTCAACCTGTTTCTGCGCATACTCCCTACATTTTTGTCGAAAAGCTGAGTAACTTGCTTTGATTCCAGCTTTCCCAATTTTCTTCTCCACGTTGTGTTCTATCGGCAAACCGTGGCAATCCCAGCCAGGCACAAATGGACAATCAAAACCAAGTAATGTGCGAGATTTTACAACCATATCCTTAAGGATTTTGTTTATGGCATGTCCAATGTGAATATCACCATTTGCATATGGCGGACCATCATGCAAAATGAATTTTTTCCTCCCCGAACGTGCGTACCGAATTTGCTGATAAATGTTTTGCTCACGCCATGTTTCAAGGATTTTTGGTTCCATTTGCGCCAAGTTTGCTCGCATTGGAAATGAGGTCTTTGGGAGGTTTAAAGTATTCTTGTAATCGGTCATTACTATCTCTTTTTCATCAAATAATTCTGTTGGGAGCACCTAAATCATTTCATCATGAAGCAAGTTCTTGATGGCACGCACATCTTGTGTAATGCGCGAAACCAATTCTTCTAATCCATCAAATTTTTGTTCCTCCCTTACTTTGTGCAGAAATTCTACCGTAATGAACTGCGTATACAAATCACCCGAAAAATCTAGCAGATGCACTTCCAAAATGGGTTTAACCGCATCACCAATAGTCGGACGAACTCCGACATTTGCGGCGCCAAAATATCTTTTCTCTCCCACATAAACGCGAACGGCAAAGACACCGGATAGCGGTGCGCGATTCCGATGCAAATGAACATTTGCGGTTGGAAATCCCAGCGCTTGGCCCAGATGCTGGCCATGCACAACCCTACCGGTTATTGCAAAAGCTCTCCCAAGAAGTTGCTTAGCACCGACAAAATCGCTGGTCTCGACTAACTTTCTTACAAGCGTGCTACTTATGCGCTGACCATCAACCTCGAGGGTATCTGTATCTTCAACTTTATAATTATAGCGCGAGCTATAAGCGCGAAGCATACCAATATCGCCGCTCCGATCGCATCCGAATCTAAAATCATCACCAACAATTAAGTGTTGAACCCCGAGCCCTCGTGAAAGCACGCGCGCTATAAAATCACTTGCACTAAGGTTTCGCAACTCGCGATTGAAACGCAAACAGACCACCCGATCAACTCCAAAAGCCAAAAGCGATTCAATCTTTTCACGCAATCTCATCAGCCTAGCTGGCGCTCGTTCGTCACCAAAAAATTCTTTAGGTTGCGGTTCGAAGGTTGTTACGATTGATGTCAACTCGTTTTCATCAGAACGCTTCAGAACCGAATCTAAAACGGACTGATGTCCCAAATGGACGCCATCGAAAGAGCCTATGCTAACAACAGATCGACGACCTTGCGCATGTAACGCATCCAGATTGCGAACAAAAGTCACCTTTTCTTCGAGCACTTTTTTATCATCCTTTACATTCAAGTGCAAAATTATACTTGGCATTAGAATTAAAGCTAACTGGTATATCGATAAATATCGTCGACTGGAATGATTTACAGCTCATCAAAGATTATTCGAACTCTCTAACCTCAGGCCCACGAAAATCACGCAGACTGAACCCAAGAGAGTAAAGAGCCAAAACATACACCAAGATTCCAAAAAAGCATAGCATGCAAAGCCGCAGCAGACGCTGCCACCATTCAAAGCTCTGCCATATTGAAATATCCATCGCTCCAACAAATGTAGCCAAAATATAAACCGCTACAATCATAAAAACTAGCGCCCCCGATAATCGAACAAAAAAAGCCGATGCAGCCTCGAACTTTTTTAGGATCCCATCTCTTCGCAGCCCCAATAAGAGAAGTGCGGCATTGACATAAGCGGCTAGAGAGGTTGCAAGAGCAAGGCCGACATGTCCAATATTTGCCCAATAATGTAAAGGCACCACGAAAAGCAAATTCATTAACATATTTGCCCCCATGGCAATGATTCCAAAACGCACGGGTGAGGTCATATCTTGACGGGCAAAAAACCCCGGGGCTAAAACCTTAATCAGCATGAACCCAACAAGACCAAGGGCATATGCTCTTAGGCTAAATGCGGACATTTGCATATCACGAACCGTCATCACATCGCCATAAAAGAAGAGGGTCGTAAGAATGGGATGAGCCAATAATATCAGCGCTGCTGCCGACGGAACAGCAAGCAACAGGACCGTTTTAATAGCCCAATCAAGTGTTAGCGAATAGGAGTCGCTCGACTGCAACGCATGATATCGGGACAGATTAGGCAAAATAACAGTTGCAATTGCCACACCAAAAACCCCAAGCGGCAATTGGGCTAATCTATCGGAGTAATATAACCAGGATACACTGCCCGATGGCAAAAATGTCGCCAGAACAGTATCTAGTAACAAATTAACCTGACTAACGGAAACTCCAAAAATTGCTGGCGCCATCAACGCTAGAATCTTCCTTACGCCAGAATGCTGCCAATCAATAACTGGCATTGGTAACATATGTATCCGCTTAAGAAAGGGCAGTTGAAAAACGAACTGAATGGCTCCTGCACACAACACTCCCCAAGCTAACGCAAACGTTGGTTCTTCAAACCATGGAGCGGCTATAAGCGCGGCCGAGATTAATGTTAAGTTTAAGAACAAAGGTGTAAAAGCAGGAACTGCAAACCGGTCATAGGTATTCAGAATTCCAGCAGCAAATCCAGTCAATGAAATAAAAAACAGATACGGAAAAGTAATCCGCAACATCGCTGCGGTCGCCGAAAATTTTTCGGGGGAGTCAAGGTACCAACGTGGAGCAAAAATTGCGGTTACCAGAGGAGAAAAAAGAACTACNGATACCGACACTGCCAATAAGATCAATCCAAGATTTCCGAAAACACGACTCACTAACTCACGAACGAGAGATTGGCCTCCTCGTTCTCGGTACTCCCCCAAAACTGGAATGAAGGCTTGTGAGAAAGCGCCCTCCGAAAATAAACGTCTGAAAAAGTTCGGTATTTTGAACGCAACAAAAAAGACATCTGCAAGAGCTCCAGCACCTATGACCCGAGCAAGAACTACATCCCTCAGCAGACCCAATATTCTCGAAAGCATCGTAAAAGCACTAACGATCCCACTGGATCCCAACAAACCTCGACCCTTTATTTTTTTGGGATAATTTGACCCTCTTTCTGGCGAACGGTCCGGCGTTTTTCCTTCTTCCAAAAGGTTGCCCTCAGCAAAGCACTCGTGACACCAGTTTACGCATCAATTGTCCTNTCTCCAAACGAAACTGCAACCTAGTCAGTGACCTCTACTAAGTAAAAGCGGCCCCAAACTTAAAATATCGAGACCAAAGAGAGCAATAAAGCCAGATAACAATTTTAGGGCAACTTGATTATGGCCGAAAAACCGTGTAGAGTGCCCATCTTTTTATTTGCGTCAAAAAGGACTTCAACTCAATTGGCCAACTCACCACAAGCTAAAAAACGCGCCAGACAAAATGAGCGCAGGCGCAGGCAAAATTCCAGCCAAAGATCTATGGTGCGGACGTGTCTAAAGAAAGTGGAAGCAGCCGTTGAACAGGGCGATTTCAATCATGCTGCTGCTGCATTTGCTGATGCCTTGCCGGTCATTGACCGGATGGCAGACAAAGGTATTATTCATAAAAATAAAGCCGCACGCCATAAAAGCCGTCTGAATGCCAAGGTCAAAGCGCTAGTTGAGAACAACTAAATTATCACGGTGAATCAACTCATCCTCCTCGCGAAACCCAAGAACTTCAAAAATATTTGAGGTGCTGTGTCCTTTTATTAATCTGGTGTCTGCAGCGCTGTAGTTNACCAAACCGCGCGCTATTTCTAGTTCATTATCATCCAGACAACTCACCAAATCGCCACGACTAAAGTCTCCTTCCACAGATACCACACCCACAGCTAACAAACTCCGACCCTCTTGCACCAGGACCTCAGAGGCACCAGAATCGAGATATAAAGCTCCCCTTACTTGTAATTGGCCGGCTAACCATTTTTTTCTGGCCGTCAGCGGCTTTTTTTTTGTTGTTAAGTGCGTGCCAACTTTTTCGCCCTCGGCAATTCTTGTAATAATTTTATCTAAGAATCCTCCCGCTATAATGGTGGAACATCCGCTGTTAGCCGCTTGCCGAGCAGCTTGCAGTTTAGTCAGCATACCACCTCGACCAATACTCGTATTACCTCCAGCAGCCGCGACATCTAGTTGGTTATCGTCCGATTCGGCTTCTGATATTAAACAGGCCTTGTCATTACACTTAGGGTCTGAGTCGAAAAGTCCTTCCTGATCCGTCAAGATGGCCAAAACTTCAGAATCTAAGAGGTTCGCTACAATCGCCGCGAGCCTATCATTGTCACCAAATCTTATTTCGTCAGTAACTACAGTATCATTTTCATTTACAATAGGAATAACTGAATGACTTAGCAATGTTTGTAAAGTGCTTCTGGCATTTAAATATCTTTCTCGATTAGCCATGTCATCATGATTGAGCAAGATCTGGGCCGTTTGCCTATTGAAACGCTTAAAACTAGTCTCATATGTTTGCACGAGTCCCATCTGTCCAACTGCAGCCGCAGCCTGCAAATGACCAATTTTTTCTGGTCGCTGCGTCCAATTTAATCTTGACATGCCTGCAGCAATCGCCCCTGAAGAGACTAACACCACTTCTTTCCCTGCAACCCATAGTCTTTCTATCTGCTCAACCCAAGAGTCTATAGCTTTCCTATCCAGTCCTTTGCCATGATCGGTCAACAGAGAGCTGCCGATTTTGATCACCCATCGATTGGATTTCTTTATGTCGTGCCTGCTTTTGAATTGATTCATATAAGTCGCCATTGAAACGGTCGCGAATTATTTCGTATAAAAAACTTCAATATCGTCTTCATTCTGGGATACGTGATCGACTAATTTTATAGAAGTATTTTGTTGTTTGTTAGCTATTTTATGGAGGGTTTCTACAGATTCAGCTTGGACTTGGGAAAGCCATTTCAAATGGTCGGACGAGTTCNACTCCTCATCTGCCAGATCACGCGCTAACTGCTGATCTATATTATCCATGACTGCCTTACAAAGTCCGTCAGTACCTTCTGAAGTCAAGCTGGATATTTTATGCACTTTGCCTTTCCAGCCAATGCTCTTTATGAGTTCTTCGCATCTCTGGTCAACTTCATTTTTGGGAAGCAAATCTATTTTGTTTAGCACTAACCAACGTTCTCCTTGGGCTAGTGTTTTACTAAAATTAGCAAGTTCTCGTTCAATGATAAGTGCATTTGCCCAAGCTTGGGTTCCATCAAAAGGACACACATCCACAATATGAAGAAGCAAACGTGTTCTCGTGAGATGCTTTAAAAATCTTATTCCCAGGCCAGCACCTTCAGATGCGCCAGCAATCAGCCCCGGTATGTCCGCCACAACAAAGCTCCTATCGACATCGATATCGACTACGCCTAGATTTGGTACTAAGGTAGTAAACGGATAATCGGCAACCTTCGGGGTAGCTGCTGACACTGTCCTGATGAATGTAGATTTTCCAGAATTGGGAAGGCCTAGTAGGCCGACATCAGCTAACACTTTCAACTCGAGTCGTAGTGTCCTCTCTTCTCCTTCTTTACCNAGGGAAGTCTTGCGAGGAGCACGATTGGTACTAGACTTATACCGAGTATTACCCAATCCATGGTAACCCCCCTGCACAACTTTCAGGGGCTGATCGACTGACGTCAAATCTCCAAGGATCTGTCCGGTGCTCTGATCGACAACCACCGTGCCCTTAGGAACTTCCAAAACCAGGTCAGCTCCCGCCGAACCTTTGCAATTAGACCCCGCACCTTGTTTGCCGTTTTCCGCTTTAAACTCTCGTTTAAAACGAAAATCAACCAATGTATTCAGCCCTTCGCGTGCGACTAAAAATATGCTCCCGCCGTCTCCCCCATCACCGCCGTCCGGGCCGCCTTTGGGCACAAATTTTTCCCGGCGGAAGCTCATACAGCCATTGCCACCCTTTCCAGCAAGCACTTTGATCACAGCTTCATCTACAAATTTCATTCGTCAAGCCCGCTACTGTTCATGATCGTTGGCCTCAAAGAGGATATTCAAATACGCATAAAAAAAGCCCCTGGCGGGGCTTTTTCATACAAAAACGAGCTAACCCGCCACCACCTCGGCATGTTTCCTGTTCTGCGGCCCTTTGTGGACGAATCTCACCACCCCAGATGCTTTAGCAAAAAGAGTATGATCTTTTCCAACACCTACATTGAACCCCGCCCTGAATTTAGTGCCACGCTGACGCACTATTATACCGCCTGCTTTGATTGTCTGACCACCATACACCTTTACACCAAGCCGCTTACTTNTTGAATCGCGTCCGTTTCTTGTGCTACCGCCCGCTTTTTTGTGTGCCACAAATCCTTCTCCACTAATTAACTAACTTTTGCTGATATTGGTTATCCTAACCTTAGTATACCACTGCCTATGCCCTTGCGTCGTTCTTGAATNTTTTCGCCTTCGAAACTTTACTACTTTTATTTTATCGCCACGACCGTGCTCGACCACTTCTCCAGTGACCTGCGCACCATTTAAGCAAGGGGAACCAATTTCAACCTCTCCGCCATCTCCTACCATCAGCACCTGATCAAAATATACACTGTCACCAGCCGCAACATCTATTTTCTCTAGGCTTAATATCTCACCCTCTACCACCCGGTGCTGCTTACCCCCGCTTCTGATGACCGCGTACATCAATCTCTCCCAAAATATTTTAAANTGCTCGGCTTATAGTCGGCACTAAGCTTNCTCAAATCTTATACCAAAAAGGCGGTGAATTTTAATCGAACCGACCGAACCATGCAAGACCAGCGGAGCATCGCGTACTACTATCAAGTCTAAATATCACCAATCTATAAATAGTTAACGCAACCAAATAAGCGAGGCATTACGTCCTGTCGTCCGGTCTCGCCGATATGAGAAAAAACGATTTTTATCAGTCCAAGTACAAAAATCACCGCCGTATATCGCTTCTATCCCTGAAGCTTTCAATTTTTCCCTTGTCAGCGAATATAGATTCGCTAGATAACGATCTTTATGAGGTAAAAATGCATCTCTAATTTTTTCCTCGCCGCATTCAGACTCTGCTCTCGCAATGAAAACTTCAAGAACATCGCTACCAACCTCAAAAGCAGTTGGGCCGATTGCTGGCCCGAGATAAGCCATAATCTCCTCAACCGGATCATGGAACACTGCTACAGCTGATTTTATAATATTTGATGCCAAGCCTCGCCAACCAGCATGAATTGCGGCGACCCGATCACCATTTCGATTGCANAGAAGTACGGGAACGCAATCCGCTGTTAATACAACACAAACTTCCCCTGAAGTTTCACTAAAGGAACCATCAGCGCAGTTATCTTTGAGTATTTCGGACGAACCAATCACACGATTACCATGAACCTGATTGAGCCATCGCGGTTCCTCTGGCAGGGACAACTGCTGCTGCAATCTCTCGCGATTGCTTATGACTGACAAGTAATCATCTCCTACATGAGTTGCAAAATTATTAGATAAAAAAGGTTCTTTACTTACCCCCCCAGAACGAAAAGTAATGGCACACGCGACACTTTTAGGTGACGGCCAATCGGGTACAAAATACGCTTTCGAATGAACTTCAACCACCATTTCCTCCCGACTGAAGGACCTGCAACAAATCTGTCATATCTCCCGGCAATTTTGAAGTCCATTCCATTGAAATCCCGCTATTGGGATGCCTTAGACCAAGTGCAATTGCATGGAGAGCCTGACGGGGAAAACAGCTAATTGATTTCTCTATCTCACGCATCTTGTTAAAGGGAGAGGTTTTACGCCCATAGGTACAATCACCCACGATTGGATGATTAATATGTGCCATGTGCACACGAATCTGGTGCGTTCGTCCCGTTTCGAGTTGCAAACGCAGATGAGTATAATCACCAAGATAATTGATGGCCCTAAAATGTGTAATTGCCCTTCTACCATTCTCAACTACTGCCATCTTAGTCCTGATTTTCGGGTGTCTGCCGATGGGTTCATCAATAAAACCAGATTTCGCAATTCGACCATGTACTACGGACTCGTATTCTCTCTTTACTTGACGCGTCTGAAGCTGATTTACTAGAAAACTATATGTAAACAAGGTCTTTGCCACCACCATCAAACCACTGGTATCTTTGTCTAATCGATGCACAATTCCTGCTCGTGGAAGCAAGCTCAATTGCGGCCATTTAAACAAAAGACCGTTTAGCAAAGTGCCACTGAAGTTTCCTGCACCAGGATGCACTACAAGATCTTTTGGCTTGTTGAGCACAATCATGTCATTATCCTCATGAACCACGTCTATCGGGATCTCTTGTGCCAGCCAATCTCCCTCAGGCATCTGTTCAACATCTATTGATAACGTCTCTCCTCCCTTTAATCTGTAGTCTGCATGGCATGTATTCCCATCCACCATCAATTCTCCATTTTTTATCCATTTTTGTATTCGAGAACGAGAAAAATGACTAAACAATGCCGCCGCAACTCGATCGAGGCGATGCTTTTTATATCGCACATCTACAACAGAATGTAGATTGATACGCTCAACTGGCAGAGGTTGAAAATTTGGATCTAAAACCATTTATCTTTCCAATAATCTCATTGCGGACTTAATCGAGACATCTAAATAAAATTTCCTTAGGTGGTCAAGAGCACAGTATATTGGTTTAACTAAAGCTCTATGTTTAAATACGCAACTCTTGTCGCGGCTTCAGCCGCACAACCGACTGAGGCATTATATGAAAAACATATTGATTATTCTGCTCATTGTTAGTTTTACGCTTTCGTCAGGATGCTCCTGGCTTGGATGGGGAAATGACGAGTCGGGAGAAGACGAAACTGCCGGATATACCGAGAAAGACTTTTACGATAAGATTCAGAGCAGTTTGAATTCGGGTAACTGGACAATAGCCATAAGGAACCTGCAGCTGCTCGAATCGCAATTCCCATTCGGCAATTATGCTGAGCAAGCTCAGCTTGAACTGATATATGCTCAATATAAATCTGCTGATTATGAAGCTAGTATTGCCTCTTCGGAACGTTTCATAAGATTGCATCCTCAACATCCAAATGTTGACTATGCCTTCTATGTGAAAGGCCTATCAGAGATTTCTCAGACATCAGGCTTCTTTGATAGCTTTTTGCCCACCGACTCGACAATGCGTGACATCGGTACGGCACGCAATTCATTTACGACCCTTACAGAACTAATTACTCGCTTTCCAGATAGCCCTTATGCTGCCGATGCAAGAGCAAGACTGATTTCCCTGCGTAATCTATTAGCGCGAGCAGAAATTCATGCCGCCAATTATTATTTCTCTCGAGGGGCTTATCTTGCGGCTGCAAATCGCGGTAGATATGTGGTAGAACAATTTCAACAAACGCCGGCGGTCCCCGATGGACTTGCTGTTGCGGCCCAAGCCTATCACATGCTGGGGATGGAAAAAGAGTCGCAGCATGCCATACGCGTAATGCGACAGAACTACCCTAACTACCCCCTACTGGATGACGATGGGAATTTCGACTTCGATGGGCGCATGCTATCTAAGAAAAACTCCTTCTTGAGCAGAGTTACATTAGGACTGATTTCTCGTAAAGATCCTCCAGCCTTTGACACCCGTAGTATTTACGATCGCAGTTCGAACGCAGAAAATCTGATCGACGAAAAATGCCTCAAAACAGACGAAACAGGCAAAGAGGGCTGGTTTTCATCAATAAGGTCATTTGCAGCGAGTTTGCTGCCCAGCGAAGAATGTGAGACGCAAACGGATATCAAATAACGAAACAATTTAGCTAAGGGTAATACATGGACAGGAGCACGATTACTAAAGAGATGCGGGTTCTTCCCGACATAGACCCAGACAAAGAAGTTCAAAAAAGGGTGGCTTTCATAGCCGACCGCTTAACAAAATCAGGATGCAAGACGTTGGTCCTTGGAATAAGCGGAGGAGTCGACTCCTCTACCTGCGGCAAACTTGCGCAGTTAGCGGTTGACAAGCTTAACAATGAAGATGCAACTAAATCATTCCAGTTTATCGCTGTACGGTTGCCTTACGGGACGCAGAAAGACGAAAAAGATGCGCAAACTGCTCTTGATTTCATCGCTCCTAGCAAATCTGTTCGAGTGAACATAAAGGAAGCTTCAGACTCCGTTCATGATGCAGTTTGTCGTGCGCTGGATGGAGTAAATTTAAAGCCCTCTTCGCTAGAACTGCTCGATTTTACCAAAGGCAATGTAAAGGCGAGAATGCGTATGGCAACCCAATATGAAATTGCGGGCATGCTCAATGGACTGGTTCTTGGAACAGATCACTCAGCTGAGAATGTCACGGGTTTCTACACAAAATTTGGAGATGGAGCCTGCGACCTCGCCCCTCTTTTCGGCCTTAGTAAGCGGCAGGTTCGGCAAATCGCTAAAAGTTTAGGGGCACCCCAGTCGATTCTTGAAAAAATTCCTACGGCTGATCTTGAATGTCTTGATGCGCAAAAAGCAGACGAAAAGGTTTTAGGCATGAGCTATGACGTGATAGACGACTTCCTTGAAGGCCGTGAGATCTCAGAGAGCGCTTGCCACCGGATCATGGATATCTACAATAACACTCAACATAAACGGGAACCTATCCCGACAGTTTATGACTGATACCGATGCCTTCTCAACAGTCTTGGGCGGGTTGACTAGAGTATTCTGGCGTCCAAGAAAGCTTAGAAAAACCTTTTTAGACTAACAATTCTCCTCGACCTTATCGCTCTTAACCTCATGGTATTTCTCTTCAGCGCGCAAAAATACTCGCGCCAGGGCCACCTGTTTTGACAATTCGTCTATCTCTTCCTCATTCTCGCGGTCACGAACAGATGTGAGTTTGTCTTGCAGATGCTTAAAAATCTTTTCTTTGTCTTTCATATAATGCTTCTCCCCGCTCTATTGAATCGAAGATTCATCTTTATATAATTTAGTATCACCGAAATTAATACTCTTCGCTTTATCGACCCAAAGGTACATTATCATTCTGCCTCAAACTAACGATTTCTCGATATTAAAATAAGTTTTAATTTTTAACAGTCGGCAAATCTCTATCCACTTAGCAATCTTGTTTTGGAACTTTAAAATCGGCCTCGCTGTGACGCTCAGGCACTTGTTCATTAGGCGACCCCCAAGTTCGATTGACCTTTCTCCCTCGACGCACAGCATCGCGCTCACCAAGCTCAAAAGCCCATCTTTTCAGATGAGCATATGCATCGATGTCTAAAAATTCTCTCGCAGAGTAAAAGTTTTCAAAAAACATCGCGCCATACCAAGGCCAAACTGATACATCTGCTATCGTATAATTCGGCCCGCATAAATATTTAGCCTGAGACAAACGTGTGTTCAAGACATCAAATTGACGTTTTATCTCCATAGAGTAACGATTAATTGCGTACTCGATCTTGTGGGGCGCATAGTGATAAAAGTGGCCGAAACCGCCACCAAAAAATGGAGCACTCGATGTCTGCCAGAATGTCCAAGATAAGCATTCTGCGCGCTCCGATCCTTCTCTAGGGAGAAACGCATTAAATTTCTCACCCAGATACAAGAGAATTGCGCCTGACTCAAATACTCTTACTGGATTAGGGCCGGAGCAGTCTAACAAAGCCGGTATTTTGGAATTTGGGTTTATTTCGACGAAACCTGAACTGAATTGATCTCCTTCAAAGAAATCGATCAGATGCGCATCATACTCAGCAGCGCGCACTCCGAGGGCTAAAAGCTCCTCCAATAGAATTGTTACTTTGACTCCATTTGGAGTCCCGAGAGAATAGAGCTGTATGGGGTGATTACCGATTGGGAGGGCTAAGTCGTGTGTTGCTCCAGCAATCGGCCTGTTGATATTTGAAAATCTGCCTCCACTGGCGGTATCCCAATTCCATATTTTGGGTGGGGTATAGCCTGACGATTCGGACATAATGTTCCCTACCAATATCCTCTGTTAAAGTAAGCCATGCTCAGAGCTTTTTACTACTAGAATTTACAGCGCTTGCATATGGGTAAGGCTGTTTTAAGGGAAAAGCTCAAGCAAACAGAGATGATTTTTTCAGATCATGGCAATGCGTCTGGAATCACCACCCAATTTTGTTTTTTATCCGAATGATTNACTGAATCAGGTTCAAATTTACTGTGCTCATCCAATGTGCCTGATGGCAAATAAATCAGATCGTTGACAAACTTTTGATTTTGGGTAAAAATTTTGANTCGCAGATATTGCAGCAGGAAGTGCCACAAACTTGTTCTCGCTCTCCCATAATATCCCAACAAGGAGGAGAGGCAACATGATCGCATTAGCACAAATTTTTCTCCGTGATTAGCGTCAACACCAAGTTCGGCCTGATTTATTTCGGTATATTCTGCAGCGGCATACCAGTACAAAACCNTACCTACTCAGTCGCTTCAAAAACTTAATTTCCTTTTGGTTTTCTTTGACCTTTTCTTCCAAAATTTTAAGCCTGTTTTCAATGGCAGCAATCTGATCTTGCAACATCTTATGTTTGACATTCTCCCGTGCCTTCAACTGCTGTAGTTGCATCTCCACAGCCCTAGTATTCTGGCCATTACTTTTTTGTGATTGCGGATTTGCGGATGCAGAATGCGTAAGAACCAACGACGCAAAAACTACTATACAAAGTCTAATAATAGATTCATTATTAGTCTTGGCCATGTTTATCTCCCTAGATTTTAATTGTTAAGAAAATACCAAAATTAAATCAAAGTTCTTATCAAAACGGTGTGAANNCGTCTTATCAAAGCCATTCTGAAAAGCAAACGAAACATTAGAACTTTAAAACCTGGGACGACCGAGTGGATTCGGACCACCCATCCCACCATTTCAAGATTTACCTATTCGTTTCCTTATATTACAAGACTTACCGAAATGCTGCCGCCAGTAGTATCCATAACCCTGATAAAACTGACCACAAAAGTATCTCTATAGTCCTCAANCGGGAGAAGGATATCATATGATTAATTTCAATCAAGTGGCTCATGTCTCAGGGCGCGGGATGCAGTTATCCTAGTCGCTCTCGCTGCATGTATGCGAATGCTTGGTCAAGACAGTGCAGCCCTGCAAAGCCCAGGCACTTCGAGCATAAGATCAGCGTTTTGAAAGAGATCGCGTCCAAAAACGTAACATACGGCTATAGTTGGTGCCACTAAATTTAAACCAGATGGGCCTGCAGAAGAGTTCAAAGAATGGTGCATTGAAAAAACCAAACTTATCGACAACACCTACGCAGTTCAAGTTTATTTAAAAGCGCGGCGCTGGGCGGCCGTCTTAGCACGATGCTACTGCTGCTGATCGTTCTTACAATGCACTGCTCCTTTCCTACCCAATCGCCAACCTAAGCTAGCTGAATATCTTNNTCGGTTTATACTGTGAGGGAAGTGGCTATATCAACTGGTAGCATTGAGGGAGTTGCTTGTCCAATTCGATAAATCAACCAGTANCCTAATAGGTAAATTAATATCAGTAGTGAAAAAAATGTAAGCCAGTATTGATATTGTATCTTTAGAAATTTTCNACAAATTATGCCCAAGCCACAATTACTCTTATTTTACCCCAGCATTTACCTATAATGCAGGGTAACAAAACCTGGCCTGTAGTAACTTTTTTGTGCCTCGGCATGGCATCTTATATCTATGGTTTTTTCTCGAGATTTAGCTCATCTGTCTGGATGTCTCAAAAACTAAGTCACTTGAAAAGTCTGTCGAATCAGCCGCAACGCTTTTNTTCTAACAAGCTCTGTTATCTTCAGAATTTCTCACAGGATTAACCTCTTGACAATGGAGGTAATGCGATGAATATCATCTTCAGAGATATCATGGAAACTNGGCAAATTTATGGCTCTTTCAGAAATATCCCATGAATGAATATTTGTTTCGACCGATTCAAACATTTGCATGCTGGATAATGGCCAAAAGAATACCCTAGCGTCCACATTTTCATTCGCAAAAGCTTTTAACAACTTATTGCGTCTAACACCAGAATTTTGACTAAAAACAACCGTGGGCATCCAAGCGCCATTGATGGTTCCTATTGGCTCTGGATTCATTTTTATCTCGGGCAGCGTAGCCAAATGTTTTCGATAGATTGCCAGAATCTCTCGCTTTCTCTCAGTAAGCTCTGTGATGCGCTCAATTTGCGCGCATCCGATAGCAGCCTGAATATTGGACATCTTATATTTGAACCCAATCATATCTGACCAAAATTGTTTTGTTTGCCCACGGGCTCGGCCATGATTACTTAAAGTAAGGACGCGATCATATAAAGCGGCATCATTCGTAACAAACATACCACCCTCACCAGTTGTCATTGTCTTCGAGCCATGCAGAGAAAACGCTCCAAAAACACCCATCGAACCTGCATATTTATCGCGATACACTGATCCTATTGCCTCTGCTGCATCCTCAATAATAGGAATTCCATTTTCTTCGCCAATAGCAAGTAATTGATGCATATCACACAGATTGCCATAAAGGTGCACAGCCATAATTGCCTTGGTATTTGGCGTAATCGCAGCCACTACTTTTTCCGGATCAATGCACCAAGAATCGGGAAGAATATCGACGAACACCGGACGCGCACCGAGATGGACGATTGGTGAGGCAGTCGCAATCCAATTTGTGTCGGCCATGATAACCTCATCTCCAGGGCCAATTCCCAGAGCAGCCATACCCATATGAAGTGCCCCTGTGCAGCTAGAGGTCGCAATAGCGTATTGGACACTCAAGTGCTTCTTGAAACTATCCTCAAAACGACTGATGAATGCATAACACTGATCACCCCAGCCGTTTGTGACCGCGTCTGTTGCATACTCCACCTCCAAATCAGAAATGGATGGTTTTGTGTATGGGATAAAGGGTTTCATAGAGTCCGCATCTCAGGAACAGCAACCACAAACTTTGTCCCGCTGGCTGTCAGTTCAGAATTTTCTGCCATGATTTCTCTCGCAATGTTCCATGGAAGAATAAGGATGAAGTGCCAAAAACCAGAGAACAATGCGCTGGGCGGCAAGATCGGAATATGACTTCCCGGCATGTATTTTCCCTGTTTAGATGGGGCTGCGTCGCAAATNAAGGGAATTAAGTCGCTTTTAACACCTGCGTAGTTGAATAGCGTATTCCCTTTAGCGGCAGCACCGTAGGCTACAACCCTTTTGCCAGTTTTTTTTTGTTTGATCAGAAAGCTGAGTAAATCATTTTTAACTTTGTTAGCCCGACTTTGTAGATTCCTGTAAGCTGCTAAGGTTTGCAATCCGCACTGAGCCTCTTCGAATAGTACNGTTTCCATAGCCTTTTTAGTCGCCCGAGCGTCTTCAATGTGACAACCATATATGCGCAGACTACCCCCATGGGTGGNGAGTTTTTCTACGTCCCAAATGCGCAGGCCTGCCGCTTTGAAAATTCGGTCCACGGTGTATAAAGACAAGTATGAAAAGTGTTCGTGATATACAGTGTCAAACTGGTTGTTCTCAATTAGGTTCTTTAAATGCGGGAATTCCAGAGTAATAGTGCCTCCGCACTTAAGTGCGGCTTTAAGGCCCATTGTGAAGTCATTTATATCTGGCACATGGGCGTAGACATTATTACCTACGATCAAGTCAGCTTGCCTCCTTTCAGATGCCAGTCTTTTTGCGAGCGCTTCTCCGAAAAATTCCCTTAGAACGGGGATACCGAGCTTTTCAGCGGTTGCCGCTGTACTTGCGGTGGGTTCGATGCCAAGACATGGCACACCAGATGCTAAAAACGTTTTAAGAAGGTAGCCATCATTTGAGCCTACTTCGATGACTAAGTTGTTTTTATTAAGTTCCAGCATTTTGATTAGCTTTTCTGCGTAATTTGTGGCGTGGTGGAGCCAACTGCTCGAGGCGCTGGAAAAGTAGGCATAGTCCAAACTGAAAATCTCAAATGCCTCGACATAATCTTCAGTTTGTACCAACCAACAATCTGTGCAAACCATGATCCGTAGAGGGTAGTATTTCTCTGGCTTACACAGGTCATCAGCGGTGAGATAAGCATTCGAAGGGGGTGCGAAACCGAGATCAAGAAATGTCTCGATCAGTGAGGCTTTACAATGCNTACAATTCATAGATTTATTCCCGGGTAATCATGCTTAATAAATCCGTGTTGAGTGTCTCTGGGCGACAAATCTGTTGCGGGAAGAGGCCAATTTATATTGAGGTAAGGATCTTCATAATTAAAACCACCTTCCGCCTCTTTGTCGTAAAAAGCTGTGTGAANGTAAAGCAANTCGCTTTTTGCCTCCAAAGATTGAAACCCATGGGCAAAACCCTCAGGTATCACCATCATGTATCTGTTTTCCGGACTCAGTTCCACTGCATGCCAATGCAGGAATGTTGCCGAGCCCGCGCGAAGATCGACGGCCACATCCCAGACTTTACCTTTTATGCATCGCACAAACTTCATTTCAGAATGAGGCGGATTTTGAAAATGCATGCCACGGACAGCTCCAACCCTGGCTGTTTGGGAATGGTTGACCTGAAGTATTCGGCGACCGCCAATGACGGGGGCTAATTCTTTTTCACAATAGAGTCTTAAAAATACCCCTCGCCTGTCAGTGATAGGAGTAGTTTCTGCGACTATTAAATCAGGAATAGGAGTGGATAGAATTTTCAAGAGTTGGCCCATTCAATTTTGGCATCGTTCGCATCAGCCGTATAACTATCCAACTGCTGCTTGCTGATAACATTTCCGGTTTGGAGCCATTGTTTGTGCCAGTCCACCGTTTTCTCTATCGTAGAATCTATATTCCAAACAGGTTGCCAATTTAATTTGGTTTTTGCCCTATTACTATCCAGATAAAGTAAGTCTGCTTCATATGGCTGGAAAATTCTGGTTTCATGCCAGCTGAGGTCTGTCTCTGTCCAAGCATCATTTAACTTTCCCAGCACTTCCAACACCGTTCGATTGCCTTCGAGCTCTGGTCCAAAATTCCAAGGTCCTGCCACCTCTCGACAACCCATCAACAGTTTTTGACCAAGCACCAAATAACCACTAAGGGCGTCCAGCACGTGCTGCCATGGTCGAGTTGCATGTGGAGAGCGAATCTCAAGAGACTTGTGTTCGTTGATGGCTCGGATTAAATCTGGAATAAGCCGATCCTCTGACCAGTCGCCACCGCCGACCACGTTACCAGCCCTTGCTGTTGCCAATAGGGCACCAGCTCCGGCATCCAAGAAACTTCTGCGATAACTGGCAGCAACTAGCTCTGATCCAGCCTTTGAGGCGCTGTAGGGGTCATAACCACCCAGCCGATCATCTTCACGATAGCCTCGAGATAATCCGCAGTTCTCGTAACACTTGTCAGACGTAATTGCGACTATTGCTTGCACACTAGGGGTGTTTCTGCATGCCTCNAATACGTTAACCGTACCCATAACATTCGTCGACCACGTTTCGAGAGGGTCGTTGTAAGCGCGCCTGACCAGAGNCTGGGCTGCCAAATGGAAGATCATTTCAGGCTGAATGCTTTTTATAATCTTTTCCACTTCAACAGCATCTCTTATATCACATCGACGATCATCAATGGCCAGATTGACCATATCCCAATGATTATGATTAGTTTCTGGCGATAGTGACACCCCAATCACCTCGGCGCCAAGTTCAGTCAACCACAAACTCAGCCAGCTACCCTTAAAACCAGTGTGTCCCGTAACGAGGACCCTTTTACCATCGTAGATATTTGCAAACAAGTTTACTTCCANCACTTCCAAGGAGCTTTTTGTTCCACCCACAACTCTTCCAGATAATTTTTGTCGCGAAGAGTATCCATAGCATGCCAAAAGCCGAGATGCTTAAAAGCCTCTAACTGCCCGATTTTTGCGAGGTGATTAAGAGGACCAGACTCCCAACTTGTTTGATCATCGTCAATTAAATCTATTGTTTTGGCATCAAGAACAAAAAAACCACCATTAATTGAGGCCCCATCTCCGGGGGGCTTTTCTTGAAATGCTCTCACCGAGGTGCCTTCGCTCAGAATTGCTCCGAAGCGACCTGGAGGGCTTATTGCTGTGAGTGTGGCCAATTTTCCATGTTGTTCGTGAAAATCCAACAACTCTGAAATATTAACATCGGCTAGTCCGTCCCCATAGGTAAAACAAAATGATTCGTCTTCTCCGAGGTAATTTGCAACGCGCTTTAATCTTCCACCGGTCATAGTGTGCTCGCCCGTATCGACAAGGCTAACCAACCATGGTTCGGCATTTCGTTCGTGAACTTCCATACTATTTTTTTCCATGTCAAAAGTCACATCGGACATATGTAGAAAGTAATTAGCAAAGTATTCTTTCACCACATAACCTTTATAACCGCAACAAATTATGAACTCGTTGACATTGTGTGCAGAATACATTTTCATTATGTGCCAAAGAATAGGCTTGCCACCAATCTCAATCATGGGTTTTGGGATGCGCTGCGTTTCTTCCATAATTCTTGTGCCCAACCCCCCTGCTAATATCACTGCTTTCATAGCGCACTGTATCCTCTTTCTGCCAGCATTTGCCGATAAGCGGCTTCCAATTTCTGAGTGAACGCGGCAGTATCCAGTAACGTGCTTCTCTCAAGACGCTGACGCAAGCTCCGACGCAACTGTGCTAGGGCGTTCAGATCCGAGGCAAAGGCGACCGCCTTCTCAACATATAAAATCTCATCTTCCGCCAACCAATCCTCCATAACCAAAGGCTTGAGTATCGCTGCGCCAAAACAACCCACCGAAGGGCGATCTACCTTTGATACCACCGGCACGCCCATCCACAGCGACTCTATCGTTGTCGTACCCCCATTATGCGGCCAACAATCCAGTGTAATATCAATATCCCTATACGCCAGCCAGTGCGGATGGCTGCAAGTCAATTCTGTGCGCTCACGCGGAATCCCTAGACCTTCCAAGCGCTTCCACCACAACTCCCGCTTCACTTCTGAAACAAAGGGCCTCTGGTCTAAACGCAATCGACTCCCTGGCACGCGATCCAAAATCTTTTTCCAAACTTTAAGCAACGGATCGTTCAGTCGTATCGTTCGTGTCAAACTACCAAACGTTACATAGCCCTTCCGCAATGCAGGCGGGTCAGATACATCCGGGGTACCATCGTGCGGCGGCTCATAAGTAAAGGAGGGGGCTGGAAGACGAAAAAGCTGCTCGCTGAAATAAGGCTCGCTGCCCTCCGGTGTCAAATTCTCGTCACCTATAAAATAGTCCATTTCCTTAAGCCCCGTTGTATAACCGTATCCAATAGGAGAGCCCAATTGAATCGGTGCCGGGCGCATAGCAAATACCTCCAGTCGATTACCCATCGTATGGCCCGCCATATCAACGAAAATATCAATTCCATCATCATACACTCGCTCTGCCATGGCTTCATCGCTGAGCTCCGTAACATCAATCCACTGGTCAAAATAACTCTTTAAACGCTGGGTATGATAGTCTGGGTTCTTTGTGTTTGAATAAGCAAACAGTTCAAACTGAGCACGGTCATGATGACGATACATCGGCTCCATGAAGAACCGACAGGGGCTATTTCGAAAATCAGGTGACGAGTAACCAACACGGATCCTTCGACCCGATGGAGGCGAGTACTTACCATGATCGAAGTCCTGCGTGATGTCCTTTCTGACAATCGCAGCGTAGGCTTCGTATTCACGATACAACTCTGCTGCATCCAATCGAGCGTCATAGTTCAGCAAAAATAGTAAGTTATGCCACGCCTCAGTAAAGTCAGATTTCAACGCTATTGCCCGTCTCAAGCTTGCTTCAGCCTCTTTAATTCTTCCCAGGAGTGTGAGCATAGCACCCAAGTTGCGGTGCGCTTCGGCTGAGTCAGGCTTCAAC
>PCDB01000005.1 GCA_002591625.1 Porticoccaceae bacterium
ATGCAGAATCAGTATGGTAGCGATCGGGAACGTAACCCACGCGGTTCTAGTTATTGCTTTGCTCCATATTTTTTTTGCTCCCACATAATCCGCCTTTTTAAGCTTTTCGGTGACAAGAGGAATTAAAACGGATGTCACACTATTCTGAGCAAGGCTGAAGATAGGGATTTCAAATGCACCAACGCTATAAATCCCGTAGGCAGTGACACCCAGAATACTGGAGATCAGAAGATGATCAATTTTTAATCCGAGTATGGAGACGCCACTAGCCAAAAGCAGAGGCCAAGAATAGCGCAGAATGGCAAAAATTTTCTGCCAAGATGGAAGGCTTTTACTGCCCGAAACCTTGCAAAAATAAACCATGACCGCAAAGAGGGTAAAACCGACGAAAAAGTACATGATCGACAGTACCCTAACAATGTCAATTAAGGACCTTTCATTTAATGCGAATATTATTGTGGGCAACATAGTGAACAATGCTGAGCCAAAAGCGAGCATAATCTGCGTTTTCGTTTGATCAAGGATTATCAAGACTGATGGCATTAAGATTATGAATAATACACCAACCGAGGCTATCGAAAAATGAGGAATAATTGAGGCCAAAGCTTCATTGTTAAATAAAACGGCGAGCTCACCGGCACTTAAATACAGAAAAAAAGTTAGGGCGGCAGAAACCACCAGAGTAACGAGACAAATCGAGTTAATGTACTCCATTTTTTCGATATAAGTCTCAGAACGGCCGGAGAAATATAGCAAGCATGTTGGCAAGGCAGAAAAGCTGACTGCATTAAGGATGCCATGAATTAGAAATAACTGTCGGAAAGAAGCAAAATCATCCACTCTCAAGCAGCGAGCCAGCACTATGTATAGGATCAAATTAGAGCACTGGATAATAAGCGCGGCCGAAAAAACATTGATAATTTTTCGAAGCATTTTTTTACAAATATGCGTGCATCGGCAAACTGAAAACTTGTTTAGCAAGGGTCGATGCAACTGGAAGATCTGCGTCAGTGTAGTTCAGGTATTCAAAGGCGATCTGCTGATGCAAACAGTTTTTGTAATAAATGGCTGTTGGAATTCCCTTTGCAGTAAAACCTGAGATAGCAATGTCACGGTTGTCAGCTTTGAGGGTGTACTGCGCCCATGAACTTTTATAACCCTCTGGTACTTCAGGAATCTCAAACAAACCGCTGTATAGTTTACTATATTTTTCCGCATGGATATTTCTCGCATGAAGTTCTTCAGGAAACTCGGCCAATTTTTCAATCAAGATTGCGGCTTGAATAGTATCCAAACGACTATTCATTCCTATTCTGATGTTGTCATATTTATCGACCCCCTTCCCGTGCACCCTTAGCGACTTTAGAAGTTCAGCATAATGGTCATTATTTGTTAACACAGCACCGCCATCGCCATAACATCCCAGTGGTTTGGCAGGGAAAAAACTCGTTGCAGCTATATCGCCGAATGAGCCCGCTTTTTTTCCGCGAATTTCACCACCAAGACCCTGAGCTGCATCCTCAATAAGTCCTAAGCTATATTTAGACGCAAGAGCCTCAATCTCAGGGTAATTCGCGGGCAATCCAAATAAATCTACGGCTATTATAGCTTTTGGTATAAGCTGACGATTCTTGATGACTTTTTTAATTTGAGACTCTAAATCGGTGGGACAAATATTAAATAACTTGCTATCAGAATCCACAAATACCGGCGTTGCTTTTTGGTAGGATATTGTTTCAGCAGTCGCAAAAAAGGTAAAGGAGGGACAGAATACCGCATCTCCCTCCTTGCAATCGAGAGCCATCAAACACAAAGACAATGCATCGGTGCCATTAGCACATGAGATACAATGCTTGACACCAATGTAGTCGGCAAGAAGCGATTCGAATTCAAGAACCTCGGGACCCATGATATATTGCCCGTGACTTAACACCCTTTCAATTCGAGAATCTATACGACTCTTTAAATGCCTGTACTGCGCGGCAAGGTCAATGAATTGCATCCGCTAGCCTTCTAATTTATGCAGCCATCCTTTATCCAATTGATAAACATGGCCTGTATGCTTACATATCGTCTTGGCAGACCCTCTGAGAGGCAAATCTAGTTGCTCACCAAATTCACTCATCCAGCCTACTTGTTTCGCTGGCACACCAACCACTAGTGCATAGGGAAGCACATCAGAATTGACAACCGCGCCCGCTCCTACAAAAGAGTATTCTCCAATAACAACGCCGCAAATTATGGTGCAGTTAGCTCCTAGCGAAGCTCCTTTTTTTACGTAGGTGTCCCTAAACTCGTCTTTGCGTTCAATAAATGACCTAGGGTTATAAACATTAGTGAAAACCATCGAAGGGCCACAAAACACATCATCTTCGATAAATACATTATCATATACTGAGACGTTGTTTTGTATCTTACAACGATCACCTATCAAGACACGATTACCCACGTATACATTCTGGCCTAGAGAGACTTTCTCTCCTATTTTTGCATCATTGCAGACATGAACAAAATGCCAGATGGTTGATCCATCACCTATTTGCGCTCCATCATCTACCACAGCGGTGTCGTGCTGAAAGTACCCCATGATTCTAGCCCCTGATTACATTTTCCAACAAAGAGTGCGCCTTGCTGGTTGCATTCACTACTGCTTGATTTCGGATTCTTTCGACTGTCTTTATCGCAGCCCTGTTTTCGCTTATACCGAAACCATCTCCAACAAGTATACTTTGATAGCTCTGCACATGAAGATCAGTGAACCCGGACGAGAATTCCAGCTCTCGATCGCCTATTACTATACTGCGGTATGTCATTTTATTTTCAGCGATAGCTTCGTTTGGAAGGTTTTCAGAGTTAATGGATAGGAACCACTTTACTCTAGCTCGTTCATATTCAAGGTATCCGCTCGCGCTTCTCTTGTCCCTAAAGTGCACCTCATTGTGCTTAACCTCACCGAAAATATGATGCAACATATCATAAAAATGAACCCCAATATTAGTAGACAAGCCCCCAGATTTTTGATCAGACCCCTTCCAGGACCTGAGGTACCATTTACCCCTAGCAGTGATATACGTCAGATCTAAATCGAAAATTTTGTTTTTAGGTGCATTTTGCACTTTTTGTCGCAAAGCAATGATCGAGGGGTGAAGCCGAAGTTGCAATATTGAATAAACTTTAGCGCCATAACTTCTTTCGAGAGCGATCAGAGTCTCGAGCTCGTTCGAGCAAAGCACTAACGGCTTTTCACATATGACATCGATGCCTCTTTCAAGTCCAAACTCAATATGTTTCACATGACAAAAATTCGGGCTGCATACGACGATATAGTCAACCTGCTTACCCAATGAGGTTAGTTTGTCTATGTACTCCGAAAAATCTTCAAATTCAGTAAAGAACTCAGCTTTAGGAAAGTAGCTATCAATAACGCCAACAGAATCATTAATGTCCATGGCGACAGCAAGGTTATTTTTTGTCATCTTGATCGCCTGAAAATGTCTCGGCGCTATGTAACCGGCTGCGCCAATTACGGCAAAATTTTTCAAATCAAAACCTCATAGTCTAAAAACTGTAAAGCCAAGTTTCTGCATGACCAGTCTGTCATATATACCCTTAATATCTCCCAATACTGGTCTTTGAGTATCGCAAGTTTTTCGCAAGACCGCTCCATTCAATGATCTAAATTGCTTGTGTCCGACTGCCACAACAATGGCCTGCAAATCGTTCATCAAGTCAAATGAAGACAATTCGAGTCCATACTGAATTTTGACCTCATCTTTATTTGCCCAAGGATCATGGATTTTTACTTCGACACCCCATGACTTGAACTCCTCGATTAAATCAAAAATTTTGCTATTTCGGATATCAGGACAGTTTTCCTTGAAAGTTATGCCAAGGACACCAATTTTCGCCGAGGCAAGATCGATTTTATTCTGGACCATTTTTTTTATGACACAATTCGCCGCATACTTTGCCATATTGTCGTTGATCCGTCTCCCCGCAAGAATAACCTGAGGACTGTATCCTACCATCTCAGCCTTATGCGTCAGATAGTAGGGATCAACCCCTATGCAATGACCGCCCACCATGCCCGGCTTGAAGGGCAGAAAATTCCATTTACTCTCGGCGGCCGACAGAACCTCCAAAGTATCAATCTCTAGACGATCAAAGATAACTGACAATTCGTTGACTAAGGCGATATTTAAATCTCGTTGCGTGTTCTCTATCACTTTTGCGGCCTCAGCAACTTTGATTGAGGTTGCTCTAAAAGTTCCTGCCTCAATGATTGACTGATATAAATCGTCTATTAATCGGGCCACCCAGTCATTTGAACCACTCGTCACTTTAGTGATTTTTGTTAGGGTATTGATTTTGTCTCCGGGGTTTATCCGCTCAGGGCTATAACCGCAAAAGAAATCAATGTTGTAACGGAGCCATGATCTCTCCTCTAGTATCGGGACGCATATCTCCTCGGTACAACCCGGATAAACTGTCGACTCATAAATAACAATACTTCCCTCTTTCATTGAATCACCAACTAATTTGGTGGCCTGTTCAAGGGCTGACAGGTTAGGTCGATTGGCGCTATCGATTGGTGTAGGAACTGTGATAATAAAAAGCTTGCAACTTTTGAGATCGTTTGTGTTCGCAGTGAACTTTAGAAAGTGAGCACTCGTTAAAGCATCGCTTGTTACCTCAAGCGTGCTATCTATTCCCGAGTTCAATTCGGTGATACGATTTGTATTTATATCATAGCCAGTAGTATCTATTTTCTTGCCAAATTCTACCGCTAGCGGAAGCCCCACGTAACCGAGACCGATCACGGCCAGTTTGTCATAGCTATCAATTAGAGATTCCATTCTAACCTTCCAAAAACTCGCCGGTTTATCTNGTCAGTACCTGTCAAAAAGAACTATCGCAATTCATATTGATCCTTTAGCATTTCAAAATCGTCTTTNTCNAGACGAGGACCAAACTTTTTCACCACCATTGATGCACAAACATTTGCGAAATCTGCCGCCCATTGATAGCTTTTTCCTGACGTTATTGCAAAAAGAAATGCACCTGCAAACATATCTCCAGCGCCATTTGTATCAATCGCATCCACTTCAATTCCTTGCGAAAAAATCATATGCTCTCCATCAAAACATCTAGCACCAACNGCTCCACTAGTGATCACGTGAGAAATTGAGTATTTGCACAAATCACCAGCCGCTTCATCTTCACTGGAGGTACCAGTAAAAGCAATCGCCTCGGCCTTATTACAAAATATGTGATCGACACCATGACCGATAATCTGTCGCAAATTATCCGCATAAGCTTCGACAACGAAGGGGTCTGATAGGCTTAAGGCCACCTTAACGCCCGAAGCTTTAGCAAATTTTATAATGTCCGCAGCCATTTCCGTATGCTTAATGCTGGTAGCAAGATATCCCTCAATGTATAACCATTCAGAATTGAGAAGTGCTGAGTCATCAATCTCCTTTTTGGACAATTGAGCACTGGCCCCCAAGAAAGTATTCATAGTTCGCTCAGCATCAACCGTGATCATCACCAGACATTTTCCTGTCACGCCTGCCTCTGGTTTTACACTATGAAAATCGACACCCGCGGCGGCTAGTTCCCTGATAAAGATGTTTCCATCAGCATCATCTGCGACCTTCCCACTGAAGAAAGTGTCCGACCCCAAAAGTCCCGCGGCAACGATTGAGTTGCATACCGAACCGCCACACTTTCGCACAAAGTCGTTCTCTCTTGCGGCCAATGAAATCAGAATCTCGCTTTGGCGTTTTTCGTCTACCAAAGTCATAACGCCTTTTTCAATACCGGCAGTCTCAAGGAATTGATCCGAGACACGACACTCTGTATCTAAAAGTGCCGCGCCAATTCCATAGACATCATATTGTTTCACCATCTAGAAGCCGTCCTCTATAACCGAGGGTTTATCGGCATGATTTGAAGGCTCATTTAACTCATTAAGGTTTTTGTCCCAGCATTGTCGCTCCAATTCTTGACGAAGTAACCTAATCTCTTCCTTCAAAGCATTGNACTCCCGCTGCTTTCTCGCAAGAAAGCGGGCTGTAATGGCCGTCTTTTCAACTATGCCTTGGGGCGTCAGTAGGTACATGTAACCAAATTTATTCTTTGATCTTTTAAAGTTCCCAAGCTTAATCCATCCCACATCTACCAGCGACTTAACGACATAGTGAGTCTTACCTAAACTGATGCCTAATTTCTGAGACAACTGTCGTTGAGTGAGATCAGGCTGCCGCTCCAGTAGCCGCAGCACTCTATACTCTAGTTCCTGTTTAATCATCCAATATCGAATCCAAGGAAGGTTTTCACCAGGTTTTGTAAATTGCCTTAATCAAGAAGCTAGCCGTGATAAATATCACTGATTAATACCATTAAAACATTTGTTCATGGCGTGAACAAGCTCTGGCAAAATTTTCAACCACGGCTGATACCCACCTATAGATTTATCTTTAAGTTAATATTGGCCAGCATCAGCCTTGGCATGGAGTCACTGCTGCACGTTCATACCCCGAAACAAAAAAAGCAATCCAATAAGCAAAAATCTGTCCTATGAAAATAAAGACCCATTGATCCTCAGTAATTGGCCACCAGTGGCCCATATAACCTAGCAAGGCAATGCCTGAGGTCAAAAANACAATAAATGCGCCAGTAATAGAATTGGCTAACGTTTTTGATCGAAACCATCGTCGAAAATGATAATTTAATCGATTATGCAAATGGTTGTCATCGGGAAGAAATACTGACTTACCTTTGGTCAAGCGNCTGACTAAACTGACCAGAATATCAATACATGGGTAAGCTAATAAAACCGCAAGAAAAGACGCAGAAAATACTCCCTCCGAGAACAGAAATAATCCTGATAATACCAGTGCTGCACCCAGCCCATATGCGCCTGCATCACCAAGAATTAAACGTCCGGATATTACGTTAAATATCGTGAACAGTCCGCAACTAGTCATCAATGTAGCATAAACAAAACCGTTCGTTTCCAAGTAAAAAATACTAAAAGATATTGTTAGTATGCCTGGAAGTAGGCCATTAGCCCCATCGGCCATATTAACGGCATTAATAAAACCTACGCAAAAAATCACTGTTAAAAACCATCCTATGAACGGAACCCCTAGAAGATAACGCAACCAGGCAACATTGAGCTCTACTGGAACCAGAAATGGAGAAACCCCGATGATCATCCCAAAAATTAGCATCATGACGGCTAACCGAAAAAAAGGAGTTAAATAATTATTTCTAATATCCTCCACTAAACCCAAAATGGCGCAAGCCAATGCACCAATCCATCCGGTCCAGTAGATGCCATAAGCTCCTCTATTTAACAACGTGACTTCGGTAATCAGTGCGGAAAAGATCAAAGCCAGGGTGCAACCAAACACTGCAGCGCCACCCAACCGCGATGCGGAAATATGAGAAATACCATGTTTGTCCTGAACATCCTCAGCGTAGCTTTGGCGAGTTATCCATTGAAGCATTAACATGACTAGTAGGCCAGGAATGCCGAAAAAAATTGAGGCCAATACAAGGCATGCGGATGACTTGATGAGATCTTCTTCCGAAAAGATAAAAACATTTTTCACTGTACGTTAACCGTATTATCGCCTGCTTAGCAAATCTTTATGAGATAAGCCACTGCCCGTCTGTGTCGAAACGCGGAAAAAATATTCAGATAAAAAACGAGCTGAAGTCTGATACATCTCCGTGTTATCGACGATAAATATGTGATAGCACGACCCATAGGAGAGCAAAAACACCTCCAAGCATGGACCCCAACACACAAATAATCACGCGCCTCGGACTAGATTTCTCTTCTGGAATCATACTCGGACTAACTGCAACAAAAACATACTCCGGGCTCGCTTCTGCTATCATCTTATTTTTTATTTGCTCTTGAATTATGTTGTAAAAAACGTCCTTCATCTCAGCAATTTGTGTTTTCTCTATTTGAGCCTGCAAGTATTCTATGTTGTTCGTCACCTTGCTCACCTGTCGGCTTTGCATGTGCCGATTAATGGCATCCACATACATGTCCACCCATTTTTTTGCAAGAAAAGGGGAATAAAATGTAATTGAGACGGAAACCAAATCAGTTTTCTTGTCTTCGGTGACAACCAACATTTCAGAAAACCTACTGAACAACTCCCAACTACTAGGTCCTCTTAATCCCCCGCCGTCTTCATCCTCGATCAACCACTTTCTTTGTCGAGGATCATAGAGGTCAGTATCGAAGCTAAGCTGATTAGACTGCTTATCCCATCTCTCTGAAGCCAATAACGGAACTGCAAGATCATTTTCGTTTATAAAGTTGTCAATAAAATTCCATGACTGCATCACTTCCTGCGCTATTTGAGATTCATTAGCTTCAACGCCAGTCATATTTACACCGGCTAGCGAAGCCAAGCCTCCTAGTTGTCCCAGAGTACTCCCGAGACCGGAGGATTGCTTTTGAGCCGGTGCTAGAACAGCTTTGGCCTTGTACTCATTTGGAATTAGCAGCGCATACCAAACCACCAAGACAGAGCAAAAGAAAGTAAATGAGAAGATACCAACTTTACGGGCCCAGATGACACCACCCAGTTCAGAAAGATTTAGTTCTTCGTCCGTTCGAATTCCGAATGACAGCGATTCATTATTATTCTCGTTGGTTCCCGAGGACATTATCTAGTTGCCGCCGCTATGGCTGCCAAACCAGATGTGCTGTTAAACACGATCTGAGTGATCTCTCGCCATAGTTTTATGTTGTTTGTATAATCAGAATCAATAGGCACTACGATCGTATCACCCGGTCGGAGTGATGCCTCTGCGGTATACCTGACCCAGCTTGATTCCGGCCTAAGCACAGACCCATCTGCACGGACAATGTAAAGTTCTTTGTTATCAGCTCGGGCCGTCATGCCTGCCGAGAGNCCAATATAGTCGTTAAGATCAAGGTCCTTCTGATAACTGTGAGTTCCCGGCCGTCTAATCTCTCCAACAACAGTAACAGTCGAGACGCGTTGGGGGATAATTATGTTNTCACCATCCTCTAAACGGATATCGGCTAGCTGATCACCTGATATTGCAGCCTCAATATCCACAAGCAAGCGTCCTGAGCCGGTAAATTCATCCAGCTTCTCAGCTACCGAATTGACCTCGTTTATGTCTATATCTTTGTCTTCCTTTGTCAGTTGCGATGCTGCAAAATCTCTAATAATGGATTGTGCAAACTCCCTTGCTCTTTGTGTCTCCATTTTGGCTATGGACTCCCTAGTAAAGACAGTTCCAATTGGAAACGCGTCCTCGGTCAACCCTCCTGCTCGTTTTAGAACATTTGACAAGGACTCCCCCTTTTGAATGCGGTAGGTACCCGGAAACCTGATCTCCCCACTTAAGACCACCGATTCATCAGGATTCCAACGAGCAACTGCTCGCACGTGCAAATGATCCCGTGATTGAACCTTTGTTGCAGCTCGTTCATCTGTTTCTGCTAAGAGATCTATCTCGGTATATCTGCTCAAAATTTCGTTGTCAGGGCTAGCGAAAAGACTACGCAACTCCGCCGATTCCATATAGACCCTGTCTTCCAAGCCGCCAGCCGCTGCAATCAACTTTTTGACCGTAAAATTAGTGGTGACTGGAAAGATGCCAGGCGACTTTACAGCTCCAGAAATAGAAGCAGTCTTAACTGGCTCTCCGGCCCGAGCTTGGGACTGGAGTTTAGAGATGATTGGAGCAAGCAGAACGTCGCGCTGAACCGAAGCCACTTCTTTCTCAATATCTGAGAGCTCTTCTTCTTCAAGATCAAGCGTTCCACCTTCAGACGAAATTTGAATCTGATCTAGCGCTTTTTCGCTGTCCACCGATGAGAGGTCAGTAACTTTCGCCAATCCGAAAACAAGTATTTTGTCTCTTGGTCTGGTCAAAACATCTTCTAAAGATCCTTTGTTGAGGATTGCAGCCGCCAGATCGACCTGCAAAACTTCTATGTCCAGCCGCTGATTTTTTTGTCGAACGATTAATCCATAACCTAAATCAGCATAGATCTTAAGATCCCCATCAACAGAATTCAAAAGATCGGAGATACGTTGGCCTTCCACCCAACCATAAATACCTGGTCGTACCACCGCTCCCTCTATTGTTACCGCATTTTTGAGATTATCCGTGCTAATAGGAACCGTGATCAAATCGCCGTCTTGCAGTGGATATGAAGAACTGGTGGCAAGATCCAGGTCAATATTTTTAACCTCAGGCAAAGACTTACCCAAGGCTTTACTTACCACTGAAATTCCAGAAGGATAGGCGTCCGGTGTCAATTCACCTGCCATAGTTATGGCGTCTCTAATTGATTCCCCTTGTATATATTCATAGATCATTGGTCGCTTAACAGCACCGGTCACGGTCACGGTACCGCTATAGGGTGGCACGAAAACCACATCACCAGATCGCAACCTAATATCATTGCTAGAATCACCCTGCAATAATAAAGAATACGTATCAAAAATCTGCGCAACTTTTCCATGGCGTTTAACTTGAATATTTCGCAGTGAGCCAATATCGCTGATTCCGCCCACTTGAAAAAGCGCCTGGGAGATCGTGGTTAGAGCAGATACAGAGTATGCTCCGGGAACGGCTACTTCGCCTGCCAAAAAAATATTTATGGCTCTCAATCGACCCATTGATATTGAAGCTTGCGCTCCAAGCAATTCCTCTGCAACTCGTGATCGGATGAATTCGCGCGCATCTTCGAAAGTTAGGCCTGCCACGAGTATAGGCCCAAGTTTGGGGATATTAATTTGACCATCCCTAGTAACTTGCAAATCATAATGATTATTTTCTGTTCCGAAGAGATCGATGGTCAGATGATCCCCTGCCCCCAGACGATAATCACCTGGAACTGTGGCATCATCCGTTGGGGCAAACGTACTTACTTCTCTATCAAAAAGCGTCAGACCATATCGTTTAAGTGCTGTGTCTTTTTCTTGCTGATTCTGCTGGAATTCCGCAAAAGCTTCTTGGAATAATTCATACTCCCGCTGCTTTAGTTCTAGTTCATCATCCTCGTCAGAGATTGCCTCCAAAACCTGCCCTGGAGCACCAATTTCTTGTCCTGACGCTTTATCCTGCTCTCCACCTAGAACCTTATCCAAATCAAATCCATATCTCTGAGCTAACACAACCTGCTCTGAGCGTGGCAGTGTTTCAATCTCTGCCAGAAGTTCCGGACTGATAGATTGGGACGAGACTTGTATCGAACTCATCATTGAAATTAATACTAAGCTCTTGGTTAACCATCCAAAAGCGCTACGCCAACAGCAAGAAAAAGGCCCAAAATGTTTAAACAACGGATGACGCAAAATCATTTTCTTTGAATCCTGCATTATTGATATGCCCTCAGTCTTCACGGAGTCGAAGACTCAAAATGTTGCCACTATCATCTAAAACTTGCTCAATACTGATAATCCGGCCAAGACTATCAACCAAAATAGTGTTTGTATAGCCCCGCTCGCCAGTACAGGACTGCAAAAATTGGGTATAAGTGTCAGCATGTATATTAACCCAAGGCTCACATGTATGCACCGCCTTGACCTGTCCCGAATAACTAAAACGCCTCTCTTTACCCTCATCGAAGATTACCCAGGACCTCTCGAACCTTTTTAAGCCTTTTGCTTCAGTAATTATCCATCCGTTAAATTTCATCAGATCCGAGTAATCATTTACGAAAAAAGTTTTTCCGTCTGCTACCACAGGGGTTACCAAGGCTGAGTAACCCGCAAATTCAACCTCCCAAACATGGGGAGAAAGTTCAGCCTCTGGCTCTAAAAATAGCTGGCGCAAAGTCTGAAGTTGAGTCGATTCAACGACACAACCGCCCGAGCACAGAAACAATGCCACTACTAAAATTTTACAGCCGATATTCATGGCAGCATCCGATCAGTCAAATTATAGAGAGCATCATAGCGGGCCCCCCTAATATCCCACCAGATGTTACCACTAAAATTTTCGAGACGCTGGCCGCCGTCACGTTGAATCGGCCTCAATCTATTACTATACGAGGCTTTATTTCGCCGACCAAAGAGCCCGTCAAGAGGCATTTTAAAAAATATTCCTTTGTCGAAACTGCCCTCGCCAAAATCTTCGAATGGCACATCCGTCATGGTAGCCCAAAGGCCCACCATCCAACCATTGTTAAAGGTTCGTCTTACTTCCATCGTAGCGCCCATATCTTTCGCTAGATATTTCCCGGCATGTAAAGCAATATCCATGTTATAAAAGGGGGATGCCCAGTATATGCTCGCAAAAGCCGTGGTCGTTTCATAATCTAAATGCTTTAAGGACCGATCATAATCTCGTTGGCGAACCCAATTGGCGCTGAAGCCAGAGGCGATTCGAGACTGAAAAGGCTGGAATAGAATTTCCCCTCCAAAACCGCTATACATTTCCTCTAGGACTCCGGCATAGACTCGATAATGGAATTCTTTGAGGGTTGTACCTCGTTTCTCAAGATAGAGAGAATCTAGCCCACTATCACCTTCTTTCAAATATTTTACGATATCAGATCTGACACGAGGGAGAACGGAGTCTGAATTTCTCCTGATGCTATCAAAATTATTCTTAATATCGATAGCATAATAACCATTAACACTCCAGTTAGCGGGCAAAACCAAGTTTATACCTATCTTCCCGAAAAGCTGGTACCGCATGGGATCGTCTGGGTCAAACAACTGGAACCGAGTGCCCAGATTTACATCAAAAATAACTTTGTTTTGCACGAAACCAGTTTTGTACTGAACATAATCGAGTTGTCTCCCTGGCATAACTTTAATTTGGCGCTCCATTAAATCTCTGGTTTGTCTAGATAAGAGGGAAGGCCGCCTAATCTGTACCGAATGAACCCTATGGCCTGCTTCCTCTAAAACAAGTCTCANTGAATTTATCGATCTTGGCATGTGAAGATCCGCGAGAATACTCATTCTCGCGATTGCATCAGCCCAGACAGGGAACTCAGCGTTTGCGATAACTAGACTAGCGGTGCCACTTGTTTCATCGATGCTGGCTTCAAGAAGCAGTAATCCGGAACGTTCAACATCATAAAGTAACGTATCATACCAGCTTGAAGGATCAAGCATGGAAGGGAGGTCATCTTCTGTCATATCGAGACTAGATACAAACTTTGAAGTTGATCTCCTTTTAGGTAAGTGTTTAGTATCCAGTGCCGCAGAAACGGTCATACCCCACTCTTGTCCGGTTTGCCGCGACAGCAAGATCGATAGTCCAGGCTTCGGTTCCCACTTCATGCCCGCAGTCCAATGGGTTTTTGGTTTTCGCCCGCCTCGCCTTACCTCCCATTCGTAATCATCGGGGTTATATTCAACCATCATTGAAATTGGCAAGGAGTTAAATTGGTACTGGAGTCCACCAAAAACACCAGCTTTCTCACCCTTGAAAAAGGTATTAGCTGACAACTCTCCTCCCTGACCAAAATCATTTTCTCTCGATTTGAATTCACTGAGGATCGCCCCGAAAGGATTATCAAAGTCACCTGAACCTGCCAATCTTCCCCAACCCAAGCCCAAGGTAAAATCAACATTTTTCCAATACTTATTAGCCACAATATATTCAGAGCCAAAGACACCGGTGCCCACCATATCTCGGATACCTACGGCCACCTGTGGAAGGTATTCCGTCTCAGACCAGAGCCTCACTTTTGCTTCGTAGTTTCTATCGTAGTAGAAAAATCTGTTAAAACCTGTATACCTGAAGGTGGTCTCCAGCCAAGGAGTCGGCTGATAGCTTATAGCATAAGAGTTCGTTCGAGACTGGATAGCTGATGTGGCAGTCAGGACGCCATCCGTCTCCATTCTTGCTGTAGGGATATCCACTAGACCGGTTGTTCCGTAATCCGAAGCAGATACCGGTAGCGAGTAAAACCAATTTATTGTTGAAATCGCAATTACTAGAAGAGTATTCAGGTAGGCCACATTTCCTCCAGCATTAAAAAAGGGCATCAGAGATGCCCTTTCTTTTTACATACTCTACCCTAAGTGCCAGTAGTTGGCGTACTCGGCGTACTTGGTGTACTGGGTGTACTAGGTGTCGTCGGTGACGGTGTGATCGTGGTCTCCGGCGTTGTGGGAGTAGGTTCTGGTTCTGGCTCAGGTTCTGGTTCCGGCTCAGGCTCAGGTTCTGGCTCAGGCTCAGGTTCTGGTTCTGGCTCAGGTTCTGGCTCAGGCTCTGGCTCAGGTTCTGGCTCAGGTTCTGGCTCAGGTGCAGGTGCAGGTGCTGGATCATCATCATCATCTAACGCATTAGCAAGCACAGCTGCGCCAACCACTCCCAAGGCCACCGCAGTTGGCACCGACAGGCCACCAACGCTTCCAGCTGCTTTTCCTTGTGCCGCAGACTCTCCGCCCGCATCTGGCACAGATGACTCGGCTGCTGATTCTTCGCTTCCACTTTGGGCAAAACCCGCCGGTGCAACCAGAACGGAGGAAATTGCTAGGGCAAGAACTTTCTTTGTGAACATAACATAATCCTTTCTTAACGGGCTGTATGGGAAACCATTCCAATCAGTCGGCCACCGAGACTTTCAGTTTGGAAAGACACGGTTACCCCGGAACGCATTTTACCCCAATACCTTTCCTGACTCGCCATTATAGTTTACAGCAACTACAGTGTGCAAGGTTCCATAAAGACATAATATTCCGCTGCAACATATATGCAAGAAAAATTTTTCGGCCAATATACGTCATACTGCATTTTTAAATGCTTTTAGTCTGGTCAAGGCATATTTTAGGGTAGACTCCTAAAAAAATATCGCAATACCCCATGACGGTATTTTAAGTCTGCCGGATTAAGATGCGCAAAGTGCAAAGAGATGAAGGCTAAGCTTAAAACCACTATTTGGTCACGCATTTTAGGGCTCATGTATCGTCCAAGATCTTTAAAATCTCATCTCTTCGCTGATCCAACAACTCCTGATCACCTCTGGTTTCTATGTTTAGTCGAACCAAAGGTTCCGTATTACTCATTCGAAGATTAAATCGCCAATTACCAAAGTCCATCGAGATCCCATCAGTAGTGTCTATTCCCAAAGCCATGTTCTCATAGTTTAAATGCACTCGATCGATAGCTTTGCTCGGATCTTCAATCGCGCGATTAATTTCCCCTGGAGATGGGTAAGAATTGATCATTTCGTCCACCATTTCTGACAATGGACGCCTACCAAGACACATCAGCTGCATGACCAGCAACCAAGGTATCATACCGCTATCACAAAAGTAAAAGTCTCTGAAATAATGATGGGCACTCATTTCACCACCATAAACTGCATTTTCGAGTCTCATTCGTTCCTTGATAAAAGCATGTCCGGTTTTAGACAAAACCGCCTTGCCCCCGAGTCGCTCGATGACGTCAATAGTATTCCAAATCAATCGAGGGTCATGAATGATGGTGGAACCGGGTTCTTTCTCCAAAAAAAATTTAGCCAATAATCCAACTACATAATAACCCTCTACGAAACGACCATTCTCATCGACAAAAAAGCACCTATCAAAATCACCATCCCAAGCCACTCCAATGTCAGCATTATTATCGAGCACTGCCTCAATGGTCGGAGCGCGATTCTGATGCAAAATAGGATTAGGAATGCCATTTGGAAATAATCCATCGGGTTCATTAAAAATTTTTATAAATTGTATCGGCATCCCAAGTTCGATAAATCGATTCTCAATGGCATCAATTATTTTTCCCGCACAACCATTACCCGCATTGCAGACCAACTTTTTTGGTGTCAAAGACGACTGGTCAATATAGCTCAATAGGTGATCTACATACTCAGTTGTCAAATCCAATTCTCTGAAACCGCCTCGCGTTTTAGCGAGAATAAACTCATTTTTTTGAGCAAGCTTTTGAATTTCGAGAAGCCCTGTGTCCGAGCTGATCGGACGCGAATTTTGTCTCACCAATTTCATGCCATTGAAGTCGATTGGATTATGGCTGGCTGTTACTTCAACCCCGCCATCACATCCCAGAAAAGATGTAGCAAAATAGATTTCCTCTGTACCGACCGTGCCAATATCTATTACATCAACCCCCGAGTCTCTCAGGCCTTCGCTTAACGCAAGTTTTAGGGATGAACTTGATGTTCGTATGTCACCGCCAACCACTACCTCGTTGGCATTCAAGAAGGTCGCGTAAGCACACCCGATGCGATAGGCGATATTTTCATTTAGCTCCGAACCCAGACGGCCTCGGATATCATAAGCTTTAAAACATGTTAATTCTTTCATTTGCTTAATCTTTCTTTAGGGGTAAATATCATTCCAAAGCGCCTTTTGGATCACGATTGTTCAGAGTCAAATTGACAAAAATATGAGTGGTATCTATAGTCCGACCAATCTAGCTCCCCTAAAAAGTTTTGGCCCAGGTGGTGAAATTGGTAGACACGCTAGCTTCAGGTGCTAGTGCTCGCAAGGGCGTGGAGGTTCAAGTCCTCTCCTGGGCACCATCAATTGATAATGGCTATTCTATGGTGTAATGCCTTCTGTTAGAACTCAACCAAGCAAAGAACAGCTAATGAGAAGTTTGCGAACCAATTCTCTCCGGGCTCGCTTCCTCAAACCTCGATGCCAAAGTCCATATCATGGAAGCTTGACGGCCGCAGTTATCTGCGATCAACCTGCAAGTACGTTCAAGACCCGAACCCAAACAATCGCTAGCTTCGTTCAACGGCATAGTATTCCGCACCAGAGTAGATATTCGGTTCCTCACAAGTTGCCGTGTCAGCAAGCTTTGCTGCCAACTCGGTGCCAGTGGATTCCCAGTTCGCGTTTCCAGCTGCCATAGCTTCGAAATCGGGGTGCCAGTTGAACCAGTAGAAATCTGCAGGATCGTCTCCAACCGGCATATAGATGCCATAAGCGAACCTTGTGCCAGTGCCATTGGTCTCCAACCACTGNGCAAATTCGGCAACATTNGCATCAAGATCCGCTTTCGATTTGCCCTCATTAAAGGTGCANGCAATTTCGCCTGCTGCAAAGCTGNCCCAATCTTCTAAAGCGATTGTATCTGGCGCTGGGAATTGAGTGGNATAAGCAAAGATCTCNCTGTCGTCACAGTCTAAAACACCCGTGAATTTTTCACTCCAAGCTTGACCCGCNTCGTCTGAGCGCCATTCNGCCCATCCTGCCTCNGCCGCCTGCTGAGATGTCCACTGGATTTCCCACCACCAATTTGNATTTTGATTTTTTCCTTCAANTGGTGTGTATCCACCTATCCAAGCAATCTCATCCGAGAGCGCTAGCGCATTAAACTCAGTTATCATAGTTTTGAAATTTTCCTTTGAATAATGAGAGCCAGTTGTGCATGACAGAAATTGGTTAAAAAAACGGTCTGTTTGAACAATCTCTGTGCTGTCCTCAACGACATTTTCCTTCTCTGGCTGAACCATCTTGTCGTTTTTATTGTCGGCACAACCAGCAAACCCGAAAACTAGCATCAGAGGTAAAAACAATTTTTGACGGCTATTCATAAGGGGATCTCAAATTTATTCATCAAATAAGACGTTGAAGACTAGCGTAACAAACAACCAGATGTCCAATATAATGTGAACTTAGAGGTCTAAACTATTGGCGACGTCTTCAATCTCGGAGGGTGTTGGGCCCAATACCGCATACTGATTGGAACCATCAAGCTGTTTGAATAAAGGTCAAGCCTTTTCTCGAAAGACGGACTTTGAGTTGGCTGATTCCAGTCACATGACCGAACTTTGGCCTTATCTTGCAGCCAATATCCTGTCGATTGAGGCAATAAAAACATCTAATCGTTCTCTAAAACTGTCGAGTTGCGATTCAGAGGCCTCTTCAAAAATATTTGAAATTGTGTCGATAGTTATCTCACGATTTGTTTTTAATTTAGACTGAAACTCGCTATCCCCAAGGCTGCTGATTTGTTTTAAGTGAGAAATCAATGCCATCTCATACAGCGGATCACTTCTTTCGGAAAGCAACACCAAAAGATGTGCTGTCCATTCTCTCCGATGAAGCGACCATTGTAATCTCAAGTCATCCATTGCGCTGGCACGCGCAACAACTGTTTTTATCTGGCTATCCGTCAGCTTCATTTTGATCCGTTTAAAGCCGGCAATATATCTCTCTAATAGAACATCAGAGTATTCCTTTTGACCCCCTGCTATTTCGCTATCCCAATCATTCTGGGTCGACACCAAGTGCTTTTCAATTTCAATTATTTGTTTTTTACTGAGGGTTTTCGAAAATTTAACGAAAGGAATCTCGAAAAAGTGACCTGTCTTGGTATATAAATCCCTCGCATAATCATATAGTTGCAATGTTAATTCTCCAGAATTTTCATGGTTGATTTTTTTTAGTTGCAGAAGCAATGCTTTTACCTTGGGTAGTTCGTTTTTAGCCAGCCAATTCTGATAATCCTTAGAAAACTTTGCGATTTGAGATTGCTGTTCCACCGAGAAATCGGCATATTCATTGAAATAACTAACCAGGTAGTCATCTATTCGTTCAAAGGCCCAAGATCCTGCAATCGAACAGGAAACCGCGCTGAAAAATAATATTGTTAAAAGAAAAAGTTTAAGTTGTCTCATCATCATTAATGTCATGCCCAACATCATAGGGACTTATTGATGCGTTTGTTTGCAAGTCATTGAAAACACATGCCCAAAGAAACTGCCCGGATATAGTATAAATTTCGTTTAGCTATTTTGAAGCGGTGAAGCTTTCCACAAAAGATCTTAAACTGCGTGAATAAAAAATGATACATATGAAGTCCGAAAACGGTCATGATGCGTCCTCCCGAAGCACCACAATTGCTGCATTTACAAAACATTGTTTTTTTAAATTTTCGGCAGTCTCGCGATGCCCATCAATAAGCTAAAGATTTTAATGAAGCACCGTTACCAAATCGCTATTGGATTGATCATCATCTGTGCTGCACCTCTGATTTTAGCTTGCCCGAGGATAAACATAAACTCATGAACGTCTTCCTCCGCCGAAGTGACAGTGTTCATGGTTTCGAGAATGTAAATCCCACTTTCCTTGAGTAAAATAACATGATCGTAGAAAACTCGGTCAACCTCAATCGGTGGAACGGCTCCCAAGCCCCATGTATTGGCTCTAGCTGCCATAGGATTTATAGAAGCTATAAAAGCCGCAGCTTGATTTGTTATCCCGGGCTCCGAGGAAACCCATGCCTCAGGTTCGCTTCTTAGCATTGCATCAGTCCAACCTGCATGGAACAGGATGACATCGCCATCTTGAAAAGTAACACCTTAGATCTTGGCCGCTGACCTGATGTCTTTGGATTTTGCGGGCTGACCTGATGTCATGTTCTCGGAGTCGAAATCTTTCGTCATATCCAGCAAACTTCCCCTGCCGGTCAGGATGGTATTTTTTCTATGCCCAATTTAGCCAGCCCATTGGTCAATCTGAAGTCTTATTCTTTATAGAAGTTGTAAAAATTTCCCGACTCTCCCGCATGACCTAAACCGTCGATTTGCAGCCCAAGACCGAGCCAAGTCTTAAGAAGATCGTCATGAATGGTAACTGGCCATCTATACAGTTTTTCTGGCTCACCCAAATGATTTTCAATAGCCTGAAGCTGGAAATATCGGGGCGGAAATGCAGGCATGCAAGTTTCAATGACAATTCCAAGCCCATGGCTCTTCCCCTTGTTCACCAATTTTGTTGCCATTATGATCTGTAACGGAGTAACGTAGCTCGCAGCGCCAATGTCATCGCCCTCACCTCATTTAGAATGCGCACATTCTTCCGCTCCGACCATCTCAAAAACAACAAGTCCTGTAATGAGGGCGCCAAAGACATTTTTTTAGTTCGATCATTTTTTTTAAAATCCTCATCAACATTTCGTCAACAACTTTGATTCTATAGTCAAGCTCCTTTATATAGAAACTCTCTTGATTAATTGCGCAATCTCTGCCGTTAACTCAAGCCTCCGTTTTATTGACTCCCGAGCCCGCCAATAAAGGCTGGATCACTGCAGTTCACTCTGGTAGGAAAAAAACCACCAAGCATCTCAGTATAGATAACAATTCCTTGCACGATAATATTATCCGCTTTCACTATTTAAGTACGTTACCAGATCCCGTATCCATGATCTTGTCGGTGATTCCAATTTCTTTTGCATCACGCGCGGCCCAAGCACTTAAGAGATCCTGACGTGATTTGAGTCCTTTACAAGGAATTGCATGCCCAACCACATAGTTTGTGCCTTCATGCCTGTTTTCCCACATTAATTGGTGTGCCTCAGGAGCATCTTCCATGCTAATTGTTTTCGGGGGCAGAATTTGAATTTGCCGTGTTGCAACCTTCTTTTGCATTTCTACAAATTCCTGCGCAGTATTTAAGTGTGTTCCGCGAATTTCAGCGGTTGGCATTAAAATGCATCGT
>PCDB01000006.1 GCA_002591625.1 Porticoccaceae bacterium
TTCGAGTTTCGCGTTCATTAATCTCGCTTTCCATTCTTACGCGGTCTACTATTTCTCCATCTGAATTCGACATCTATTTTAATAGCGCGGCTGAACTGGAAGAGGGAAAACACGTTCTTTTTAATTTCACTGACCATGGTCAAACTATAAAATCATTCAGGGTGAAAATAGGAGGAGACCACGATGAATTCATTGAGAATGACAACGAATTTGGTTGGGATATGTTTGATAGCATGATGTGTTTGGTAGTTGGCCCTTTACATGAGCAAAACTATAAAAAGGTACTTCCTGCTAACATAGCACGTCTTTATGTCTGGAGGTTCTGGGATGATGCTAGGGAAAAGCTGAAGCGACCTAAAAGACGTAAAGTAGTTCCCAAACCAAGTAAGCACAGTGTAGCAGGATTACCCGATCAAGCCTTGAAACCTAAATAGCCTCTAAGCCATCTAACGATATAAGAATTCCTGGCGGCTTCCTATTTTGCGCTTCGGCATAAGCTAGCGTAATCACTAAATGCGGTGTGTCGGTTTGATTTGTGCCGAAAATATGCGGTTCAAAGCTGTCAAAGGCCAGTCCTTGCCCTTTCCTCATTGGAATGAATTCCATGGATTGCGACAGTTTTTCAGCGATGGTTTGAGAGATGAGCAGCGTAAAAGAACTGGAAGATGTTTCAGCGGGTTCCTCAAGGTTCAGGATTGATCCAGTGTTAAATGATGTCCATTGTTTGATTTTGACTTCATTTTCCCGAGATAGAAGCAACCCAACTTTTGCTGGAGTCAAATCTTCCAAAGCAATCCTTACAGAGGTAATCGAAGGTTCAGCTTCTTCGCGCTCCCAATAAACACGATCTTGGTGCATCTTCGTCTCCACACCGCCAGGACTTTTCAAAAACAAATAACTGTCATCAATCACCGGTCCATTAAAATTGATCCTTTGAGAGATCTCTGGCCACAAGTCTAAGTGAATCTGCTTCAATAGGTCCAAGTTGTTTTCTTCGTTTTCATATGGCTTGAAAAAAGTTTTCCCATCAGACAAAAACTCAGTGCTATCGGGTGCCCCAATGACTTTTTCACCACGAAGAAGAAGGGCATCGATATTTTTAGTTGAAATTTTAGACTGAAGCATACTCCACATAATTTCCCCCAAGGAAAAGGCCGACTGGGCCTGTCGGAAATCGTGACGTCGATCAAAGGTAAATTAATATTTTCAAGTTGGCAACTTAGTGAGCAAGGGACTTATTCAAAAAATGCGATTTTATGTTTTTCAAGCGATTGCAATCGGAAGTTATATGCCGATATTCTAGTCTAAATTATATCTGTTATCGGAGAATCCGTAATACGCAGTAGTTTAGGCATTGGCAGAAAAATTTCTAGTTACTTTTGACGTTTCTCTTATCTGTTAATGGGCGCTACAAAAAGTTGGCGGTAATTGATGTGAGCATGCTATTGATAGCATGCAGTGCTTGGAATATTTCATGCGGAGATATGGATCAGCATGGTATATATTGAGTCAATTAAAACATATGATGCTAGTCAAGCAGGGAGTGGAATCGGCATGCAGTTAGCGAAAGGATCTCAATCAGTGCGAGTGGTTTCTATCTTTATAGTAACTATGTGCCAGCTAGTTTTTCCAAATAACGTTTTTAGCGGCGGGCGTCCTGAAGGCATCAACATAAATTCCGCTTGGGTCGGTTATGACTTGAAGAGTGGCGAAGAACAGCCTTTAACCGACCATGGATGGGCGTTTAGCCATCTGCGTGAGTTGCTCCCCACTGTGAATATTCCGAATGAGCCTCAAAATGTGATACCGCTCGAGGGTCGACCAGACCATCCCACCGATGTCACTATTTTACTAAAGGGCAGAAAGCTTAATCTAGATGAAATAGCAAAAAAGTATTACATTCGTGGTATAGCCGTAGTCAAAGATGGCAAACTTTTGGTGGAGGGCTACTACGATGAGAATCAGCGAGATAGACCATATCTAATGATGTCTATGAGCAAATCTATAATTGGAACTCTCGCCTCAATATATGTAGAAAGAGGCCTCCTAGATCTAGAAAAAACCGTTGCATACTATTTGCCAGAGATGGCTGCCAGCGGATGGGCTCAGGATGATATCAGAAGCTTACTGGACATGCGTGATGGATCAGCCTATGACGAAACTTATGATGACTCTAGCAGCGCTCTGATGCTGCACTCTTGTTCTGTTCAGTGGCTAGAGGGTCCGATTTGCCCCGAGGATGGGCCTCAATCTTCTTACAAATTTTTACCAACTGTTGGCCGCAATGATTCGTGGGCCGGCAAGTTTGTTTATAAATCTGGAACGGTAGATGTTGTAGCTTGGGTGCTAGAGAGTATATCTGGAATGACGGTGGCGGAGCTCATAACTAGAGAAATATGGAGACCGATTGGTGCAGAATACAACGCGAATATTACCGTTGACCGTGGTGGCTATGCGCTTGCGATGGGAGGAATGAGCGCAACACTTCGTGATCAAGTGAGATTTGGTCAATTGATGCTTAACCGGGGTCGCGTTGGTGATAAGCAAATTGCCCCTAAGCATTTTTTTGACGACGTGATTAGTTTCCCTGGCGATCCAGACTGGCCCTATCATCATTCAGAGGGCTCTTCTCCTTATTACCGCAGTTTTTTTTGGGGAGTAGGAAATGGCGAAGGTGATTTTGAAGCCATTGGTATTAATGGACAGATTATACGAGCGGCGCCAAAAGCTAATATGGTTATTGTACTGAATTCGGCCTGGCCGAGGGAGGAAGGTCAGACGATTACTGATGGATGGTATGACGGATGGGATATGGCTAGTAGCCTTTTTGCTGCAATTAAGGACCATTTCTCCGAGCACTAGGCATTGTATTTTTTATCAGATGTTTTTTCTTCGCTTTTTAACGAGACATTGCCAGCTATTTTGGATGCAAAAAAGGATTCCTTTTGAGGCCCGTTGTGAAGAGCCCAATTGATGGAATTAGAGATTCTGAAAACTCTTTGGAAGAAGGCTAACTCAACGGTGAAGATGTTTTGGATTCTTAGTAATCTGACCACATACTTTGAGAAATTAGAAAATGAAGCAAAAGTAATTAAAGGAATGAGCGGGACATCGATTGATTGCTGAAACCTGATTGGAGGTTCTGTTCTATATTTGATCATATTAAGGGAAACAGCTGAAACATATAAAATCTAGCGTATGCGTCTAAGTAAGTTTTTAACCCTTTCGATTCCCATGAGTCGAAACCAAGCCAAATTTTTTATTCGGAAGAGGCGGTTGTCTGTCGATGGTAAGGTGGTCACGGACCCCAATTCTGAGCTGAGGGAGGATAGCAATGTAGTTTTTGATGGTAAACAAATCTCAATTGCGGGTTATCAGTATATTGTCCTTCATAAGCCCCCATCTTATGCCTGCACCTCTAAGGATTCAGAATTCGCTTCAGTTTTACAGTTAATAAAAACTCGGTCGGAGAAAAGAAGCTACTATTTTGCTAATGCGCTGGGGCCTGAGCAAACCGGTTTAGTGCTTCTAAGCGATGATGCTCGTTGGGCAAATCGCATGAGGCGAAAATTGTCAAAAAAGGCTTTTGTGTATCTGGCTTCCCTAAAAGGTGTTGTCAGCGAATGTCAAATTCCGCAAATAAAGGAAGCGATGATGGCCTCTGCCGACACTAACATTGGCACGATAATTGATGTCCAAAGGCATAATGAAACGTCGCTTTTGCTAAGCCTGAATCAGGTTCTTAATCAGGAGCTATTAGATGTATTCCATTCTTTCGATCTGATTATTAATTCACTTCATCTCCAAAAAATGGGTATTTTGAGCCTTGGTGATTTAGAAGAAGGTGATTATTTAGAGCTTACTGAGAATGAGATTAAGATTTAGCCGTCAACCTTGGTGCCATAATTCGAATAATGCATTCAGATTTCATATTGATTTGGGCAAAAAGTCATTTTTTGTCGTAACACTTTAAAGCACCTATGCTGCTTTCGAAAACAATGAATTCTTGTATGGTCGATCATTCCTCAGCTAACACAAATGCCAAAATACTGCGTCTAAACACTGCCGGCTTTCCGATTGAGTGGGTGACATGGCAAGACGCAGTCTGCCTCCATGCGAGGGACCTCGTGGTTTGGACACTGGGTGCTGTTGTTCGTGAAGTCAAGGGAGGGTGGTGCAGGCTCAGTGGAAAGCAATCGAAGTTGGCTTTGTCGGCGATTTTAGCTTGCGGAGGATCACGCCTCGCGAAGCCTAAAAACAACCCCAAATTGAGCAACTTCGCGTTATTTGCCAGAGACAAACATAGATGTATGTATTGTGGGCACAAACACGAACATACCATGCTCACTAGAGATCATATTCTTCCAATGTCGCGTGGTGGCAGTGACGATTGGGAAAATGTGGTTGCGGCCTGCAGACGTTGTAATCAATTCAAATCCAACAGACGGCCAGAGGAGGTTGGCATGCAGCTTGTTGCTGCACCTTTCACTCCAAGCCATGCTGAATTTTTAGCGCTAATCAATCACTTGGGAATTTCGGAAGATCAGATTGATTTCCTAAAAACGCGATTTCCGCGCAACAGTCGATTGCATGATATTTAGATCAAATTAGGAATAAGGCTAGTAAATCTTAACAATCTCAAGTTAAACTTTTAATAGCTTTTATGGATTAATTTGTTTTGTAGATTTTCAATGGATGCATGTGTGAAAGAGTCTCTCCATCATTCACATAAATGCTGTTTTAACTGTGATTGGTTGGCTGAAAAAAATACACATCGTTATAAATGAAATGCTTGTTTCCTGGTGAGAACAGATTGAACTGCACATTTTCCAAACAAAAATTAGTTGATACCATTTGCTTGAGAAATAAAAGAGAAGAGGTGATGTGTCGGTCAACCAATCAGAGGCAAAAAAGGTTTCTCAAACTATTTGGCCTTCTTCTGTTGGTTTCAAGCGAACCCTCATTCACGCTTGATACAGATAATGACGGTTTGCCTGATGATTGGGAAATAGCTAATGGACGTGATCCTTTTGCAGCGGATTATCTTGTAAGTGCTGGCGGACAGCATACTTGTGCTCTCGATGATAATGGGGCCATATGTTGGGGTAATCCGATTAATGATCGGACGGCGGTTCCTGCATTAATTAACCCCTCCGCGATAACTGCTGGGGCAAATCATAGTTGCGCGCTTGATGATTCCGGTGTCGTCTGTTGGGGCCGTAATGAGGCTGGTCAGACTTCAGTTCCGGTTCTGAACAAGCCTAGCCGGATAACTGCAGGAGGGGATCATACCTGCGCGATTGACGAAACCGGAGTGGTCTGCTGGGGAGATAATCGGAGCGGTGAAACAACTGTCCCTACTCTCAAAAATCCCTCCCAAATACAAGCAGGAGGAGACCATACGTGTGCTATAGATGATTCCGGTGTAGTTTGCTGGGGCGATAACAAATATGGGCAATCAACAGTTCCTTCTCTTCTTAATCCCACACAAGTAAGTGTTGGCAGGGATCACACATGCGCGATTGACGATACAGGAGCGGTTTGTTGGGGATCTAGCCGCTCTGGCAAACGGATTGTTCCTTCACTAATCGGGGTTACGCGAGTCAGTGCAGGGGGTGATCATACCTGCTCAATAGATGACACAGGCATAGTTTGCTGGGGTCGCAATGATTATGATCAAACGTCAGTTGCTGCTTCAGTGAATCCCACCCTCGTGAGTGCAGGTGAGAACCATACTTGTGCCCTCGATGACACGGCATTGCTTTGTTGGGGACTGAATAATTATGGGCAAACGACTGTCTCTAAATCGCTTTTGAGGATTGATCCCGACGGAGATGGTTATTCCAGCTTGGGATATAATGACGCTTTTCCCCTCGACTCTTCTGAGTGGCTAGATACTGATTCGGATGGAATCGGGAATAATGCCGATGATGATGATGATGGGGATGGAATCGAGGATTCGTCTGACGCATTTCCTTTGAATTCGGAAGAGCAGTTCGACACGGATGGAGATGGTGTTGGTGACAATGAAGATGCTCTGCCAAATGACGCCAGCGATAGTGTCGATACTGACCTAGATGGAGTGGGTGACAACTTCGACAACTGTCTGGGTGTTAGCAATCCAAATCAATTAAATACCGACGGAGATGCGGCAGGTAATGCCTGTGATAATGATGACGACAACGATGGAACAGCCGATAGTGTCGATCAGTTTCCGCTTGACGCAGGCGAGCAAGTTGATTCAGATGGGGATGGAATGGGCAATAACTCTGATGCTTTTCCTCTTGATGCATCAGAAACTTTGGATTCGGATGGAGATGGAATAGGCAATAATGTCGATATTGATGATGACAACGACGGTGTGCTCGACAGTTATGATGATTTGCCATTTGATGCAACAGAGAGTGTCGATACGGATTCTGATGAGATAGGTAACAATGCTGATCCGGACGACGACAATGACGGCTTGTCCGATTTGGTGGAGTCCAGCTACTACGGCACTGATCCACTATCAGCAGATTCCGATGGCGACAGCTATTTGGACGGAGATGAAATTGCCGTAGGTGCTGATCCTCGCAATGCGGATGATACGCCCTTGATGGAACTCAATTGGCTCTTCTTTACTGGATCTCAAGGTGTGTCTGAGGAGGCGAATGAGTAGATATTATCCCATGAATTTGATAAAAAATCACAAACGGGAATGCTAAGTTGCAACTCTGAAAAGATGAAGTCTAGATTGCTTTACTGGAATCATGTCCTGATGATTGTGCGCAGCTAGATGGTTTTGCTCTCTTCGGTTCGTCAACCCAAGTGAGGATATCCTGCAGCGGGATAGGGTGCCGGATAAAACTCGATGCGGGCATTGCGTTCTGCCATGCAAATGACAGAGTTAGATGCTTTCGAAGTACAGACAGAAAGTCTCTCTTCACCAATCCTGCAGGCGAAGGCGCCTCGATCGGTTCTTATACGATGAGTTATTTCTCCCCCTTCAGAGAGACGGATACATTCATTAGTTGTGGGAGATGCGACCCAGATTCCGTCATTTGAGTCGAGACAAATACCGCCTGGCAACACATTGTTTGCCAATTTCGCCCACTCGCGTCTGCTCTGAAGATCTCCATTAGCGCCAATGCCAAAGGCGGTTAGGACGCCTGCAAAGGTCTCTGCGACAACGAGAGTTTGGCCGTCAGCAGTTATAACAGCTCCGTTCGGAAAGTTAAGATCACCTTCCATGAAGTCCATTGACCCGTCAATATCGACGCGAATCAACTCGCCCGGTTTGGGTTCTGCTCCATTGTGAAGATCAAAACCAAAATTTACCACATAGCATCTTCCAAAAGGACCGGTCACCATGTCGTTGCGTGATAATTGGCCATCTGGCTAAGATCAGCATGCACCAAAAGATCTTTTCCATTAAAGCGCAAAATTTGACGTTTTTGCATTGAAACGATAAGAAGATCTCCGTCGGGCAGCCAGCCGAGTCCGGAGGGTTGGTCATCTTGCAGTGCAACCACAATTTCCCATGATCCGGTAGGAGCAAGTTTGATCACTTGCTGGCTGTGCATATCTGAAAACCATAAATTTCCATTTTTCCAATGCGGACCCTCACCGAAAGCAATATTTTCCATCAAAACATTCATGATTTCCCAGTCCAAATAGACAAGTAATTTTATCACCCTTAACATACTGCTCGAGTCCGTTTGAATTTGAAAGAATTTTGTGACTTGCAAATGCTCGAAGCCTCGTCTTTTCGAATGTCTGCAATCATTGGGATAGAAAGACTGACCCATTGCAAATTTTTAATCCGTAGTTTTTGATGACGTATTAAAATAATAGGTCCACCTTGGAAAACTAGATCATGTCTCACCAAAAACTGTTGGTTTTTAGCTCTCTACTTCTCTTAATATTGTTGCTTCATTGGGCAACCCTCCAACACCGCTGGTCAGAGGGAGATGTTTTCGAACCATCCAATGACAAATCTGGAGCCCAAAATTTGGGCACTCGGTCCGACCCAATTCCAGATCAGCCGGAGATTATCTCGAAAAGCTCCACTGAAGCTCAATCCTCCTTTCTTTCAATCGGTTCATCGAGTGATCTCGAATTGCTGACGTATGCGAGTAAATTCACTGTTCGACTGTTTTCGAATTCAGGAGAATCCCTACAAAGATTGACCGTTCGATCTATACAAGTCGAACCGTATTATAAGCAGATTCATGCGTTTTCGGATGACGGTACTACCGCGATCATTACCTTTACGGACGCCATTACACATGTCTTTGTCAAGCACTCCAGCGGAGTGTATGAGCATTCAGGGCCTGATTTTGAAGGAACTATAAAAAGGGTAACTAAACTCAACGTAGTTGACGATATGCGTTTTCCGGATGATCGATCCATCAGGTTCGAGCCAGAAGTCAAGCCAATCATATTCGAGAAATTCCCCTATGACTGACCTATCCAAGATCAGTCATCAAACCATTTTGGCGTCCATTCGGGCAATATGCCTTTGGTTGCTGGCGTTGCATGCTAGCTCAAATGAGCCGCCCGTATCAATGCAATGCCCATGTAAATTTGAGGTGGTAAACCAGACCAAGGGTATCATGACCTTTTCGTTAGCCTTCCACAAAGAGGTCGCCGATACTGCCCTAGTGACACTTCAGATGAGAGCGATCGATGGAAGAGATGCAAATCTATCGGGATATTATGTGCTGGGACAATCCTCGCTAAAAAGATTTGGATACTCCTCACAATTGCAGCAGTCGACCATTTCAATTCCTTTGGAGCTCAACAACTTTCTTAACCTTCATATTTCGGCGGTTCTTCTCGCAGGTGATGGAAGCATTGTTGATCAAGTCTTACTCACTGAAGATTTTTTTTCTTATCAGAATCCAGGAGGGTCAGTGGGGACGGCCGAATCCAAAATAATGTTTAACTCTGCGGTTGATTTCCAATACAACCAATCAACTTTCAGTCTCTCCATACCCAGCATAACCAATGAATCCCTGCAATCTGTCTCAGATAATATTGATGTAAAAATAGCTGTGACCGATGGCAACTCAGGATTCTATGTGGCAACTGAGACAGTCGCTGTTACTTACGACTCTTCGGGTGTGGGAGGCCTCTCTGTCTCAGGGTCGCTGGACGCCCCGCTGGATTCTGACTCGCAATACAGTCAAGTGATACTAGACCTAGAACGCGCGGGAGAATTGATACTGCGCTATCACCTTACTGAGTTGCCAACCGCCAGTCCCACCTCTTTCTCTTTCAATGTTGATAACGTCAGCACCCTCTTGGATTCGGACGGCGATGGGATGTCAGATTTCAATGAGCGAATATTAGGGACTGACTCTAATTTGAAACACTCGTTCGGAGATACGGTTATTGAAGTTGCTTTCACCTATGGCTCGAGTGCGTCAGCGAGTGCTTATGGAGGGGAGAATCTTGCGGCCAACATCGCGCACTTAGTTTCCGTGGCAAACAGCGCATTAAAAGCTTCCGGACTCGATATCGTCATCAAAGATGTTGGGCAATACTCGGTGGGCGACGACTCTGACATCGGTGCCAAAGAAGTTTTAGAAGCAGTCGGAAATAGGCAGGGTATTTTTTCTGGTTTAGACGCTACTTTTACGCACCAGCCCGACCTCATATTCCATGTTTCTACCGTAAAGAGCTTGAACCCCGATTATGGTGGGAGCGGCCTGTTTACTGATGGAATAGCCACCCTCCAGGGGGTATATAATGATGGGCTTATTGACTATGCTTCAAGTTTTTCTCAGGGCCTTAACACCGGTGCGATTACCATTGATGGCGGCTCGGCTCTTACATTTATCCATGAGGCTGGTCATTTGATGGGACTGGCGCATGCCCGAAGCCAGCATACGTCCACGGTGCCTGGCTCATTTCATTGGTCTGCGGGTTATGGTGTTAGTGACAATTTTGCAACCATAATGGCTTATCCCCAAGAATTTGGTTCCGCATCAGAAATCTCCTCTTTCTCTTCACCCAACCTGATCTGTAATGGAGTTGCATGCGGCGTGCGCTCATCGGATCAACTTAACGGTGCAGATGCAGTGAGCTCGCTGAGTGCAACCGCACTGCAGGTTAGCGGGATATCTAACGGATTCAATGTTAGTTACTCATTGGCGGGTGCGGATTCTGATGGAGATGGNTATTTGGACAGTGAGGACGCATTTTCATCCGATGCAGACGAATGGCAAGACACCGACGGTGACGGTATAGGCAACAATGCCGATTTAGATGATGATGGTGATGGTGTTGAGGACAGTTCAGACGCCTTTCCGCTAGATGCAGTTGAGACAATGGATACTGATTTTGATGGTTTAGGTAATAATGCTGACGCTGATGACGACAACGACGGTGTTTTGGACACTTTTGACGATCTGCCTCTTGATGCAACAGAAAGTACAGATACTGACGCGGATGGTATAGGCAACAATTCTGACGCTGACGACGACAATGATGGCTTATCAGACGCAGAGGAGGCTATATATGGCACTGATCCGCTAGTTTCAGATTCCGATGGTGATGGTGACTCCGATTTAGATGAGGTCGATTATGGCACTGACCCACTTGACACAGATGATGCGCCGATATCTGCTCCTAACTGGGCCTTGTTCGGAGCTATTTCATCGGCAGACGTTACCCCTCCAGAGATAACTGTCGAAGGGGATAATCCTGTTAGCCTTCAGCTAGGAGATAACTTTGTAGAGCCCGGCGTGAATGCAGTCGATGACAAAGATGGTGTGGTTGAGGTCGAAACCGNAGGGGTCATCGATCCAACTATAGTTGGAACATACACGCTGACCTATTCTGCTACCGATAATTCGGGCAATGTAGCAACTGCGCAACGGAGCGTGATCGTTGGAAATGCGTTTTGACCATTCGCAATTCCCAGAAACACAGGTATCAAGCGGATCGGATTATGAGAGCACTTCGTAATTTATCCGCTTGATAAGGAATATGAATAAAGCTTAGCGGCGTTGAGTTCAAATTCGATTCTAACGGTATCCTTGTCAANTACTTGACGATCAAATAAGTTGCTATCCGTCGAGGTCTTGCTAATTTGCGCTGAACTGATCACGGAATTGGAATTGTCCTTTAAGCTTGCCTTAATCCAGCCGTTCTTTGATACATCAGCAGATACCTTTATTACCTCACCCCCATAGTTCAGAGGTTTGGTCCTAATTCTGCCTAATTCATTCCCGTTAATTTGCTCATAGCCAGCAAACCCATCCGGACGCAAAGTGGCAAGTGCAAGGCAGCCATTTCGCCAACCCGTATGCAGCCAATCGCTTCCCCCGTAGTAGACACGAATTTCTTCCTTCAAAAATATTGGACTAGCACACGCATAAATGCAGCCAAAATCATAGTCCAAAGGATCGGGACAAGAATTAATCAAGGGAACGCCCTCGTTTATTCTATGCCAGATTTTTGTATCTGGACTCCATGCAAGTTCTGTCCATACTCGATCGGAAATTTGGTCATGGATAGCCAAGAGTCCTATGTAAGTGTTCGCATGAAAAAATACCGGCATCGCGTATGGCTGGTGTTCCCAGTTTGCACAATCAATTACGACTTCGGATTTCGACCAGTCGCAAAAATCAATGCTCTCAATACGAGCTACTTGTCTTCCCCAGGCATGATTTGTTTTCGTTGGAGGTCCTATCAGTTTGCGGTCAGTTTCTCCCCACGTCCGAGTGAAACCTACATACTTCTCCAACGTCGGTGCCCAAAGGGCATTGTTGTGCGTGTCCCCGGCTATCTTATTCCGACTGATAGGCCGTGGTTCTGACCAAGCAAAGCCATCCTGTGAAAAACTGGCATTTAGGCCTTGCCAAATAGATTTATAAAGGTGAGATTTTTCCTCTTCGCGTGCGTCCTTGAAGATCCCAGCCCCATGCGGGCCTCTCAAAATTAAATTGTTGTCAAAGCTTTTCTCAAACTCAATCAGTCCAAGACTGGGTTTTTCCCATCGAAGACCATCTTCAGAACTGGCATAACAGATTCCCATTTCCTGCGATTCATGGCCCTCATAAGGGCTTGTTTTGCGTTGTGACAATGACATTCCTTGAGCTGAATGCGCCACGACAAAAGGGCTATACCAGCACTTGTAAAGCACCTCTTCTTCGTCAAAAAAAACATTGCCATAAAAATTGTCATAACGTTTTTCCCACGGCTTATCCTCAATCATCAAAGGGTTGGCATGATGCTTAGTCGGCACGCCTAGCTTTAATGCAACATTATGAGCATTTTCCACATTGCGGTCATCGAGCAGGAGAAATCGTTGATTTGACGTTGAATTCATCATTGGCGTCATCGTTGAGCTGCTTTGAATTGAGGTTGTATTGTTTTTAGACTGAAGGTGCACATTTAGATACTTACCCGACTCCTAAGGTCTATTTTCGCACAACTTGAATCGAGGGTATATGCGGTTTGAGATCTGTAGTATTCGGTTTTCTCTGATAATTGTTACCGGTGTGCATCTCGGAACTTATTTTAAAACTCGGCTAACGATGTTGGATAATGAGGAGATGGTTGATNTTCGGTTAAATAAAAATGGAAAAGGGGGGGAGTTTAGATAGTTTACCCTTTCCGGTCTCTATGATACCTGCTGGCAAAAATAGTAACATGATTCTTAGATCAAATTGATTTTGACAATGTACCCTTACCGGTTTAAAACTCTGCGAGCTATAAATCGTTTGGACTGTTTTGGGCAGACACTTGTAATGTCTCGTTTTTACTAGNTGGGTGAGATACCTCTGTGCGCGAAAACAATTTATTTGAATCANTGAAGGTTAAAGATTTCCAATTCCTATGGATATCTAGCGTATGTGCTTCATTTGGCGGACAGATGAGGGCCATTGCTCAAGGATGGTTAATCTACGATATTACCCAATCCCCCATGGCGCTAACTTGGGTAACCTTATCGTTCATAATTCCTTTTGCTATTTTCTCNCTTGTTGGCGGCGTGATTGCTGATCGGGTGAGCAAAAAGAATATTATGATCTATGCACAATCGCTTAACGGCATGGCCACATGCGTTCTAGGCTACATTATCTTTATTGGGGAAATCGATTTTTGGCATTTTATCTTATTCGGTTTTCTAAACGGAGCAATCGGTTCGCTGAGCATACCAGCGAGCTTCTCGATCGTTCCTGAGATCGTGCGTCAGCACAATTTAGTCAACGCCACCGCGTTGCAGACCTCTACTTTTAATTTAGCAAGCGTAATAGGCCCTATACTAGCCGGTTCAATGATAGCGCTCTTTTCTGCAAGTGATTTTGATTCCAGTAAGAGTGTTGGACTGGTCTTCTTCGTTATCTCAAGTCTTTTTCTTTTAGCCGCTATGTTTTCAATTTTCATAGACCACCAAGGCCGTCCNTTCAATGCGCCTGAGACTTCATCATTGGAAGACCTCCGAGAGGGAATCGAATTTGTGAGAGATAGAAGCATGATCCTGGGATTGATGGTGATGGGGCTAGTACCATCAGCGTTTGGTAAATCAATGCACTTTCTATTACCAGCATTCAATGAGGAGGTCATTAGTGGAGGACCCGTAGAATTGGGCTTACTCANTGCTGGAATGGGAATTGGCGCACTCTTTGGATCTTTCATCCTGGCGAAAGCGGGTGATTTTAGGAGCAAGGGTCGGATGATGTTTAGATTATCTTATGGCTGGGCAGTGACGATCGTAATATTTGCAATGACAGGNAGCCTTGTTGTTGCANTCGTGGTCGGAGCTTTAACTGCNTTTTTTAGCGCACTATTTGGCATCCTTAATATGAGTCTCACGCAGCTGGCGACACCACAACACATTCGCGGTCGCGTTATGAGTCTAGTCATGGTTATGAGCGGCGTAACGCCATTAGCAGTTGTTCCGGTTGGCGCCCTAGCTGAATACTTGAATATTCAGACAGCTCTCGCCTTCACGGCGATTATGCTCGCACTATCTGCATGGGCGCTGAGCCAGATTTACCCTGAACTTGGTCGGATTGACCAAGGGCACTAATTCCCTTGCGCTCGGACCAAGGCCATTATCGGAATACTTTGTTTGATGCGTTTAAGCCTAGAGGCGACGGGCTGTGCCAGTTAGGTTTGCACGTTTCATAGATGAGAATTCCTGTCAGCAAACCGAATAAACGCGGCNAGATGGCAGTATGGTGACGCACAAATTTGCATCCAAGATGTTAAATTGAATGACAATTGCTCCAGACAAATTTGCCTTGCTCAGGTCGGCATCTGTGAGGTCTGTGGAATTAAGTATGGCTCCANCGAGGCGAGCGTTAGTCAGATCGGATCCAGCAAGAGTAGCAAGGAATAGGTTAGCGCCGGTAAGGTTCGAGCCACTTAAATCCATTCCGCTAAAGTCAGCCCAGCTCAAGTCGGAGTATGGGCAGTTCTTGGTCGCCTTAATCTGATTTATGGCCTTTAAGTCAAAGGATCNAGTTTCAGTTGAAACAAAAAATAATATCGCCACTAAAACTGGGTAGAAACCTGATGTGACTCAGGAATAAAAAATTTTGTGCCACATTGGCCTCTGTGTTTCATACTAAGTTGAACGAATGGACTCTGTGTTTTGATTCCTGAAAAATTAAANAATCAGTGATGATTTTTGAGGGACGCATTGTATTTATCAGTGGAGTAGGGTGCAACAAGAAAAAATACTAAATAGCAGAGCTAAAAGCAGAAGCTAGTTAGGGTCTTGATACTCTTGGGGAAAGTTTTCATAAAACCTNCAAGTTAAATTCTTCTCTGACATCCTAAAACTGGCATTTAACGGGCACGTATCGATTGACATCTACGTATGCCGCGAAACGTACCTAACGTTTGTCGAACTTAATGAAGAATTCATGCATAGGCATAAAGAACATGCTGAATTTATGCACCGGCAATGGTAAAGGCTTCAAAAGTCGGAAATTGTCCATCCGCTCAATAATAGCACTAAAAGAGCTAATCAACTCCTGTCGCGCCAGCAACGCACCGGGACAAAAATGCGGACCACTGCCAAACGCCAAGTGGGCACCGACACCTTTCCGATGCAAATCGAATTCATGGGGGCAAGTGAACTTCTCAGCATCTCGATTAGCTGGACCATACCCAACCATAACCAATGCGCCAGCAGGAATCAGCGTGTCGGAAATCTTGACGTCTTCGGTTGCTTGTCGCATAAGAAATTGGACCGGACTTTCCCATCGCAGTACTTCCTCTACAAAAGCTTTTACCAATGAGTGATCTGCACGCAATTCATCTACCACCTCTGGCATACGAACCAGCACCCACATGCCATGATTGATAGCACTTTGCGTGGTTTCGAACCCGCCGGTTATAAGTTGACGAACCACATTTTGTAACTCGCTCATATTAAGCGGGTCATCATCACCATATGCATTCACCATTGCAGATATCAGATCCTCTCGAGGGTTTAATCGCCTATCTTCAAAAACATCAGCTAGAAATTTTTGTGCTTGGAGTTCGATTCCAGCGTCCCTGCGCATTTCAGCTTCTGTCGCAGTGGGAGAATAGGCCGCCCCTAGCATTGCATCCGCCCACATTTTAAAGGTTGATACTTGCTCATATTCCAGACCAAGTTGCTCTGCCACGATAATGCCCGGCATCGCCATTGCGAAGTCATGGCTAAACTCACATTTCCCATTATCAATAAATTTATCTATCAGGTTATTTACCACATTTTCTATGCGCGGCGTCATGGCTCTAACGTGCTTTATGCTGAAAACACGATCTACCAATTTTCGATAGCGGTCATGTTTCGGAGGATCGGTTCGCTGCAAAGTTTGAACATGCTCCCACCCACCCCCATCGCGGAGTATCGATTGATAAAGCCCCGGAAAAGGCCCTCGATCTGTAACTTTGACATTGTTGCTGAACGATCGATAATCTTTCAGGACTTGTCTCAAGTCCTGATATTTCGTGATGACATAAGTTCCAGTCTCTGGGATCTTGTAGACGGGAGCTTCGTGGTGAAGTAAGTCGTAAAAATCAAAAGGATCGCTGCTAACTATGGGATCTAATAGACTGAAGTCTTTTATGTGCTCTTGGGACATTTTTTCCTCCTCAATAGACAGCTCGCCCCCTGGAAATTAGATTTCATTAGAACTCCTTAATAAACTGCCGAGTATCTTTTTATAATTTACTTGCTCGGAATTTTAGGCCCCACTCTATTTTTATAGAAGAATATCATTGGGGTAAAAAATACTTGTATACTACTCCGTAGGCCAACTTAGACATAGAAAGTATAGCGTTTTGTCATTGGTGTTTCAGAGTTTTAGATANTGGTTAAATGTGATAAGTGACAANTAGGANGCTCAATGATAAAAAAAAATTCTCACAGTGATGCTGTTATTGGCGGGTTGCTCGAAAGGCGAGCAGGATATCAACGTCGCGCAGACTGGCAGCGATTTGCTAGTTAATAATTCGGCAGCGCAACTAAAACTTTATACTTTCAACTGCGGCGATATACAGGTAACGGATTTAGATTTATTTGCCTCTAGTGGCGACTATGTTGGACAGCAAAAACACTTAGCTAACACGTGTTATTTGATTCGCCACGCCGAGGGAGATTTAATCTGGGACCTAGGCCTGCCCGCAGAACTGGCCGGTGCGGGGGCCTTAGTTAACGGCCCCTTTTCCCTTACCCTTGAATCCACCCTGCAAGATCAGTTAGCTCAGATAGGCATATCGGCGGCTGATATTGAATTCATTTCGATTTCCCATAGCCATTTTGATCATACGGGTCAAGCAGTAATGTTTCCGGATGCTACTTGGCTAGTTCATCAAGATGAGTATCAATTCATGTTTAGCACGGAGGAGAGCAAGGAACAAAATTCGGCTTTTGCGGTATTTGAGAGGACAGAATTTAGAGGTGACTACGATGTTTTTGGTGATGGGTTGGTCGTTATACTTGAGATGCCNGGTCACACTCCTGGGCATACAGCCTTGCAGCTTACAATGCCTGAAAGCGGTATCATACTGTTAACTGGGGACCTTTATCACATGAGTAAAAGCCGCAAGTTGCGCCTTGTTCCGCGTTTCAACACTAATGAGGCACAAACGAGGGAATCGATGATGCTTTTCGAATCGATAGCCTCGGAGTTGGGAGCTAGGGTAATTATTCAGCATGAACCTGAGGTCGTTGCCTTGCTCCCGAAACCACCACAATTTTTACAGTAGCGTTTTTGTCGAATAGACAGCGGCTTGAGTTAAAAAAGACCGCTCATACCATCATGACATGTGGTGGGTCGGTTTGGATATGCACGGTGAGAATTAGGCAGCTCTCTAGTCCGCTTTGAGGCCGGGCAGTTCCCGACACAACCCGTTAGCCAAGATTGGTCCAAAGAATTGAGGTGCTGTGGTTAATGCTGCAAATAGCCCATTATTTAAAAGTATCAAACTTCGCTTCAAAAAAGCGTTGACAGATTTTTATGGGTGGTTTTTCAGCTGGCAGAAAGTGCCATTGAGTTCAGCAGTATATACTCTTAACGCGATTTTTGAGAGCATGAACTACAAATCTTTCACGGGGAGATATGAGTGACGATTTTCGGAAAAGACGAAGAAGCTATCAAGCGATTCGAGGCCAGCATGCCTCTCCCAGATATCAAGTCTAGACATTTCAATCAGCCAAAATCTCTGCATCTCTCGAAGGTAGCTATTGTCACAACTGCCGCTCTTCACCGGGAGGGCAGTCATGGGTTTGAGCTGGGAGACAGCGACTTTCATTATGAGATCTTACCTGCACACGCTAGAGATATTTCATTGGGACACCACAGCGTAAATTTTGATCGCGGTGGTTTTGCCGCTGACATCAATGTTGTGTACCCAATTGATCGTCTTCACGAATTTTCGGATGATCGAGTTATCGGTGAGGTAGCTGAAAATCACTATTCGTTTGCGGGCAATCAATCGTCAACAGTTTCGGAAATTCGCTTGGATTCTGGCCCAAATTGTGCCCAAGAATTACTGAAAGAAGGTGTAGATGTTGTTTTACTAACAGGCACATGACTTCTGTGTCCGCGTACCGTGTGTACGCTTGCTCATGTCCTTGAAGCTGCGGGTCTTGCAACTGTCGTTATTACTTCATTGAGGGGCGTTGCAGAACGCATGGGAGTTCCGCGGACGCTCCATGCTCCATTTCCGTTAGGCTTGCCGCTGGGAAAACCAGGCGATAAAAACTTTCAGTCTAAGGTTTTGAGAGCCGCATTCGCGCTGTTGCAGGAGCCTGCTGGGCCAATAATTAGGGACTTTCCGATAAAGATAAGCTCGTCCCATAGTGAACCTTTGGTCTGCCCGCTGCCTCCAAAAATCAACAGTGACAAGCATCCTGCTGTTGACGAGGCTCACGCTTTGAAGCGCGCCTATGACCGCGCCTTTCAGAAAAACGCAAGAACGTCTGTGGGCATGAGAATCAATGCTGAAGACGTCCCTAGCGCGCTTGAAAAGTTCGCAAGAGTAGCCTCAGGAGAGCAGTGGGATGAACTAGGTTTTTCGATTGAATCCATTTATGGAACGGCCCATGATATTCGAACATATTATGAGGAGCTCGCTTGTGAGATTGCAGAGAGCCCTATAGAACCATGGGCAACTGAGCAATGGTTTTATGATTCAACGGAGGCAGGTCAAATCATTTTAAAGGCAAGGCGGGCGATGCGAGATAACAAAGTGGAAAAATCGGTNTGGTTTGGCTTAGCACCTGCTGGGAGGGAGTAAANTATCCATATTCTCAGANTAAGATGCAGGCGCAAGAAAGTCTAGATATACGGTGCGGAAAAACAGTTATAAACTCAAACTTATTGGTAGGCCCTGATTATTCCTCTAATCATTGGTTTTATTCATCACTAGAATATAAAATTTACTAAATTAGCATTACTGCAGGNATGGATCTAAATCTATTTTTCTATCAACTTGTGTGATGGCTCTATTTAGGAGTTATGCGTGTAAAAAGATGGGGCGGTGCAAAAACTCTCCTTTGCAGTATTTCCAACTTGATAAATACTTTTTTGATTAGAGGTAGAATAATGAAAAAAATACTCTTACTGGGAAGNGGGGAACTCGGAAAAGAGTTCACAATAAGTGCCAAGCGCTTAGGGTGTTATGTGACAGCTTGTGACAGCTACAAAGGCGCCCCTGCAATGCAGGTCGCAGATCATTTTGAGGTGTTTGACATGCTGGATGGTGAACTTCTTTCACAGATAATTGATCAGCATCAGCCTGATCTCATCGTGCCGGAAGTTGAGGCAATTCGCACAGAGGTATTGCTTCAGAAAGAGGAGCAAGGTCATATAGTCGTTCCCACCGCTAGAGCAACAAACCTTACCATGAATCGCGATCGCATAAGAGACAGAGCGGTCGATTTGGGTCTCCGCACCCCAAAATTTTGCTATGCGGAATCAATGGATGAGCTCCACACATTGGCTAATGATATTGGCTTTCCTTTGGTACTAAAACCAGTGATGAGTTCTAGCGGAAAGGGGCAGAAGGTTGTGAACTCAGCAGAGGATCTAGAGTCAGCATGGTTTTACGCTATAGAAAACATGAGAGGCGACAGAAAGCGGGTCATTCTCGAGGAATTTGTTCAGTTTGAGTTCGAGATTACCTTGCTCACAGTTAAGCAACATGAAGGAGAAACGTTATTCTGTAACCCAATCGGACACTATCAGGAGCGCGGTGACTATCAGAATAGTTGGCAAGACCAGCCAATGTCGGACGCTCTGCTCGAGCGGGCAAAGCACATGGCTAGGGTTGTTACAGACGATCTGGGAGGCGCTGGAATATTTGGAGTTGAATTTTTCGTTACTGAGGATGAAGTTATCTTTAGTGAACTTAGCCCGCGACCGCATGATACCGGTATGGTCACCATGTACACTCAGAATCTCAGTGAGTTTGATTTGCATGCTCGAGCGATATTGGGTTTGCCGATTCCTGAGATTAGATTAATCCGCGAGGGTGCTAGTCATGTGATTTTGGCAACTGATAGTGGCGACAGATTCGGATTTATTGGAATTGATGAAGCGTTGAAATTCTCTGATGTCGATGTGAGAATTTTTGGCAAACCAACTACGCGACCACATAGAAGAATGGGGGTGGTTTTGGGGCCAAATGTGGAAACTGCAGCCGCCGCGGCAAAAAAAATAAAGGTGGTCTGAATTCGATGAAGATCGCCGTTGGTTTTGTAACCCGTATTTTTGACTTTGGTATCTTTTCATTCATAATCACGCCTTTGAACTGTAAATAAAAGGAGGTGATCCAGTGTCTATCAATTATTGTTTCACTGGGAGCCGCATGGCTCCCTTTTATTTTGCGTTGGATTGTTTTTTTTTGAGTAGTGGGAACTCGCCGGCGAAGCAGGTTGCAAGGAAGCATTGGTGGTCTTTTTTCTTTGACGCGCCGTAGGTCTTCGTAATACTTTTTTGGAAGGGCGAAATGCGTTTGGGACGGAGAATTTTTTCAAGCAAGTTGATTAAGCGCGGTGGNTTGGGCTTGATTATTTTTTTTACTTTAAAAGGACTTTTCTATTTGGCCTTGATCGGGGCCGGGTACTTTTATACCCAACTATAACCGCCCTCAGTGAGTTTGATCCACTTTAAAGTTGCAGGTTTTCGAGATAAATTTCAACACTGGTGTCGCAAGCTGCCTCTTTATCATTTCCCCCGATGAGTTTTATTTTGAAATCTGGCTTTACCATAACTGGATATGGGTAAATTAGTTGATGAAATCTTGCATGTTTCGTCAGTTATTACCTCTGATGGCATGGGTTCCTATTACAGGTTGCCGAGGACATTCCTTGATACAATTTCTTCTTCCCATTGATTATACCGCCCTGAAGCTAACCGTTATCACTTATATGTAAGCTATGCGTGCCCCTGGGCAACAAGGGCCCTTATTTACAGGCAATTGAAAGGTTTGGCAGATTACATTTCTGTGGATGGAGTGCACCCAGACATGGGTGATGATGGCTGGATCTTTGATGATACTTATAAAGGCTCTTCCAAAGATTCTTTACATGGCTTTAAATTTTTGCGGCAGGNGTCCCTGGAAGCTGACCCTCTGGCAAGCACCAGCGTGACAGTTCCGGTCCTCTGGGACAAAAAGACGGGATCAATTGTTAATAATGAGTCTTCTCAGATCATTCGAATCTTTAATTCTGCATTTAATGATCTCAATGGCAACACTGATGATTTTTACNCCTCGTCATTGAGGTGGGAGATAGACGACTTGAATGGAAAAATCTATCAGACAGTCAATAACGGCGTCTACAAAACCGGCTTTGCGGCTAATCAAGNGAGCTATGATGAGGCTGTCACTAGCTTGTTTGATACGCTGGATGAGCTAGATCAGAGGTTAATAAACTTCAAGTACCTNCTTGGTGATGAAATGACCGAGGCTGATCTTCGCTTAATCCCTACTTTGCTCAGATTTGACGTCGGTTACTTCACGCATTTCAAGTGTAACTGGAAGCGAATCGTTGATTACAAGATTCTCCATCGATATATGTTAGCTTTGTATTCTGTTCCAGCGATTAAAGATACTTGCCATTTTGACCACATAAAGCGTCATTATTATTTTAGCCATGAGAGCATTAACCCCCATAGGATCATACCCAAAGGCCCTCAAAAAATTTTTGCAAACTGGAACGAAACNTGCTGATTAACTGCCGAGGATAAAGACTCCAGTCCTCCTCTACAAGCAGTCTAGAACAGCTCAAATTTTTTTATATGTGCTACTTAGAGCGGGGTTCAGTTGACACGACAGCGCATTGATGGCAGTTTTTTCGGGAATTCAATTTTGCAGACTGCTAATAGCTTTATGTTTGTAAATTTATACAAAATAAACGTAAGAGGAGTGTTTTTTTCGGACTAAGTTGTCAATGCATTGATACACTTACGGCTATGAAATGGAATGCCCTCAAGTGCATAAATTGCTGAAGAGGTNATTCTAACCTTTTCAATGCTGCTGGCCCAACTCTTGGGCTTAAAATGAGGACTGAGTTTGCCAAGGATTCAAAAAGATGAATTTAAAAGAACATGCAAGAACCCCGACTTTGTTTCATAAATGGCGCGAGGCAACAGAGGGCTCATTAAAGGAAAAAGAGGCATATTATAAACTGGTTCAGCATACCTACAGGGGTACGCGGTTCTGCGATGAACAACTTCAGTCTGCACATCATGACNTAATGAATGTTGGTTTGAGTGGGACAAGTANAAAACTTAAGAAAAGTTTGCACGCATAGTTCGTGGCGTCGCGTGGCTATGATTTTCAACATTNTTAAAAATCTCACCAACCCCACTCTTTTTCGGGGGAGCCCGTTGCAGCATGAACGATAGTGACACAAGCCATTCTGAGCGCAAACCTCTTCGAAAGCTAATTGAGGGCGAGCATTATTATTTTGATGGCGGGTTGATGGTGCTTACCGAGCTCTATCACTTGGCNAGAGGATATTGCTGCGGTAACGCCTGTCGACATTGTCCATATGGCCACGAGAACGTAAGGGACTAGACTCAATGTCATTCCATGAATAGCCTTGCTTTTTAAAACCACGAAATAAGAAGGAACATATATATGAATAGGGGGAATGAAGAGGGTATCCCAAAAAAGGTTTATGAGAGGGAGTTAAAGCGCTTACATTTGGAGCTAATCAAGCTCCAGCAGTGGGTCCGCAATAGCGATTCTCGTGTGGCCATCATATTCGAGGGTAGAGACGCTGCTGGAAAAGGTGGCGTTATAAAACGGATTATGTCCCCTCTGAACCCACGTTTCTGCAGGGTTGTAGCACTGGGAACACCATCTGATAAAGAAAAGACCCAATGGTACTTCCAGAGATATGTCGAGCATCTGCCAGCCGCCGGTGAAATCGTGATTTTTGACAGGAGCTGGTACAATCGAGCGGGAGTTGAAAGGGTTATGGGTTTTTGCTCTGAGTCGCAATATTACGAGTTCCTGAAGGCGTGTCCGACTTTTGAGAAACTTCTGATTAACGACGGAATAAAGTTGATCAAGTATTGGTTCTCGGTCAGCGATAGCGTGCAGGAGNAGCGTTTCCAAGAGAGGGCAAACAATCCTCTAAAAAATTGGAAACTAAGTCCGATGGATATAGAGGCGAGAAATCGTTGGATTGAATACAGTAAAGCNAAAGATGTTATGTTCGACCACACTGATACCGATGAGAGTCCTTGGTGGGTCGTCAATGGTGACATTAAAAATAAAGCCAGACTCAATTGCATTACCCATCTTCTAAGTCAATTTAAGTACAGTATTCCCAAAGCCGACCCACTCAAACTTCCCGATAGGCGCGCAATGCGCGGCTTGATCAGGCCACCGATCGATTCTCAAAACTTTGTCCCTGAAAAGTGGTAGATCCAGCTGATCCGACTTAATGGTCATGGTTTTTTCAGTACTGATGCAACTTTATGGTGTTCTAAATGCGCCAATGGATTTGCAGCGTCAGTTGTCCATAGATGCAGTCTGAAAAGTTCAAAAAGCGTTAGCTCGAACAGATAACTGGTTTGCGGAATCACTTCCATGGGCGTAAGGAACCGCTCCGCATGAGCGGTGAACTTAAACTGAGAGAAAAGTTCTAACGTATTTAAGAAGTGATAACCAGCTTGTCGTAATCATGTTCGTCAAGCNTAGTTGAAAGTGCATTTGTTGTTAAATTATGTTCTCTGTTGTCTCTAGTTGTCAAAAAACGACGCGCCATGNTGATCACAGGTGCGTTCCCAACGAATTAATAAATCCGAGGTAAGTCAACATGCCCAAATTCAAGCTATTGATACTCGTTCTCAACATTGCCCTGGCTAATTTCTTATCGGCCGTGCTCTGGACTTTAAGTTCAACCGGGCGCATTGCAATCGCTCCTCCCGATGATTTGTCCCGAGTTATGATNATTATGTTTTGCTTAACACCAGTATTGACGGTGGCTTATCTTGCTTTCGAGGCACCTAATTTCTTNTCAAAACCTAAACCGAAGACAAATCCATGAACCCAGTCGTCACCGTGGAGCTGCTCTTCAACTGTTGTTATAGATCATACCGTCAAGCTTTTTCAAACGGATTATAAAAGGCGTTTAAATCGAGTGAACAAAGACCAGAAAGCAGCGATAGTTTGGTATAAGCGAGATCTTCGGATNCATGATCATGCGCCGCTCGCTAACGCGTCACAAAATGGAATGCCGGTAATTCCCTTGTACATTTTTGAACCAGATTATTGGCAGCAAACGTTTTCATCGCTTCGCCAATGGAGTTTTATTTTTGATTCCCTAGTCGAGTTGCGTGAAGAATGCCGTAACCTTGGTCAAACACTCATTGTAAGGCGCGGCGCAGCGGCATCGGTATTTGAAGAGCTTGTTCATGAATTTCCCATCGGAGCAATCCACGCCCATGAGGAAACCGGAAATGGTTGGTCGAGGGCGCGCGATGAGGGTGTGCGAGATTGGTGTGCTTACCACTCTGTAGATTTTTATGAGTATCCTTCCAATGGCATAATCCGAGGGTTGGCTAACAGAGATGACTGGGCGAAACTAAGGGAAGCGAGAATGTCAACGCCAACGGTTCCTAGCCCTTCAAATCTAAAGGGACTGCCCGATGTTTTTCCTGGGGATATCCCATCCAANTCTGCGCCCATTTCTGGAGGAACTGCGGCTGCACTGACACAAAATGGCGGGAGAAATTCTGGCCAAGCGGCGTTGAGAATGTTTCTGCGGACAAACGCCAAGAAATATCTGCGGCACATCTCAGAACCAAGCTTGTCGCAGAAATACTGTTCGAGACTCTCGTCTCACCTGACGTGGGGAACCATGTCGGTCAAAGAGGTGGTCAAAGCTATTCAATCGAGGTCCTTGGCGCTAAAAAATATGGGGGACAATTCTTGGGCTAGGAATTTAAAAGCGTTCGAGTCGCGTCTAGCTTGGAGGTGTCATTTTATTCAGAAGCTTGAGGATCAGCCTGAGATCGAAAACAGCTGCATGCACTCCGCCTTCGAGTCTCTACGTGACCCTGAGAGCAGTGAGGAGCATTATGATGCATGGAAAAGTGGAATGACTGGTTATCCTCTGGTTGATGCGTGTATGCGAAGTTTGAATCATGGTGGTTGGATCACGTTTAGGATGCGAGCAATGTTGGTGAGCTTCGCTAGCTATAACTTATGGATCGACTGGAGGCGATCTGGATCCCATCTCGCTCAGGTCTTTACAGACTATGAGCCAGGAATTCACTACAGTCAGCTGCAGATGCAATCCGGTGTCACGTCAATTAATGCAATTCGAATCTATAATCCGCTTAAACAATCATTTGAGAATGATCCGGCTGGTGATTTTATAAGAAGATGGATNCCAGAACTTAGAGGCATTCCGGCGCCATGGGTGCATAACCCTTGGAAAATGTCGAGGGCGTTGCAATTGCGATATGGTTGTGAATTGGCAAAAGACTACCCAAAACCTGCAGTAGATCATGAAGTAACAGCAAAGCTTGCGAAAAATAAGATCAAGTTAGCAAGCCTAGGAGATGATTTCCGCGCAGAATCATTAAGAGTGTTCGACAAATTGGGCAGTCGCCGGCGTGTTAAGATTACTAAAGCAAGGCACGATAAAGATCAGTTAACATTATCTTTTTAGAAGAGACATTGAGATTGGGTATAAAATTATCGGAGTTGTTGACAAAGCCAGTGCTTGAAAAAGTAATTTTTCACTCAGTTGACTTGAGCCTTTATCAAGTATCGGTCATTTTAGATGGCGAAGAGGTTTATGTCACAGATGAAGATGGGCGCTTCTTGCGTTCACGAAACCTCGCAGACCTGAGAAAGGCTTTACAAGGTTGTCGAACTTGGCGCACCGTGCTAAGGCACACCAGTGCATTTGATGAAATGGTGGGCGGCCCAGAAAAAGTTGGACAAAATATGCTGGAAGTGCGTTTGGAGGATAATAACTTTGATCNAGATCTTTCTGGCATTTGATGCATATTTCTAGGCATATTCTCAAGCAACCCAATCAAACGAGTCAGACGGTGGTCAGATGCAAACAGACCTTGAATTTTTAGAAGAAACACTCGTGATGGGGGTGGCGGGCAAATTCATTACTTGCGCGCAACAAGAAAGAATTGAAACGTTCTTGAGAGAACCCGGTGTAAGTGCCCATAGTGTTCTTGCGGCAAATATGCACGCAGCACGATCCAGAACAAGCCTCATTTTTTTTCTACTGGGTTGCGCAGATGATTATTGGAATAGAAAGTCCATGGAGGCATAAATTTTATCCACTCCTCGTCAAAAGGGGGATTGTTTTTGCGTCGATCAATGCACACATAGCCACTGACTNTGCGTTTAAGGCGACAGAAACCCGGAAAGGCCGCTTCCATAGCGTGTGATTTGCCGGTTGATTATGGGGATACGTGCGAGCCGAAGCGCCGTATTTCGCAATATTTTAAAAGGAATATGGTTATTGCTAAAGCCGTGATAGAAAGCGTCTATGGCCCCCATCATCAGGGAGTTGGCTATANGTCGGTTATTATCATACTTTCTCAAAACCGGTGGCGAAGACCAATCAACATTCTGATGAATCGCTGAGCGAAAAATGTTTGTCATTACCTCAACGTCTTGAAAACCAAGATTCACTCCTTGCCCTGCCAAGGGATTTATCGTATGAGCTGCATCGCCTGCCAAGATAACGTTCTTATGCACATATGACTTTACATGATGTTTCGAGATTGGGAATGACGCTCTATTCTGTACCTCAACTAAACCAAGCTCAATCGGAAATTCCTCATGCAGTCTCTTAGAGAGGTCCTCANATGAAAGAACAGAGAGTTCTTTAACTCTCTCACGNGAGTGGTACCAGATGATCGAGCCCTGCGCTTCGGTTAATGGTAGGTATGCCTGCGGGCCCTCAGGTTTAAACCGTTGCCACGCTATTTTTGGCTGCGGAAACAGAGTTCTAGCTGATGCGACAAGACATGCTTGTTCATATTGGCTGCTTGTTGAAGCGAATGGAAAGGACCTTCTAACTGAGGATTTCATTCCATCGGTGCCGATTAACAAGCGCGCTGATAAAGACTTGCCGTCCCTCAGTTGCACGATTACTTGTCCCGGGTCAAGATGAAAGCTGGAGCATTCGCATGGAAAGAATAACTCGATGTTCTTATCTGCCTCTGCTACCTCCCAGAGAGCTAGTTGGATAACTCTATTCTCCACAATAGCGCCCAATTCTGTCTTCCCTATGGCTTGAGAATTAAATGAAACATCACCAAAGGCTGGTTGCTCCCAGACCCGCATTCCCTCGAGATTGCAAAACCTCATTTTCTCAATCAACGGCCAAGCCCTGTATGCCGACAAAATCTTTACTGTCTTTGACGTCAGCGCAGATACTCGGAGATCATAGGCTTGTTCGTGGGAATAGGGGGCCGGCTTACGTGCCTCTACGACAGCAACTTTTAGGCCGATGCTAGCGAGCCCGATTGCGCCACTCAGCCCAATCATACCGCCCCCGCATATTAGGACATCATAATTTTCTTGGGCCAAATTATATCATCCTTATTTTTTAACTATGAGAGTGGCAGGGTGTTTGTTGCAGATTCTAAACCTATCTACGAGGCATGGGCAAACTTGGAAGCGTCAGCGTTCGATTTAATTGCAAGAGCTGNTTGGTACTATAACGTAAACTGCTGTTAAAAAAAAAGGTAAAAAAGTTTATATGCTTGATGCCTCAATGAGTCTTCCTNGAAAAAAACTATACGTGACTGAGATTTGCGATTACAGTTATTTTTGCTTTTTGAGCCTCTCTTCGACTGAGATGATATAATCACATTTTCTTAAACATATTTGGCTCTCAAATTATGACTAACAAGCGTAATATTTTTGGAAAACCAACCGAAATCCTACTTTAGTATGAGATGTCAAAGGCATTGTCTACCTCCCATTTTATTTTGAAAGACCTTCATGCATGACAGCGAATATTAATCGTTTACTTACCAACGCTATTGCTGCGCACCGCGCAGGACTTAGGTCAGAGGCAGTTGAGTTATATACAGTAATTCTAAAAAGTCAGCCCGGGCATGCCGATACCAATCATAACTTAGGAGTTTTGGCTTTGGAGGAAGGCAGGCTTGGCGAAGCAGTTGGATATATTCGAAAAGCGATAGATACCAACCCCAAGGTTGAACAATTTTGGGTCAGCCTCATTTTTGCCCTATGCGAGATGGGTTCTTATAAAGAAGCAAAAGAGGCGCTCGATGGAATGAAACGCTCTGATTTCATTGGTAACGTATTCAAAGAGCTTGAGAGTAAAGTGGCTTTATTGAATCCAGAGACACGTCCTGACGCCGATGAAAATCTACCTGAGACGGAGCTTAAAAAGTTAACCGAGTTATTCGATCAAGGTGAGTTCAAACTTGCTTTAGACAAGACAGCTGAGCTTTCACAACAGTTCACTAATTCTATGGTTCTCTTAAATATTGAGGCGGCGTCTAATGCTCAGCTCGGTAATTATAATCGATCATTAGAGCAGTATAATAAAATCATCTCGGCCGATCCGAATTATGCTGAAGCGCACTATAATTTGGGTTCTGTATTGCTGGATATGGGTCGCAAAGACGAAGCCATGGGGTGTTTGGAAAGGGCAATTAAGGTGGCACCAGATTATGCCGACGCATACAACACAATTGGAGTTCTGCTCCAGGATATGGATGATTCAAAAGCGGCAATCAAATACTTTCAGAAAGCTATTGAGCTAGATGGTAAGTTTGTCGCAGCGCACAATAACCTGGGTGTAGCACTGAAATCTCAAGGCGATATAAGCGGGGCAACTGAGAACTTTTCGAAAGCTCTAGACCTCGACCCGAACTGCTCTGCCAGCAGACATATGCTCGCGGCGATGCGGGGCGAACTGACGCTCAAGGCTCCTAGGGAGTATGTTGAACCTCTATTCGATCGTTTTGCGATAGATTTTGATGAGCATCTTAAAGATCGACATGATTACGCAATACCGGATGTTTTTGCATCGTTTCTGTCTCTAGAATTTCCCGATCAATCGTTTGGGTCCGTTCTGGACTTGGGCTGCGGAACGGGATTATCGGGAAAGGCAATCATGGAACGGTGTGATAGCCTCATTGGGATCGATATCTCGAGACCAATGTTAGAACAAGCTAGAGAAAAAGATTTTTATGACCACTTGATACACGTCGATATATTTGACTATCTAACGGAAACAGAGCTGGACTTTGATCTATTTATCTGCCTTGATGTGCTGGTTTATATGGGCGATTTAAGTAATCTTTTTAAACTTATTAAATCAAAGAATAATCGAGCCGGTTATTTTGGATTTTCGACAGAGCATAACGATGGTGACAGTTATTATCTGGAGAAATCTGGGAGGTATTCTCATTCCAAAAAATATGTGCAAGAGCTTTGCGAAGGTATAGGTTTTGATTTGNTCCGGTTTATTGAAGCNCCATTGAGAAAAGAGAATGGGATGCAGCTGACCGGTGGCGTTTATTTGCTCAAATTTGAGCTTTAACGAGCGGGTGGGTNCGGGAGGTTAATTGGAATTNCATTTATTTTGGCTANTTAGTTTGTTTTATGGGATGAANCAAAATTNGNATTAATTCAATNAGACNGACATATATTCCCTAATCGTGCAGCAGTTTTGGAAACATGATGCAAGACTTNGTAATAGATTGGCTAAATTCAAATCATAGGCTTGCTTGGTTAGTAGTGCNGAGTTTTGCTTTTTTGGAGGCTTGTCCGGGTGTTGGTCTTTTTGTGTCAGGTATCTTCCTTCTTTCAATTTGCACCTTGCTTTATGCTCAGGANATGTTGCCCCTCGGGTTCATGATGGCATTGGCTTTTTCAGGTGCGTGTCTTTCGGATCACTTGGGATTTTACGCTGGCCGGTGGATTGGGCCTAAATTTCATCGNACTAAATTTGCCACTAATAGAAGAGATGTGATCAAAAGAGCCGAAGAGGTTGTNAANCGGTTTGGAGTCTTTTCAATATTATTTGGCAGATTGATACCNGCAGTTAGAAGCAAGGTACCGCTTTTGGTGGGNATTAGTGGTTTCGACCGCCTGAAATTTACCGCCATCGATATATTCGCCTGCANAATCTGGTCTNGCGGCNTAGGAATTTTGGTTGTNGGNCTTCAAACCGTTTTNAGCNGTTAAACCTGCGCAGCAGGATCGNCTTGGTAAATNANNTTTGCTCTGTNAGNNTGGCATCGCCAGGGGAANAAGTTTTTTTTTGTATCGAAAATCAGTCTTGCTGGATACTGCACCAATGAGAGCCAGAACGCCCAAAACATCAAATGGNTTGTGTATTCCAATTNAAACATGAAGCCAATGTGNGCCCGCACCGTGGGCCATTGAACGTCAGTGAAANNGATCANGCCGAGGATGGCGANAAGAAAAAACGTGGATGAGATAAAACCTGTCCAACGAAACATNTGTAAACCGAGNTCCTTTGCAGGTGTGATTNNTATGCNCATGCTTTCTTTACGAGTCAGTNGATTTCATGGCCCACTAATCGTAAAAATAACGNCGGGGTTNCAGTNATTGTTCGAGCGCATCNCNAAGNTGGATTAATCTTTGCGGTAGACTCAGTTAAAGGACATTACNTCCTANTACANTTNCGCTTCCATTGCTGAGAGAATAAAAATAGGCAATANTTGACCGCCGTGGATGTCTCANCGCTAAGTTACTNCAACATTCTGACTGTAAGCGTTGAACAGCTCTGTAACTTTCANTCTGGATCGGTGATCGAGTTCTTAGTTGGCGGAAAGATCCAAGGGCNCGATCCGCACCGTANATTTANANACAATTCGATGAGGAGAGTATAATGAAATCNNTAAACGCNAAANTTTTATGGTNTTTGATTTTTTCGGTGAGCACACTNGCATTTACGCAGGCAGCNTATGCCGGTCACTGNGGGGGGTCTCATGACAAGATGGAGATGGCGGAAGACNACATTAAAAAGCCTGCNTCAGATGGCGNCAATGACAAGGACGNGCGGTTAGAACGANAGGAAAACCCAACTGGGGGACGCGATGAGCAGCGCTCGGAAAAGCGTGGGGAAAATGGTCGGGCATAGCAAACCTGAATAATGNTTGAAGTNCNTCATTTGGCGNTGTCNTTGCTNCTACGANAAAAGGGCTNNGCGCGCCANNGGNAGNCNNCCCTNNTNTCTGACAGGCTTTTCTNGGTAGANNGGTTTACTAGTTAAGTGCTTCGAACAACGTATTATCTGTGTCAAAACCGCGGCCTGGGCTGTGACAGTGTGGGTGACCGTCATGTGGGTTGAAAAAACATCGTCAAATAGCATTTACACCGGCCATAAGTTGCTCAATGGTTAATCTCAGAGGGAGGACACTTGGCCTGTTGGGAGCGCTTTGCATTACGCTCATGTCTTGTTCGATGTATCGGTCCAATTATTTATCCGACCAATTGCAAGTCGTGAACGCCGTCGAGAATTTTTACTTCCACCTCGACGTTGCAAGATACACTTCCGATTCGCTTGACGACATTGTGTCTGAGGATTTGCTGGTATTCGAGTCAGGTCAAGCAATGGATCGAACGCAGTTTCACAGATATTTAAGCCACACTGATGACTCGGTTGAACCGCTTTCCCTTACCCGGTGGGAGCAAAGTGACTTTAATATTTCTTCCGACGAGAGAACGATACATGCCACCTATCGTAATGTAGGAAGGTTCGAGCACGGTTCCTCAATGGTGGTTAAAATCGAGTGGCTTGAAAGCGCCCTCTTCATTCGAACTTCCGATGGACTCACGCTAAAATTCCTTAACGTAAACCTGGTTTCGAAAACCGTAAACTGAGCACGTTGACGGCTTTAAGTGCGGGACTACGCCGTAAATGACGTTGTCTCTTGTATCATGCTAGCTAAATGCTTCTTGAAGTTGAAGAATCCCTTCTTAGCGTGTTGCCAACAATGAGTATCTTGCGCTCTAACGACGAAATTAAGAGCACAACCCTGAGTTCTCGCAACGTCATTAATAAAATCTAGGCAGTCTCCTACGAATGGATACACCACATCCACGCCATCAAGTTGAGACGCAATAGAAATGAAATCTCGACTTGTAATATATTTAGCATTACCGAGGCTTTCTGAAAAATCCATTAGCAGCGACTTTTTAAAATTGACTACGTTTGGGCAAAGCGTGATAGAGCGATGGCATGTTTCCAAATAGATTACATATACTCCCTCATAATCGGAATATGAATGGTTTGCATCCCCAAGGTATAAGTCATTTTCAAAAACCAGCAGTTGCTTATATTTTGAGGGCCGTGAGGCGGTTGGCATATTTTTTTCCAGCTCGAATTGAGTATCTTCAATCAAGGGTAAGGGAGTTTTTGCAAGCTGAGTCGAAGGAAAACGATTGTTGGTGTACTTGGCTATATTGGAAGCTTTTGCTACGTAATGCTTGCCCTTGGTATGCAGACCTGCGACCCAGCGCCAGCTCAATGTGTTTGATGCGGCATCCCCATCATAGAGATGTTGTAAAAAAAAACGAGCGCCGCACTGCCACGGCAGCTTCAGCGTGAAAATCCATATGCTGGCGAACCACATTCGTGTGTGATTATGCAGATAGTTGTGGTCTCTTAGTTCTTCTACCCAAGAGTCGAAGCAAGCTATTCCTGTACGGCCATTCTGAGCTTTGTTGAGCGCTTCGTCTTCCTGCAAACTGGCATCGTTTTTAAACGCTTGCCATACTGACGGCCTATTTTCTAGCCAGCCTTTCCAATAAATTCGCCAAAATATCTCTTGAATAAATTTTTCTGCCGATGCATAACTGCACTGCGAGAGCACGGTCTCGAGAATTTCGTATTCGAAGAGAACTCTGTGAGAAATGTATTTGGAAAGATGCGATACACCAGAATGTTGTCCGGGACCAATATCGAAATTTCGAAGCTCAGCATAACTGTGCACGCCATCCCTGACGAATTGGTCAAGCTGTCTCCGAGCATCAATGAGGTGTTTTTGTTTATGCATCGGTCGATGGATCAGTGTTTGACAGAAAGAATCTCATATGCGTTGTCAGCGGATCGCTATTTTATGCTTCGGATTTTGAGGAAGAAAATTTCGGTAGCTTGCTTATCTGCAACCTTTCGCGGCAAAGAAAATTGTATTTGAGACTAATCGTAGGTCGATGACTGACCTGACTAATTGCAACGCCGGTGAGAATCAATATCAACCCCC
>PCDB01000001.1 GCA_002591625.1 Porticoccaceae bacterium
TGATGACCCGGTCGTTCGAAAGATTGCCCGGGCGTGGTCTGACGTCATTGTGAGGTTCATGCGCACCGGTCAGCCGGGTAATCTCAATGACTGGCCGGTTTACGAGCCTAGCAAGCGAAGGAGTTTGATTATACATGAGACGTTACGAATCGAATCTGATCCCGATGAGCTTCACCGTGGGCTATGGAAACTCTAGCCCCAGTGTTGATCTGGAAAAACTGTAAACGAGTGAAGCGCCCGCGGTTTGGAGCTGCTATGGTGTGTACCATATGGGTGATGTATAAGCACGCTCCTGAATGACCTCGGGGGAAGGTAATTCACTCAAGCCATATAATACGGCATCATAGGTAGTCCACCGGGGTGTTGGTATCTGCAGTACTCGGACGTAGTAGAAAGCAGCCTCATCTCGTTCAAAATCGGTGTCAATCCAAGTGACGGAGAACGAAGGGCTGCCAATAGAATTGAGATAGCTTGCATCATTTAGATTCACGGTCGAGCCGGCTGGAGGCAGCCTTCCATATATATCAGCTTCCCGGTTATCGGACCAGGCGACGTCGTAAACCTTCTCATGGAGGCCCCCCTTTTTATCGCGCCACCCCTTGACTACCTGCACGCGATCGAGGTTAGCCCCGCCTGGTTCCCTGGACGCACTTATTAGGAAGGACGGCACCCTATTGTCTCCCCGCTGGACGAGATCACCCCCCATAGGCACACCTTTTCGGTATCCGACCTCTGCCAGGTTTGGCTGGAGAGCATCACTTGCAAGGTAGCCCCACCCACCAAAAAAACGCACCCTAATACGAGGCCCCGTTGTGGCATAGACTTCACGCCTTTTCATCGCTGCAAAAATGGCCTGCCGCGTGTTCTCCTTAGCCCAGACAGCTGCGTAACCGGCGGCGGAGTAGATGGACGACCTTTCAGCCCGAAAGCGGCTGGGCTGATCCATAGCCATCTTCCCCCAGAAATTGGATTCCCGAGCCGTTGCAAAGCCCGTGTGGCTATCAGTGGATCCGATCATACCAAACTTGAACGGATTCACCCCGACCTTTGCCTCTATCGAGAGGCCCTCCTTCAGAGCACCACGAGCGAATGACGTTGCTGCCTGATCAGCCAAGCTACGCTCGGAGCCTACAAGTTTCATATAGGGTTTAATGTCAGCCAACAATTCCCACCACTGCTGTTCGTGGTCTGCAAATTCGTCATCCGGGGAGATCAATGGATGGGTTTCACTAGTGCCCTTTATCTGCGTAACCTCGATAAGAGGCTCGATGGATGCCCGCGTCTTAGCGTAATCGCTGGTTATTTCAGCGCCATCAAAGGTTACCCCCATGAACATGTTGCCCCTGCTGAGGTTACCATTGTGTGGAATTGAGATCACATCATCACTTGTGTCCATACGGTATTTTTCTAGGTAACTCCATAGGTCTTCCGGATTGATACTGTCAAGGGAAGAGAAAGGCAGAACCCGCCGCGCATTCTCGGCGCCCCCTGAAAAAACAACATTCCGATGCAACATCCCGCTGCTGTACTCGTAACCAATGAAAGTTGTGAATTTGCCGGGGTGATTGTGCTCCTCTGCGCTATCAATGACGTCATGCCAGACATGCCATCTGCACCCCTCTTCGATACTGAAACCCTCTCCCTTAATTCCCTTGGCATTAGAAAGGCGCGCGCTGGCGATCTCAAATTCCTGAGCTGTTTTTGCCGATAAAATATCAGAGGGTGCGGGTAGTTCAGACAGCTGCTGATAGAGGCGTTCCCTGTCGCCAGATGCCAGGATACAGCTCTTGCCCGCCATAAGCCCCGGGAAAACACCCATATTCTCCGCATGATCGGCAACCATCATGAAGTCCAGCGGTCGTCTCAGGCGGACATCGTGGCCATCAGCGTGAATTGTTTCTCCCTTGGCAAATCGATAGGCCTGGTCAGGTGTAACGCGCGTTCCGGTCGGATAGGCATCGTGCGAGAGATAGGTATGCACATGCGTGTCGCCCCAGTACAGGTTTTCGGGATATTCCCAACCAATAGCGGGAGAGTAGTGCTCGGAGCCGCTGGAATTATAAGCTGTTATTAAAGCTACAAATACCAATGCGCGCATAAGCATACTCCGATATGCCAGACTGTTGCCCTTTCTTCCTAAAAGCCATTGCTATCACGAACCTTCAGGTGCACTTGCAATGTGCGTTCAGCTAACGCTGTCATCGTGATCTCCTGGAACCCAATCACGCTCGGCCTGATCGTGTCATTGAGTGGCGGCACGAGGCTCGAGTCTATCGCCGTCGCCCCTACGACTGCCCCAGTGATCGAACCACAGGTTGCACCGTTGCAGTCCGTGTCCAACCCCCCTTCAACTGACCTGCAAATTGACTGGTGAAAATCCATCTGACCGAAGATCATGGCTCCGATCACGACGAGTGCATTATTTACCGTATGGACACCATGAAGCTCGCCATAGTGCTCTTCAACCCAATCCATGTAGCCATGAAAATCGTCATTTTCTGATGCGGCGTTGAGCCCTTGCCGACAAGCATCAGCCAGCTTGCAATTTTTTGGGATTTCCGACAAGCCAATGCCCACNAGCTCAATCGGATCATTAACCACAAAGGCTGCCGCTATGATCGCCGCAAACAACATCTCACCATAGATACCGTTGGCCCTGTGAGTCCAGCAAGCGTCCCTGAAAGCGAATTCCGCAGCCAGTTCCGGATTGCCGGCACACGCGTAACCCCAGCCGTCCGCGCGGATCTGGGCGCCAATCCACTCTCGATAGGGGTTACGGTTGCTGCTGGTATAATCAGATGTCACCCAATCCGAGGCGTCCCGGAAGTTGCTGGCCCTTGGCACCGCATTGTTGTAGTTCAGAATTGCTTGTGACTCAGCGGTACAAATCACGTTATAGGGTAGGCTGGAGTTCCAAAAATTTGCAACATCGCGCCAACCAAAATCGGGGCCAGTTTTTTCGAGTATACCAAGCGCGATTAAAGTGTAGTGAATGTCGTCATCTGGTTCCATGTAGGCGATGTTTTCACGCTGTGACTGCGGACAGAAAACCGTTAATTTGTCCCCTGCATCAGCACCACTAAAGAAGTAGTCAAGCGGCCAATGGTTGCGATTCTCCAGGTAGGTCCTTATGGCTTTTCGACCTCGCATCCCCAACTGGCCCCTGATGCCCATATGCTCTACGGGTTTCCCCAGGGCACAACCTGCAGCACGTCCAGTCCATGCGCCGTGGAACTTGTCTAGCAGATCCGATTCTCTTGCTGCCCCCAATTGTCTCGGCCCATCCGGGCGCTCCTTGCGAATACCTTCAAGGTCATTTGGCTGCACGTAACCGAAATCAGGGTCCCTAGGTAACTGCTCAAGCTTCTTATATAGGATATCAACGGCATCAAAGTTCATGTAATCCTTTTCGTCCCAGAGACTGATGAACTCTTCCCTGACAGCTTCAGGCACTGTTCGCCCCTCGTAGTCACACTGAACCACTTCCATCCGAAGCAACTCTAGCGGTGTTCCCCATCCAGTAAATATCATGGTGTTATTCCTTATAAAATGCCAAGTAAGTCGTTTTTTAGTATTCTGTCACAGNATGATCGCAATGCTTTACTGCAATTTTATTTTTTGAAATTTTGGTGGCCGTTTTTCAATAAAGGATGCGACGCCCTCCTTAAAATCCTCTCGGGCAACGCTCTCAGCCATCCAAGCATTTGACTCTTGCATGGCGTCTCCTAACTCTTGGTTCAGGTGTCGGTAGACCTGTTTTTTCATCACCATGATTGATATAGGTGCGGATGTTTTAGCAATTGCTCGCAGATAGTTTCGAGCTTCAATGGCACTCTCCCCAGCTTCACAAATCCGATTTGCATATCCAATGCGGAACGCCTCCTCCGCATCCATTTTTCGGGAGCTCCAGAGCAAGTCTAGGGCATTGGATGACCCAACCAAACGCGGCAACATCCAGCTGGTACCATGCTCGGCGATCAAACCACGAGGCCCAAACGAAGTAATAAAACGTGCTTTTTTATCAACGAATCGCATATCACAGAACGTTGCATAGCTGAAGCCAAGCCCAGCGCAGGCTCCATTTACTGCAGCGATTAGCGGCTTACGCAAACCGAGAAAGTAGGTAGGCGATGACTTGAAGTTGGGATCATTGTCGGGGTTACCGGGTTCTGCGGCCAGATGGTCATGGGACTTTTTTTGCAAGCTACCCGCTTTACTCATGTCGCCAAGCGATCCCATATCAACGCCCGAGCAAAAACCTCGTCCTGCCCCTGTAATTACGGTCCCCACAATTTCCTTTGTTCTCTCCGAGATATCCAGCGCGTGGCGGATCTCTGCCTGCGTCAGATCAGTAAGCGCATTGAGTTTGTCAGGACGGTTCATTGTGATAGTGGCCACTGGACCTTCGATTTCATAAATGATTTCTTCGTACGCACCGCTTCCTTCGATGTCAGTCACAATCACACTCCTTCNTTAGAAAATTTACCGTAAAAGTCACGGCTGCAGTCTCCGATAAGCGCTGTCCCCAAGTGTCTGAGCAATCCCCAGCCCCAGATCATGCGCGTCGAGCAAAGCTCTCTTAATGGAACTTTGCGTCACAGCCANGGGCATATTATGGGCAATAGGCCTCGCTTCCGCCGCCGCAGAAATAACATCTAGTTCCTTGTGATTTTTCGGTGACAGGGAAAGCTGGCCAAGGTGAATGGGCAAGCCAACTTTGGCGAAAAAAATTGCTGCCTTGCGTGCATCTGCTGATTTCTCCATCGCAAGTTGAGCCATTGTTCCCATGGCTACCATCTCCCCATGCAAATATTGATCATGCACTGCAGTTATCTCGGTGAAGGAGAGTGCAAGAGCATGAGCCAAAGCAAGACCACCGCTCTCAAAACCCACACCACTCATTAGTGTGTTAGCCTCAACCACCCTCTCTACAGCATCGTCATTAATATTTTCACTGACAGAAGCTGCAGCCTTCTCTCCAAACTCATAAAGCGTATGAGCACATGCCTCACCGATTGCACAAGCGGTTATTGTTGGCCTAACACCCAGAGTGGTTCTAGCTCGCGGATTATTCTGACAAACCCTCGCCTCATACCAGGTTGCCATTGCATCTCCTATCCCTGCCACGAGAAATCGCTCATCAGCTTGGGCAATAACATCCGTGTCAACGACCACTAACGCCGGNTTCACAGGATAAAACTCTACCGAGTCCGCCACGCCCTCTAGCGTGTATATCACTGACAAAGCAGAGCATGGCGCATCATTAGATGCCAAGGTGGGGACAACCACAACCGGCACACTTAACCTATGAGCGATTGCTCTCCCAGCGTCTATCACCTTTCCGCCGCCAGCTGCAATTAAGCAACCGATCTGAAGTGGTCGAAAATGNTCGACATGCATCTCAATCTCAGGTCTCGAGCATTCCCCATTAAATCTGGCACTCAACCCCTCAATACCGGCAGTCTTCAGGCAGTCTAGAACTAAGGCACCTTGTGTCGCTAAGCCTCGCTCAGACACCAGAAGCCCAGCGGATTTAACGTTGAGCAGCGATAGATAACTCGCTAAACGTTTGATAACCCCAGGTCCTTGGATATAGCGTTGAGGAGAAACCAATACCTTAGGAGGAGGTTGTTGAGGATCAGCGAATACATCTGCGGGGAAATACGGTTCCATTGCCTAAACTATGTTTTCTCAGTTGATTTGGCTTTCTTNCTCTTGCATAACTGCAACTACCCAAATGCCTGCCTGACCGATATAGTGTCACTTGCTTTTTTGACCATTATAACGGACTCGACAGTTGCCTGACGCTAGCACAACAAGACTCCAAGCCATAGAGGAATTATGCGCTCCGGGANAACCGTACGAGTTGAAATTCACCCAAATTATGGGTAAGAACCAACGCATTTTTGTTAACGCACCTAATACACTCAGAGATCTATATTTAGAGACTAGAAGTGACCTCGACTATTTAGTCTTTGAGGGCGAGCGTTTTACCTTCGACCATGTTTATCAGCTCGCCAGCGCTATTGCGACGGCAATGGTTGAGCATTATGGAATCAAACCGGGAGATCGAGTGGCGATCGCGATGCGAAACTATCCAGAATGGGTGATAGCCTTTTTCGCAACGACATCCATTGGAGCCATAGCGGTTTCCCTAAATGCCCAATGGGGAGTGAGTGACCTATCTTTTGGGCTCAAAGACTGCAGCCCCTCGCTGGTTTTAGTCGACCNGGAGCGGTTGGATCTTATTTCCTCAATAGAAAAAGTGCCTCAGGATATGAGTATTATCCGAATTCGCTCAAACGCCAATGCCTCAATGAAATCTGATGCCTGGAATGACGTTTTGGCGGCTCATAAGGACACTGAGATGCCTCCATCGGTGATTCAAGCAGACGACGACGCCACAATTATTTACACGTCGGGCACTACAGGATATCCAAAGGGCGTTGTATCAACGCACCGGGGCATTATCCATGCATTACTCTCATGGGAACTTGATGCTGAAATCAGAACTTATACTGGGACATATGAGCACCCCGCGCCGGGGTATCAAGAGTGTTTTCTTCTTACGGTACCACTTTTTCATGTCTCTGGATCCCATGTAGCCATGCTCGCGTCTCTGAGGCTTCAGCGAAAAATGGTTTGCATGCACAAGTGGGATGTGGAAAAAGCAATGGCCCTGATTGAACAGGAACGCGTGACAGTTCTTACTGCAGCACCCGCAATTACAAACGACGTTATACATGCTGATGACTCGTCCAAATTTGACCTCTCCAGCCTATTGGTTCTTGGGGGTGGGGGTGCTCATAGGCCTCCCGAGCAGGTTCAGGGAATTGCCGGATTTAAGGAAACGATAGCTCCAGGCACAGGATGGGGGATGACCGAGACCAATGCAATAGGAGCTGGTATTTTGGGACAGGATTACGTCCATCGACCATCCAGTTGCGGACAATGCTCCGCCGTGCTTGAAATGCGGGTCATTGATGAGGCCGGGAACAAACTTCTTTCGGGGGAGCCGGGTGAATTGCAAGTCAAAGGCACCTCCATGTTTCGTGGCTACTGGGAGCGACCAGAGTCTGACAAGGCGTGCTTTGATGGCGACTGGTTCAGGACTGGCGATACGGCCATTATCGATTGGGAAGGATTTGTGCACATTGTTGATCGAATCAAAGACCTCATCATTCGCGGTGGGGAAAATATCGCATGCAGCGCTATCGAGGCAGCTCTGAACCAACATCCACTGGTGAAGGAAGCCTGCGCATATGGCCTTCCGGATGAGAGGCTAGGAGAAAAAGTTGGCGCAACCGTTTCGGTGCTAAGCCCCGTCGCAACAGTCGATTTGGAAGAATTTTTAACCGGTAAGTTAGCGCGGTTCGAGATGCCAAGCTACATCATTCAAACACAACAACCGCTGCCCCGCGGAGCCTCAGGCAAGATAGTAAAACGCCTTATAAAAGCTGATGCGATTAAAAAGCTTAACCAAGGAGCTATTGGACCCAGTTGATTTTTTAGGCCTTAGGGGAGAACCCTAACCTCTGAGAGCCTAACTTCCTCAGCCCACTCTTTCATCCGCATCTCTCGCCGCTCAGTAACTACCGGTTCCTCATCCCGTCCTGAGGGGAGCACCTCGCCCTCGGGGTAGTCCGCGCCTAACGCGCTTCTGCTAACCGACACGCTCCAGCTAGCAAGCTGCTGACGCATTCGATCCGCCACCTCAGGGTAAAGCTCTATAAGGTTATATTCCTCTCCGGGGTCACCAATAACGTTGTAGAGCTCGAAAGGTCCAGTGACAAGCTCGCCATCGACTAATAAAACATTTTGGAGTAACTTCCAGTCGTTATCTAACCATGCGCGACCGTCATTTGCCCTGAATTCAAGAGGCTTGTCCCTTCGCGGGATTTCGTTTTCGAACACGTCTGCAATGGAGATCCCATCATGCACTCTGTTAATAGAGTTGGGTGCCAGTCGCGCAACATCTATCATCGTAGGAAATATATCTACTGTGCCGGAAGGGAAGTTTGAGACTCGAGGCCTAATACGCTTGGGCCACTCAACGATGGTGGGCACACGCAACCCTCCCTCATAGAAATCTTTTTTAAAACCCCGAAGGTGGCCACCGCTATCAGGATCCACTCCCCTGTAGCAACCAAAAAGTTCCCTAGCCTCAAGGCTGGTTAGATCATAGTCGATCTCATCACTACAGTTCGACGGGTACTCGATCGAGTCCCGAACCAACTCCCCATCCTCTCGTTCTATAAACGTAATGCGGGTGTCTACATCTGGCGTTCCTCCATTGTCACTTGTAAACCAAACAAGTGTGTTATCTGCGATCCCCATATCTCTGAGCCCTTGTCTTAGGTTTCCGATTGAACGATCCATTGCGACAATTTCTCCAAGCATATTTGCAGAGGTTCGGTCGACCTTCCCAAGAAATGGTTTAATATCTGCCTCGGAAGCTTCCCATGGCCCATGCGGTGCAGAGTACCAGATCACTACAAAAACAGGCTTCTTGATCGCCACCTGCTCAGATATATACTTTAGCGCCTCCTCCACAAGAACCTCTGAGCCATCCCCTTCAAAGCGCTCAATCACACCATTGCGGCTGAGTTCATGCTCTCCGCTGTCTAAGTCGAATATATCAAACCCGTTGGTATTGCTAAGCCAGAAGTCGAAACCCAACTTTCCAGGGCCATGCGGGTCATCTGCGGATAGCGGATGCTCTGAAGCACTAAACCTTGTTTTATTAAGATGCCACTTGCCAAAATGAGCCGTGGCGTAACCCGCGTCTTGGAAGGCGCTGGACAACATTTTTTCTTGCTTGTTTATGTATTGACCGACCCGAAACGCTCCAGTTCGGTCATTGGTTCTGCCTGTCAAAACTGTTGCCCTAGTAGGCGTGCAGCTTGGTGCACCGGCATAAAACCGATCCATGCGGAGCCCGTTCAGGGCCATAGCATCAAGGTTCGGAGTCTTCATGATAGGGTAACCATAATACCCCGTTTGCGCCCAACCCATATCATCAGCCATTAACAAGATAACATTTGGCTTGGCGTTTTTATGCGTTTGACATCCTTCCGAAAGCAGCATGGCTGAGCATACCAGAACAATCCTGACCGTAGTCCAGATTTTGAGGATACTAATCTTTCGACCTCGGAGGTTAATCATGAGACGGCTCCTTAAAAATCATCACAAAACAAGTCGCGATAAATCCCACGGAAAGTAGCGTTTTCTTGAGGCATTTTTATCCAAAAGCATCAAGATTGATCCCCGCAGATTTCTAGCTCACGCTTGTAGGGAATAGACGCTGACGCGCCTGCGCGCTGGACGCAGATCGATGCTGCCTTGCATGCGGTCTTGAGACAAGTCGCAATACTAGCACCGCAAGCAAGCTCCGCAAGAAAGTAACCGATAAAAGTATCGCCTGCTCCCGTCGTATCAATAGCCCGCGCTGGGAAGGCATCCGCACATATTGTCTGATGGGTGTCCTGATACACGGCGCCCTCGGAACCAAGCGTCAATATGACTTTAACATTGGTGTATTTCTCTCCCAACGTTTCCAGTATTTTTGAGACATTGTCTTCCGAGGTCAGCGCAGTGGCCTCGGTCTGGTTTAGGATCAGGTAATCAACATTCTGCAAAGGATACTCAAACACATCTCGTGACATCGGAGCAGGGTTAAACACGATAGTTAGGCCTTTCTCAGCTGCATGACTAATGATCTTAGGGAGGTCATTAATCTCGTTTTGAAGCAGGACCATATCACCGGGGTCCGCACCATCAAATACGGAGTCAATCATGTCTGGGGCATTGCATTGATTTGCCCCGCCGTGGAGCAAGATGCAATTTTCTCCAGCGGGATCAACCTGAATTATTGCATGGCCACTGGGTTGATCTACCTCAAACACGGACGATACGTCCACCCCGTCATCAATCAAGACATTTCTGAGCATCGCTCCATCCGCGCCTATACTGCCGGCGTGGCTTACGGTTGCACCCGCTCTGGCGAGCGCAATCGACTGATTCAACCCCTTTCCACCGACAAATTTCTGATACGCTTGGCTTGCAATCGTCTCACCCGGCTTAACAAACTGTTCCACGCTGTAAACATGATCGACATTCAGAGAACCGAAGTTAATAACGCGCATAGGTATCTGATCCTTTTTATACTGAAATTTTGTCAATTACCCGGTTCACTGGCAACCTTTCCCTCCAGGCAGCTCGACCGCAGTGCTCGACGATCTATTTTCTCGGATCCTCCTCGCGGCAGGCTTTTATCCGAAAACCAAACTCTATCGGGTATCTTGAAGGCTGCTAAATGCGAGCTCAAAAACTCCTTAACACCCTCACCCGATATTTTTGCTCCTTTACGGAGATAAACGCAAGCACCAACGGTCTCGCCCAACCTACTGTCGGGTATGGAAAATACTGCGGCCTCTGCGATGTCAGGATGAACGTGGAGGGCTGCATGAACCTCGGAGCAAGAGATGTTCTCTCCCCCGCGAATCACCATATCCTTCTTGCGGTCCACCATGAAAATGATTTCTTCATCGTTGACCCGAACTAAGTCGCCCGTATGAAGCCACCCATCTCGCAGCACTTTCGCAGTTTCTTCCATCTGATTAAGGTAACACCGCATGTTGGTCACACTTTTAATCACGAGTTCCCCAACCTCCCCCCGGGGTACATCTCTTCCCTGCTCATCCACTACTCTCATCTCCTGAAGAGGCGGCTGAAGGCGGCCTGAAGAGTCAGGATACTTGATGTATTCTGGACCCCGGGCACTTATCCCGAGCCCGCCGGTCTCGGTCATCCCCCAACCATTTCCTGGGAGCGCATGAGGAATGCTCTTCGCTAGGAGATCAACTTGGGCTGGCGGTCGCTTGGAGCCACCAGAGTCGACCCGCCTGAGATATTGAAGCGAACTCCCCATGTCGGCCGCCGCCTCTATCAATTCCGCCGTCATAGTGGGAACACCCGAGAAATGAGAAACCTTTTCTTTGTCCACTAGTTCCACCGCTCGCCGGGCATTCCACTTATGCATTATGACTAACTTCAGCCCTGCCCAGAGGCACATTAAAAACCCTGCAACTGAGCCAGAAATATGAAAAAAAGGAGTTGTTACTATTTTACAACCCTGATAGGCATTGCCATCGCTGTCAATATTAGCCCCCGGCACCTCGTCGCCAGTGACTTCATAAACTCGGGCCATAAAAAACCAAGACTGCAGTGCGCAAGTCATTCCGCGGTGGGTTAGCACAACGCCCTTGGGGTGGCCGGAGGATCCAGAGGTATACATAACTGCAAAATCATCATCTGGTTCGATATCCACCGAGGGCGAAAAACTCTCGGGCCCCTCATCCATATGGCCCCAGAACGCAGGAATTTTTTCTGTACGCGGCCCTCTAACCGTGGCAAATTCGACACCAAGTTTGCCTGCGAAAGGCTTCAAAAGCTCCGCTCTTGCGGCATCCACAAACGCCAATTTTGCATCACAATCCCTAAAGGCATGCTCAAGTTCACGGCTGGTCCACCAGCTATTCAAGAAAACTGTGACCGCCCCAACGGACGCGAGCGCCATGAAGAGCATTGGATACTCGGGTAGGTTGCGCATCAATAGCGCAACTCTGTCTCCTGGCTTCACGCCATATACCTCGACAAGCACATGAGCAAGTCGATGGGTTCGCCGATAAACATCGGCAAAGGTGTAGCGCTCTTCCTCATAGACAACGAAATCTGCGTCACCGTATGCGATACAAAGATCAAGGACGTCGCGCAGGTTTTTGGGGCCATTTTTGAATACCTTGAAGGGCGTACCCCTGATAACCTCATCGGTCAGCAGATATTTTTCTTCACTGGTCGAGATTTCTTGAATGGCCGAATTTATTGTTGCTATCGACAAAGGCGTCCTGTCAGCCACTGCGCCGAGCCTCTAACTCACTCATTATTTCGACATGTCGCTGCCTGTCGAGGCTATAGAACGACATTATTACAGTGCCCAATAGGTAAATGCCCAAATATACCGGGCCATTCATGATAAGAAGCCCATCGAGTGCCTCCGGGGGCAGCGCTCCAATGTCTGCCTCCTCTGGAAAATTGATATACTCGAGGCCAAAACCCGCTATCAAACCACCAAGCCCGTGAGTGGCCTTGTTGGCAAAGCTCCTTATTGAGAAGACAGTACCTTCAGACCTAGACCCTGATTTAAGTTCATGTTCATCCGATATGTCGACCAGTTGTGAGTCAATGATGATCAGTGTGACGGGGAAGATCAAATAGGCTAGGAAAAGAGGCCCATAGAATGCAAAAAGAAAGAATGGCGAATCATTAAGCGGGAACAAATCAAACATTTTCAGAAAATGAGGCAATGACACCATCACGCCGGTATAAGCCGTTGCGACAACAAAGATCGTCTGCTTCTCGAACCTCGCGGACAAAAACGCCAATAACGGTATGGCAAAAAATACCCCGGGCAGCTTTGCTACAGCGCCCCAGAACATCTCCTCAGACGTCATCTCAAATACGTATATCATCGCGTAATGTGCTACCACACCGATAATGCCGAGTCCCACATAAATGGTGAGCATGCTAAGACAAACAGCCAGATAGTTTCGGTTGCGCAACAAGATCGCCAACTCACCCATGTGCTTCCGGAAAGTGAGTTCATCCCGATCAGACATGTCGTGAAGAAAAGGTATTTGATCTATGGTTCCAAGCGTACAAACGATGATTGAAAATAAGATCGTTACTGAGCCGATAGCTGCCAAGAGGAAATATCTCGCCTCATTCAGCAGACCATTCTCAAACTCGGGTGAACTTGGAAAGAGTGCATAGTACATTAATCCGGTTGTTACCATCGAAAGGATCATCTGTGCGACCGAGTTGTATCCGAAAATGGAGGTTCGCTCGGCATAATCATCCGTAAGCTCAGCACCGAGGGCATCATGAGGGATGAGATAGAAGGTCTGTCCCAACCGTAAAAGCACTAGAAAACCCGTAAGCCAGATGAATAAACCAATATCACCAAGCCCTTCTGCAGGCTGATAAAGGAAGTAAAAAGCAATCGCCATGGGTAAGGCAGACGCAAGCATGAAGGGATGCCGCCTGCCCCACTGACTCCTGAAGCGGTCTGACAGCGAGCCTATCAGCGGATCGGAAACGGCATCAAAAATACTGACGATCAAAAATGCTGTCCCGCAAAGAGAGGGAGCAACACCAAGAATCTGGTTATAAAATAGAATAGTGGTTAAACCACCGGCAGTGACCACCGCCTCCTGCAGCGATCCCGAGGCGAAAAGCAACTTAGTTCGGACCGAGATCTTTCTTCTACGATCCGAGGCTTCCTCAAGGCTTACATGGCGGTTCCCAAAGATGGAATCCAAAAGCCTCGTCCAAAAAAAACCCTTATTGATTTTTTTAGGTTGATTCTTCCCGGCCTCGGACTCATCGTCCATGGAAAATTGGCTCTCGTTTTTCCATGAACGCTTTGGCTGCATTCTTGTGATCTTCAGTTTGCGCTAGGTGCACATGATGGGTCGCTTCCAAGTCTAGGCAGTCATCTACATCCCCTGACGCAATGGCCCTGGCAAAATTCTCCTTCATGTACTGATAGGCGATCGTAGGACCATTTGCTAGTCGATCGGTGATTTCCCTGGTCTTGGCCAAGAGCTCCTCTGGCTCTACAACCCAATTTGTTAGTCCCATGTTGAGCGCCTCTTCAGCCGAAATTCTCTCTGACAGAAAATAAAGCTCACGAGCTTTAGCCGTTCCCACCAAGTTCGATAGGAAAAGGGTGCCACCATAATCGCCCGAGAATCCAATTCGGGCAAACGCCGTTGTCAAAATTGCTTTGCTGGACATAATTCGCAGATCGCATGCCAAAGCAAGACCCAAGCCTGCCCCGGCAGCAGCTCCAGGGAGCACAGCGACAGTCGGTTTTGGCATCTTGTATAGCCTGCCTGAGGTGGCTCTCTGATTAATACGCTGCCGATTAATCGATTGGTCGATTGTCAGTTTTTTACCATCTGCTGAGGGGGCCGCCATTCCCCTCACATCACCGCCGGCGCAGAAACCCTTTCCGGCCCCGGTCAAAACTAAACATCGAACCTCATTACTAGACTCGGCCAAAGCAAGTTGCTCAGCCAATGCATTACACATCTCTCGAGACATCGCGTTGCGAGCCTCGGGACGATTGAGCGTTAAAGTCAGAACGTTATCCTCGAAGGATGCGAGCAAGTGGTCTGTTCCGGTATCAAGAATTTCTGCGGACATATTTTCCTCTTTTGTAGTGGGTGAGTTCTAAGTCAGTATATCGGCTATTTTTCCAGATCTGTGCCAGTTGCTTGTGGAATGCACCCATTTTCTGAAGGGTTGATATGGATACCGCAAACTGTAACTGTATCACCATGTCGTTCAAGACCAAGTCTTTCTGCCGCCGAATAAAAAGCATTCTGATCCATTATCTCGAGGTCTATCGCGCTAAGTCCGGGGCCGCGGTCGTCGCTGACCGCCACAAAGCGCACCTCGCTTCGCTCAAATTTTATCCGAGGTATATTAGCGGCATCCTCAACGGAAATGCCATAGGCTTTGGCCCAACTTTCTGCGACCTTCGTTACATTCTCGCATTGAATTTCCGCTGCCCGAATATCGCCAACGTGACGAGCGACCCTTTGATCCCAATCAATGCCTGCCCAGTACCAGGCCTCAGGAGGCTTCATCTGATCAATGGAAGCGATCGCTCCTGGCACATCACGCGGATGAAGATGAATGGCAGCCGCCCGCCCAGTATCGGCCGAGAATACGGTTCGGATTTCAGTCTTTAAAAGCCGCTGCTTTTCCGCTTCTAGGTCATCAACCTGCACGATCACCATGTAACCGCCATCCCCCTTGCGTTTTTCCAGAAGCCGTCCTGCTGTCGTTCCCTCCTGAATGGGAGAGACCACCTCCAAGAACGTATCGCCCAGTGTCATGACCACATTCTGCAAACCAAACTGGTCAATTTTTGGATCTATATGCCCGTCGTCGAGGCCTAAGAGATCAAACAGCGTGTCTCGGATGGGCAGAAAGTTCTCCGCAACCAGTGCTATTTGGCGTAATCTCATGACATATTTCCCTCTGTACAAACCAATCGTTATTGGGCATTGTTCTATCAAATTGATTCTTAAGTCAATAAGTCATCCGTTTTAAAGATGCCACATAACTTTAGGAACTAAAATATGAACGGAGCAGAGGCGCTTATCCAGACGCTGACAGACAGCGGAGTACAAGTATGCTTCGCTAACCCAGGAACATCTGAGATGCAATTAGTCGCCGCAATCGACAAGCAAAAGGGCATGCGAGCCATACTAGGTCTTTTTGAGGGTGTGGTTACAGGCGCTGCAGACGGCTACGGACGAATGACTGACAAACCGTCTGCAACCCTATTACACCTTGGTCCAGGCTTGGCCAATGGATTAGCAAACCTTCATAATGCGAAGCGAGCACGGACCCCCATGATAAATATCGTTGGAGATCATGCCGTCGAGCACCTTAAACACGATGCGCCGCTGACCTCAGATATCATTGGGCTTGCCCGACCCATGTCAAACTGGGTTCGCACATCTCAATCGCCGTCTGATCTGGCCAAGGCCGGGTCAGAAGCAGCAGCAATATCTCAAACCTATCCCGGCCAAATTACAACGATCATCGCGCCGGGGGACCACGCTTGGACTGATGGCGCTGAAACAGCCATTATTAAAAATATTCCGGAAACCCCAAAAGCAAACCAAAACACGATTACCGAAGCTGCTGAAGTTCTTGGTTTAGCAGGGGCCTGTGCCATTTTTCTTGGCGGAAGAGCCCTTCGCGAAGGCGCTCTTTTTCAGGCAGGGAGGGTTGCTGCCAAGATGGGGGCGCGAATCATTTGTGAGACACTCCCTGCACGCTTGCAGAGAGGGATCGGCCGTGTAGCCGTGGAGAGACTGCCCTATTTTGCTGAGATGGCGGTGGAGCATCTCGAGGGCCTTAAAAAGATAATTTGTGTTGGGGTGAAGCCCCCTGTTTCATTCTTTGCATACCCCGACAAGCCTAGTTGGCTATCTCCTGAGGACGCAACACTAATTGAACTTGCAGATGTTCATACCGATGCAGAGGACGCGCTAGCTCGCCTTGCAGAAGCCATTTGCGCCCCCAAAAAACCCGCAAATGTTCAAACGGCTACCCAAGTTTCGTTCGAACATGGTAAGTTAACACGAGAGTCTTTGGGCATCATCATCTCTCAACTTCTTCCTGAGAATGCAATCGTTTCAGATGAATCTGGCACAAGCGGGGGAGCTCTGTTCAGGCACACAGCTAGCTCTCCTCAACATGACTGGTTGATCCAAACCGGCGGCGCCATAGGTCAAGGTCTTCCTGTGGCAGTGGGGGCCGCCGTTGCATGCCCGACTCGGAAAGTTTTGGCCCTGCAGGCTGACGGCTCAGGAATGTACACCCTTCAGGCGCTTTGGACGATGGCCAGAGAAAACTTAGACGTGACCACTGTAATAATGAAAAACAACAGCTACGGCATTCTAAATATTGAACTGGGTCGCGTAGGCGTAACAAACCCGGGGCCTAAAGCGCTATCATTGCTTGACTTGACTAATCCAGAGTTAGATTGGGTGGCTATGTCTGAGGGCATGGGCGTTCCTGCACAACGTGCCGAAACTGCAGAACAATTCCATAAGGCGTTAGCTCAGGGTATCGATCATTCCGGGCCCCGGCTAATCGAGGCCGTCCTTCGATAAAAAGGAGAGTCGGCCTCGGCAGAAAGATGAACCAATGATTTGAGCTTAATCCGAGACGACTTCAGTAAGTTTGTAATTACATATTGTCTGATAAAAATCATCCACGATCATTTTCTGATTGAAGTTCTCGCGAATCACGACCTTACGAGAATTTCCGGGCCGTTCCCGCCAAATCCCGTTTTCCAGAGCCGGTGCCGGAATAGTGCGAGCTTCGGCCCAATCGGGGTTTTTCAGAATTGCAGTCGCAGCCATATCATACAACGCACGAGAGGGCGGATCATAATAAAGATCAACGTTAGAAAGCAGGTTAACCGAGTAGTCCCCAAAGTTGGTGAAGGTGCCTCCATGTCGGCCCACAATGGGTAATCTAGAAGTCGGACCTTTTCCAGACAGCTTATTAACCACATCTGAAAGCGTCACACGCACCGCAGAGGTCCCAGAATCCGCTCCATACCGGACCACCGCGATCTCGAACTCAACTTCAGAGTCCAGAACAAATTTTAGCGACTCAACATCGGCTTCCAGATTGTATTCTCCGGGCTTGGGATAATTTGAACCTAGCCAAACCAGCTTAACTTTATCAGTTATGTCAGGCCGCTTTTTGAGGGCTAACGCCACATTGGTTAGCTTTCCGATGGCCAAGAAAACCAGTTTGCGACTTGAATATGCCTCCGCCCTTCGGATCATTAAGTTCACCGCGTCCGACCCGTCAAATCGGGTTTTATCTATGTGGGAAGAGATCTCCTCAAATGAACCAGATGCACCTCTGGTAACAGGCAAATCCGGGTGCATGTTACATAAACTCACCACGCGCTCGGCCTCAAGCGCTTGGGCCTCGATGTCGCCGCCGTTATTTGTTCGGTTGACGGTCAAACCCTCTACGACAAAGCTATCTCCGCTGAGCAACAGGTATGCGATAGCATGTTGATCGTCGATCTCATTATTGGCATCCGTGTCCAATAAGATCCTCACTTTCTTTTGCGTAAGATCAACCATCTTTCTTACCACAAATCATATTTCCTTACCTCGTTGCGACCAACAACCATGTGGTGTACCTCGTCAGGCCCATCAGCAAAACGAAGGTGCCTTTGGTGTGCATACATTGATGCTAGCGGAGTCCATTGAGACATGCCGGTTGCACCGTGCATCTGGATCGCATCATCTATAATCTTACAAACCTTCTCAGGAACCATTGCCTTGACGGCACTCACATAAATGCGTGCTTCCTTGTTGCCGAGAACATCCATAGCCTTTGCAGCCTGCAACACCATCAACCTACAAGCATCGATTTCTATTCGAGCTCGAGAGATAAGCTCCAAATTTTTGCCCAGCTTCACAATGGGCTTACCAAATGCGACGCGTGTACTTGCTCGTTTAACCATCAATTCCAGCGCAACCTCTGCTTGACCAATGGCTCGCATGCAGTGGTGTATTCGGCCTGGACCAAGCCGGAGTTGTGAGATTTCAAAGCCTCTTCCCTCCCCAAGCAGGATGTTGTCTTTGGGAACACGAACATCATTGAGACGGATATGCATGTGACCGTGGGGAGCGGAGGGGTCGCCAAACACGTGCATGGGGCCCACAATTTCCACTCCCGGCGTGTCGATCGGAACCAATATTTGAGACTGCTGCCGGTATGTCTCCGCATCAGGACTGGTCTTGACCATCGTAATCATTACTTTGCAACGAGGGTCCCCTGCACCTGATATGTAATATTTTTCACCATTGATAACCCACTCATCTCCCTCGAGGACGGCTCTGGTGCTGATGTTGGTCGCATCCGATGAGGCCATTGAAGGCTCAGTCATGGCGTAGGCTGAGCGTATCTCCCCGGCCAGCAGCGGCTTGAGCCATTTCTCTTTTTGCTCTGGAGTCCCAACTCGCTCCAGGACCTCCATGTTGCCAGTATCCGGCGCACTGCAGTTGAGCGTTTGCGACGACAAAGGACTTCGTCCTAACTCAACCGCTAGGTAAGCATAGTCGAGATTCTTTAGCCCCTCTCCTGTCTCAGCGTTCGGCAGAAAAAAATTCCAAAGTCCGGACTCCCTTGCCTTTTTCTTTGCGCCCTCAAGTAACTCGATCTGGCGCGGGTGGTGACTCCAAATATCTTTCTTTTCCTTATTGAGAGCATAAAACTCTTCGGCAATCGGATCGACATTTTCAGCAATATGTCGCTTAACCGCTTCAAGAAGCGGCTTCGCATTATCCGACATGGTTAGGCTAAACAACTCTGGGTTAAACGTATTCATCGAGTGTCTCCTGAATTCTGATAAAACATGTGCCATAATCGCTCGCCCTCGATTGCGGCACCCAAGTGGGTAGAATGATCCGCCAAAAGTGATATTCGAGCAATGATTTTGGGGGGATTACTGAGAATCATCACCCATTTTATCGACAATGTGACGTATCATAAACAGTGACAAAGTTAACTAATCGCTCGAGAGACAGGAGAGTCATTCATGACAGACATTTTTGACCTAAGCGGAAGGGTCGCCATTATTACCGGGGGATCACGCGGAATCGGTAAAATGATTGCAGAGGAGTTTGTGAAAAGGGGAGTAAAAACCTACATCACTTCCCGGAAGGCTGAGCCTTGCCTAAAGACCGCAGAAGAACTATCCCGACACGGGACATGTGTCGCACTTCCCCATGATCTAGCAAATGAAGAGGGAATGAGCGCGTTTGTCTCTGACTTCTCTAGGCAGGAAAATCATCTTGATATCCTTATCAATAATGCCGGAGCTGCCTGGATGACACCCTTTGACGACTTTCCTGAAAGCGGTTGGGACAAGGTCATGAACATTAATTTAAAGTCGGTTTTTTTTCTCACACAAAAACTGGTGCCGTTCCTGCGCGAACAAGCTAGTGCCGATCAACCGGCCAAAGTTATCAACATTGCATCGGTGGATGGTCTGAGACCTCCTCGTCTTGAGACCTACTCATATGCGGCCAGTAAAGGAGGGCTCATTCAGCTGACCCGAAGGATGGCCAAGACACTAGTAGACGATCATATCCTTGTGAATACCATTGCACCGGGTGCCTTTGCCACCGATATGAATATTCACGCTAGAGACCAGCCCGAGGCAGTATCGGAGCTCATCCCAGCTAAGCGCATTGGAGAGCCAGTTCACATGGCAGGCACGGCTGTTTACATGTGCTCGCGCGCAGGTGATTATCTTGTGGGGACCACGGTTACCGTGGACGGAGGCATTACTGGCTGCAACAATTGAGCGAGTGAGGCCAGAAAAATTAAACGAGTCAAACTTTTGAATCATCATGGCTTGATTGAAGTATACCAAGCCCAAAACGATACATTTGGAGATTTTGTATGCAGGGTGAGATAGAAAAACGTGGAAACATTGGCGTTATCTGGATTGACAATCCGCCAGTGAATGCTATTTCGCAAGCCGTGCGGGAGGGGCTCATGACAGCCCTTGCTTCGGCTAGCGCTGATGATGAAATTCACGGGATGGTCTTGGCATGTCGGGGACGAACTTTTATGGCGGGAGCCGATATTTCTGAATTCGCCAGCGGTCCCAAACCACCCGGCTTAACCGAGGTGATCGATGCGCTAAGCGCTAGCCCCAAACTGATTGTCGCCGCGCTATTTGGGACAACCTATGGCGGAGGGTTTGAAGTAGCTTTAGGCTGTAACTACCGAATCTCAGACGCATCAGGCAAGATAGGTCTCCCAGAGGTTAAGCTTGGGATCTTCCCGGGTGCTCAAGGCACGCAGCGACTTCCGAGGCTAGCCGGCGTCGACTTCGCCCTCAAACTAATGGTTTCAGGCAACCCAGCATCATCGAAAGAAGCTCTCTCCGCAGGCGCGATTGATCGCATTGCTGAAACAAACGACATCGTGGCAGCCGCTGTAGCGTATGCCAACGAACTGTTGAGTGAGGATGCCCCTCTTCGACGAACCCATGAGATGGCAATCGATCCAGTGCCATACGGCAAAGAATATTTCGACACATTCCGCAAGTCCATCGCACGAAAGACCCGTGGCATGAATGCTCCTGAAAGATGCGTCAGGCTGGTGGAAGCAGCAGTGGATCTGCCATTCGCTGAGGGTATTAAGCAAGAGCGCAAGTTGATACTCGAAGCGATGGGAGATCCCCAGGCCAAAGCACTCCAGCACGTTTTCTTTGCGGAGCGCCTTGCTAACAAGGTTCCCGGTCTGTCACGTGATATCGAGTTAAAATCAGTCGAGTCGGTGGGGATAATAGGTGCCGGAACGATGGGCGGAGGAATCGGAATGAGTTTTATTAACTCCGGCATCCCGGTCACTATTCTTGAACTTGACAAAGAAGCGCTCAAAAAAGGTCTTGGCGTCATTCAAAAAAATTATGAATCCAGCGCAAAAAAAGGTCGTTTCACTGAAGCGCAAGTTACAGAGCGCATGAATCTGATCACTGGCACCACAAGTTATGATGACCTCGTCGGCACTGACCTGGTCATAGAGGCAGTTTTTGAGAATATGGAGGTCAAAAAAGAGGTGTTCTCAACACTCAATGGGGTCGTCAGACCCGATACGATCCTCGCTAGCAATACCTCCTACCTTGACATCGATGAAATAGCGACTGTGGTGGAAAACCCGGAACGCGTTCTTGGAATGCACTTTTTCTCGCCCGCCAACATAATGCGGCTACTAGAAATAGTTCGTGCTGAAAAGACTTCGCCAGAGGTCTTGGCCACTGTATTAAAGTTAGCAAAGACCATTGGGAAGGTTGGCACCGTTGCAGGTTGCTGCTACGGCTTCATTGGCAACCGGATGTTGTCTGGTTATGGTCGTGAAGCTAATCTTTTGGTCCTTGAAGGAGCAACGTCTGAGCAAGTTGACCGCGTATTGTATGACTTCGGAATGCCAATGGGCGTGATTGCAATGGCCGACTTGGCCGGAATAGACATAGGGTATCGTTTGCGACAGGGTATGGATGAGAGTCATTATGACATTCGTGCAACATATGTTGCAGACCAATTGGTAGAAATGGGGCGGCTTGGACAGAAAACAGGCGCCGGCACCTATGACTACGAACCAGGCAACCGCACACCAATCCCATCACCGGTAACGAAAAAAATAATAGCCGAAGCGGCTGAAAAATTTGGGATCACTCAGCGAAAAATTTCCGATGACGAAATAATTGAGCGTTGTTTCTACTCCCTCTGTAATACGGGTTTCGACCTGCTTGAAGAGGGAATGGCCTATCGTGCCTCCGATATCGATATTGTCTATATCAATGGTTATGGCTTTCCCGCCTGGCGAGGAGGTCCAATGCACTGGGCAGAGCATTCAGTTGGCCTAGACAAGATGCTGGATGGCATCCGCAATTCAGCAGAGAAGTTTGGTGATCGATGGTGGAAGCCATCACCCCTGCTGGAACGGTTAGTAGAAGATGGAGGCAGTTTGCGTGACATACAGAACCAGTAAATACCTTTTAAACTTCCCCCACCAAGTGAAAAGATGGCAACAGAGTCAGACATCCTAGATCAACTTATCAGCACCGTTCGCCGTTATGTGGATGAGCGACTGATTCCGCTGGAAGCGCAGGTGTCTGAAGAGGACCGGATACCGGATGAGATAGTCTCGGAGATGCGGGATCTGGGTTTGTTTGGGCTGACCATACCAGAATCTTATGGCGGTCTGGGGCTGAACACTGAAGAGGAATGTCATATCGTCATGGAGCTGGGCAGGACATCACCCGCATTCCGATCCGTTGTAGGCACCAATATGGGTATCGGTAGCCAAGGACTTCTCATGGATGGCACCGAGGAACAACGACGCCATTTTCTACCAAAGCTCGCCTCTGGCGAGATTATCGGTTCATTTGCACTAACAGAACCAAACGCCGGTTCCGATGCGGCCTCTCTGCAGACAAAAGCAGTGGAAGACGGAGATGATTTTCTCCTTACCGGCACAAAACAATGGATTACAAACGCCAAGAGCGCTCACTTATTTACCGTGTTTGCCCGCACAGATCCAAACGAACTCAGGTCTAGGGGAGTCAGTGCCTTTCTAGTGGAAGCTGATCGATCCGGAATCAGCNTGAGCAATAACTATAAGAAAATGGGTCAGCAAGGTGCCCATGTCTGTGACATTAAATTCGATCAGTGTCGCGTGCCTAGAAGCAATATAATCGGGGGTCCTGACCAGATAAACAATGGCTTCCAAACAGCAATGAAAACGCTTGATCGCGGCAGAATACATATTGCAGCACTCTCTGTCGGCTGTGCGAAACGTCTCATTGACATGTCCATCCGCTATGCCCTTGAACGTAAACAATTTGGAAAGCCGATCGCCGAATTTCAGCTCCTCCAAGGCATGCTTGCAGACAGTCAAGCAGAGTGTTACGCCGCCGAATGCATGGTAATGGATGCTGCACGCCGGCGCGATAATGGTGAGCAGGTCAACATGCTTGCGTCTTGCAGCAAGCTCTTCGCGACAGAGATGGTTGGAAAGGTCGCCGACCGTGCTCTGCAAATTCATGGTGGATTGGGTTATATGGAAGACTATCCGATCGCACGATTTTATCGGGATGTGCGATTATTTCGTCTTTATGAAGGAACAAGCCAAGTGCAGCAAACAATCATTGCGCGCGACCTTCTTCGCGACAAGAGTTAGGCTACTCCTTGTGGCTTTTCACCTCGAATCGTGACCCTGTAACCCCTTCGAAGGGCAGGGAAATAATCGAAAGATGCGAAGTGCTGAACGCATCGGTTATCCCAGAAGACGACGGTCCNGGGGTGCCAACGCACCCGACACTGAATATTTACCGAATATGCCACATGGTCATAAAGCATCGCCAAGATAGAACGGCTCTCTCTTGCCGTTAGGTCTTGTATTTTTTCGACAAAGGCGGCATTTACAAATAATGCTTTCCGCTTTGTTATCGGATGTAACCTCACTACGGGGTGCAAGGAGGATTCCAAATCATCTAGTCTCTTGAGGCCGCTCGTGAAAAGGTAGTGTGCTCTAGGCACATGCAATGCATTCAAGGGCTCCAAAAAGTGCTGCATTTCCTCGGAGAGAGTATCAAAGGCTTGATACATATCAGCGAAGACCGTATCACCGCCCGACCCGGGCGCTTCCTCAATCCGAAGCATCGATAGTCCAGGTGGCTCAGCTTCGCTAGATACATCTGAGTGCCACAGTTGACCCGCAGCGAACTTTGAATTCTCGTCAGCCTGAACACGAATCAATTCCTTGGGAACGCCCTGCGGATTATTTGGTCGTGTATATGGCTCGCCAAGTCTGTGAGCAAAGTCAGCCTGCTGATCGAGGTTCATTTTTTGATCTCGTGCCACTACTATGCATCTCTCCGCCGCGATTTTCTGCAACTGCTCCAGTTCGGTGGCCGAGAATTCCAGAAGCTGTTTTTCACCTTCGTACTCGACCCCAAATTTTGGAGTAATATTTTTCATATCCAGCACGACTCAAACTACTCCTTGACAAAGATCGGGGTCACTATTGCAGTATTGAAACTATTGATGTTTATTCATTATCTAATTCTAAGCCATTTTTATAGTGACCGCCCATTTTCACCGCCATATGGCGTATATGGATCGCGGAGTCGGACGATAAAGGACAATATCCCAGATCCCAAGCCGCTTTGAATGGGATAACTGAGCGCTATCCAAGCTCGTGGCTAAGAAGTCCCTAGTTCAAAAAATAAAAAATCAATGTCGCCTGATTTGAGAGATCTTTAAAGCTTAAAAGATCCATGCCAAAATGATTGTAATTTTTAATCGCCTAATACAAGCCCAGCCATGTTATGCCTCAAAGAAAAAGAAAATTTTAAAAAGTCGCTATGAGAAATATTTATTTGGAGGAGAGTTGGAAGGCCCTTCTGATCAGCGAGTTTGAAAAAGATTACATGCAATCCCTGAGTCAGTTTCTTAGAGCGCAGAAGCTGAGTAAAAAAATTATTTATCCTCCCGGGAACAAAATATTTAATGCCTTCCAGTTAACCAAATTTGAAGAGCTCAAAGTTGTTATTTTAGGACAAGATCCCTATCACGGGATAGGTCAGGCCCATGGCTTAAGTTTTTCGGTCGAACAAGGAATAAAGCCACCACCTTCTTTGAACAATATTTTTAAGGAATTAGAGTCTGATCTTGGTCTGAAACGACCAGGTCATGGGAACCTCGAAAAATGGGCTCATCAAGGCGTTCTGTTGCTAAATTCAATTCTCACTGTAGAAAAAGGAAGTCCAGGATCACATACAAAAAAAGGTTGGGAAATTTTCACCGATGAAGTTCTTAAGACCATCACCTCGCTCAGGAAAAATACTGTCTTTATCTTATGGGGACAAAAAGCTCAGGACAAATGTCATTTTATAGATACAACCGAAAACCTCGTGATCAAAAGCTCTCACCCTTCTCCATTCTCGGCACACGGCGGGTTCCTTGGATCTAAACCTTTTTCTAGAACAAACAACTACCTAAAAGACCATGGCTATGACCCTATCGACTGGGACCTTAATTAACAGGTATTTTATTGAAACTATCAATTTATGATCTAAGCCTCTGAGTGAAACAGGGCGCCGTGTTCAGGAGTGGCGCAACAAGAACTAATTGATTTTGTTAACTTCCCCTGGGACTGGCACCCGAAAGTCTACACCTTCCGCATATGCCGCCCTTTCCAACCGTTGTTTCGGTTCCATTACTGGCTCGTCGGTGAGAATAAATGTGCCCCAGTGCATGCCGAAAGAAACGTCAGCGCCTATATCTTTGGCAATGGTGACAGCCTCTTCTGGATTGACATGTTGGTAACTCATAAACCACCGAGGGTCATAAGCACCTATGGGAATCATTGCATAATCCACATCACCCAGCCTTTCTCTAATCTCAACGAAGTCTCCCGAGTAACCGGTATCGCCAGCATGAAAAAATGAATGATTCGCATCTCGCACAAACCAACTCCCCCACAAACTGTGATTTCTATCAAATAGGCCTCTAGAGGACCAGTGCTGGGCCGGAGTAAATGTTAATTCCAAACTTCTTACCGCTATGCTTTCCCACCAATTGAACTCAAAAACATTTTCAATTCCCATACCGGTCAAAAGTGCTTTATCGCCCTGAGGCACCAAGAACTTAGCCTCAGGATTATTTTTCTTTAACTCAATCAAAGATCGCTGATCGAGATGATCATAGTGATTATGACTAATCAGGACTAAATGCACATTCGGCAGCTCAGAAATGTCAATGGCCGGAGGAATTATTCGTTTGGGACCAACCATGCTGAAGGGTGATGCCCGATCGGAGAAAACAGGGTCAAAAAGGACCCTGGTGTCGCCGGTATTAAGTAAAAATGTGGCATGCCCTATCCATATCAGGTATGGCTCAGGAGAAGCCAAGTTGTAACTTTTATAGTTAGTTGACAAATTTATCTGCACGGGCTTTGGCTTTTCCCTACCGAAACCCCATCTCAAAAGATCGCCCAGAGATTTATCGTTAGTCATGCCATCGGAATTTGAATACCGAGTGGATGTGCAGGCGACCATCGATACCAAAAAGGCTAGTGCCAGACCCAAAACTATTATTCGCATAAAAAAACCTTCAACGAGTTACTCTATCTCTTGCAAAAGACTTCAAAAGTTTTAGCTGAATTTGCCGAAAGTTGCGAAAAAAATATCGCTCCTTTGTTTAGCTCATCAGAAGCCTCTGTATTACCAATCTTCCTTTCTGCGTCTGCCTTTTTTAACAATTCCCCTGACAAATATAACATTAGCCCTGCATGCTCACTTACTTCTAAACAGTGGTCGGTTTCCCANAAACCCNNGACTGTTCTGTCCATCTCNTTGGTTTCAGCTAGCCCAAGCANAGGGNTAANTAGGANAACAAGNGATAGNATAGCGGCCACTNGATCTTTTCTCGAAATTTGCACTAACCTNCCTCCTTNATTNATNGAATCCNTTGTTAAAGAANAAACGCCGATATTAAACTAAATCTTTTCAAGATTNCCAACGTTCTCAAGCTGCAGCAACTTCTCTTTGGCATTTATACCTCCCTCTNCNCTATAACCACCCAAGGAACCATCAGATCTAATAACTCTATGACAAGGTATCTTAATTGGGCAAGGGTTTTTACCNCATGCGTTTGCAACTGCCCTTGCTGAATTAGGGTGTCCTATTGCAATNGCAATTTCTGTNTACGACCTAGTGGCTCCAANAGGAATTTTTTTCAACTCGTTCCACACTTTTTTCTGAAAAGGAGTCCCCTGCACTAGCTAAAAACCCTCACCTCGGGAACGTGTATTTGGAGGTCCAAATACCTTACCCAAGACTTCTCCAAGCCCGCTGCAGTTNTTAATATCGTCAAGCATGGATTNCCATCCCATGAAGGTGATTTTTACGGGATCAAACGTCTGCACATTATTNACCAAACCATACTTCACCGGNTCTTTCTCCGGCTCAAAAGTACCAAAAACACGATCCCANATNATCAGCAAGTTGCCNTAGTTTTTATCTATATATTGGTCATTAGATCCATGATGCACCCGATGNTGCGAGGGCGTATTAAATATCAATTCTAATNGCCCCAGTTTACCGATAATCTGGGTATGGCCCACTATACCCCAAAGNGTGCTNNTGACACCGGCAANAGCAATTATNGTTGGGTCNAAGCCAAGCAAAGGTANACACATAAAAAATGGAATTTTTGAAACTGGTCCAAACCACGCCTGCCGAAAGGAGACGAAGAAATTCATCTCTTCACTTGAATGATGGCTCATGTGGATAGCCCAAAGGAACCTGANACGATGTGACATTCGGTGATAAAAGTAGAATACTAAATCAATCAGCACGAATGTTAACAACCAAATAGCCCAAACCGGCATAATTGCGTCTAAATTGATGCCNCTGAATTGATACAAATAAAAATGCAAAGCTAAAGTGACTCCTTTGATAGANAANCCTATAGCTATGTTNCCAACNAACAAGCCAGCAGTGCATAGCGTATCTTCTCGTTTGTAATGTGANTGGCTTTGCCANTTGGTAATGAGAACTTCTGTAAGGATAATCACCAAAACAATTGGCACTCCGACAGCGTAAACATCTCCAATCGTTAAATCCGTCATAACAATCTCNTTGNCCAGATACCTTATGCATNAATACANTTATTANACCTAATCACAATCGTCTACTGCAACCTATCATTGCCCCCAAAGTTAAAGCGATAAGNTCCTTCCATTTAACGACGCNTTGNAACTTTGAATTATACATTTGATATCCTAAATTGGCTTTTTTCCACGCNNATAATGCATTTNTAAGAACATGCTNCTTGAGACTGTCTGCAAATTACACTAGGGTANGATAANTNCAGTCAAATCCCTTAAACTTCGTATGAGCAGAATTCCAGAGAAAGAAACTTTGCTAGAAATATTTCAGTGGCGTGTTAAGCAGTCTTCAGATGATGTTGCTTTTAAATTTAATGACCATGAAATGACATATGGAGAATATGACCTAAAAGCAAATCAAGTGGCTAATGGGTTCATTAAAAGCGGTTGTTTACCCAACTCACGAATCGCTGTATTAGCAAAAAACTCTGTTGTGTATGCAGAGATTCTTTTTGGGAGTCTGAAATCAAGAACGGCACTCGTGGGCTTGAATTGGAGGTTAGCCGGGGCTGAGGTCGTCTTTATTGTTAACGACTCGAGAAGTGAAATCCTATTTGTAGGCAAAGAGTTCTATCCATTGGTCGATCAGATAAAGCATAAGTTTAATCACGTAAAACAGATCATTGCCATAGATTACAAGCATGATGATTGGGAAAATTATGATGCTTGGAAAAACTCGTTTGACGACTCAGAACCAGGGCTAGATGGTTATGCCGATGACGACGTCATTCAACTTTATACCTCTGGCACAACTGGTCTACCTAAAGGAGTCCGGCTAACCAACAAAAATATCAATCGCGCTACACCGATGGTTGAGGAGACGTGGGGAAAGGATTGGCATGAAAAATCAGTTAATTTTATCCTCTCACCACTGTTTCATATTGCAGGGTCAAATATTGTCCTAATGGGAGTAGTTTTCGGCTGTAAAAATATTGTTATTCCGGAACCAAACCCAGAGAAAATTTTACATTTGATTCAAACTGAAAAAATAGAAACGGCCTTCATGGTTCCTGCATTAATCCAGTTCATTTTGAATCATCCTGATGCGGCCAAAACTGATTTCTCGTCGTTACGACAAATTGTTTATGGCGCCTCACCTATTTCTGAAGATACTCTTCTCAGAGCAGTTGAAGTAATGGGATGTGAGTTTTGGCAAGTATACGGCCTAACCGAGACCTCAGGTATTGGGACAACGCTCGCACCAGAATGTCATGATCCCTCATCTGGCAAACTCAGATCTTGTGGCAAGAAGTATAGTGGCGTCGATATTAAAATCGTTGACCAGAAGGGTGCCGAAGTTTCTCCCGGTGAGGTGGGTGAAATAACGATAAAATCTTCAGTGGTTATGAAGGGCTATTGGAACAGGGATGAAGCAAATAAGGAATCAATAATTGATGGGTGGTTCTACAGCGGAGATGCAGGGTACTTTGATGAGGATGGTTTCCTATTCATATATGATCGTGTGAAAGACATGATTATCTCTGGGGGCGAAAATATTTATCCGGCTGAAGTAGAGAATGCATTAATGCATCACCCTGATGTCATTGACGCAGCAGCAGTTGGAGTGCCAGATGATAAGTGGGGAGAGACTGTAAAGGGCTTCGTTGTCCTTAAAAAAGATTCAAAGGTGCGTGAATCAGACATTATTGCCGCAACAAAGAATTTGATAGCCTCCTACAAGTGTCCCTCTTCGATAAACTTTATTTCCGAGATGCCGAGAAACCCATCAGGAAAAATTCTTCGACGAGAATTAAGAGCGCCTTTTTGGGAGGATGAAAAAAGGAATGTTTCTTAAAATAAACGTCCAAGTGTTAAAATACCCTCTAAAAATGCAGATTAAACTTCCCCCCAAAAAAAGCAGATTTTGGTGGTGGAAAGTTACCTTTCAATAATAGCTACAACACCCTGACCACCAGCAGCGCAAATGGAAATGAGCCCGCGGCCCGAACCTTTCTGGGCAAGAACCTTTGCCAATGTTGCGACTATACGAGCGCCAGTTGCGGCGAAGGGGTGGCCTGTGGCAAGAGAACTGCCATTGACGTTGAGTTTTGATCGATCAATTTTTCCCAGTGGCTGTTTCAGTCCCAGCCGATCTTTGCAAAAACTGTCGTCTTCCCAAGCTTTAAGAGTGCACAACACTTGAGCCGCAAAAGCTTCATGAATTTCGTAATAATCGAAATCTTGCAATGTCAATCCAGCGCGGTCCAGCATTCGAGGTACAGCATAGGCTGGCGCCATTAGAAGTCCTTCTTTTTTATCGTAGAAGTCCACCGCAGCAACTTCGCTGAAGGTTAGATAAGCAAGTATCGGAAAATTTTTTCCCTGCGCCCAATCTTCACTGGCGAGCAGCACTGATGAAGCACCATCGGTTAGAGTGGTTGAATTTCCAGGAGTCAACGTACCTTGATTTGGCGCCACCTTTTTGTCAAAGCATGGTTTGAGATTACGGAGTTTTTCGATGCTCAAGTCATCGCGTAGATTATTGTCTCGATTGCAACCGTTGAAAGCAGTCATCAAGTCAGTAAACAACCCTTGGTCATAGGCTCGAACGAGTTTCTGGTGGCTGGCTAAGGCAAACTGATCTTGTTTTTCCCGAGAAATCTGCCACTCTATGGCCATCAGCTCGGCGTGCTCGCCCATGGATAGACCAGTTCGCGGCTCTCCGTTACGAGGGAAGACCGGTTTGAACAACATAGAGGGTCTCAGTTTTGATAGGATCGACAATCTTTTGCCGGTGCTTTTTGCGCCATTGACCTCGAGTAAAATGCGTCGCATTTTTTCATTGATCGCGATGGGTGCATCTGATGTTGTATCAACACCACACGCAATTCCGCTTTCTATCTGACCCAGTGCAATTTTATTGGCTATCAAAATACAGGCTTCAAGGCCGGTTCCACAAGCTTGTTGAAGATCAAATGCCGGCGTCTCCGGTGCTAGGGTTGTTGACAAAGTACTTTCCCTAACCAAATTAAAATCTTTGGAGTGCTTCATTATAGCACCGCCCGCAACTTCACCGATCAATTCATTATGCAAACTGAAACGATCCGCCAAACCCTGCAGGGTGGCAGTCAACATCTCATGGTTAGAAGCTTTACTGTAAACGGTATTAGAACGAGCAAACGGTATTCGATTGCCGCCGATAACCGCTACACGTCGGGTTTCTATCATGTTTATGACCTTTTTTATGAGTAACTGAGTTTCCCACGCAAATGTGGCTCTTCACCTTTGCTGTCCCGCAACTCGAATTGCGCACTCCGAGCGCTTCGACGGCTCCAAAGACTTGCAACCCCAGGCAGATAAATTGGACGTTTAAATTCAACGACAGCAGTTGCCTGGTCAATTTGCTCTTCTGGCAGCAAAGCACTTAATGCCCGTGCTTTGCTCCACATACCGTGGGCGATGGCACGCTTAAAACCGAAGGCTTTCGCTGTTAAAGCGCTTAGATGGATTGGATTAACATCCCCAGATACTTTTCCATATCGCCTGCCGATATTTCTCGGGGCGGAAAAAACAGCCTGGCGTGACAAGACAAACTCGGGGGCTAATATGCTTTTATAATTCTCGCCCACAGGCTGACTTATCCCGCGGCAAAGCGTGCTTTGAATCGCCTGCCAAACAAGTTCATTATCACGTAATATCTGGAATTCTAGATTGAACATCTGTCCTTTCTCATGGCTGATCAAGTCCCCCATCCTCAATTCCACTCTCAAATCATCGCCAACATACAAAGGTTTGTGCTGTTCAATCCGGTTAGCAAGATGCACCATCCCAATAGCCGACCATGGACAATATTGGGAACCCAAAAATTCCATCATTAGACTAAAGGTCAAAATCTGCGGATAGATAAAAGGCACGCCATGCGACTCTTTGAATCCACAAACTGCGCGATACTTATTAAGGTGTCCATCGTCCAGAACTACGTTGGATGCCACATAGCAAATCTCTGGAAGGACCTCGACTGAAACCCGTTTTTTTCGAGAGCGCAACAGGCGCAGAACCGCTCCGAGCTGAGTGCTAGGTGAGTTGATCTCTACTATTTTCATAGTTCACGCTCCCAACAAGCTCTGCCCGCAGACACGGACTATGTTGCCTGTTACTCCGCCGGAAGCCGGATTGGCAAACCAAGCGACCGCCTCTGCTACATCCTGGGGCTGACCTCCTTGATGCATTGAGTTTAAGCGACGTCCGGCTTCGCGGATGCCGAAAGGTATGACAGCGGTCATTTGTGTTTCGATAAAACCCGGTGCCACGGCGTTGATTGTTATGTCATGCTGCGCAAGTGAGGGCGCCAAACTCTGGACCATGCCAATCACGCCAGCTTTAGAAAAGGCATAGTTAGCTTGACCTAAGTTACCGGCAATGCCGGAGATGGAAGAAACACAAACAATACGGCCACTTTTATTGAGCGCCCCAGATTCGAGTAAGGCATCATTAATACGCTCTTGTGTCGACAAATTGACGTCCACCACAGAATTCCATATTTCAGCTCTCATATTAGCAAGTGTCTTGTCGCGAGTGATTCCGGCATTGTGCACCACCACATCCCAACCCCCGTCTGCCTGTGCTGCGGTGACCAAAGTATCGGGAGCGGCAGAGTGGGTTAGATCCAAGGCAAGGGCCGAGCCATCAAGTTTTGCCGCAACCTTTTCAATATCGATTTGAGCTTGGGGAATATCTAAACAGACTACCTTGGCACCGTCCCGCGCCATGACTTCAGCAATGGCGGCACCGATGCCTCTTGCAGAACCAGTGACCAAAATCTTTTTACCTTTTAGAGGCACTGACCAGTCGGCTGGGTCCCTGGCTGCTTTTTTGGCTCCCCCAATATGAACTACTTGGCCTGAAACGTAAGCCGAGCGTGGCGAGAGCAAAAATCGCAAGGTGGATTCAATATGATTTTCGGCACCCTCAGCGACATAAACCAACTGAGCGGCGACGCCGCGCTTAATTTCCTTGCCCAAAGAGCGCATCAGGCCCTCCAATCCTCGCTGCACCGTGGCTTTGCGCGCGTCCTGACATTGCTCAGGTGGTCTCCCGAAAACAATTATCCGACCGCAGTTTAAAATAGATCGAGCACTGTCATGGAAAAAGCGATGCAGAACCGCTGATTCGGAGCTGTCACCAATACCTGTGGCATCGAACACCAATGCCTTAACCTTTTCACTTTGCTTCCCTTTGGTCTCCCACCGTCCGGTTATCAGCCCAGCGTCATTCGCTATTTTAAGCCACTGGGGAGTCTGGGCATGAAACAGGGTTTGTGTTTTCATTGACTGAAAAAGCGTTGCCAATGTCTCTAATAACGCCGGATCGCCGCCACTACCAAGCAGCACAGAGCCGTTAATGACTGGTTGTTCTGGCTCATAGCGCTCTAAAAATTCCGGACGAGGCATGCCCAACATGTTGGTTAGACGAGCACCAAATCCACCATTGGCAAAATTTAGATATGAATCTTTCATCGGATTTCCAAAGTTAATCAAAATAGTTGCTGAAGGATATAGATAATACGACGCCACCGATTTTGAGGCTATGTAATAAAATGTTTTGAGGGATGATTGTCTATTTATCCTTATAACCACCCCTCACACTAGGCGCGAAGCCATCGACGATGTTCATAAACGTCACTAAATTAATCTTTAAAACTACCTTTTTAATTTGAAAAGATTTTGAGAACCTAACCTATTTTCCTGAGAATTACACTTCCAACCGAATATCCGGCCCCAAAAGAACATAAAACTCCAATTTCGCCGTTTTTCATGTCTTCACTATATAAAGAGAAGGCTATTATCGAACCCGCTGACGAAGTGTTTGCATAATCCTGCAGGATATTTGGTTGCTCATGCATTTCTGGAACTCGTCCTAAAACTTTCTTTCCAATAAGATCATTCATACTTTTATTGGCCTGGTGAAGCCATAATCTTCTGATGTCGTCAATTTTGATTTTCTCAGCGTCAACATGATCAATGATTAATTGACTCACCAACGGGACAACCTCTTTAAAGACTTTCCTTCCTTCCTGCATAAACAAAAGATCCCTGTCTAAAGGAGAAGATTTTTTAGCGTTATTCAAGAACCCGAAATTATTTCTTATATTATTTGAAAATTTAGTAAGGCATTTAGTTGAGAGTATTTCAAAAGAATTCTTCGATCGAGCTGTCTCTTTGCTTTCAAGAATCATAGCGGTGCAGACATCTCCGAAGATGAAATGACAATCACGATCTTTAAAATCAAGATGTCCCGAGCAAATTTCGGGATCTACTATAAGAATCGTTTTAGCGCTTCCTGATCGGATCATATCAGCGGCAGCTTGCAGTGCGAAAGTGGCTGAAGAACAAGCCACATTCATATCAAAGGCAAAGCCTTTTATTCCTAATAATGCTTGAACTTCTATGGAGATGGCAGGGTTTGCTGTTTCAAGGTTTGAACAAGCCGTAATAACCGCATCAATGTCATTAGCTTTCTTACCAGCGCGTTCCATTGCTTTTTTTGCTGCTTTTAACGACATTTCGGCAAGAATTGATGGTTCATCATTGCTTCTTCTCTGTAAAATTGGATGCATAATATTCGGATCAAGAATGCCTTTCTTATCCATTACAAACCTGTTTTTAATGCCGGATGCGTTAAAAATAAATTCTGCATCTGACAATTCCAATTCAACTTTATTTCCTTGCGTTATATCGTCCTTATTAACCAAGTTATAACTTTCAGCATAGGAATTATAAGCCTTTACCAATTCTTGATTTGTTATCGACTCTTCTGGCGTAAAAACACCTGTGCCACTGATCACAATTTGTTTCATTGTTATCCCTAATATCGTTCATGAGCAGTTTCTGTTTAATTCTTAATTTGCCAGTTTCCTAATTTAACTGCGTCATTACCAGTAATCTATTCACTTACGAAAAAATTTTCAGAAAAAGTGTCTTCAAACACCCCTCCTTTCCTTACAAGTCTGCCTTTACCGCTATATTGACCCCCATCGAAGTCTCCCCCGCAAGATTCCACTACTTCATCACCATAGGTACAAGTGATTTTCTCATTTCCTTGGGGATACGGAGCATGATAAGGGTATTCTTCTGGATTGTTCACATTGCACTCAGAGGAAATAACAGACCCCCTCGTAGTTATGAGTAATAACTTTCTCATAATCCTCGTCTGGACGATTTTTTGATGAATCTTTTTTCAAATAAACCAAAAATTAATTTCTATCTCCTCTGAGTAAAAATAAATTTATTCTATTTGTTTATATGCATTTAGAACATTCCATTTATGGAACCCTTCCATAAGACCTTTGTTTTCTTCTTCAATAGAGTATTTAGACGGGATATTTATTTTTTTAACATGCTCTTCGATACGGACTTCTTCTTTCTTTAAAGAATTAGATAATTTCAACACATAATCCAAATATGAAATATATTTATCAATAATATCCCCTTTAGAAATTTTTCCATGACCAGGAATTATAGTTTTTGGATTAATTTTTAAGTCAAAATTTTTCATTGTTTCCAGATAATCCGAGAGAGTTTCAGATCTTGCCCAAGGAATACTCCCTCTCCCAAAGACTAAATTTCCTGTCCAAGCAACTTCGGATACTGGAACATATAAAATTGTGTCGCTTGGAGACATACCAGGACCAAAGTAGTGTAGTTCGATAGTTTTGTTTCCTAAGTCCAAAGTCATTTTTTTTTGAAAAGAAACAGTCGGAAATCTATCTACAATTTCTTCAAATAATTCTATGCTGCCACCTACGGTGACAGAAATTAATTCTTTTCTTGTCTGAAGTGAATTTCTTTTTAAAAAGTCTATGGTCTTTTCATGCGCAATTATTGTCGTTGATTTTGGAAAAACATAATTTCCAAAAACATGATCTCCAAATGCATTTAAATTAACTAAATATTTAATAGGTAAATCTGTTACTTTTTTTACTGCTGAAATAATTTGATTGCCCATTTCACCATTGAAGTGTGCGTCAATGACTAGGACAAAATCTTCGCCAACTACAAAACCAGAATTGTCAGTAAAAGGTTTATTAGATAATAGAGCAAATACACCTTCATCAATTTCTACAGTCTCTAACTCTAAACCAGTTGGATCTAATGGGGGTGGAATAAACCAATCTGGTCTAGAATTAGCGTACAGGTTATTACAAATTAAGATCGCAATGGTAAAAATAAATATTTTCAAATTAAATATAATTTTATTATTCACTGTTCAATTTCACTCTACGGTTACAGACTTAGCTAAGTTTCGAGGTTGGTCGACATCGGTTCCCTTTAACAAACCCACATGGTAAGACAATAGTTGAA
>PCDB01000007.1 GCA_002591625.1 Porticoccaceae bacterium
CTTTGAAAATAATTTTGCTTCCAAGTGTCACCAGTAACAACCGGACGATTAGCTTCACAGGTTGGATGACAACTCTACTATTATCGGCGTTACTGATTTTATCTGTTGGATTTGGAGCTTTCTTTGGCTATAAGATTTCAGATCTTCACTGGCAAGTGGTTTTTGAAAACACAGCCGGAGAGATTCAAGAACAAATAAGATTGCAAAGCGATAATGTTGCGGTCGGTCGAGAAGAAGTTGAACAAACGTTATCAGCTATGACTATTAAACTAGCGCAGATGCGTTCTAGGTTGGTGAGATTGGATGCGCTCGGCGAGCAACTAACACAGATCGCAAATCTACAGGGGGGAGAATTCGATTTCTCCGCGTCCGCTGGTCTAGGGGGGCCGGAAAAGACGATGATGTCTGAGCTATCAGGTCCCATATCGCCTCAAGAGGAGATAGAGCTGATTTTCGAATCTCTTGAAAATAATTTGGGCGATAGAGAAGCGCAGTTGTCTGTGTTGCAATCGATGATGTCTGATAACCGACTTAGAACTGAAAGTGTGGTCGCTGGACGGCCTATTGTCAAAGGATGGTTATCGTCCGAATACGGTATGCGTACAGATCCCTTCCATGGCCGGAAGAGTTGGCACAATGGAGTAGATTTCGCTGGACGCGAGGGATCGGATATTATAGCTGTTGCTTCAGGCGTGGTTGTTTGGTCTGGAACCAAAAAAGGGTATGGTAAGATGATTGAAATTAACCACAGTGATGGTTATCTAACGCGATATGCGCATAATAGAGAAAATTTGGCAAAGGTGGGGATGCTTGTTAAGCGAGGCGATGTTATTGCAAGCATGGGAAATACGGGTCGTTCAACCGGTCCGCATGTCCATTTTGAGGTATACAAAGATGGACGTACCGTTAATCCTGCAACCTATATTAGGCGAACTGTCAACTAGATATCTCAGCATTAATGCTATCAAACGAGTATACCTAATTCTCATTTACTAATTTCTTCCGAATCATTCTAATGTTTTTTAATTTGCTGAAAAAAGTTTTGGGGAGTAAAAATTCGCGTGAGCTCCGCAGAATAAATAAGATCGTCGAGACTATAAATATTTATGGAAAGGACTTCCAAGGCTTGAGTGATCTTGAGTTAAGCGAAAAGACCCAACATTTTCGAGCAAGATACCGGAATGGAGAAAGCCTTGAACAAATTTTGCCAGAGGCTTTTGCCAATGTTCGAGAAGTTGCGACACGTTCGCTTGGTATGAGGCATTTCGATGTTCAATTGATTGGAGGTATAACGCTGCATGAGGGGCGAATTGCCGAGATGCGCACTGGAGAGGGTAAAACACTAGTTGCAACTCTTGCGGCGTACCTAAATGCAATTCCTGGTAAAGGCGTTCATATTGTTACGGTCAATGATTACCTGGCTAAGCGAGACGCGGAATGGATGGGGCCTTTATATACAGGACTTGGCCTATCACTGGGAGTTGTGCAATCCTTCCAAGCGTCTGATCAACCTAATTCTTTTTTTATCGCACTTAATAGCAGAAATAAACTCCAGCCATGCTCAAGACAGCAGGCATATAGCGCAGATGTTACTTATGGTACCAATAATGAATTTGGTTTTGATTATTTGCGCGATAATATGTGTCTGCGGTTAGAGGAAAAAACCCAACGTTCTTCTCATTTTGCAATCGTGGATGAAGTTGATTCTATTTTAATCGACGAAGCACGTACCCCACTGATTATCTCAGGCGCAGCACAGGACAGCTCGAAATTATATAAAACCATAAATAGTTTAATCCGCGATCTAGTCATGGTTGGAGATTCGGGATTGGGGGATTTTGTGGTAGACGAGAAGCTTCGCCATGTTGAGCTTACAGAAGACGGTCATTTAAATGTAGAGGCCGCTTTGGTAAAAGCCAAGTTACTCAGTGATGAAGAAAGTCTATATCAAGCATCTAATTTAGGGCTATTGCATCACGTATCCTCAGCTCTGCGCGCACATTACTTATTTAACACAGATGTTGAATACATTGTGCAAGATGGGCAGGTTGTCTTAATCGATGAACATACCGGAAGAACGATGCCGGGGAGAAGATTATCTGAAGGACTGCACCAGGCCATCGAAGCAAAAGAAGGCTTGGCTATCCAACAGGAGAGCCAAACGCTTGCTTCTACGACTTTCCAAAACTATTTTAGGTTATATGAAAAATTGGCGGGCATGACTGGCACTGCAGATACTGAAGCTTTCGAATTTAAACAGATTTATGGGCTGGATGTGGTTGTCATACCAACTAATGTTACTGTCAACAGGACAGACTTGAATGATCTAATATTTTTGACCCAAAAGGAAAAATTTGAGGCAGTGATTGATGATGTTCGAAGTACCGTCAGCAAAGGGGCACCTGTGCTAGTAGGCACTGCTTCTGTAGAGACATCAGAGTTATTGTCTGGAATGCTCCGCAAAGAGGGTATCAAGCACAATGTTTTAAATGCCAAGCAGCATGAACGCGAGGCGAGCATTATTGTTGATGCTGGTCGTCCAGGCTCCGTGACTATCGCAACCAATATGGCAGGCCGTGGGACCGATATTGTGTTGGGTGGCAACCTGGAGGTTGAATTAAAAGCCTTGAAAGATGGATCACCTGAAGAGGTTAAAGCTTGTCGCGAGGCATGGACAGAGCGTCAACGAGGAGTCATAGCGGCTGGGGGTTTGCATATCATTGCTACTGAGCGTCATGAGTCGCGTCGTATCGACAATCAATTGCGAGGTCGTTGTGGTCGGCAGGGAGACCCGGGTGTATCTCGATTTTATTTGTCACTGGAAGATTCTCTAATGCGTCTTTTCGCCTCAGAACGAGTAAAGAATATGATGCGGTCTATGGGAATGGAATACGGCGAAGCAATAGAGCACCGTATGGTTACCAATGCAATAGTTAAAGCGCAACGAAAAGTTGAGGGTCGCAATTTTGATATCCGTAAGCATTTGCTCGAATATGATGATGTCGCAAATGACCAGCGTCAAGTCATATATCAACAACGAAATGACCTTCTTGCCGATGACAATATATCGGAAATCATTACCCAAATCCGCGCCGATGTTGTGAACCGCTTGATTGATGAACATATCATGCCCGGTAGTTTGGATGAACAATGGGATATAGAGGGCTTGGAACGTAAATTGGCAGCAGATTTCGATATTGAGATAGCTGTATCACCGTGGCTAGATGAGGATAATCGACTAGGCGAAGTCGGGGTTAGGGAGCGTATTATAGATCTCGTGCAACAAGCTTATGAGACTCGACATGGGCATGTCGGAGACTATTTGCAGGATGTTGAGAGACAGATAATGCTTCATGTTCTTGATAATTTATGGAAAGAACATTTATCGAATATGGATCAGTTGCGGCAAAGCATTGGCCTGCGCGCATATGCGCAAAAAAATCCAAAACAAGAGTATAAGCGTGAATCATTTTCTCTATTTGAAGAGCTGCTGGACAATGTTAAATATGAAACTATTCGTTTCCTCAATAATGTCCAGATATCATCCCAAGATGATGTGTCAAGGCTCGAAAAAAAGCGCCGAGATGAACAGGGTAATCGAGCATACTCTCATGCAAAAGTCGAGGCAGTTGAAGGAGAACGGCAGGAAAACAGTCAATCTACTAGCACCAAAAATCAACCAATTAGAAGGCATGGCAATAAAATGGGACGAAATGAGCCTTGCTCATGCGGGTCTGGAAAAAAATTCAAGCATTGCTGCGGCAAGATTCTATAGGCTAGGGATTTAATATTACAAGATGACTAAAATATTTCAACCAAACCAGTTTTACTCGGGATTGGATAGTGGCTACCGGACTTGATTCTTTCCCTAAGATATATCCGGTGTCAGGTTTCAAGTTAGGCACGGCTTCTGCAGGGATCAAAGAGATTTCTCGTAATGATCTCGTTGTTATGCAAATAGCAGAGAATTCGGCGGTAGCAGCGTTGTTTACCAAGAATGCCTTCTGCGCCGCCCCTATCGAAGTTGCAAGAAACTCTCTGGCAAAGCATGTGCCGAGTTATCTTGTGGTGAATACGGGTAATGCCAATGCTGGTACTGGCGCTCGAGGAATACGCGATGCACAAATGACTTGTGCCAAAATAGCCGAATTGACCGAAGTTGATGCAGACAAAGTTCTTCCCTTCTCTACGGGAGTCATTGGGGAATACCTGCCGACACAACTTATTTTAGATGCGCTTCCGAGTGCAATTGAGGCACTAAATGAGGATGGTTGGGAAGCTGCAGCTTGGTCCATCCTCACCACAGATACGAGACCAAAAGCATCTAGTAAACGATTTGCCATACCCTCATATCATGCCGGCACTTCAGAAGTTACCACCTCTCCTGAGACACACATAACGCTGACAGGAATTGCAAAAGGATCGGGCATGATAAAGCCCAATATGGCCACGATGCTCTCTTTCATTGCCACAGACGCAAGTATTGATAATGAGTTGTTGCATAGGGCCCTGACTCTTGCAGCAAACAAGAGTTTCAATAGAATTACCGTGGATGGCGACACTTCGACGAATGATGCCCTCGTTCTGGTCGCCACAGGACATTCTGGAGTCGTAGTAGATGAGCTGAATTTTAGCCAGTTTCAAGCGAATCTCGAATCGGTTTGTGTGGAACTTGCACAAGCCTGTATCAGAGATGGGGAGGGCGCAGCAAAGTTTGTGACTATAGTTGTGGCAAATGCTCTAAATCTTGATGAAGCGCTTGAAGTGGCATATACAGTGGCTGAGTCTCCGCTGGTCAAGACAGCGCTTGGCGCTTCGGATGCAAATTGGGGAAGAATCATGGCTGCGATTGGTCGTGCTGAGATTACTCATCTGGATATGGAAAAAGTGGATATATATATAAATGATACGTTAGTCGTGCATCAGGGCCAACGGTCAGCAGACTACTCTGAAGAGGCAGGATCGATTGCAATGCAAACAGAGGATATTGAAATAAAAATACTATTGGATCGAGGAGATGTTAGTCAGACAGTCTGGACGACAGACCTTGGCCATGAGTATGTCCGAATTAACGCTGATTATAGGACTTGAGAGAGAAAGTTTGAGGCGTATTTCATGGTCAGCCGCTTGCATGTTGTGATTGGCATTCTTAGGGACAGCCAAGGACGCATTTTAATCACCCTTCGTGATCGAAAAAAACATAAAGGAGGGCTTTGGGAATTCCCGGGTGGGAAAGTTGAACTGGGCGAGAGTTCTCGGCAAGCGATCTGCAGGGAGCTGCGCGAAGAAATTTCTGTTGAGGTGATTGAAATGGAGCACTACATGGATATTTTTCATGATTATGAAGACTTAAATGTCTATTTGGAAGTATTTAGTGTAACTAATTACCGTGGGCGCGCTCAGGCTGCTGAGGGCCAGCGCCAAACATGGATATCAGTAGATAGAGCCATAGGTCCAGAATCCGAGTTTTCCTTTCCTGAGGCTAATTATCCNATTCTCAGAAAACTTCTTAACGAAGCTAGGCCATCGGTTTCCGATTGAGCCTTTTGCCAAATATTGGTAACCGCTTCAGTTTCTCAAGTGACTTTTGCGCCGGCTCCGGCTAGTATAAGTGCAAAACGCCTAGGATGAAATATACTCCAATTCTTGAGTAGTTGTGCCGATTCCCCGGTTGACTCTGCCAATTCTTCGAAGTTCTGAAAACCCTTTTTCTTCAACCCATTAATGACTGAAGAATCCTTATAGTCATCTGTGCTAGGCGCCATCTGCCGCAATGAAATACTCTTGCGATGGTAACCTTCATTAGTATAGTTGCAGTCGCTACATTGGTTACAATTATTGCAAAAGCTGCAGTTTTGACAACTATCGCAGCCCAAGCATGTAATACAATCAGTGCAGGCATAACAGTTATTGCAATCATAACAATTGATCGAATCGGCGCAATCAATACAATTGTTACAATTATTAGACCCATCACAGTTGATACAGTTGTAACAGTTTTCACAATCTTGACAATTGGCGCAGTTATAACATTTGCTGCAAAGATTACAATTTTGGCAAGCGAAGCAATCTGTGCAATTACTACAGAGGACACAGTTGGAGCACCCGAAGCAATCCCAGCAACCGCGGTTATTGAAGTTTAGAGACTCATAATCTGGATGAGCCTTTGCAAAGGCCTCGCTCACGCCATTGTCATCTCGATTGACTCTAGCAAGGAATTCTTTCTTAGATTTATAGATCTTTGTACGCATTTTTATTTAGTACTTTGCAAAATATGAATTCCTTTAGTCTCTTCCTATTTCATAGCGTTTACGTAGTCTTTGGAATAGATTTCATTTCCCAGCATCCACCGGCCGAAAGGCGGGCTGTTGGTGGCGGATGAAGAAATAGGTTTTCGGACCTAGTCTCTTTACCACTGACACACAACATGCAAGTTGTGCAGTGGATTTTGGTCAATGCGTCTCGAATTTTCGGCGACAGCTTCTCTCTAATTTTTGCCACTAGCTAAACTCAGAAAAGTTTCATGAAAAGTTGCAACTCGCGACGGAATCGATGACTTCGGCAATGTGTTATCAAAAATATAAGTAGCTCGATTTAATTTTTCGCTGCGTTTCATTTGAGTTTTAATTATTGACTGAATATTCTCCAAACTTTGATGGTCCCGCTCGGAAGCCCGCTTTAATTGCAGCTCCTCAGGTACATCTACTAATAAAAGAGAGTCTACCAATTTGTGTTGCTGTGTCTCCATAAGAAGAGGTGATTCAAGCATTACATAAGCACTTGTCGCGGAACGGATTTTGTCTACTATCCACTCTGCGATAAGGGGATGGAGCAGGCTTTCCAACCAGAATTTTTCTTCCGGTTGAGAGAAGATGATTTTGCGCATAGCAGCGCGATTTAGCCCCCCATCCTTCTTGATAACCCTACCACCAAAGCGGTCCGCAATGAACTTTAGGGCAGGCTTACCGCGTTCTACAATTTTTCTCGATGCATGATCTGCATCCACCACCTCAATTCCCAAGTCAATAAACGCTCTGGCTACAGTGCTTTTTCCACTGCCAATCCCACCTGTCAAACCAACAATGTATGGTTTAGTCGACACCTTTATGGACTCTATAGCACTCTGTTTTTTGATAAGGTCGTCCGATTATAACCTCAAAAGCTAGATAATCTTAAATATACCTCAATCATGCTATCTCCCAGATAGAACACGAGATAACCAGCTATAGCAAGGTAGGGCCCGAAAGCAATCGTTTGCCCACTATCAAGTCGTTTTAGAATAATCCCGATAACTGCGGCAGTAAGAGCTATAGAACTGGCAATCAGCAAAGTAAGTGGTAACAGGTGCCAGCCAAGCCAAGCACCCAACGCGGCAAGGAACTTAAAGTCACCATAACCCATCCCTTCTTTGCCAGTGATCAATTTAAAGGCCCAATAGATTGACCAAAGCCCAAGGTATCCAAAGGTGGCTCCCAGAACTGCACCCTGCGGAGAGGTAAAAGTACTACCGGTGTTTATAATCAGACCAAGCCATAGAAGGGGCAAAGTGACCTGATCCGGCAATAACTTTTCTCGGAGGTCGATGAAGGCAAGCACTATNAGGCAATATGAAAAGATTATGGCACCTGCTGCTGAAAAAGTTATTCCAAAATTCAATAATGCTGTTGTTGTAGTGACAGCACCGAGAATTTCAACGATCGGATATTGCCGTGAAATAAACGCCGAACAATTGGCGCATCGGCCTCCTATCGCAACGAAACTAAGAACGGGGATATTTTGTAAAAAAGGAAGACTTTGTTTACAACTAAAGCAATGGGATCTTGGATAGATTATATTTAGAGGCGCTCGTAAATCGTCTTGATCTTCAATATCGAGATAATCTCGGCATTCCGTTCGCCATCGGAAATTCAATTGAATCGGCAGTCGCATTATTACCACGTTCAGGAAGCTTCCAAAGGTTAAGCCCAGCAAAACTCCCAATAATGTCAATATATTTTCTGGAAGATCCATAGAAAAAGTTACTCTGATTACTTTTTGTCTCGATTTGCAGCAGTTTTTCCTTTTCTAAAAGTATTTCTTAAACTATCGGCCTAAGANGGTGCNTATTTAATTGATTTGATCTGAAGGTTACATCAATCAAGGAATCTCATCGATAAATCGATCGCCTCCAAATGTTTGGTCAGGCTTCCCGACGATATAAAATCTACAGGCAAGCTTTGATACTTGTTCAACAACTCATCAGTTACTCCACCGGAAATCTCTATTTTAGTTCGGCCTCTTTCGATTTTTTTTAATCGCAGCATGTCTTCGAACGAGAAGTTGTCAAGCATTATGATGTCTGCTCCTGCCTCCAAGGCTTCTTTGAATTCTTTCATATTTTCAACTTCCACCTCCACTATTTTTTCTTTGTCGATATCCCTAGCTTTTTGGATTGCTTTTGCAATTCCTCCGCAAGCCAGGATATGATTTTCTTTAATCAAAAATGAATCGTAGAGCCCCATTCTGTGATTAGAACAACCACCGATGCGAACCGCATATTTTTGCGCTTTCCGAAGCCCAGGTATGGTTTTTCGGGTATCTAATAAGCGGACGCTAGAATCTTGGATCTTTGAACTATATCGCCGTGCACATGTTGCTGTGCCAGATAGCGTTTGTAAAAAGTTTAGAGCAGTCCTCTCTCCAGTTAAGAGTGATCGCGCACTTCCAGATAGAACAGCGACTACATCGCCTGTCCTGACTTCCTGGCCTTCGTTAATTAGCCAATTTGTACTTACATCTCCCTCTAGTTGATTGAAGACTTCTTCTGCCCAAGGGATGCCACATATAACTGCCGGTTGCAAAGCAGTAATGTGAGCAGTTGCTATCTGCTCCAAAGAAATTAGGGCACCAGTAATGTCTCCATCTCCAACATCTTCTTGAAGTGCTCGAGACACACATTCCACAATATCGAGCGCAGTTGATGGTGTCATTTTAAACTTNGTCATTTCTCAGTCTTCCTACCTCTGGTGTTAAAATGATANTGAAAGGCGGTTTAGGTTTAACAAGTGGTCACAAGAAATCGCTGAATATAATTCTAACAGTATTGACCGAAATTATGGATCGAGTAACGACATCATTTTTGAACCGTNTAAAAAAGGAAAATTAAAATCATTATATTCTGTCATGTTTTGGGCATNTTACGATTCATTGGTATCATTGAAATTATGTCAGTACATCTCCAACTAATCGGGCACGCATTTATCGGGGGAGGCTGTATAATTTTAATTTAAAATATCGAGCACTGATTCCATATGATTAAAGGACTTGACAATGGCTGGATGGACGTTCACCGCAGAATCGAATCACCAAATGCTGACCAACGGCCGGATGACACAGAAATAAGTCTATTGGTGATTCACAACATCAGTCTGCCGCCAAATGAGTTTGCAGGAAACTATGTGGACCAACTTTTTACAAACTGTCTAAATCCGTCATTTCATCCTTACTTCGAAGAGATCGGCCATCTTCGAGTCTCCGCTCATTTATACATAGACCGAGAGGGCATAATTACTCAATATGTCCCGTTTAATCGCCGGGCTTGGCACGCAGGGGAATCAAGTTTTGACAATAGAACCTGTTGTAATGATTTCTCAATAGGAATTGAACTTCAAGGCGCTGATCATATCCCTTATACAGAGATCCAATACTCTCGATTGGGGTTTCTGACAAGACAACTACAATCTTTCTTCCCTCTGATCACTTTGGATCGGATTGTCGGTCACAGCGATATTTCTCCTGGCCGAAAAACAGATCCCGGCGGTTCCTTCGACTGGAAAAGATACTTAACCTTATTAAAAGGTGACGATGCTTTTTAACTAGGCAATGCTAAGGAGTTTATTTCTTGTAAAATACCGTATTAATAGTATGGCAGGTAGTCCTATGAAAGCTGCATAAACGAAAAATATTGGGTACCCCACCGCATCAACAATCAAACCGGAGAAGCCGCCTGCAAATTTTCCTGGCAGAGTCATAATTGAACTAAANAAAGCATATTGGGTCGCTGTGTAGGTCTGATTCACCAAGCTGGATAAGAAAGCAATAAAAACAACATTAGACATTCCGCCAGCTAAGTTATCTGCGCCAATCACCAGTGCTAGCCAGTTAAGATCAGGGCCCATAAGCGCAAGTACAGAGAATAATAAATTCGTAATCATGACCAAGATCGCTGTTATCAAAAGTGGGCTCATGATCCCCATTTTGACGACCAAAATACCTCCCAAAGCAGACCCAAGAATTGTCATCAAAAACCCGAAAACCTTTGCTATGCTAGCGATTTGTGTTTTAGTAAACCCAAGTTCGAGGTAAAAAGGATTTGCCATTACGCCCATAGTGATATCACTGATACGAAATACACCTATGAAAAGAAGAAGAATAGCTGCATGTCCTCTATACTCTTTGAAAAAAGAGTAGAATGGAGCGTACGCCAGAACCATCGCACGATCCAATTTGGCAGTAAGTGCATTTCGCTTAGTGCTTAAGTGCCCTAATAGGCTGATCTCCAGAGGCCCCCATCGAACACTCTTAACGGATGACGGTTCACTAATAAACCCTGTGGTCACTATGCCTANCAGCATCAATAGCGCCATCAACTGATANGCTAGCTCCCAGTCATGTAGGTCGGCAATATAGAAGACTCCTGCACCAGAGGCTAGGANTGCCAAGCGGTAGCCAAAGATATAAGTTGCAGCCATAGCCGCTTGTAGTTCCCGCGGCGCGGCTTCAATTCGATATGCGTCAATACAAATATCCTGCGTTGCTGAACAAAAAGCAACGAATGTCGCCAGTAAAGCTAGGCTCCATATTTGGCTGCCTGGGTCCAGAGTGGACATGGAGAATAACCCGACTAGAAGGCCCAACTGAGCTNTTAGCATCCAAGATCTCCGTTGCCCCAAAAATCTTGTTATCCAAGGTATCGCAAGGTTGTCTAAGACTGGTGCCCAAAGCACCTTGATAGAGAAAGTAATCCCTACCCAACTAAAAAACCCGATTGCAGAACGTTGGACGCCAGCTTCGGATAACCAAGCGGAGAGTGTCGAGAAGACCAATAGGTAGGGTAATCCGGCAGAAAAACCAAGAAATATCATGGTTATAACCTTTCTTCGAAGAAATACTGCGATCGCATCGCGCCAACTCGGTTGCTTATCATTACAATTGGTCTGCATAGTCGGCTTATTCCCCATATTTGCATTCTTTATCAGGTTGACAGTCTCTCACAGATTGCAGGCTTTCAATAACTTTAATCGAAATGGAACAAAATCAACAAAAAGAGTATATTTTTCGGCAAAGGAGAATCCAAGTTAATGTACTTTTTTACCATTTTATTTTTGATGGCGCCTTTTGCGGAGATATTGTTGTTGATTTCTGTAGGTTCTTATTTCGGGGCTTTAAACACTATCGGCCTTGTCTTGGCAACCGCCGTAATTGGAGGCATTATTATAAGGGTTCAGGGCACTGAAATACTTTGGTTAGTCAAGAGAAAACTGACTCAAGGACAGTTGCCTGCGGAAGAACTTTTCTCAGGATTAATGCTCATTATTTCCGGGATATTATTGTGTGCTCCAGGATTTTGTACGGACTCTATGGGATTCCTCTTGCTCGTACCGAAGATACGCTATAAATTTTCTCAGGGGATAAAGAAACGAATTTTTGCCGATTTTTCCTGTTGGTCAGGCAAAAAAAAGGATGGGGCGAGATCTATATATGAGCNNGGTGCCTCGGGGACCANTGTTGCTGGCGAAATCGAAAACCTTGAAGATGCGCAGAATTAAGACAACCTCATCATGATTGGTGTATTTGAAAAGCGTCGATGTCAAAAAAAAACTCTTTGGGGGCTTGAAAATGGTTAAGTACGCCTCCACATACCTTACGATTGCGAAAGAGTGTTTTAAGAAATAACTATCGAACGCATGAACTAAACCACTTTTATAGTTATAAGAATGGAGATTTTAGGTATGAAAATTCGCCCATTACACGATCGAGTTATCGTTCGTAGGCAGGAAGAAGAAGAAACATCAGCCGGCGGCATTGTTTTGCCTGGGTCAGCACAGGAAAAACCCAACCAAGGAGAAGTCATTGCCGTTGGATCGGGGCGTATTCTTGATAACGGAGAATCGCGTGCTGTGGATGTTAATNTTGGGGATACAGTCGTTTTTGGAAAGTACGCGGGTAGCGACACCATTGACGTGGACGGGGAAGAACTAGTTATCCTCAGTGAATCGGATATTAAAGCCGTGGTAGAGGCTTAAAAATTTAAGAATTTTTGGCAAAACTGTATTTCTAAAGGAAAAAATCATGACAGCTAAACAAGTGAAATTCGGCGACAATGCGCGTCAAGACATGCTCGAGGGAGTCAATGTTCTGGCCAATGCGGTTAAGGTAACGTTAGGTCCCAAAGGACGAAATGTTATACTCGACAAGGCCTTCGGTGCTCCGACCGTAACAAAAGACGGGGTTTCTGTAGCTAAAGAAATCGAACTCAAGGACAAGCTCCAAAACATGGGAGCTCAGATGGTGAAGGAGGTGGCATCCAGAGCATCAGACGATGCGGGAGATGGCACAACCACAGCGACCGTTTTGGCGCAGACCATAATCACGGAAGGTCTGAAGTCGGTGGCAGCAGGCATGAATCCAATGGATCTCAAGCGAGGCATCGACAAGGCAGTCGTTGCTTCAGTGGCTGAGATCGCTGCTGTTGCTCGGCCATGTTCCGAAACAAAGGAAATCGCTCAAGTGGGAACTATATCTGCTAACAGCGATACGTTGGTCGGNGACATAATTGCCGAGGCCATGGAGAAGGTAGGTAAAGAAGGGGTCATAACTGTGGAGGAAGGCTCGGGGCTCGAAAATGAGTTGGATATCGTAGAGGGGATGCNGTTTGATCGCGGATATCTTTCCCCCTACTTTGTCAATAACCAAGAGAACATGAGTACTGAGCAGGAGAGTCCACTTATCCTTTTGGTAGACAANAAGATCTCAAATATTCGTGAGTTATTACCATTATTGGAGTCGGTGGCCAAGGCTGGAAAACCATTGATGATAATAGCAGAGGATGTTGAAGGNGAGGCTTTAGCCACTCTGGTTGTTAATAATTTGCGTGGAATAGTAAAGGTATCTGCCTGTAAGGCTCCAGGATTCGGCGATCGCAGGAAAGCGATGCTGGAGGATATTGCGATTCTTACTGGGGGTACTGTCATATCCGAAGAGGTAGGGCTTGATTTGGAGGGCGCAACTCTGGAGCATTTGGGCACCGCTAAGCGGGTTACTATGACTAAGGAAAATACAACGATCGTGGATGGCGCAGGTGACACTGGTAATATTGAGGCGAGGGTCAAGCAAATTCGCGCGCAGATTGAGGAAACTAGTTCTGACTATGATCGTGAAAAGCTTCAGGAGCGCGTGGCTAAATTGGCTGGTGGCGTTGCTGTAATTAAAGTAGGGGCAGCCACTGAAGTTGAAATGAAGGAGAAGAAGGCTAGAGTGGAAGATGCACTCCATGCTACGAGGGCTGCTGTAGAAGAGGGCGTTGTGGCGGGTGGAGGCGTTGCNTTGATTCGGGCGCTCCAAAAAGTAGAAGATCTCGTTGGAGACAACGATGATCAGACTACCGGTGTCGCAATCGCTCGACGGGCCATGGAGGCTCCTTTGCGTCAGATTGTTGAAAATGCTGGGGAAGAAGGATCTGTAGTGGTCGATAAAGTAAAACAAGGCGATGGCAACTTTGGGTACAACGCTNCAACTGGAGACTATGGAGACATGATAAGCATGGGTATTCTCGATCCAGCCAAAGTGACACGGACTGCTTTGCAGGCGGCAGCGTCGATAGCAGGCTTGATGCTTACCACTGAGGCCATGGTGGCCGAGCTACCTGAGGACAATGCGGCTGGAGGCCCGCCTCCTGGAATGGGAGATATGGGCGGTATGGGCGGCATGGGCGGCATGGGCGGTATGATGTAGCTCCTCTACCTCGCGAAGCTGATGAAAAAACCCGCCATTCATGGCGGGTTTTTTTGTGAATAGATTTCGTTAAATTGNGTAAGCCGATTGCTATAGACAAGGTCTTTTAGAGAACTGATTTTACGCAACCAGAAAAACGCGTTNAACTATTAAGANTCGAGTTTCGAGCGCGCATGCATAAAAGACTTAACGCATAGAATGCAGAAGCCTAACCCAGTAATCAACAACATTAGTTTAGATGATCCCGCCCAAACGTTATCAAATGGCCCCATTTCGGTTGCAAATCCTCTCAGAAAGTCCAATCCTCCTAAAAAGTTTACCAAGCCAAGCAANACCGCGATATGCATGATGAGTTTCTTTTTCTGAGGGNCCTTCGAAGCTATAACCCCGCACGCAACCAGAGGCAATCCCAGCAAAGATGGTATATAGGAGGTTAGAGATGAACTAGCGCTTATAAGGCTAACCGCAAAACCCCAGAAGACAAGGAATAGCCCATACCATAGGGTAATCATTTGCATATCTAAGCCGAAAAATAAAAAATCCGTGCTGTTCTCTTTCGATAAATCTTCCAAGCTTCTCTCCCTCTCCCCCGAATATATTGACGCATTGATGAATACCTTACCTTTAAAAAGTTAAGTAAGAATCTAAGCCCTCTTAATTACACTAAATCTTAAATTGGAAGTGACCCGCAACAGCACTCTGCCGAGAACCGAACTTTTTGGAATATNGATNCCACACACAGAAGAGCCAAGGCGTTTGTTATCGCCTTTAAGTACTATATTTTCTCCGATGATTGATTCAATGCGCTTCACCACCATACCTGCGTTTAATACGTCTGCTATCACAACATCATTTACCTTAATAGCACCCCGATCACAGCATATTACGATATCTCCATGCGCAAGAGTAGGGAGCATGCTATTGCCTTGCACCTTGGCTAAATCAAGCACTTTCAAGTACTGGGGTAATTATGTTTAGTGCTGGAGGGTAAGGTGCTTTAGATAATTGAGTTTTAACTCCTTTGGTGGTCCAAAAGATTTCCGCGAATCTGTTTAAAAGCGCTACCAAATCACTCGCATTTTGACTCGAGACATCCTGTTTGCATTTAGATGCCATTTGCATTATTTGATGAACAAGAGAGTGTGTTTCGGGGAATTCCTCCAATTGCGGCTGCTTAAAATAATCGCCCCATATAGTGTTGACCTCTTGTTTTACGATTCGAGCCTGCTCCTCTTTCTCTGATATCAATCTGGATAGCTGAGCTTTAGATTTAAGACTACTTAGATCATTGCTTTCTTCTTGAATTAAATCAACAAGTCGGGCGACGCTGAGCCCAGCAACCAGAAAGATGGCGGGGTCATATATTTTGCATGGAATGTCGCAATGTGCCGAAACCGTTTTTATTTCAAACATAAAATACCTCCGAGTTACTTAACTAAGACACTTCCTCTAAATATACCAATTTATACGGGAGTCAATCAGATTTGATTCGCTGAGCTGTTTTTTTCCACCACTTTATAGATCGCACACTTTTGCGGGAGGAAAATATGGCAANTGGTATAAATGCGAGCAAGAGAATCATTGTTTCTGGGTGAATGAATGTATAAAGCTCTGAAGTGTGATTTGGGTGCGCCAGAGCAGTCACACTGAAGATTGTGCTGCAAATCAATATTGTTGATTTCATAAGAAAACCTCAAAATTATTTGATTACTAGAGTAAAAATTATAATTCGACCTGGCTAAAAACGCTTTGCTAACTATAACCTAAAAAGGATAACTTTTTAAGGACAAAAATTGTGTGACAATATTATTTTTATTCTGCTTCACTCTAAGGTCTGAACATACTCGAAAATGAGGTATAATTTGCGAAAGGAAATCGATTATAAAATTGTCTAGAGCTGCCTGCGTCTGATTTTTCTATCCGAGGGTGTGGCACTCGCAGCGGGCAGAGAAGGGCTGATATTTCAAGCTAAAGAATCAGGGATAAAAGGACTTATGAGAATTTGAGGTTGCCAGTATATGGTTGAATCAAAACATACAAGAGTTAACCCTATAGTTCCGGACCGTAACGCAATGATCGGCGGATTTGGCCCAGGAAAACCGCACCAGAAGCATTCTCAGATGCAAGGAAAAAACTCATCGCACTCAACTTCTGGACGTGGTTGGAGTCGCTTGCTTTTTGCCACTTTCCTGTGTGTCTGTCTAGGATCTGTTTTCGGTTGGCAGCAGTTTTCGAGCCTGCAAGAACGGCACAATATTTTGCAACAACGTTTTGAAGATCTGGAATCTAGATTAACAAACACCGATGCGTCTGTTTCTCAATCAGGGGCAGCTCTCCAGCTGAAACTGGGCCGACAACAAGATGAGCTTGAAAAGCATTGGTCGGAAATCAAGAAGCTTTGGGGGGTTTCAAATGATATTAACAAAGGGAAAATCGAAAAAAATAAGACAGACATTGCTTTTCTTGCCAAAAAAAGAGTGGAGATTGGGGATATGGCATTGGATTTAAAAGAAACAATGGCTACACAAGAGAAACGTATATCAGCGGTCAGCGGTAATTACCTTGAAATTAGTGATGATCTAGCAGCAGTTCATGAAAATATAAGGCTAGCTAATGATGATTTGCTAAAGACCAATGCAACGTTAAATCGTTTGCAAAGACAATTGAAGAGTCATGATGAAGCAATTGAATCCATTGATGGATTTCGACGGCAGGTCAACCAAAAACTTTACAAGTTAGACCAAGGTTTGAATGTTCAGTGATGCTGGGTTTTAAGCAAGAGAACATAATTCAACGACAACTATAATTTTAATATCAAGTCATTTTACTTATAGGTAGTCAAAATAGTTAAACTTTTTTTAGATTGTCCCAACAGAGTTTTTATTTATGGATGGAACTTTCTATTGGCACGATTATGAAACAACGGGCGTAAACCCATCGATTGATCGACCTCTCCAGTTCGCTGGCCTTAGAACTGATGAAAACCTCCTGCCCGTTGGAGAACCGCTTACTATTTTTTGCAAGCTGCCACGCGATATTTTGCCTACACCGGAAGCCTGCATCACCACTGGAATAACGCCACAGCGCGCACAAAGAGAAGGGCTGTCCGAGCGAGATTTTATTTCACAAATACACGAACAGTTGTCTGCTCCCAGAACATGTGGAGTAGGTTATAACAATATAAATTTTGACGATGAGATTACCCGATATACTTTATACAGAAACTTTTATGATCCTTACCTACGTGAATGGGATCAGGGCAACTCGCGTTGGGATATCATCGATATGATGCGCTTGACTCGAGCACTTCGCCCAGAGGGCTTTGAATGGCCGGAAAAGCATACAGGTGAGCCCAGCTTTAAGCTTGAAGATTTGGCAGAAACTAATAAGATTCAGCAGGGTGAGGCCCATGAGGCTTTATCTGACGTTCTAACGACAATCGAGTTGGCCAAACTAGTGAAGCAGCGGCAACCTCAGCTTTTTTCTTACGTTCTGCAGTTGCGTAAAAAACAAAATGTAGCCANATTGCTTGATGTTGAGCAAGGAAACCCTTTTCTTTATATTTCGGGTACGCTCTCCAGTAAACACCATTATTCTTCACTAATGATGCCGTTAGCTCACCATTTAAGTAATAGTAATGGAATAATCTGCGCAGACTTGGTGGGCGATGTCGAAATGCTCTTATCATTAGATTCTGAAGAGCTAAAATATCAATTGTTCAAACCAGCAGATAATGTTTCACAAGATTTTCAACGGCCACCATTAAGACTGATTTCCATAAATAAGTGCCCTATAGTTGCGACACCTAAACTGGTGGATAACAAAGTGGCAAGGCGACTCGGCATTGATGTGGACAAGTGCTACGCTAATTGGCGAAAACTTCGGACTAAGGATTTGAGATATAAAATGCAGCACGTGTATGAGAAACAGTCTTATGCTTGGGAAAATGATGCTGAACAGCGTCTGTATGAAAAGTTTTTGTCGAATAGTGACAGAAGAAAGCTTGCTGAAGTTAGATCCTCCTCGGCAGAAGAATTGGCCTCTAATGCCATTCAGTTTAGCGATGAGCGATACCAAGAGCTCTTGTTTAGCTATCGGGCTCGGTATTTTCCGTCTTCGTTGTCTAAGGACGAGGCAGCGCATTGGTTTAATCAGTGCCGTCGAAGGTTAAATGACGAAAAATCCGGATATTGCACTCTCAGCCATTACATGAATAGGTTAGATGAAATGCGAAAAGACCCAAAACATTCAAAAAAACATCAAGCACTACTAGCCAAGTTAAGTGAATGGGGAAAAGATGTGGAGAAAAATTTTGATTTGCAGGCGGAAACCACTGCTGGGCTCTGCTAGAGTGGGCGCAGGAAACAGGATACACTGATGTCGAATAACAAGCTTTAGGAAAAATCTTTGAATTTTATCGGAGCTCACATTGTTTCTATCGATCAGTTCCAAAGGGCGGATGTTCAGGCTATTTTTAGTGTGGCAGACCAAATGCTTCCTTATGCGCTGCGGCAACGCGTGACGCGCGTCTTAGAGGGTGCCATTTTAGGTAATATGTTTTTTGAGGCGAGCACTCGGACAAGAGTAAGTTTTGGATCGGCTTTCAATCTTTTGGGGGGAGAGGTTCGCGAAACCGCTGGTTTTGATACGTCAGCGCTGATTAAGGGAGAATCTCTCCAGGATACAGCTCGAGTCCTATCGGGTTTTAGCGACGTAATTTGTATGCGCCACCCAGTTGAAGGATCAGTCGCCGATTTCGCTGCTGCCAGTCGAGTACCAGTTATAAGCGGTGGTGATGGAGCTAATGAGCACCCCACCCAGGCATTATTGGATCTCTATACTATTCGCAAGGAACTGGCAGCCAGTGGGAGATCCATAGATGGTTTAAAGATTGCTATGATTGGAGACCTGCGTTATGGCCGGACAGTGCACTCTCTCGCTAAATTGCTCTGTCTGTACAGCGATATCGAAGTGGTTTTAATTTCCCCAAAAGAACTATGCTTCCCAAATGACCTTGTTGATCTAATGAAAGCTTCTGGTATCAGCGTAACGGTATCAGATCATTTGATTGAAAATATTACAGACGTAGATATTGTCTATTCAACGCGTATTCAGGAAGAAAGGTTTTCGAGCAAACAGGAAGCTGATCTATACCGCGGCAAATTTCGTCTTAATCATGCTATTTACACGCAATTCTGCCAACCCAACACAGTTATAATGCATCCATTGCCTCGTGACTCTCGCCTCGATGCGAATGAGCTTGACGCTGACCTTGATACCCATCCAAATTTAGCGATCTTTAGACAGACGGATAATGGTCTTTTAGTCCGCATGGCTCTTTTTGCAATGGTTTTAAATGTGGTCGATCTCGTCGACGACTATGCCTTCGATGTGCGCTGGTTCAATGCCCGTCAAAGTTGAAACGGCAGGCAGGTCGATCTGATGAGAGAGTTTGATGACATTCGTCCTTACAATGATTGCGAGGTTCCCGAAGTAATCGGCCGTTTGATCGCTGATAATGAATTAATTGATCTTTTATTAGAAGACCTTTTTTCGGGTGCAGGGAAATTGCTCTATCCTTGGCTTAGGCCTTTTCTGAGAGCTCGCTTAAAATATACGAGCCGAAAAATAGACACGGTTGATATGCTACAGCAACATCTGGCAATCAGACTAAAATCTATTCTTGATCAGACTACAGACGGTTATAGTTTTTCGGGCCTTTCAGGTTTAGAAAATAATAAGTCTTATGTGTTTATGAGTAATCACCGTGATATAGCGCTTGATCCAGCAATCACAATATTAGGCCTTGTAGAGTCTGGGAGGGATTCATTAAGAATTGCAATTGGAGATAACCTTTTAAGTAAACCCTTTGCCTCTGATTTAATGAGAATAAATCGAAGTTTTATTGTAAAAAGATCGATAGTAGGACGAAGAGAGAAGCTTAAAGCCTTGAAGGTACTATCGAGTTACATTCGACAATCTGTATGCAATGAAGGCATATCGATTTGGATAGCTCAGGCAGAAGGAAGAGCGAAAGATGGAAAAGATAGGACAGAAACAGCTCTACTAAAAATGCTTGCGTTGAGCCGGTCCAAAGATCAGGATTTTTCTTCGGCAATAAATGAATTGAATATCGTTCCGGTCTCTATCTCCTACGAGTACGATCCATGTGATGCAGATAAGGCGCGCGAACTTTATATAGCCAAAACAGGAAACTCCTATGTTAAAACCGCATTCGAAGATCTTGAGACTATTAAAAAAGGTTTTATAGGCTACAAGGGTCGAGTTCATGTGCATTATGGTTCGCCATGTAAAATTGCGAATATTGGAGCAGAAAATTTAGCTGCGGACATTGATGACCAAATTTTCTGTGGTTATCGTCTTTTCCCAAGCAATATTGTGGCTTGGAAAATGCTTTATGATAGTCTCGATGTTATGGAATTAAGAGATTGCTGGCCTGACGAAGATTGGTTTGTTGCTCATTCTAAGTTTGAAAAGCGAATAGAGGCCCTGCCAGAAAAGCATCGGGACATTGTCGTTCAAGCTTATGCTTCTCCGGTGACTGACCAACTGTCAAGCAGTCATCAAAGAGCATAATCCATTGTTGGATGAGAAAAACAAAACTGTTATCCAAGAGGGATACCGAGACTTTTTGCGTTGTCGGGGTTTTCAACCTCGGTTTGGGCAGAAAAATATGATCGCTGAAATCGCAAAAGTATTAAGTCAGAGAGATTCTAACAAACGATTGGCCGTTATAGAGGCTGGCACAGGAACGGGGAAAACAATTGCGTACCTCATTGCAGCTCTTCCTCTCGCCCGAGCTCAAAAGAAAACTTTGATTGTCTCCACTGGAACGGTAGCGTTACAAGAGCAGTTAGTTAAGAAAGATCTCCCAGATTTATTGGCTAATTGCGGTTGGGATTTCAGTTATACGCTAATGAAAGGCCGAGGCAGATACGCTTGCAATTTGCGCATGCATAATTACCTAGCTGAATTATCAGCATCGAAAGGTGACGCCTTAATCTTGTTTGATGATGAGAAAGTATTAGAAGATCCTGTTACTGCGGATCTATATACGGAACTCTGGGAAGCGATGGAAAATGGAACATGGGATGGAGATCGTGACACATGGAAAAGTCATATTGACGAGTTCCACTGGCGGCCGCTCACAATTGATAGACGGCAGTGCGCAGGAAGGAATTGTCGTTTTGTTAAAGAGTGCGCATTTTTTAGGGCCCGATCGGAGTTGGAGGTCAGCGATTGCATTATTGTAAATCATGATCTTGTCATGGCTGATTTCTCTTTGGGGGGTGGGATCATTCTTCCCCCTCTGGAAGAGAGCATCTACGTCTTTGATGAAGCACACCGATTATGTGAGACAGCAGTGCGTCATTTCGGAGCAGATTGTCACATCAAATCAAGCTGTAACTGGTTAGAAAAAGTGAATCGACAGTGTAAGGCTCAAGCAGGAATGAATGAGACAGGGAGCGTGCTATTTGAATTGTTGTCGATAGTCGCTGAGCAAGCTCAGAATGTGTTGAATTTGTTAATGGAAAGTTATCCAATCTGCGAGCAGTATTTGTCCAAAATTCATGTGACAGGTGAGGAAAAAACCTATCGATTTTCTCATGGTAAAGTTGATGATGATCTCCGCCTACTTAGTATTCAGATCAAGAAGACTCTAGGGGACTGGTTAAAACAGGTCGAGTCATTGAATAACCTTTTGAAAGATATGTTAACGAACCGAGGTGGTCAAGCGGCCGTTTCAAATATTGAAAACTTATTTCAAATCGTTGGCCAATGGTTGGGAAGAGCTAAAAAGATGACCGTATTATGGGACAAATTAAGTCGTGATAGGAGAGCCGAGNCCATACCACTGGCTTTCTGGGTTTCAAGTTTAACCGCTGCCAGCCGGCGAGAGGAGATATCTATTAGCGCTTACCCTATTCTGGCGTCAGAACCACTTTTTAAACACCTATGGGGCAAGCCATTCGGTATAGTTTTAACCTCAGCAACATTAAGATCGTTAGGTAACTTTAAAACTATTCAGCGAGATATAGGTATTCCAGAGGGAGCTAGTTATTTTGCTTTTGAGGGTGTGTTTGATTATGCAAGATCTGCGGTTATGAGAATTCCCAAGTGCGCTGTTGACGGCAATGATATTGCAGCTCATACCAATTATATAATTTCTAGTCTAGAAGTTCTCATAGAAGGGATGGGGGGCAGTTTAGTGCTTTTCGCCTCTCGGAAGCAGATGCAAGAGGTTTATAACCAGATATCAACTAAACTTCGGCGAGATGTGCTGATGCAGGGTCAATTTTCGCACAGCGAAATCCGCCGTATCCATGTTAAACGTGTTGATTCCGATAGCCGGAGCATAATATTTGGGCTTGCGACATTTTCAGAGGGCATTGATTTGCCGGGTGATTATTGCCGGCATGTGGTCATAGCTAAGTTACCGTTCTCGGTCCCAAATGAACCGCAACATGAGGCTTTGTGCGAGTGGATTGAATCGGAAGGTGGGAATGCTTTTTTTGACATTTCCTTGCCAACTGCCTCTTTACGTCTGAACCAAGCTTGCGGGAGACTATTGCGTAATGAAACAGATACTGGAACGGTTACGGTTTTAGATCGCCGTTTGGTGAGTAAACGATACGGCTCGCAATTACTCGACTCGTTGCCTCCTTTTGCCCGTCAGCTAAATACGAGATTGTAAATCTAACAGGAAGATCTCGTATCGGTTACGATATCACCCTTAATCGTATATGCTCAAGATCCGAGCAATATCTTTGTGCCATTGGGTCGCTTGGTGAAAATTGATAATTAAATTAGTATGAGTTTTGATTTCTTTGAGGACTAAATCAATGAGTGAGCTTTTTTTGGTTCGTCATGCTCAAGCATCGTTCGGTAAGGCAGATTATGATCAACTCTCTGACCTCGGTGTACAGCAATCTAGATGGCTGGGTGAATACTTTAAAGGCCAAGAAATAGAATTCGCAGAACTTATTGTGGGTGACATGCGGCGCCATCATCAGACATTAGATGGTATATGTGCGGCAATGGGGGTAACGAATCAAAGTCGCACTGTAAAACCTGGTCTGAATGAGTATGATTTCGGCCAGCTGACAGCCGCTTATGCCAAATCGTTTCCTGACGACTCGTTGTTACAAAAAATCAAAGCTGCTCCGTTGGATAAAAGTAATCATTATAGGTTGCTGCGCGTCGCGCTGAGTGCTTGGGCTAGAAAAGAGATTACTGATGTCTCAGAGAGCTGGGAAGAATTTTGTGCAAGGGTTCAGCAGGTTAGGAAATATATTTTGGCTGGAGCAAAATCAGGAAAACGGGTGTTAGCTGTCGGATCAGGAGGATCTAATAGTACTTTTCTGGGCCAAATCCTCGATGCCCCTGCCGAGACTGTTTTTGATTTGAATCTACAATCGAAGAATACTGGCATTAGCAGCTACTTTTACAATGAGAAAAAAATTACATTGGCCTGCTTCAATATGGTGCCTCACCTCGATACTAATGAATTGCGAGCTCATATTACTTATTAAGTGTATTAATCTATAAAGTCACTGCTAGCGAGAGGAAGGACAAACATGCAAACGGAATTTGATATGACTGGAAAGATTGCGTTAGTGTCGGGAGCTTCGAGCGGCTTTGGAGCTTTTTTTTCAAAGATATTGTCCCAGTGTGGATGCAAGGTAGTAATTGGTGCGAGACGGACAGACCGACTATTTCAGCTCGTTGATGAAATTAAATCTGAGGGAGGCATTGCTGCGGCTGTGTCGCTCGATGTTACTGACTCAAAATCTGTGCAAAATGCTTTTAATTTTGCTGAAGATTTGTATGGTACCGTGAATATAGTGTCGAATAATGCTGGAGTGGCAGACACAAAAAAAGCGTACAAAATTGATGAGGATGGGTGGGATCGTGTGATTGATACAAATCTCAAAGGTGTCTGGTTGGTAGCGATGGAGGCCGGTAAGAGAATGATGGCAGCCGGTATCTCAGGGAGCATAGTAAACAGCGGTTCAATACTAGGAATCAGGGTAGCGTTATTTAATTCCAGCTACTGTGCATCCAAAGCTGGCGTTATCCACTTGACCAAATCGCTTGCCCTTGAATGGGCGCACAAAAACATTCGAGTCAATGCGCTTTGTCCGGGATATTTTCCTACCGAGATGACCGGTCCCTATTTTAATACAAGTGAGGGCCAGGCCTATATTAAAACGATGCCTGCTAAGCGTATTGGTCGTATGGAGGAACTTAGAGCGCCTTTCCTGCTCCTAGCAAGCGATGCAGGGAGTTATATTAATGGAGCCGCTTTGCCAGTGGATGGAGCTCACAGCTTGGGAAATATGTACTAACAGCATCCCGTCTTTCATCTTATGTTCTAAGTAATCAGCCACTGGTCGATGAGCACTTGTTATGTGAAAAAAGTGGAGCAGGCAAGGTTGTGGAATAAGATCAGGTGGCCCGAAAGATTCTGAGGGGGTGGAATCTTTCGAGCCACGCTGGTAGGTCGTTACCAACTGTATCCCAAAGAGAACACCAGAGCTTCATTGGCAGCATCGCCAGCACCTTCCAATTCGTCTTCAGGCATGATGAGAGCAAAACCCACGTCTATGTCTCCAACCGTGGTTCCCCAGCCAAGTTCAAAATAGTCTCCATCGAACTCATCTCCGAAGCTCCCATAGGTTGCATAGAAATCGTTAGTAAGATCGATGTCAATTTGAAGAAAGTCGTAATCCGTACCTCCGTCTCCATCCCATTCACCGATCGAGTAAGTGATAGCCACTGGTCCATATCCAGCGCTTACGTTCACTTCTTCATAGGTCTCGTCAAAGTCTCCGGTATAGTAATAGCCCGTAAATCCGACGCCATAAGAAAAGCCCTCGATTTCACCGCCAAACCCTACGTAACCATCGATCTCCAAACCATCACCCACGTCAGCAGTCCACGCGCCGATGTAAAATCCGCCGGCTTCGGCATCAATTCCAGCGCTACCTGACGAATTCTTTTGATATATTCCTCTGTAATAGTATTCAGAAACATAACCAACATTCATTGAAACGTCAGCGGCAAGTGCCGGTGAAGCAATGGTTAGAATCCCCGAAGTGAATAAAACGAATGATAAAACTTTAGAAAATGCTTTCATTGTGCTCCCCTTAAAGGTTAGGTTTTAGTGGCTTTAAATTTAAGCCNTCGATAACCCTCNAGCAATATGCGTGCCATAATATTCGAAGCCGCATACACGCCAATTATCACACTTGATATTACGGTTTTCTCAAGAATCNGCACTTTTGGAAGGCGGGAAGACCTAATNNTGCCCCATTTTGGGGCANTTGCNCAGCCTAGAGTTTCATTGTCATTCATCATGACAACCGAGACATTGGTCTTTTCAGGCGTTAAACTATATTCTCAAACTTTGAGAGAATTCAAATGAGTCTTGAAACAGACCGTCGAGAGTATCGTTACGCTGGACTTGATGTAGATTCCTTAGCAAAGGATCCTCACGCACAATTCAAGAGCTGGCTGGATGAGGCGATTGAGCGAGGAATATCTGATCCAACGGCGATGTGTTTGTCCACATGTGCTGTAGGCGCAAGACCCTCACAACGAATCGTTTTGCTAAAATCGTATGACAAATCGGGATTTGTTTTTTATACGAACCTGGAAAGTCGCAAGGCCAGAGAAATTCAGTCGAATGCGCGAGTGAGCCTCCTTTTCCCATGGCTAAAATTGGACCGGCAGGTAATTATAGAGGGGGAGGCAATTGCTCTTTCTCGAGATGAAGTCGAAAATTATTTCGTAAAACGGCCCGAAGGATCGAAAATCGCAGCTTGGGTTTCTAGACAAAGCATGCCTATAGAATCTCGTGCTCAGCTCGAAGACTCTTATAATCGAATGTCTCATCGCTTCGCTGGCGAAGAAATTCTAGCGCCTGACTTTTGGGGTGGCTACAAAGTGTATCCGGATTTTTTTGAGTTTTGGCAAGGCAGAGAAAACCGTTTACATGATCGCTTTAGTTTTTCGAGAGACAATCCAAGCTCAGCTTGGGTCATGAACCGACTTTCCCCCTAATATCTTATGTTGACAATGGTAAGCTGCTTTAATCCAGAAGGAGTTGTTGCCTCAATTTCATCATTAACAGTTTTACCCAGAAGCTTTTGGGCGATGGGTGAATCGATACTGATCCAGTTTTCTTTTGCGTCGATCTCATCAGAACCCACTATACGATACTCGCTCATAACGTTGTCCTCATCTTGCACGATGATCCAAGCAGCAAAAAAAATCTTTGATTGGTCATTTGGCGGATTCTTCACGATTATTGCTTTATTTAGACGATTTGTCAGGTAGCGAATCCTGCGATCTATTTCTCGTAGTCGCCGTTTTCCATATATGTAGTCCCCATTTTCTGATCTGTCACCGTTTTTCGCAGCTTCGTGCACAATTTGGGTGGTCATTGGGCGTTCTTCTTTCAGGAGTCGTTGGAGTTCATCCCGCAAAATTTCAGCGCCAGTTGCAGTAATATGAGGTGAACTCCTTGGAGTTGGAGCGCTATCACGTGTCATCTCAGTCTAAATCTCCCAGACCAAATGTTTTTTGATAAAATTCTAGCTCTTTCTGCAGAGCGTCTTTAATGTTGGCCGATTTACGAAATCCATGTCTTTCATCCGAATAAGTTACATATTCCACTCTAATTCCCTTCTTTTGGAGAATATCGACCATCGCTCGAGCTTGATCGGCTGGGACAACATTATCTTGCAGCCCTTGAAAAAATATGACCGGACAATTGAGATGATCAGTGTGGAAAATCGGAGAGCGCTCACGATATAGATGTAGTTCCTCAGCATAAGATCCGATGAGACTCTCTAAGTATTGGGACTCAAACTTATGCGTGTCCTCGGCAAGTGTTTCCAGATTACCAATGCCATAATAGCTGGCTCCTGCCTTGAACGTATCGGTGAATGTTAATGCGGCAAGGACGGTAAAGCCGCCCGCGCTGCTGCCGCGAATTATACAACGTTCAGCGTCGACAAGATTATTTTCGGCCAAGTGGTGCACAAGGTGTGTCGTATCTTCTACATCTGCTAAACCCCACTTCCCCAAGAGAGCTTCTCGGTAATACCGGCCGAACCCGCTGCTCCCGCGGTAATTCAAGTCCGCTACCGCAAAACCTCGGTTCGTCCAATATTGAATTTTTAGGTTCCGAGCTGAGGTTGCCGCCGCCGTTGGGCCGCCATGACATGTGACAATAAGAGGAGGTAGTTCATCTCGTAGTGGAAAATAGCTAGAGTTTGTGGGCTGATAAAAGAATGCATGAACCTGACTACTATTTCCGCTAGTAAACTCTATTTGAATGGGTTCCGAGAAGTTTTCATCACTGATCTTGGATTTAGCTAGAAGCGCAGAAACCTTCGGTGAGCTGAGAGGGCGATATGTGGATGTTACTCCCCGTTTCGGGTGCAAAGCTACCACGCTGTGGGGTTTGCAAAAATTTGCGGCCACACAATAAAATTTCCCGTCCTTGCATGCTACGCTTTCAAAGTGACTATAACTCGATTTAATTGTGAAAAGTTTTCTTGAACGGAGATTTAAGATTCCTGCGTAACTAAGGCCCTTGTCGCTCCAAATACAGGCAATTTCATTAGCACTGACAAAATCATAATAGCTTGCGCCAAGCTGCCAAAGTGGCCCTGCGAAATCTGCGGAGATTGAGAGGAGTGGCCGGTTCTCTGCTGTGTTAAATTGATTATTTTCTTTTTCGGTCATATAAATATTCCACCATCCTGTTTTATCCGAAATATAAAACAGATCCCCATTTACAGACCATTTTGGTTGCATTATCGCTTCATTATGCCCTCCCGCAACCTTCCGAGGATTTGTTGGGATGCCATTATCGCCTATTTCCGCTAGCCATAACTCGCTACCATCCCATGGCATTCGAGGATGACTCCATTGTATCCAGCAGATAGTGTTACAATCGGGACTCAATGTTGGGTATGCGTAAAAGTCGCTGCCTGTGACAAGAGGTTTTATTTTTGTCTTGTAACTATCTTCTTCACTCAGCGAAATTGTAGCTATAAAGTTACTGGGCTCAGATGCTTCCTGGCTCAGTTCGCATACCACAATGAGTTGTTTGCGAAGCCGATCGAAGGAGAGATCGGCGAACCGCCAGTTACCGTCTGGAGAGATCGGTTTGGGTGCGCCTGTGGAATCTTGAACATAGATACGTTGGTCGTCGCCGTTTACAAAAAAGAGTTGCTCGCCATTTGCAACGTATGCGCATCCACCATATTCATGGACCCTGCTGAGGTTGCTGAAGGGTGCGGAGAGCAACTCTTGGACTGCTCCACTGATGCCAAGACGCATAATGACATTCCTGCCGTTATCCCAAGGGCGGCTCTCCACCCAGTACAGATGGTCATTGTTGCAGCGAACAAAGTTTATAGCTGGGGATGCCTCTGCCACCAGTTCGGCGCTGATGTTGGAGGGCCAGGTGCCTGATGATCGAGCTACTCTCATCGTTAATCCAGACTCAATTCATGGTGATTGTGATCTATCGTCATTGGCATCACTTCTATTGCTGAGTTGATCAAGTTTTACTTGATTTGGTTTTGTAACCGAGCTCAAGTAAGTTTCGTTCGAGAATCTTTGCGTGGTCGCCTTGTATTTCAATTACGCAGTCTTTCACTGTTCCTCCGGAGGAACATCGTTGCTTCAAAGTCTTAGCAAGCTTTTTTAACTGATCTCGACTGATGATGAATCCTGAGAGTACGGTCACTCCTTTGCCTCTGCGGCCTTTCTTATCATGCCGGATAAGAATAGTGCCATCGCCCTCGGGTTTGTTTGAAAGCTTTCGATCTCTGATTCGTCCTCTTTCCGTAGAGTAGACGAGCCGAGAGTTTTTCATTTTTCATTGTCCTGGCTTAGTGTGGCTGACAGGTCGGCCACTTTCTGTTCGAGTTGGTCGATTTTTTCACGTGATCGCATTAGAACCGCATTCTGTGCGTCGAATTCCTCTCGTGTTACTACTTCTAGTCTGTCAAAAGTTCTCATGAGGGCAGCTCGCAAGTGCTGTCGGAGCTCTTGTCCAAATTCTTTATCTAAAGGAGGTAATACATCACCGAGTTGGTCAATAAAATTCTTAAAAATCTTTTCATCCATAGTCATGGGCCGGTTTGGGTTTCCCAAATTTTATCAAACTTTTCATCTCCGAGGTATGGACATTTGATGATATTAAATTGGATTTTGCATCGCACCAGCTCAGTGCATATAGGCAATACCAACTCATTACATCGATCTTTGACGGTGCAAAAACGATAAAAATTTAGAGTAATTCGGTCATGAACACCGTAGCCAAGCGATTTTCACCAATTGGCACGGATTATGCTATTTCCTCTATTGTCATACTGAATCGCATCGCTCTCAGTGACGGCGCGAGGCACCGAAAAATGACGGAATAGAGAGTGAATATACGTTCGCTTTTGGCCTTGATAGCACGCAGTTCAGCCAAGAGATGGATAGACCTTTTGGAGGACTACTGGGCGAGATAAGAGCCCAGGTGTAAAAAGAAATCACAATCTTTATGGGCAATCGTTTAAGCCCATTTGAACGAGGAGTTCGCATGAAATTACTTACGGCAGTTATTAAACCTTTCAAACTTGATGAAGTTAGAGAGGCTTTAGGAGATCTTGGGGTGGCTGGCGTCACGGTCACTGAAGTTAAAGGGTTTGGGCGTCAGAAGGGGCATACTGAATTGTATCGAGGCGCAGAGTATGTGGTTGACTTTCTGCCAAAGGTAAAGATAGAAATTGTGTTAACTGACGAATCAGTCGAGGGTGCCGTCGAGGCGATAATGAATGCAGCTAGAACCGGCAAAATAGGCGATGGAAAAATATTTGTTACGGAGCTAGGCGAGGCGATTCGTATCCGCACTGGCGAAACAGGTTCCGATGCTATTTAGCATCTTTAAGGAAATCTTTTAAATTTATTTGTTCTGGAGAGCTAATGATGGAAAACGATATTATCGAGGTTAAGTACGCCTTAGACACTTTCTATTTTTTGATGTCGGGGGTGCTTGTAATGTGGATGGCAGCGGGATTTACGATGCTGGAATCGGGATTAGTCAGATCAAAAAATACTACTGAAATTTTAACCAAAAATGTTGCCTTGTATTCGATAGCATGTTGCATGTACATGGTAATGGGTTACACGATTATGTATGGAGGTACGACCAATCTCTATCTCCCTGATGGTTGGTTTGGCAACACAATAGCTAATGCGACGCCCGATGAGGTGTTTGCGAGCGGAGGAGATACTTACTACTCAGGGGCATCGGATTTTTTCTTCCAGGTGGTGTTTGTTGCTACCGCAATGTCGATCGTATCAGGCGCTGTGGCTGAACGAATGAAGCTTTGGGCTTTTTTGGCATTTGCAGTTGTCATGACTGGATTTATTTATCCCATGCAGGGCGTGTGGACATGGGGAGGTGGATTCCTTGGAGAGACAGTTGGGTTTTCAGACTTTGCCGGCTCAGGAATCGTTCACATGTGCGGCGCTTCGGCAGCACTTGCGGGAGTGCTCATTATGGGGCCTCGGATAGGAAAATATAACGATGATGGGACCGCAAATGCTATGCCTGGAGCCAATATGCCCCTGGCTGCTTTAGGCACACTAGTGCTTTGGATGGGCTGGTTCGGATTCAATGGTGGGTCTGAGCTCATGGTTTCCAACATAGAAGAGGCAAACGCTGTGGCCACAGTTTTTGTAAACACAAACGCAGCAGCAGCGGGAGGGTTGCTGGCAGCTCTTATAACTTCGCAGATGATGTTTGGAAAGGCCGACCTTACCATGGCCCTAAATGGAGCCTTAGCTGGTTTGGTCGCCATTACCGCAGATCCGCTTTCACCCACGGGCGGTTTAGCGACAGTCGTGGGCGCCGTAGGAGGAGTAATCGTTGTGTTCTCCATTTTATATCTTGATAAGCTGAAAATTGACGACCCAGTTGGAGCAATTTCGGTGCATGGTGTGGTAGGACTTTGGGGCTTAATTGCGGTGTGTCTTGGCGGCGAAGTAGGCATTGGTGCTCAGTTGACTGGCGCCCTAGTGATATTTATTTGGACATTTATCATGGCTGGAATTGTATTTTACATCATCGATATGCTTATGGGCGTCAGAGTGTCGGAAGAAGATGAATTGAGCGGTGTTGACTCGGCAGAATGCGGAATCGAAGCATATCCCGAGTTTACCTCATAACGAATTTCCCATCCCTTCAAACGGAGCTTTGCCGGGGTCTTGGACCCCGGCTTTTTTTTGGGACAAAGGAAATTTGATTTTGTCAGAATCTTTTCAGGTGCATTCTAATTTAAAAAGGGGTATCTTATCATGCGATAAATAAATCCAAGAAGAAGACTAATCATGAAGTTAATTACTGCAATTATTAAGCCTTTTAAACTGGACGATGTTAGGGAAGCGCTCTCTGACATTGGTATTCAAGGGATAACCGTGACTGAAGTTAAAGGATTTGGCCGACAGAAAGGTCACACAGAGCTCTATCGCGGTGCTGAGTACGTGGTCGATTTCTTACCAAAAATCAAGCTTGAGGTTGCGGCTGGATCGGACATGGTGGATTCTGTTGTGGAAGCCATAGCAAAATCCGCGGCCACTGGCAAGATCGGAGATGGAAAAGTTTTTATCTCATCTCTTGAAGAGGTAATACGTATTCGCACGGGTGAGACTGGATCCGATGCGATTTAGATCATAACTTCGTCAGAAGCTCTTGATACATAAGATGCTGATTGTCTTCCCAAAACGATCAGCTCAATGGGTTTAGCTTTGGTTTTAATCAAACATATAAATATTGCATTGGTCCTACGAAGCGTCGCCGTTATGCTTTTTTTGCAGTTGGGCATTTCTGATTGCTTAATCGCGAGCGACTTGAAATCTCGGGTAACAAATGACTCAGATACACAGATAGCAATTAACAAACTAAAACAGGCTAGACCCGAATTTAGTTACAAATTGTTGGGGCCCTCAGATATACCGGGCTATTTGAGAATAGCCATAGAGAATGGACCCATCCTCTATGTTGCGGTGGATGGCTCACATTTTTTTGATGGCGATGTTTATAAGGTAACAAGCGCAGGCTTTGTAGATGCGGAAAATATTAGGTTGAAATCTGAGAGAGAGGAGGCTTTCTCAAAAATTGATAAAGAAGACCTCATTGTGTTTGCTCCAGCAACTGAGACATCGGCCATAATTAATGTGTTTACAGATATTGATTGCGGGTACTGCAGAAAACTTCATTTGGAAGTGGATGAATTAAATAGTTATGGGATTGAGGTGCGATATTTAGCGTATCCTCGAGCAGGCCTTCAATCAAACTCCTATGAAAAAATTGCTACAGCTTGGTGTGCTGAGGACCCTCAGGATGCGCTTACGCGTCTTAAACGAGGAGAAGAGCTGCCAGTTAGTATTTGTTCGGGAAATCCGGTTGCAAATCATTTTGCTATGGGTCGTGAATTAGGCGTTGATGGAACTCCGGCAGTTGTGCTAATGGATGGCACAATGCTGCCGGGTTATAGGACTGCTAAGGATTTTGCGATTCGGCTTGGATTAAAATAATCCGTGGACTAAATGTATACGTGTTTCAAAGAGCCACTAGTGAATCTTGTACCAAGTGCTGCTGCTTGGATGCACTAGTCACATATTAACGAGGGAAAAATGTGAGAGATGTTCGTCTAGGAATATGTGGTTTGGGAACTGTGGGGTCGGGCGTTTTTAATCTGATTAGACGAAATTCCGCCATCATAGCGGCTTCGGCAAACCGCAAAATCATAACTGAACACGTAGGAGCAAGACGAAATCATCCAGAATGCGACACTAGTGGGTTGCGGGTATCTAAGGATATCTTCGAGGTCGCAAAGGATCCTGATGTAGATGTGGTTGCCGAACTAATAGGGGGAACCACTGTCGCGCTTGATCTCGTCATGACTTCAATCGAACATAGAAAACATATCGTGACAGCCAATAAGGCTCTTATCGCAGAACATGGCGAAAAAATCTTCGATGCTGCACGGCGACACAAAGTCATGATTGGATATGAGGCTGCGGTAGCTGGAGGCATCCCAATTGTTAAGGCCCTGAGAGAAGGTTTATCTGGGAATCACGTCAACTGGCTGGCGGGTATCATTAATGGCACGAGCAACTATATTCTCTCGGAAATGGATAGCAAAGGTCGCGAGTTTGCAGATGTGCTCAAGGAAGCGCAAAAGAAAGGTTATGCTGAGGCAGATCCCACTTTCGATATCGAAGGAATCGATGCAGCTCATAAGCTTGCAATTCTGACATCACTAGCTTTCTCAGTTCCTCTGAATATTAAGGACATTTATGTGCAGGGTATCACCGATGTGGACCAATGCGATTTGGCTTTTGCTCGTGAATTAGGTTATGCCATCAAACATTTAGGCATCGCACGTCAAACTCAATATGGCATCGAACTTCGCGTGCATCCGACGCTAGTGCCTAAGACAAGCATGATGGCGGGTGTCAATGGCGTTTTGAACGCCGTCATGGTCAATTGTGATGCTGCAGGCAGCACCCTCTACTATGGGCGCGGCGCAGGTNCAGACCCAACGGCATCCTCTGTTGTAGCTGACATCATCGATATCAGTCGCGTTCTAGGAAATAAAGAGGATACGTGGATCCCCCCACTTGGTTGCCCGCTTGANATGCTAGCTGTTCAAGATATCGTTCCAGTGGACCAAATAGAGACATGTTTCTACTTGCGTTTCTTGATGCGTGACAAGCCGGGAGCGCTCTCAGAAGTTACAAAGATCCTTGGTGATGCCGGCATTAGTATCGAAGCAATTGTTCAGAAAGAGCCTCCCACTGGTATCGATTTTGTTAACGTTATCGTGGTTACTAACGTTGTGGTTGAACGGGACTTAAATAGAGCACTTGGCAAAATCGAGAAATTAGCCACAGTGCAAGGGCAAGCGGTTATTATTCGCTTAGAGCGGCTGGATCAATAGACTTTCCTCAATGGCAAATTGAATGATGAGATATATAAGCACACGAGGGCAGTCAACCCCAAAAACCTTTGATGAGGTGGTATTGACGGGTCTGGCGCCAGATGGTGGTTTATATGTCCCTCAGGAAATTCCACATTTTAGCTTGAGGGAAATTTCCTCTTGGCACTCATATTCTTATCAAGAGCTGGCACAGCAAATCATCACTCCCTTTGTTGGCGACAGCATCCCATCTGGTGATCTTGCACTGCTGATAAATGATGCATATTCAAGGTTTAGAAATGAGTCGGTTGCGCCATTAGTGCAAACAGGCCCAAACGAATGGGTGTTGGAATTATGGCATGGACCCACCTTGGCATTCAAAGACTTTGCTCTCCAGTTCCTTGGGAATTTACTGGACTATATTCTAGAAAAGCGTAAGCAAAAGGTTGTTATACTGGGAGCCACCTCAGGAGACACCGGATCCGCAGCAATTGAAGGCTGTCGTAGCTGCTCTAATGTTGATATGTTTATACTGCATCCGCATCAGCGCATCTCAGAGGTTCAGCGGCGCCAGATGACTACAGTCAATGCGATAAATGTTAATAATATCGCGTTACTCGGTAGTTTTGANGATTGTCAAAATTTGGTCAAAGCNTGTTTNTCGGATCAGTCATTTCTTCCTCAGANCCGTCAACTTGTGGCAGTTAATTCGATTAATTGGGCTCGGATCGTTGCTCAGGTAGTATATTATTTTTGGGCAGCATTGCGTTTAGGGGGTGGCACCAAGCAGATATCGTTTTCTGTTCCGACAGGTAATTTTGGTGATATCTATGCGGGTTATATCGCGCACAAAATGGGATTACCTATNAACCAGTTGATTATAGCCACCAACTCAAATGATATTTTGCACCGCTGTGTNAGTGCTAATGATCACAGCTTGAAACCACTAANACAAACTTTAGCACCCAGTATGGATATTATGATATCCAGTAACTTCGAACGNTTATTGTTTGATTTATATGATCGGGACGGGATGGCCATAGCCCGCATGATGTCCGATGCTAAGAATGGAAAGATGTCTCTTAGTAACTCGGTAATGGTTGAATTACGCAAACTTTTTTCCAGTTACAGATGCGACGATAANAACCTGTTGAGTGTTATCCATTCAGTCTATCAGGANAGCGGCTACCTCATAGATCCTCACACGGCCATNGGTCTAGATGCGGCCCGAAAATGCCGTGTCTATGTCGATACTCCAATGGTAGCCTTGGCCACAGCTCATCCTGCAAAATTTCCTGAGGCGATAACAAGGGCTGGNNTCGATGATNANCCGAAATTGCCCGAGCACATGTCTGATCTTTTCGAGTCAAAAGAGCGATATACCGTCTTAGGAAATGACCGCNCTGACNTAGAAAATTTTATTGCTCAGGCTATCAAACGCTAANAGCATGCTCTGTCACCTCCTANANCCGAAGTGTCNANCGCATNNAAATGTATCGCGAAAATTNGAAAGAAGNTACTCCAATCAANCACCTTTTNGTCGACTTTTGAAAGGCAAAAAAAAANTNTATATGACACAANNAATCGCATGATTTTAAATTGGGTAATCAGCCCCTTTTTTTAGGACATCGTTATTGATTTTCTCTGTGAGAGCTTTGATATTATGCTAAAAATATTNTNTCCATCCGTNCCTAATTTTTAATTNAAAGTTATGNCCCGTATTGTCACTCGAAACTTAGANTGGGATAACAGTCGATTGCCACCAGAGATGCACACAGTATTGCGGCGAATATTTGCTGCAAGAGGGGTGNCTAGCATTGAAACGCTCGATCTCGGTTTATCCAATCTGCCTCTACCNGACANCTTGTTAGGTATCGATAAGGCGATAAGCCGATTGATCGATGCGCTAGTTTCGAATGAGAAAATAATNATTATCGGAGACTTTGATGCAGACGGAGCGACCGGAACGGCTNTGATGCTNTTGGGGTTGCNGGCAATGGGGTTTTGTTACGTTGATTACATGGTTCCAAACCGATTTGAATTTGGATATGGACTCACTCCCGAGATTGTTAGCCTTGCATCCAAGNAAAATCCTGATTTATTGGTCACTGTCGACAATGGNATCTCTAGTATTGAGGGCGTATGCTCTGCCAATGANCGATCTATCGATGTGATAATCACAGATCACCATCTTCCAGGCACAGATCTGCCAGATGCCTATGCTATCGTCAATCCCAATCAGGNTGGNTGTAAATTNCCATCAAAAAACCTTGCTGGGGTTGGAGTGTGTTTTTTTGTATTGATTGCTTTACGCGCGAGTTTNCGCAAGCGAAATTGGTTCTCANAAAAGGGTTTGGTTGAACCTAATTTGGCAACTTGGTTAGATCTTGTTGCTTTGGGGACAGTAGCCGACCTAGTTCCGCTAGACCATGTAAATCGGATCCTCGTACAGCAAGGTTTGGTCCGCCTAAGAGCTNAAAAATGCCGGGANGGAATTTCAGCACTTCTTCGCATATCTGGGAAACAATTNAAGAATTTAGTAGCAGCTGATTTGGGTTTTGCGCTAGGCCCNCGAATCAATGCAGCCGGTCGTTTGGACGATATTTCCCTTGGNATTCAGTGTTTGATTACCNATGATAGACNNGATGCATTGCACTTAGCGAATGAATTGGACCAACTTAATCAGAATAGAAAAAAGATCGAGCAAGACATGCANGAAGAAGCCAATATGCTCATAGANAAACTTGATCTNAGCAAAATTACAAATTCTGGGGGCGCTATTTGTTTGTTTCACGANGANTGGCACGAGGGCGTTGTTGGATTATTGGCTTCTAGGATCAAGGATAAATATCAGCGGCCAGTTATCGCGTTTGCTCGGGAACGATCGGATAAAGATCTTACGCAGAAAAAATCACAATTGAAGGGCTCCTGCCGCTCAGTGCCGGCTTTGCACATCCGAGATGCTCTTGAGGCAGTTTCGAAACGCCGTCCCCAATTGGTCAATAAATTTGGTGGACATGCAATGGCAGCGGGACTTACTCTTGATGAGGCTAATCTGGAATCTTTTACGCAGGAATTTCAATCTCATGTTTCGCAGCAACTTTCATTTGAAGATTGTGAAGTGGTCTTCGAGACTGACGGCCAACTTGGGATCGAGCAGTTAACACAGCTAACCGCTGAACTTATCAGAGATTATGGGCCTTGGGGACAAAATTTCCCAGAGCCGAGTTTCTCGGGAGAGTTTATCTTGAAGCAGCAGAGAGTGGTTGGAAAAAATCATCTCAAACTGGATCTTATTCATCCTGATGGAATCCAGCACCTCAATGGCATATATTTCAATATGGACAAGGAAAAATGGCCTAATTACGACGTTNAAAGGGTTAATTGCGTCTATCGTTTGGCTCTAAATGAGTACAGAGGGATACAAAAACTGCAGCTTGTGATCGAGTATCTGGAAACTGTTTAAAGGCCTGGTTCCAATTTCAAAATAGGCGTTAAAAAAGATTTTACTCTCGATTTGATAATTTTTTGTGCTTCAACAGTCGGATGTATGCCGTCAGCCTGAATCATCGATTTGCTTGTAGCTAGGTCTTCGAATTGGAAAGGCATTAGTGGTATTTTGAATTGCAATGCCAATGCAGGGTAGATCGCTGCAAAATTTCCGCTATAGCGCCTTCCATAATTCGCGGGTATTTCCATACCGAATAGCAGTGGTTCAATGTTTTTGTCTTGACACATCAAGATCATCTTCTCAATATTTGTTTTCAGCAGTTTTAATGGGTAACCTCGAAGCCCATCATTGGCCCCTAGCTCAATTAGCACATAATTTGGGTTAAATTCCTCCAGTAGTCTTGGGAGCCTGGCTAATCCATTACCACTGGTATCGCCACTAATGCTGGCATTAACTATCTTATATTGAGGTTCTAAGTCAGCCGAAAGAAGGTGCACCCAGCCATTCTCCTCCGAGATGCCATAAGATGCGCTCAAACTATCGCCGAGCACAAGTAAGGTTGATCCATTGGTGACAGCGCTCAGTAGAAGAAACAAATAAAAAAATCTANTCATACTATAATACCGGCCTTCAGACCTAATCAGATCAGGTTGCTAAAGCCAACCAACTTAATCAGCATGACAACGGTGGAATGCACTCATGATTGACGTAAGCAATGTTAGCAAGAAAGTATTGGTTTCAAATGTTGAGCTCACGATTCTAGACAGTTTGAGCCTAAAAGTCGAAATCGGAGAAAGTCTTGCCGTTATCGGTCCATCGGGTTCAGGTAAATCGACTCTTCTTGGCATTATGGCGGGCCTGGATGAGCCAAGTACGGGTACAGTAAGTATCGCTGGTATTAACATTACCGATATGAGTGAGGAGGGTCGTGCAGGTGTGAGGACCGAGCATGTTGGTTTTGTCTTTCAGTCATTCCATTTGCTTCAAAGCCTGACCGCCCTAGAAAACGTTTCGCTGCCTTTGGAACTTAAGAGTAGCTCTGAGCCTCAAAACACGGCGACNCAATACCTCGAGCGGGTTGGATTGGAACACAGAATGCATCACTATCCACGACAATTGTCTGGAGGGGAGCAGCAGCGAGTAGCTCTGGCGCGAGCTTTTGCATGCAGACCAAACATTTTGTTCGCTGATGAGCCAACTGGCAATCTTGATATTGTTACTGGCGAAGCGATTAACAACCTCCTTTTTGAGCTCAATCGTGAAGAAGGGACCACTCTTGTCATTGTGACTCATGAGCAGAGTTTGGCTGCACTCTGTAGTCGTCAACTACATTTGAAAAGTGGACAAAACTTTACCCCAGTAGAGGAGATGAAAGTTAAGTGCTAGTGCCTAGAACTTTTTGGAGAACTTGGCGTGGCGGGCAACTGAAACTGGTTCTCGGATCTCTTGCTCTCGCAGTAGCCGTTGTCACCTCAGTTGCACTTCTAGCTGATCGCGTAGAGAAAGCGCTCACAGACGAGTCTAGCGCGCTTTTGGCGGCTGATCTGGTATTAGAGAGCAATTCTCTGATAGAACCGCATCTTTCAGCCAAAGCGAGAGAACTGGGACTGCAAACCTCAACAATGATGACTTTCGTGTCAATGGTCTACTCAGATGAAGAGATGCATTTAGCGTCTGTGAGGGCGGTCGATAGTCGTTACCCACTGAGAGGTGAGCTAAGTTATTCAATGTTGCCGTTCAGTTCTGATCCAAATGAAGAGAAAGTAGCGAAATCTGGACCTTCATCTGGTGAGACTTGGGTTGATGCACGTATTTTACCTCTGCTAAAAATCGGGCTGGGGGATTATCTTGAATTTGGCGACATCAAATTAAGAGTTAGTCGCGTTTTGATTGAAGAACCAGACTCTCGAGGCTCTTACTCATTTTATGGCGCGCGGATCTTAATTAATATCGATGATGTTGTCCCCGCTGGCGTGATTTTGGCAGGTAGCCGCGTAAAGCATAAACTTTTGGTTGCCCTAGCTAGTGACGTAGACCCCATTGTGTTATCAAATTATCGAGACTGGTTAGCTGGGTCTTTGACAATCCATCAGCGTGTTGTCGATCCACAAATGGCAGAGGAGAGAATAGCGGATTCGATTGATAAAGGACGTCGATTCTTATTGCTTTCTGGCAGTGTAGGATTGGTTCTGTCTGCTATAGCATTGGCGCTCGCGAGTCACAAGTTCGCGGTCGATGAAGTCATGCAGGTGGGTCTGTACAAGAGCTGGGGACTTTCAAGAGGTAGGATTCGAAGATTTTATTTGGGTTACGGTTTATTAATTGCTCTCGTCGGAGCTGCCTTAGGCATTTGCATTGGCGCAGTTGTGCAAGAAGTCCTGGTTTTTTTGATCAGTGACTGGTTGCCTATTACTCTTCCCCGAGCTGGCCCAAGACCGTTGCTTATTGGTTTAGGCACTGGGTTACTATGCGTCATTGGCTTCATTTTGCCGGCGATCTGGCATTTGCCTAATTTACCGCCCATGACAGTTCTTAGGAAGGATTTGCCCGTTCAGTCAGTCGGGAGGATCTATCGAGGTTTGATAGGGGCGTTGACTATCGCGCTTCTGTTGGTCTGGTATAGCGATAACCTGTTTATCGCCATATCAATTCTATGTGGGCTATTGATTGTGGCTATTGCCGCAGCTGGTTTTGGGCTCATATTTTTTCGTCTGGGTAAATGGTTATCTCAGTTTTTGGGGGGAGCTTGGAGACTTGCCCTCGCAAATTTATGGCGTCGGCGCGACCAAAACCTAATACAACTCTTTGGTTTTTCGAGTGCGATTGCGTTGCTTTTGACTATGGCAGTAGTGAGAACGTCACTTATCGATGATTGGAAATTACAACTAGATGATGATACGCCGAATCATTTTTTGATTAATGTTGCGCCTTATGAGCTTGCTGGAGTAGAGGCCGTGATTAAAAAGTACTCTCTTGACACTGTAGGCTGGTATTCAATGGTTCGAGGTCGGCTGCGTCAATTTAATGGAGAGGAGATCGCTCCTGAAAAGCGAGAGACTCACGAGTCTCTGCGGAGAGAACTCAACCTTAGTTGGGCACAAAAATTACCAGCTGGCAATTCGATAGTGACAGGACGGTGGTGGGAAGCTTCGTCAGTGGCTTTTGAAAATGGTACCGTACCGGTCTCTGTAGAGACTGATTTGGCAGGTGAGCTGGGTTTGAACTTGGGTGATCGTCTCACATTTAGTATCGGAGGTTTGAGTTTTGAGGCAAAGATTGCTAGCACGAGGAGTCTCAACTGGGACAATATGACTCCGAATTTTTATTTCTTATTTCCAGAAGGCGTTCTTGAAAATTTTCCTCGTACCCATATGACCAGCCTGCTAATTCCTCCAGAAAGAAAACTAGTTCTTAATGACCTGTTAAGAAATTATCCGACGGTTCAGGTGATTGAGTTAGATAGGATTATAGAGCGTATTCGAAAAATAGTGGTGCAGATCACTCGAGGTATCGAGGTGATGACAGCCATAATTCTGGCCTGTGGGGTGCTTGTAATGTTCTCTGCGGTGACTTTATCAATGTCTGAACGTCTCCATGAAAGTGCGATACTTAGGACAATGGGCAGTTCTAGTAGACTGATACTTTCCGTTCAATTGATCGAATTTACCAGCTTAGGTGTTACTGCCGGTTTGTTGGCCGCGCTGGGTGCTGAAATGGCGATTGGTATGATTCAACAGCTTCTTTTTGATTCGATGTGGGTATTCCACGCATGGATTTGGGTTGCTGGTCCAGTAGCCGGTGGTTTGGTGATTGGAGTGCTGGGCACTTCGTTTAGCAGGAAATCCACTGTTCGTGCTCCGCTAGACTTGCTACGTGAGCTTTAGGGTTTTTTCGTAACTTTAGTTTGCAGTAGGGAGCTGCAAGTGGAAGGTCGTTCCTTCCCTCTCGTTTGATGTAACGACAATATTGCCTTGATGCTGATCTACGACAATGAAATGTGTGAAAGACAGCCGACTGTCTGCTGGATAATGATGTCGGTTAGGACCTTGATTGGCGAAAGGCTCGAAAATATATTGCTGCTCTTTTTCGTTTATTGCAACTCCATTGTGATAGATGCGTACGGTAATGCCATGTCCTTCATCTATTGTTGATATGTTTATGCTTGGAGTATGGTCCGCGTCGTCAATAGCACCCAACGCGTAGCATGCATGCCTTAATAGGCTGAGAAAAACTTGTTGTATCTCTGTTGTTTGACATAGGATTTCGGGTAGATTATCTGCATGTTGTTGAGTCACAGATATATCTTTAAAACGCAACCCAGATGGATTAGAAAGTAGGGTATTTGCTAACTCGAGGCTATTTTCAATCGTTTTAATGATGTTGGTTGCCTTTTTCTCCCCGCCTCCGCCGGTCGAGAAGGCGATTAAATTCTCTACTATGGAGGTTGCCTGTTGCCCACTAATCAGAGCATTTTCTAAAAGCTCGTTGAGCTCGATGGGGTCAGGTGACTGTTCAGCCAAAGCTTGACGAACAACCTGGAGATTTTTCAAACTGGCGCTCAAAGGGAGGTTAATATCATGAGCCATCACAGCTGCCATCTCACCCATTGAGGACATTTTGTCTCTCTGAATCAGCAGGTTGTTGTTGTTAACCTGCTCGGTTACATTGTCAATTAGGATTACTACGCCTGTCTCCAACTGGTTGTGCAAAGGATAAACGAGAATGTTAAAATGATACTGTTCCCTCTGGCTATACTTTAGTGATACTGCTTTTCGGTCAGTCCTTGAACGATCCACGTTTTGTTGCGTTAGCGGTATTTCTTGATAGCATTCCCATAGATTATTCCCGAGGGCGTGCTTCGCATCGATACCGCTAATATTCTCGGCCTGCCGGTTCCATTGAGTGATCCTATTTTGGTCGTCAAGGCCAATGAGCATCAATGGCATCGATCGCAGTATATCCGTGATATATGCTTCTGAGCCTCTGAGCTGATTTGTAGTATTAAGGTGTTCTTTGATTTCTTCTGCGAGGGCGATATTGGTGCTTTGCAGTAACTTGTTTGCTTCATTTAAGTTAGATGTGCGTTCCTCCACTCGATTTTCCAGTTGCTCCCGAATCTTTTCCAACTCTGAATTATAGCGATTCACCTGGCGCCGGCTGAGGAACAGTTTTATTGCGGTAAATGAGAGAGCGAGAATTAAGATGCTACTAGAGGTATTCGCGACGTATTGCCAGTTTGTTTCCCCCCCGGGGAGCTGATTTTCACGCCAAAGCCAAAAGATATCAGCCCTGGCAGCCTGACAGAGAATACTCGAAATTATCACACATGCTCTAAGCAATAGTTTCATTGATGAACTTCCTAGATTTGTGAGTCTCTTTTACATTATAACCGTCCAAAACATTTTGTCAGTGATTGCTTGGCCCAAACTTGATCTAGGTGCGAGCACATATTTTTCAGTTCAGAGAATATTTTTTCTGACTGAACATGGCAAGGTTAGGAGGAACAACTAACTGAGATAGCAGATGCCCACTTAGGTGGGTTAGAAGCAAACCGTCTCATTTCCGGATGTTCATCATAGGGAGCTTGAAGGGTGGTTAATAGGCGATTAACCAAACTGTAATCCTTTTGTTCGGCCGCATCGATGGCCTCTTGCGCTATGTAATTGCGCAGGACATACTTTGGGTTAACAGCCAGCATGTTCGAACGACGTTCTTCCCTAGGCAAGCTTAGTTGACGGAGTCGATCATCATAGTCAGAGCACCAGGAATCAAAACCGGCTCTATTTTTAAACAAGTTCGCCAAGAAAGTATTTTCTTCGCGGGATCGGTATTCGCAAATTGACCGGAAAAAGTTTGTGTAGTCTATTTGTTCTGCTTCGAGTATTAATAGAAGCCGATCAATAAATTGGGAATCAGCTTCACTAACATCCGTTATCCCTAGCTTTGCCCCCATCAACTCATAATATTTCTTTCGAAACGTAGTTTCATAGGTTTTTAAGATGGCCGTCAGTTCTTCAACGGAGATCAAAGATACTAAGGCATTAGCTAGAGCATTCAGATTCCACAGACCTATGGATGGTTGGTTTTCAAAGGCGTATCGCCCATGACTATCGGAGCTATTACAAATGAACTTGGGGTCATAGCTATCAATGAAACCGAAGGGGCCGTAATCAATCGTTTCGCCGAGTATGGACATGTTGTCCGTGTTCATTACACCATGTGCAAAACCGACTGACTGCCATTTGGCAATAGTTTTGGCAGTTTGCTCTACCGCATTTTCGAATAGCCTGCGATACCCGTCTGGACCGATATTCGAATTAGGGAAATGTCTTTGGATAATGTAGTCCGCTAGTTTTTTCACGCCATCTCTCTCACCACGATAGTGAAAATGTTCAAAAGAACCGAAGCGAATATGACTCCGGGCGACACGGCAAACAATTGCAGCTCGTTCAACACCCTCTCGATATACGGGAGTCGAACTGTCAATTAAGCAAAGGGCACGAGTTGTTTCAATGCCTAGGCCGTTCATCGCCTCTGAACAGAGATACTCTCGGATGCTAGATCTAAGAACCGCGCGCCCATCAGCAAAACGAGAGTAGGGGGTCGTACCAGAGCCTTTAAGCTGGATATCCCAAAGTTCCCCAGAGACATCTATCTCACCGAGGGTCATTGCTCGCCCATCGCCGAGTTGGCCGGCCCAAACACCAAATTGATGACCAGAGTAGACTAGAGCTATCGGTTTAACCGAGCTGGGGACGAAGTTACCGCTAAACATTTCCAAGGTATCTGGATTGTCAAGGTAGTTGTCATCGATTCCAAGGATTTCTGCCAGGCTAGAGTTGCTGCTCACAACACAACTGTGTTCAAGCCCTTGAGGAGATATTTTACTGAGATACTCAATGTCGGTATCGCCAAACGCATCTAGAAAATGATGAGAAAGTTTCTTTGAAAGTAGATCCATTATTTACACATTATAATTTGTTAGTACTTCAATCCCAATAGCCATTTCAAGGATATTCCTCATGAAAGAACATCCCTGCTTGAGAAAGATCTAAACGGCCCAACTTGCTTTCGAGAAGGCTACTCACATAGAGCCAATCATCAAGTTCCAATGCGCCGGTAATACTGTGATAAGAGCCGCTGGGATCTTGAAGTGAAGAAATGATATTTCCTGATTCATCGATAGCAAAGACATGGCTATGTTTGCGTATGGCTGGTCTGATCGAGTGAGGAAGCCTCTGAATGATTTCTCGTAACCATGGGAATTTAGACAATGCGTCTAGCGTGGAGTCTCTGGGTGCTACTAACCCAATCCAATAACGACCATTTTGACCGCGCACAAGGTTGTCGGGAAAGCCCGGCAGATTTTCAATAAGGATTTCTCTTTGGCCAACGCGATCACCTTGTAACCAGTACTTAATTATGCGGTAGCTCCCGGTCTCAGCAACCAGAAGAAAACGTCCCTCGACATCCACAGCGACGCCATTCGCAAAATTTAGGCCATCAAACAGGTTATAGGTTGCTTTGGTTTTTGGATCATGGACTAGGATGCGGCCGTGCCCACCGTGTTCGATTATATCCAGAAGACTGGCCTCATATGTTCCGCCGAATTCAAGCGCGCCAAATTTGGTTGATGCGTCGCTGAAATAAATCCTTCCATCTGGGCCAACATCGACATCGTCCGCATATTTTATTGGGGAACCGTTAATTTGGTTGGCCAATATACTGACTTCTTCATTGGGCGCAATGCTTAACAATCCCAAAAAAGCATCTGCCACCAAAAGATTTGAGTTTTGATCAAATGCGATACCAAGGGGTCTTCCACCTGTGTTGACCCACCTCTCTGTAATGCCGGTGCTAGGATTGTGTCGAAGAATCCATCCTTCGCCAGAAGAAGCATAGACCATGCCATCATCGCTCAAAGCTAAGCCTTCAGGCCCATGAGTCCCGGCGATTTCGAAGAATTCTAGTTCCTCAAGTAATGTATTTTGCCGAAAAACCCCAATATAGCCTGAATGGTTTGGTGAGTCCCAGTGCTGTGGATCGACAGGTGTTGGCCAAAAATTGAGGTAGGTAATTGCTAGTATTACTGAAACCCATAAAGTCGAGCGCATAAATAATACTCCTTACAAAAAAACATTAGTGCTCGCCATACTGCAGTTCTTCTGGTTGATTTTCAATCTTATGCAGGTGATTTGGCGTGTCGCATTCAGTCAGGTAGTATGTCGCACTCATTTGAACCAACACGAGGTCTTCTGTGGAAGTAAATTTGATAACTGGAGTTATTGACGAGCTGCAAGCTCGCACCGAGTTGCTTCGGGGGTATCTTTGACTATCTGGGTTGCAAAGAGCGGCTCTCGGAGGTGGAACTGGAACTGGCCGATCCTGAAGTCTGGAATGATGCTGATCGAGCTCAAATTCTGGGCCGTGAGCGATCAAATTTACAGCATGTAGTCACTACCATCGACTCTCTGTTTAATGGGCTTAATGATGCTAGCGAGTTACTAAAGCTGGCATCAGCGGAATCTGATTCAGAGATGTTGGAAGAGGTCGATCTTGAGGTCAAGGCATTGGAGGGCGAGTTGTCAAAACTCGAATTCAGGCGAATGTTTTCTGGCGAAAGCGATGAGAATAACGCGTTTTTAGATATTCAGTCGGGCTCTGGTGGTACGGAAGCTCAAGATTGGGCGGAGATGCTTTTGCGTATGTACCTCCGTTGGGCTGCTGATAAAGGTTTTTCAGCTGAACTGGTGGAGTATTCTATGGGAGACGTTGCCGGGATTAAAAGCGCAACTGTGCAGGTGACAGGTGAATATGCTTATGGTTGGTTGCGCACAGAGATCGGTGTGCACCGGTTGGTAAGAAAGTCACCTTTTGATTCGGGCAACCGACGTCATACTTCTTTTGCCTCTATTTTTGTTTCACCTGAGATCGATGATGACATAGAAATTGATATCAGTCCGGCAGATGTGCGGACTGATACTTATCGGGCTTCAGGAGCGGGGGGGCAGCATGTGAATAAAACAGATTCTGCGGTTCGTCTAACTCATCAACCATCTGGCATCGTGGTACAATGCCAAAACCAGCGATCGCAGCACCAGAACCGAGAAAAATGCTGGCAAATGTTGCGGGCCCGCCTTTATGAATTAGAGTTTCAGAAACGCAGGACAGCCGCGCAGGTGACTGAGGAAAGCAAGTCGGATATCGGTTGGGGCAGTCAAATTCGATCTTATGTATTAGATGACGCGCGTGTCAAAGATCTACGCACAAACATAGAGACGCGAAATACTCAGGCAGTCTTAGATGGTAAGTTAGACAAGTTTATTATAGCGTCTTTAAAAGCTGGGTTATAAGCGGCTTCCCAATAATTCAGATTATTCAGGTTAATTTTTAATATGACTAATAAGCAAGACTACAACCGATTGATTTTGGAGCGCAGGAGGAAACTCGAAGATTTGCGACAGCAAAGCGACTCCATATTTCCAAATGATTTTCGGCCAGAACATTCAGCAAAATATCTGCAATTAGAATTCTCCCATATGAGCAAAAAAGATCTTGAGGAGCGGAACTTTATTGCGAGTGTTGCCGGTAGGATTATCAGGAATAGAGGCGCTTTCGTGGTTTTGCAGGACAGCTCGGCCATCATCCAATTATATGTCACCAAACACGCCAGAGAATTTGTTAAAAGTTTAGATCTTGGCGACATAATAGGAGCTATCGGTTCTTTGCAACGCTCCAACAAAGGTGATCTTTTTATCCAGATGGATGAGTGGCGATTGTTAACCAAGTCCTTACGTCCGCTTCCAGACAAATTTCATGGGCTTGCTGACCAAGAACTGAGATATCGACAGCGTTATGTGGATCTGATAGTTAATCCAAAAGTCAGAGACACCTTCAGGTTGCGGTCAGAGATAATTACATTTCTTAGAGGCTATCTAAATGCAAAAAGTTTTTTAGAAGTCGAGACCCCGATGCTGCAAGTTATCCCGGGTGGAGCTGTTGCAAGACCCTTTGTGACGCATCATAATGCCTTGGATATAGACATGTATTTGCGTGTAGCTCCAGAACTGTACTTAAAGAGGCTGGTGGTAGGAGGTTTTGAGCGAGTTTATGAGATAAATCGTAATTTTCGTAATGAAGGCTTGTCCACCCGGCACAATCCGGAATTTACAATGTTGGAGTTTTATCAAGCTTATGCTGACTACCTTGATGCAATGAACCTAACGGAGGATATGCTTCGCAATCTGACCCAATCAGTATTGGGCTCCACACAGGTAACAAATACCGATCACAGCGAAGAGACAGGAGGTTATAGGGAGCTGGTCATAGACTTTGGGAAACCTTTTGCTCGTTTCTCGATGTTCGATTCGATTGTTTACTACAACCCCTCGATTAATCCTGAAAACTTGGATAGATTAGACTCAGCTCGAGCGTTAGCACTTTCGCTTAATATTGCTGTGAAAGATACTTGGGGGCTGGGAAAATTACAATTAGAAATTTTTGAAAAGACCGTTGAATCTCAACTTGAGCAGCCTACTTTTATAACTCAATATCCTGCAGAAGTATCTCCTCTTTCCAGGAGGAATGACTCTGACCCATCATTAACGGATAGATTCGAGTTATTCATCGGGGGAAGAGAGATTGCAAATGGTTTTTCTGAGTTAAATGATGCAGAGGACCAGGCGGACCGCTTTAAGCAGCAAGTGTTGGAGAGGAATCGTGGCGATGAAGAGGCGATGCATTTCGATGAGGATTATATTCGTGCATTAGAATATGGCATGCCGCCCACTGTTGGGGAGGGCATTGGCATTGACCGGCTAGTTATGATTCTTACCGATTCGAGCTCGATTCGTGATGTGCTGTTATTCCCTCATATGCGACCCGAATGAGTCAACGCAGCTTCGGAAGGATGCGATATTTCTGATCCAATCGGTTTGTTCGCACTTTCCCTTGTTTCTCCTTTGATCAGCGAGTGTGTTACAAACAGCGATGCGGTAAGAAGAAGAACAGCGCCGCCTTGATGAGCTGTGGCTAATACTATAGGCATGTGCGTCACAAGCGTTGTGATACCCAAAACAACCTGAATAATCATCATAGCGAACATACATAAAATACCCGTTCTTATGGGTCCCTGAGGATTGGCTCTCATCGCAAAAAAAGTGAATGTCGAGACCATTACCACTATGAGGTAGGCAAACATTCTGTGATTGAACTGAATAGTTACAAGATCTTCAAAAGCTGAGAGCCAAATTGGACTCATTGAGTAGAGCTCTGGCGGGAAAAAACTGTTCCCCATCAGAGGAAACGTCGGGTAAAGATAGCCCGCTTTGGTGCCGGCCACGAGCCCCCCTGAAAGAATCATCATAAAAATGGCGCAGCTAATGATGGTGGACCCTAGCCGCAAGCTGCCTAGCTGCACCTCGTGTTTGAACAGCAAGTCCCAGGCTACCCAAATGATGCCCATGTATATTAATACGGCTGTCCCCAAGTGCGCAGTCAACCTGTACTGGCTAACGTTGGGATCGTCTACTAACCCGCTCTTCACCATGTACCATCCCAGAAGTCCTTGAAAACCTCCCATTATAAATAGCAACCCCAATTTTGGAGTAAGTCCGTGTCTCAATCGGTTTGTAAAATAGAAAAACACAAAGGGCACTAGAAACAACATGCCAATAAATCGACCCAATACACGGTGAAAATACTCAAATAAAAAGATTTTCTTAAAATCAGCGAGCGCCATTCCGAAATTTTTTTTCTGGTACTCTGGAAATTGCTGATATTTCAAGAACTCTTTTTCCCAATCGGCCTCCGTTATGGGGGGAATAATCCCAGTCACTGGATGCCAATCCACCATAGAAAGCCCCGATTGAGTTAGCCGAGTCACGGCCCCCAGTAGGATCATACCGAAGATGGTACCTGCACAGATCAGAAGCCAGTAGGCTACTTGCCTGTCATAGCGCTCTTGCTGCAATTCGGTTGCTGTAACATCCATTTTAGTCTCAATTTTTCCTTAGAATTTTTGTATAATAGCTACGCAAATAGTTGGGGTATAGACCTGCCCTTGGCAGTTAATCTTCATTTTAATCACATTAAAGACCCACGGTCTTATGGTTAGATATGGGCTCAATGCTCTTTTTGGTTATCAAGTATCTCAAAATCAACATTCAAAAATGAAAGCTCGGGGATTGGATCAGTAGTCGAGTTGAAATTCGCGCGCGACTATATCAGTTTCGTGGTTAATTGTGAGGTCAGAAAATTCGTTTGCTGAATCAGATATCACAGCCAAAATCTCTATATTACTCGGACTACTCCTTGCAGCACTGGCTATTACTCCTATACTTTTCCCATTAGGTTTATTTATGGTATCTCCGGCCTGAGGTAAATCATTCAGTGCGCAAAGAAGATGACGGATCCGTCGCTTCACGGCTCCGCGATAATGAGCTCGCGCAATTATTTCTTGCCCCGTATAACACCCTTTTTTGAAATCTATAAAGTCCATTCTATCCAAATTGAGCATCTGCGGTATAAATAAATCAGTTGTATATTCTGTGACCTCAGCGAAGCCAGTGCGCAAAAGCAAGAGGTCGGCAAGATCCTCTCCAATAGGTCTAAAATTGTCAAGCAGATCTGTTATACTTGCTATGTTTTTGGACTTGTATGTCAGGGCGTATATTTCTTTCCCGAGGTAGTTGAGATAAAACGTCGGCGTTTTTCTCTCAGCCGCCTTGCTAGGCAGAGATTGTTTCACTCGCTGGCCTAAAATGTCAGCCATTTTTGGTCCGGTGATGACAAAGCTTTGATACTCTTGGCTTATATCAGATATTGAAGTCTTGAAAAAAGGAGCATATTTTTGCAGGCTTTGGATGGCCGAGTTTGTGAGCGAGGGATGCGTCTCCAAGATGATATCTTCATTTTCATTACAATGCCCAGAGAACATAAAAATGATTTTTCCTTTAGGGGTGCAATGGGCCCCGCGGCACACTGAGTAAGGATCCAATGATTGTACATCGCATGTAAGTTGGCCTTGCAGAAACCGCCTGCTATCAATCCCACTGATCTTGATAAAACCTCTTTTCCTCGGGCAGACTAAGTTAGTGTCCGTTAATCTTTTGTAATCCTCAGCTTTTTCTCCGAATGATGCAATGCGATCACCCCATTGCACATCAGGCGGTATCGTATATCCGTCAAATAATCTGCTAAGATCCATGTTTATCCTTTAAGTTCTCAGAAAAATTTGAATTTCGGGCCTTCATAAGGATTCTAACCGAGAATGGGAGTGGTATGAATAGAAATCGACTTCTTTGGGCTTGCCGTCGGGGTATGTTGGAATTGGACCTGTTGCTAGGGCCATTTGTCGAGAGTCATTATGAGCATCTCTCTGATACAGATAAATTGGCGTTTGAAGTCCTTTTGGAACAGGAGGACCAAGTGTTGTACCAATGGCTTTTATCGCGTCAAATGCCGCCAGATGAAAGTTTTTGCCGAATAGTGGACATTATTTTGGCTGTCCATTGCAAGAGTGCGTCTGGAGCATGAAAGCGCTTTCAAAGGGATATGGACGCCGCTGTTTGGTGCTTTGCCTATTCAGTCAAAACCGTCAGGAACAATGATTGAATCTTTCGCGTCTTGAGACATTTCAGGATAGTCGAGAGTGTAATGAAGCCCGCGACTTTCTCGACGAAGAGAGGCGCATCGAATAATCAAGTCTGAGACCGTAACCAAGTTTCGCAGCTCCAATAAGTCACGATTTATTTTATAATTTCCGTAATAGTCTTGGATCTCTTTCTTGAGCAATTCGATTCGATTTTGAGCTCTTTCTAAGCGTTTGTTCGTCCTTACAATCCCAACATANTCCCACATAAATCGCCTTAATTCATCCCAGTTATGCGAAATGACCACTTCTTCATCTGAATGGAGTACTCTAGATTCATCCCAGTCTTTAATTGGGCCTGGGCTTTCTATTTGCGATGCGCCCTCATTGATAGACTCAGCTGCCGCGCGGGCATAAACTATACACTCTAGAAGAGAATTGCTTGCCATTCGATTTGCACCATGAAGCCCGGTGCAAGCGTTTTCGCCCACTGCGTAGAGATTATTGAGATCTGTTTGAGCTCGTTTGTCTACCAATATTCCTCCACATGTGTAATGTGCCGCCGGAACAATCGGGATTGGGTCACGTGTAATATCAATGTTAAATTGCAGACAATTTTCATACATATTGGGAAAGCGGTCTGTAATGAATGTCGAGGATTTATGGCTAATGTCTAGAAAAAGACAATCGCTACCCAAACGTTTCATTTCATGATCGATTGCTCGAGCAACCACATCACGTGGGGCGAGTTCAGCAGAATTATGGAAGTGATGCATAAAGCGATTGCCATCAGGTAGTTGCAAAAGCGCGCCTTCGCCTCTTAAAGCNTCTGTGATCAGGAATGACTTTGCATTTGGATGGTATAGACATGTAGGATGAAATTGGTTGAATTCCAAGTTTGCAATGCGGCACCCTCGACGCCAGGCCATTGCAATGCCGTCTCCGGTCGCGCCGTCTGGATTGCTAGTATAAAGATATGATTTGCTGGCACCGCCAGTGGCAAGCACGACATTCTTAGCGCTGAGAGCCTGCACGGTTTTTTGCTTAACATCCAAAAAGTAGGCCCCGACACAACGGCTTTTTCGAGATATGGTATGCGCTTGCGTTACCAAATCAACAGCACAATAATTCTCAAACACGGTTACGTTTTTTGCCGCTAATACCCGTTGTACAAGCGCACTGGTAACAGCTTTACCAGTGGCATCAGCGCTATGCACTATCCTACGATGACTGTGACCGCCCTCTTGGGTAAGATGATAGTTCTTTTCATTTTCGTTTCTGGTGAAATCTACGCCTTGATTTATGAGCCATTCAACAGCGTCCGGCCCATTTTCAACCACAAAACGCACGGTATCGCTATGGCATAGTCCCGCTCCGGCAATTTCGGTGTCTCGCACATGAGCTTCTTTAGTATCGTTTTTGTCTAAAACTGCAGCTATTCCTCCCTGCGCAAGCCATGAGGCGCCGCCTTGGAGGGTCGATTTGCTGATGATTGCAATACGATAACGTTCTTCAATGGACAGCGCTAAGGTTAAACCCGCAACGCCGCTTCCCACGATCAAAACATCAAAATATTTGTTTTTTTCCATTCTTTCGACATACACCTTGGAACCGTCATGATAATATATNAGGCAACCGATTGGCAGTCGCATCAATTATGACAGTAGGATTTTTTGCCAAGTAAAAAGTTTTAGATTTCTCACTTTTCCCTGATTATTTAAGTAACATGTTTCGAAATCATGCTCAAAAAAATGACACTACTGATGAACAATTGATAGCAATCGCTAAAAAAGGCGACCGAAATGCCTTTGAGCTCCTTGTTATAAAATATCAATTTCGGGTCAGAGCGGTTGTCTCAAAGTTTTTAAGGGATAGTAATGATGTCGATGACGTCACTCAGGACACGTTTGTGGCAGCCTATCGAGCGCTCGAGAACTTTCGAGGCGGCTCCCAGTTTTACACCTGGTTGTATCGAATCGCTGTAAATACCGCTAAGAATCATGCTTTATCGAGTGCCCGCCGCGCGCCAACCTTAGATGTTGAGGTTGAACTGGCCGAAACAGGCCATGGAAATCAGAAATTGCACGAGATAGAAAACCCCGAAACACGATTATTTTGTCAACAGTTGGCAGCCATAATACGAAAAATTATTGATGACTTGCCTGAAGACATGCGAACAGCCGTATCACTGAGAGAATATGGGGATCTTAGTTATGAAGAAATTGCAGAAATCATGGGTTGTCCGACGGGAACCATTCGATCGCGGTTATATCGAGCTCGAGAGGCAATCGACAAAAAGGTTCAACAATTTCTAGACGGAAATTAGTTACTTATGGAACAAATCTGAAATAGAATTGTCATACATGAGGTGTTCGCGCAATTAAAACCAATTGGGGTGGCTGTATGCCTGGAGTAAGGGGTGAACTGAAGGAGTCGCTATCAGCACTTATGGATGGTGAATCCAATGAGTTAGAGAAACGCAAAATTTTGGCCGCGCTTTCCACATCTGAGCGAGAAGATCTGTTGAAGATCTGGAACCGATATCAGATTTCCTCATCAATAATTAGAGGTGAAAATCTGCTTGCAGACACTGATTACAGAAATGATATATCTAGCAGTATTAGTGGCTGGTCTTTTGATAATCCAAAACCATTATATGCCTCGCAAGATATTTTCAAACAATTTGGAGTGGCCGCTTCTGTTGCTGTAATTACTATTCTTCTGGTACAGAAATTTAACGGGGCATCAGTGGAAGGGAACCTTAATGCTTTACCAGCTCAGCAACTGCAAGTTAATTCTCAAAAGGAACATTCGATTCGACATCCTGCTGGATTCAAACCCACTATTGACGTTCAGACTGTAAGCGCTGAAATTCCAAGAGTGAAAGCTACTGGGCGTAACAAAAGTGGAGATAGAGGACCAAAGGGAGAAGTAATTGATTCCCATAAAACAAATAATGGTTTGAATGAGACGAAAAACATAGAAGAAAAAGATGGTACTCATCCCATGGATAAGTCCTATGATGAAGGCGGCTAACTCGGGCTCGATTATTGCTCATCCTGTTAAGATAAATCTGCTAATTACTTTCGATTTTACCTTTGATTTGGATTGGAGTCAGGAAGAATCCCTCCTAGGAAAGCTTGCCAATAGACCGACCCGCTTGGAACCTTTTTAGACTTTCATTGGCGCATCGGGTTCGGAGTGTTTCTAATTAGAAAAGTTAACTTTGGTTGCTCGACAAAGCGAGTTTTCTTGGGCGAAAACGCAGTTTTGGTTGGAGGTCATAGAATTGGCTGATTTGTTCCCCCACCAAACCGAAATCAGAGGAAGGAGCGTACAAACGAAGCGTCAGTTTAACTGACGCCACTGCCATGCCAGCGGACAACCGCTTTCGTATGGACGCTAGCGGCTTTGGCTTAAAAACAATGATGACTGTCGTCAAGCTAGTCGAGATATGATCTGGAAATTGTTTCAAGTCCCCAAACCGGTAATGTAAAATGTGACCAGACCAGAGGAGGTTGTTTTCATGTCCTACAGATTTTATTCGGCCATGTTAGTTTGTTTGATACCGTTAATAGCCGATGCCCGTTTGCCTGATTTTACAGACCTAGTAGAGGAAGCCTCTTCGGCTGTTGTGAAGATAAACGTAAGTTTCAAAGAGCAAGACAGGCAGGGATTACCTTCATATCGTGGACAACTTCCAGACATATTTAGAGAGTTGTTGGAGCAACAGCGTCGGAGTCAGCAAGATCGTCCTCAGCGGTATTCGATGGGATCTGGTTTTGTTATTTCTGAGGATGGATTTATATTGACGAACCACCATGTGGTGAATTCCGCCGACGAAATTAGAGTAACTTTTGCCGATAGACAAGAATACGCTGCTTCTATTGTAGGCACTGATCGTCGCTCGGATTTGGCGTTGCTGAAAATTGAAGCTGAAAATCTTCCGGTCTTGACATTAGCAGATGACGATGATTTGCGTGTGGGCGAATGGGTACTGGCCATCGGGTCGCCTTTCGGCTTAGATTATTCGGTGGCGGCAGGCATCGTGAGTGCCATAGGACGTAGTATTCCGACCGAGCGGAATGAGACCTATGTTCCCTTCATTCAGACCGATGTTGCTATAAATCCCGGCAATTCAGGCGGCCCCTTATTCGATCTCGAGGGCCGAGTGGTTGGTATCAACTCGCAAATATATTCCAGGACAGGTGGGTCGATTGGCTTGTCGTTTGCTATCCCTTCTAGTGTGGCTTTGAATGTCGTGGAGCAATTAAAAAATAATGGAAGGGTTGATAGGGGATGGCTAGGCGTTGCTATTCAAGACTTAAATCAGCAATTAGCTCAGGCGCTCAAGCTCAGTAAAGCGCGAGGAGCGCTGATTAGTGCAGTAGAAAATGGTAGTCCCGCTGATGAAGGTGGAATAATACCGGGCGATGTAATCATTAATTTCAATGGAAAAACGATCATTGATTCAGGCGATCTCCCTCCAGCTGTTGGCGGTGTCAAACCAGGGGAAAGCGTGCCAGTAAAGATTTTTAGGGATGGATCACAAAAAACCTTGACCGTCACTGTTTCTGCGTTAGCAGATTCTGGGGGGACGCGATCACGGCAAGATGGTGGCGATCGATTGGGTCTTGTGGTTAGAGATACAAATGATGGGGCAAATCAAGACCCAATGCAGCAGGACGGTGCTGCCATAAGTCAAGTCTCTCCGGGATCTGCAGCTGAAAAAGCTGGCCTGGTTCGTGGTGATATAATCGTTCAATTGGGACGTGTTCGCATTAGAGACGCTAGTGAATATCAAAGAGTGGTAAGAAAACTACCAGAGAACGTCCCCATACCGTTAAGATTTTTCAGGCAAGGTCGAGCGATCTTTAGAACGATCCAAATTTCTGGGAAATAATCTTTGGGAATTATCGGCGTCACTTTAGGGGCGTTTCTGCCCTCGCGTCATGGAGTTGAGAACCGGAATAAGATAGAATCCTCCGGTGATTTTGCAGAGGTTTGAAAGTCTGTGTCCCATCTGGAATACATCCGTAATTTTTCTATTATTGCCCACATAGATCATGGCAAGTCCACCTTAGCTGATCGTTTCATTCAAATCTGCGGAGGTTTGACAGAGCGCGAGATGAGCACACAAGTGCTTGACTCGATGGATATTGAGCGGGAACGCGGTATTACCATCAAAGCGCAGAGTGTCACTCTCCAATATGCAGCAAGGGATGGAAAAAGATATCAACTTAATCTGATAGACACTCCAGGGCATGTTGATTTTTCTTATGAAGTCTCCCGCTCATTAGCTGCCTGTGAGGGTGCTTTGTTAGTCATTGATGCAGCACAGGGAGTAGAAGCACAATCAGTAGCTAACTGTTATAAAGCGATCAATCAGGGGCTCGAAGTATTGCCTGTGCTGAACAAGATAGATCTGCCACAAGCGGATCCTGAAAAAGTCGCTGATGAGGTAGAGGATATAATCGGAATCTCGGCAGAGGATGCTGTCTTATGTAGCGCCAAAACCGGATTCGGTATTGAAGAGATTCTCGAACAAATTGTGAATAAGGTGCCAGCACCAACAGGATCGATTGACTCTCCATTGCAGGCACTTATCATTGATTCGTGGTTTGATAATTATTTGGGAGTGATTTCACTAGTGCGCGTTGTTCACGGCGCACTCCGAGTAAAAGATAAAATTATTGCAAAGTCGATTGGGAAGGCGCATAGCGTTGATGCGCTGGGTGTTTATACTCCCAAAAGTCTGGACACAGGCATACTCAAAGCAGGCGAGGTTGGATATGTGATCTCCGGAATAAAGGATATAAAAGGAGCACCAGTGGGGGATACCTTCATCCATTCAAGTAATATTGATGTGCCCGCTTTGCCCGATTTTCAGAGGATCAAGCCGCAAGTATATGCTGGAATGTTTCCAGTAAATTCTGACGATTTCGAACTTTTTCGTGAGGCACTTGGTAAATTAGCGGTAAATGATGCTTCCCTGGTCTATGAACCCGAGAGCTCGGATGCACTAGGTTTTGGATTTCGATGTGGTTTCTTGGGAATGCTGCATATGGAAATTATCCAGGAGCGTTTGGAGCGAGAACATGATTTGGATTTGATCACCACTTCACCCACGGTTGTTTATGAGGTGATAACGTCGCAGGGAGATTCAAAACATATTTCAAATCCCTCTCAACTTCCAGATATTGGGCAGGTGGCCGAATTGCTTGAGCCCATCTGTGAAGCCAATATTTTGGTACCTAAAGAATATGTGGGTAACGTGCTTGCCCTTTGCACTGAAAAACGAGGGGTGCAGAAGGACATGCAATTTGTCGGCGGACAGGTTTCAATAGTATACGAAATGCCGATGGCGGAAGTTGTGATGGACTTTTTTGATCGTTTAAAATCTGTGAGTCGCGGTTTTGCATCACTTGACTATGGGTTTGCCCATTTTCAAGTTGCGCCTCTTGTAAAACTTGATGTCCTCATCAATGGCGAGAGAGTGGATGCGCTTGCAGCAATCGTTCATCGAGGAGAATCTGTAAAAAGAGGTCGCGAGTTGTCCGAAAAGCTCAAGGAATTGATACCCCGCCAGATGTTTGATGTGGCAATTCAAGCTGCTGTGGGAGGAAATATTATAGCTCGGACTACCGTCAAGGCTTTGCGGAAAAATGTCACAGCCAAATGTTATGGTGGAGATATCACTCGAAAAAAGAAACTGCTAGAGAAACAGAAGGCAGGTAAACGTCGAATGAAACAAGTAGGAAGCGTAGAAATTCCTCAGGCAGCATTTTTAGCAGTTCTACAAACGTAATGCGTAACCATACTGAACTTAAAAAGAAAAGGTGACCATGAACTTCAACTTTGAGCTGATACTAACATCAATTTTTATTTTTTCTTTCTTGTGCTGGTTGGCTAATCGTTTTATTTTTGAACACAAAGATGGCCCGATCGAGTTCATAGCGTCTTTGGCCTCAGTTCTCGGGATTGTTTTGATACTTAGGTCTTTTATTTTTGAACCTTTTCAAATTCCATCGAAATCTATGGTCCCCACATTGAAAGTGGGTGATTTCATATTGGTTAATAAATGGACTTACGGGTTAAGACTGCCGGTGTTACGTTATAAATTTTTTGAAATTGGAAATCCACATCGTGGTGATGTTGTGGTCTTTTTTCCTCCTCATGAGGATCGGTATTTTATAAAACGTCTGGTAGGGTTGCCGGGAGATGAGATTCGTTTAGTTTCTGGTGTCTTATATGTTAATGGTGAAAAAGTTAGGCAACTTGCCCTAGATATCGAGGCGGAGGATTCGCACTCAGTAGTTATGAATGAATTTCTCAATGTTTCTGCTCATACAATCCATAAAAGGTTAGTTCCGACTCAATTAAGCCTAAATTATACTTCAGTGGTGCCCGAAGGACATTATTTCATGATGGGAGACAATCGTGATAATTCCAGTGATAGCAGGGTTTGGGGGCCGGTTCCAGCTCAAAGAATTGTCGGGAAAGCGTTTGCCCGTTGGATGTTCTGGGACGAGTTTCTTAGTATGCCCAATTTTTCCAGAGCAGGTTGGATANACTGAATCATTATNCCCGATTGAATTTACCGTCACATATCGATTAGTCTCTGTTCTAAAAACAGTCTGTAAAACTAGGGAGAAAGTGGTTGTGGGCTTTTCAAACCTTGAGGATAAGCTTCAATATCGCTTTACTGACGAAACAATTTTGGAAAGAGCTCTTACCCATCGCAGTGCCGCAAAAAAAAAATAACGAAAGATTGGAATTCTTAGGCGACTCCATATTTGGCGCAATTACTGCTGAGTATTTTTATCTAACGCTTCCATCAGCCAGTGAAGGTGAATTGAGTCGCATGAGATCTCAAGTGGTGCGCAAGGAATCTCTGGCCAGCGTAGCGCGGCAAATGAATCTGGGTTTGCACCTGTTACTGGGTTCAGGCGAAATCAAGGCCGGATCGCATAACCGTGAATCAATCCTCGCAGATTCTCTGGAGNCATTGATTGGAGCGATTTATTTAGATGGAGGCTTTATCAATGCTCGGAATTTCGTATTGCATTGGTTTTCGGAAAATATGGAGCGTGCGATGAGTACACGGTCGATTAAAGATGCCAAAACCACTCTTCAGGAGTGGTTGCAGGGTCAGGGCAACCCCGTACCTCATTATCAGTTGGTCAAAACAAGGGGAGAAGCTCACAGTCGGGCATTCACGGTGAGTTGTAAGATTGAGCCCCTAGGTAGCGAATTCCATGCCACCGCAGACAGTCGAAGAAAAGCCGAACAGCTGGTGGCTAAGCAAATACTTGAGGCGATAAAGGCACGCCAATGAATGAAATAGTGACGCGATGCGGTCAGGTGGCGATCATTGGACGACCGAATGTGGGAAAATCTACACTCCTAAACCATATCATAGGCCAAAAACTAAGTATTACGTCACGCAAACCTCAAACAACACGTCATAGCTTACTAGCCGTTAAAACTGATCAAGAAGCTCAAATAATATTTGTTGATACCCCAGGAATTCACGCAAAGCAAGAAGTTGCATTGAACCGGATCATGCATCGCTCTGCACTGAGCGCAATTAATGACGTGGACCTTGTGCTTTTTGTCTTAGACCGTGCCGAATGGACTCTTGCTGATCAGTACGTTGCAAAATATCTTGAAAATATTAGGACACCAATTATTATTGTGCTCAATAAATTAGATGTTATTCAACATAAAGACCATCTGCTAGCCCAAATTCAACTCTTGTCCGAAAAATTTCCTGCTGCGGATTTTATTCCGATATCAGCGCTAAGGAAAACCAATATAGACTTGTTAGTTGAGCGAATTAAAGAAGTTTTACCAAAAAGACCTTTTGTCTTCGATTCAGAAGATATTACTAACCGCAGCGAACGTTTTCTAGTGGCAGAAATTATTCGAGAGAAAATTACCCGACAACTGGGCGCGGAATTGCCCTACCAAGCTACGGTCGAAATAGAACAATATACTTCTATCGATGATATCACGCATATTCACGCAATAATTTTTGTCGAAAGAGAAGGTCAAAAAAAGATTATTATTGGCAATAAGGGGCAACGCCTAAAAGCTATCGGGAAGAATGCTCGGTACGATATCGAAGCTTTATTGGGCTGCAGAGTGATGCTCAATACTTGGGTAAAAGTGAAAAATGGTTGGTCTGATGATGAGCGAACCTTGAACAGTTTTGGCTACAATAACGAGTTTTGAATTATGCGTTGGGAAGACGAAAGAGGTTTTTTGCTTCACACCATGCCTTATGGTGAAACCAGTCTAATCGTCGACTTGTATACCAGGTTATATGGACGAGTCAAATGCGTCGCAAAGGGGTATAGAAGGCCAAAAAAGAGAGGCGCAAACCGCCTTCTAATACCCTATGTTGAGTATTCGCTCTGCTGGTCGGGTCGCTCTGATCTAAAAACTTTGATAAGTGCCGATATTCTGGGGCCTCCGATATTTTTGCAAGAAGAGGCACTCTATTTTGGACTTTATGTCAACGAGTTAATCTACCGGTTATTTTTAGAACAGGATCCATTAGAGGGCTTTTATGATCATTATAAGCAGTTTATCAATTCTCTATTTAAAGGCCCTTTTCATGAATCGCATTTGAGAAAAACTGAGATGATGCTATTGAGTGAATTAGGCTACGGTTTAGTTTTAGATTCAGAGGCGGGCAGTGGGGAACCATTGGAACCCAATGGACGATATTTGTATGAACCTGAGTTTGGATTAAAGAAAGTGAGCCACAAAAATGCTAAAAATGTTTTAATGGGGCGACATATTCTTGCCATGCCGGATGATGATTGGAGTAATCCCTCGGTAATCAAGACGGCAAGGCAGATTCTCAAGGCAGCTATTGATTTTTATTTAGGCGGAAAACAGTTGCATAGTCGCAAGCTTTATCGTGATTTTAAGGTTTCTAAGACACTTTTTTAATAGGGTTTATGGTGATGGTGTTTTCAATTGGTACTGATATTGTTGATATAGCTCGCATCGAGAGGCTAATTAAACGATATGGAGAACGTTTTGGGAGGAGAGTGCTGAGTTTGGAGGAACTGACAGCCTGGCATATTAGCAAGTGTAGTCCAGCTTTCTTGGCCAAACGATTTGCTGCTAAGGAGGCAGTCGCCAAGGCACTTGGCACCGGAATTGGCAGCGGCGTTGGCTTTCAAAATATTATAATCAGACATGAAGCCAATGGGGCCCCCGCAGCATCATTAAACCGAGGCGCTGCCAAAGCTATGAGAAATTTTGGCGCAAGCAGGGTACTGCTGAGTATCAGTGACGAGCGCAGTTATGCTATAGCTTTCGCCATGTTGTCCAATTAGCGAAGAACTTGATGATTGGATAAATGCGACTTCAAAAATAGGATGTTATGTCACATAAAGCGAACATTTTCGTGGCGATTCAACGGCTTTTGCCAAAGCATTGGCTGTCAAGACAAATCGGGCGCATAGCGGAGTCTCAATGTGTGCCGTTGAAAAATCTGTTGATAAAACTAGCGATTCGCTGCTTCAACATTGATCTAGCAGACGCGGCCAGAGCTGAATTGGCCGATTATAAAAATTTCAATGACTTTTTCACTCGCGAGCTCAAATCTAGTTTACGCCCTGTTGACGATAATTTGAATTCCATAATTTCGCCAGTCGATGGTGCAATTACACAATCTGGGATTGCTCGGGGCGACATCCTTTTGCAGGCTAAAGGGATGACATATTCAATGACTCAGTTACTTGGTGGCCATGATCTTTCCAAAAAGTACTTAGATGGATCCTATATTACAATCTATCTATCGCCGAGCGATTACCATCGAGTGCATGCCCCTTGTGACGGGAAACTGTTGCGTTCCAAATATATTCCCGGCGAGTTGTTTTCCGTCAATGATAGCACTAACAGAAATGTGCAAGGTTTGCTAAGTCGCAATGAACGTTTAGTTTGCGAGTTCGAATCTTCGAAGATGGGAAGGTTTTGCATAGTATTTGTTGGGGCTATGCTGGTGGCCGGGATTGAGACGGTGTGGGGAGGCGAAGAGCCAGTCGGGTCAGGATTTGTTCGAGATCTCAATTACAAAAGACGAGATTTAATCTATTCAAAGGGAGATGAAATTGGGCGGTTTAAATTTGGGTCTACGGTCATCCTTTGTTTTCAGAAGGGTGTTTGTAGTTGGGTAGAAGACTTGCAATTTAGTAATAAAATAATTTTTGGCCAGCGGATTGGAATTAGCAGAGTATCGCATGGAAGATAAATCACTATCAGTGTGTTCTTGAGCTATCGTGCACTGCTTCAATTAGGGCGCGCACATTTTCTGGGTCGATGTCAGGTGAAATGCCATGACCAAGATTAAAGATGTGCCCATTGTTTCCCTCATTAGCTTGAAGAATTTTTTTAACTTCACTTTGAATTACACTTGGACTGGCACGCAAAATGGCCGGATCCATGTTTCCTTGAAGTGCCGTGGTGGGTCCGATACGCGCTCTGGCTTGTTTGATGTCTATGTTCCAATCCAGTCCAATTCCATGACAACCCGTTGCTGCAATATCCTCTAACCAAAGGGCACCGCCTTTAGTGAATAGGATAACCGGGACCTCGCGACCTTCAGAGCGAGGGATGAGGTTATCAACAATTTTCTGCATGTAGGCAAGAGAGAAATTGCGGTACGCCGAAGTACTTAAAACCCCGCCCCAAGTGTCAAATATCTGTACCACCTGGGCGCCACTTGCTATTTGAGCGTTTAGATAGTCAATGATGGAAAGACTTAATTTTTCTAAGAGTTGATGCAGAATTTCAGGGCGTTCGTACAACCATAGTTTGCTTCGAGCAAAGTCGCGACTACTTTGCCCTTCTATCATATATGTCGCGAGAGTCCATGGCGAACCAGCGAATCCAATTAATGGAACTGAGCCCTTGAGTTCGTTGCGGATAAGTTTTATTGCTTCCGTTACGTATGGCAGATCCGCATCTGTTTTTGTGATCGATAATTTTTCAATATCCCGCTCAGTTCGCAGTGGTTTTCGAAACTTTGGGCCTTCTCCTTCGCTAAAGTATAGGCCCAAACCCATGGCATCGGGTATTGTAAGTATATCTGAAAACAAGATTGCGGCATCTAAATCGTACCGTTCCATCGGTTGCATGGTTACTTCACAAGCCAGTTGCGGATTAGTGCAAAGAGCCATAAAACTTCCTGCTCGTGCCCTCATTTCCCGATATTCAGGCAAATGCCTACCTGCCTGTCTCATGATCCAGATTGGTGTTCGAGAAGTTGGTCTTCCGAGTAGAGCTCGTAGCAGACAATCATTCTGAAGTTGGAATTGTTCTTTTGTCTCACTTGGGTGTTGCATTTTTCACATTCCTTGCAATCATCGATGGTGTTTATTTAAAAATAAGTTCCTATGCTGAACTTGGGTCGGGACCGCAGAACTCGGAAAGCACACTTTGAAGGTGCTCTTTCTCAAAGGTTTCAATGACTTTCGCTTTGCCTATCTTTTCTAATAAGACTAAACGCAACTTCTCGTTACGAACCTTTTTGTCTCTTAGCATTAACTTATTGAAATCAGCGATAGTCATGTTACTGGGAGGTTTGACGGGTAGAGAGCAGTGTTGCAATAATTCTGACACTCGATGCACGTGGCTAATTTCAAGGTTACCTCTAAGATATGACATCTGCATGGCCATAAGTATGCCAACGGAAACTGCCTCTCCGTGAATCCAGTGCCGATAATTTTGGAATGTTTCAATGGCATGGCCAAAGGTATGTCCAAGATTTAAGATGGCTCGGACACCTTGTTCAGTTTCATCTGATTGTACTACTTTTGCTTTAATTCGGCAGGATTGCTCAATGGCATAAGTAAGTTTTCCCACATCACGGCTCATCAATGAATCTATTTCTCTTTCAAGCCAATTAAAAAAATCGACGTCTGCGATCAGCCCATATTTTAAGATTTCTGCAATCCCGGCGGAGAATTCCCGATCCGGCAGGGATTGAAGAGTGTTTGTATCTACAATCACTGTTCGAGGTTGGTGAAATGCACCTATCATATTCTTTCCGAGAGGGTGGTTAACGGCAGTCTTGCCGCCCACTGAGGAATCGACCTGAGCTAAAAGGGTTGTAGGTACTTGTATGAATGATACACCCCGCAGATATGTTGCAGCGGCGAAACCAGTCATGTCACCTATGACTCCTCCACCAACTGCTATGAGTGTTGTGCTTCGATCATGTTTCTCAGCCAAAAGCTTGCTGAAGATCCCGTCCAATGCCTCCAAATTCTTAAATTGTTCTCCATCAGGAAGAATGATATCGTGGACTTTCTTACCTGTAATTTGCTCACGAACCATTTCCAAGTACAGTGGCGCAACAGTTTCATTTGTTACGATCAAAACTTGGTCGCCATCTATGTAATGCATTATATCTGCCCTGACAATGGTGCCTGATCCGATATGCACACAGTAACTGCGGGAGCCTAAGTCCACCTCTACCCGACGGTCCGATGGTAAGCTTCCATTTAAAATGAGAGACATATAAGTTTTACTCCATATACTTAACTTTTAACTTGCCATTCATTGCCGATGGAGAGATGCCATAAATTCTCAATGGCTTTGAAGTTTATCAGCGAGTTTTCTTACAGTCTTCGATATATGTCCACGACCAGATCTAAATACCATATCTGCCACCTGTCTATATAGTGGATCACGCTGATCCAGTATCTCACTAATTACCTTAGCGCGATCTTTTACTTGCAGTAATGGCCGTTTTTTATCTCTCTTTGTGCGCTCAAGTAGCTGCTCTTTGGAAGCAAAAAGGTAAATAACTGTTCCGGAGGCCGACAATAGCGCTCTATTCTTCTCCCTAAGCACAAGACCACCGCCAGTCGCAATCACGGCAGAGTCCTTTTCTGTAATCACTTGGGAAAAAATTTTAGTCTCGCGATCTCTGAATCCTTCTTCTCCGTCCATATCAAAAATCCATTGAATATCTGCTCCAGTTCGGCGTTCTATTTCTGAATCCAGATCGAGGAAGGGTAGGTTTAGCGTTTTGGCCAGGGACTTTCCAACGGAGGATTTACCCGCGCCCATTGGTCCAACCAAGAAAATATGAGTTTTGATCATAAAGATTCCGGAAATTTACGGTGAGGACTTAAACGATCATCGTATTATGATCATTTTTTTTGAAAAAATCAGAATTTTGGCTCGATTTACCCTCCATTACTTGGTTGAACCAATCTTTTGAAACAGTTAAACATGTTAATTCGGCGTCACCATTAACATTAACTGCGAAATGATGCACTAAACTTTATCAAGGTTCTATAATAGGCATGACTGTTTTGAGGCCCACTTCAGAGATGAACGAGAAATATCGAAAGTATTGGACGTTTGTTTTCCTATCGGCGTTACTTGCCATTGGCACTGTTTTAGTTGTTTCTGCCAGTATATATTTGTATCTCAGTCCCAAATTGCCCCTAGTTGATGAGTTAAAAAAAATAGAGCTGCAGACCCCATTACGCGTCTACTCTCAAGACTTGAAATTAATGGCAGAATTTGGGGAAAAAAAACGAAATCCGGTTTCCTTTGAACAGATTCCTAGACGCATGGTTGATGCGTTCCTTGCCGCTGAAGATGCCCATTTTTTTGACCATGGGGGGATTTCTGTTTCGGGGCTCGCCAGAGCTGCACTCGAAATTGTTCGCACTGGGTCTATTCGCAGTGGTGGGAGCACCATTACTATGCAAGTCGCACGCAACTTCTTCTTATCCAGGAGACAAGAATTTACTCGGAAGTTCAATGAAATTCTTTTGGCGCTTCAGATAGAGAAAGAGTTAACAAAACAGGAAATACTTTCGCTTTATACAAACAAAATATACATGGGTAATCGAGCATATGGGGTTGGAGCGGCGGCACAGGTCTATTATGGAAAGACTCTGGAGGAGCTTACGCTTGCAGAGACGGCCATGATAGCAGGACTTCCTAAAGCACCCTCCAAATATAACCCGATTGCTAATCCAGAAAGAGCAATGCTAAGACGCGACTGGATTCTTGGAAGGATGCTGGCACTTGGTAACATCGATCAACTCGAGTATCAAAATGCAATTGGTGAAATCGATAGTTCATCTTATCATGGCTCAATATCGCAACTGGAGGCGGCTTATGCTGCAGAACTTGTCCGCCAAGAGGTAGTGGAAAAATTTGGCCTTCAGGCATATACCAAAGGCTACTCTGTCATTACATCGATTGACTCTCGGATGCAGAGACAGGCTGTAGAATCTTTGCAATCAGGCATATTAACTTATGATCGCCGGCATGGTTATCGTGGTCCAGAACGATCAGCAATTCAACCTCAGGATTGGCTCAATGTGCTTGCAGAAACTCCTAAATATGCAGATTTAGAGCCTATGATTGTATCCGACGTTGAAAAAGATTATGCCATATTAGTTGATGCTGCTGATCGTTTGCATACGCTTGAGTGGCAAGACGATCCTGACGGCGTCAGATTATATAGGACAGTGGACGCAGTATCCGAGCCTGTCGGCTCTCCACGTGATCTGTTTGACTCAGGTGACCTTATTCGAGTTGTGAAAGATTCGTTTGGGCGTTACAGGATAGCCCAACTTCCCAGAATTCAGGGAGCGATGGTGGCAATGGACCCGAGTGATGGAGCTCTGCGAGCTATGGTTGGAGGATTTGACTGGAGACACAGTAATTTTAATCGGGTAACACAAGCCACCAGACAACCGGGCTCAAATTTCAAACCTTTTGTCTATGCAACGGCACTTAAAAACGGATTTACTGCGGCGACAATTTTTAATGATGCTCCGGTTGTTTTTAACGATTCTAAACTTGAAGACACATGGCGTCCGGAGAATGACGGTGGGAAATTTTATGGCCCAACTCGGCTTCGAGAAGCGTTATATCGATCTCGGAACCTCGTGTCTATTAGATTATTGCGACGGCTAGGGATAGACCGAGCATTGGAGGGCCTCCAGGATTTTGGATTCGAAACTGGAGAAATGCCGGTCGATCTTTCGTTAGCTTTGGGTAGCTACGCATTGACACCATTGCAAATTGTCACTGGATATTCGGTTTTTGCGAATGGCGGTTATAAAGTTAAACCTTATGTGGTAGATAAAATCATCGATAGGAGAGGTAATATTGTGTTCGATGCGGAACCAGATACTGTTTGCATAGAATGCAATGCTAAAGATGATCAAAAGATGGAAGTGAGCGCCGATGACAATATGACTTTGGATAATGAGTTAGAAGAATTATTTGATGAGTTGAGTAGAGAGGAATTGTCCCAAGAAGAGCGGAAGAGTCAAGAAATTATAAAGCTAGCACTGCAGAAAAGTCGTCCTAGCGCGAAAAAAAATGCCACACAAGTCCTTGATTCTAGGACGTCTTTTATTATTGATTCAATACTAAAAGATGTAATTATTCGCGGCACAGGTGTAAAAGCAAAGAAACTTAATCGTATTGATGTAGGTGGAAAAACTGGAACAACAAATGGTCCGAGAGACGCATGGTTTTCAGGTTATACTCCCCACCTAGCTGTTACAGCATGGGTAGGCTTTGATGATAATTCTGTCATAGGCCGAAGGGAGTATGGGGGCTCGGCTGCCTTACCGATGTGGATTAACTTTATGAGTTCGGTCCTGCAAGAAAAGCCAGAAATTGAGCGGTTGCAGCCAAATGGCATAGTCCGGGTTAAGATAGATCCGAAAAGCGGCAAACGAGTGGGTCCCAATCAGGATGGATTGTATGAATATTTCAAGAACGAAAATGTGCCTGCCAATCCGGAAGAGAAAACTGCGTTTCCTGATGATGGTGCCAGTCCATTGCCAGATGACCTCTTGTATTAGTTTTAGGGAAGCAGGTTAATCTTTTATCACGGATGGCCAATCATAATTGGCATCACCAATTGCGAAGAAAAAAGGATTCAATAAATCTTTTTTTGAATTGTAACTTAACGGCTTAAAATATGGATCTATCATTGATCCACCGGCGGCTTCTAGAATTGCGTGTGCAGCGGCTGTGTCCCACTCGCTCGTGGGACCCAACCGAGGGTAAAGATCAGCTTTTCCCTCAGCGATGTAACAGATTTTTAGTGAACTACCCATGTTTCTTGTTTCATAAGCGCCAATTTTATTCTGGATCTTCGTCAATAGAGAGTTGGCCCCGCCTTCGGCATGTCGTCTGCTCTCCATTATTACTATAGGTTCCTGTTTTGCGATTACTGAGTCCATAGTACGACATTTTATTACTCTCTCTCCTGCATCATCGCGTCTCGTTGCGCCAAGATTTTTACCGCCTAGATACGTTAAGCCTTGGACTGGAGCATGCACCACACCAAGGAGGGGTGCATGATTTTCGATTAAAGCTATATTAACTGTAAACTCACCGTTTCTCTCTACAAACTCGGCGGTCCCATCTAGTGGATCAACTAACCAGTAACGCTTCCATAAGGCCCGTTCTTCAATGCTTATGGATGTCGATTCTTCAGATAAAACCGGCAAATTAACATCGAGCTTTGACAGTCCCTCGATAATCATCTGATGAGCTACCTGGTCTGCTTCTGTTAACAAAGAGCCATCGCTCTTTGTTCTTATTTCAAAATCAGTGTTTTTGTAGATTTTAAGAATTTCATTTCCTGCGTCGATTGCAAGTTTTGATATAGAGTTTATTAGCTTGCGTCTCATTCTGTACTTGCTCAAAAGAAGAGTTTACAGTGTACCTAAATTTCTTGATTCGTCTACTAAGTAAAGCGTTCGTTGTTTGTATGCCAAATAGTCAACATCTGGTGCCATATGTTATTTAACTGGTCGGAGATCGATACAGTCCTGCTTGATATGGACGGAACATTGTTGGATTTGCGTTTCGACAATTATTTTTGGAGGACCCATCTTCCATTGCGATATGCAGAGCTTTTTGAGTTGGATCTATCTACCGTAAAGAGCACTTTAATTAGGCGACTAAAAGAGAAAGAAGGGACCCTAGATTGGTATTCGACCGAATTTTGGTCACGTGAACTTTCTTTAGACGTGGTGGCGCTGAAGCGAGAGGTGAAACATTTAATACGCGAGAGACCGAAAGTATCTGAATTTCTTATTAACCTCGGGATTAACGGCAAAGAACGAATTTTGATTACCAATGCTGACCATAATAGCATCGATATCAAATTTGCTGCGACCACGATATGCCAGAATTTGGATAAAATAATTTCGTCACATGAACTAGGATACCCTAAGGAGTGTCAAAATTTCTGGTTGGCGCTTCGGAAAAACTTTGCTTTTGATCCAAATAAAACACTTTTCATAGATGATTCAGAAGCAATTGCATGCGCAGCAAAAGAATTTGGTGTTGCAAATGTCCTGACCATCGCTCGACCAGATAGTTTTGGTGGGTTGCGCGAGCCAGGCGAGTTTATGGCGCTAAATGATTTTGATGAATTAAAGATTTCGGATTGCTAAAGTTAAGCCATGGATAAAGTGCGTTTGGATAAGTGGCTTTGGGCTGCACGTTTTTATAAAACACGCCCATTGGCCAAGGTTGCTATTCAGACAGGTAAGGTTAAGGTGGATGGACAGAAAGTAAAACCGAGCCGACAAATAGAGATAAATGATAAGCTTCTGATTCGAACGAATTTGGATGATTTAATCATAGAGATTAAAGGTCTCGCTGAGCGGCGGAGCAGCCCAGCGAGCGCAAAAATTCTCTATGCGGAAACACCAGAAAGTGTCCATCAACGCGAAATCGAGAAAGCCAAGAGGCAATTGGCACAAAGTAATTCCTCGCGGACTAGGCGCCCGAACAAAAAACAGCGAAGATTAATTCATAAGTTTCTTGGATCCTGAATTGAACTAACAATGAGGGGTAAGTAACGTCGACGCCACATGTAATCTGTTTTTTTCTTAAAAATTACTGACGATGTTTCCAGTTTTAATTGAATAATCGAATAAGGAGCCCTAGAAAAGTCTCATTGGAAAATGTAAGGCTTTTTCGATGCCGAATATAATTTTAACGAGCACTAATTTGGAGTATCATTATTGCCTGTTTTTTAGGGTATCTTTGGGCAGAATTAAAAAGTCTATAGCTCAATGCCTATCAGACAAAAAGGAATAATATCTTTAAATTTTTGATATACTCGCGGAGGCGCTCGGTGCTGCGCTCAGGCTTTAAAAATAAGAGAAAAAATGCATGAATAAAGGAAGAGTCTTCGCTGATTTATGTTCCGCGGAATTGATAGAACATGCTCTCGTAGGCGCCGAAGGACGACTAGCCGATACAGGAGCCTTAGTAGCTTTTACGGGGAAAAGAACCGGTCGTTCTCCTTCTGACAGGTTCATTGTGAAAGACTCCACGACTTCTAACACTGTCGACTGGGGCTCTGTAAATCTGGAATTTGACAAATCACGATTTGATAATCTTTGGAAACGAGTAGACGAATGTATTCATGGCGGAGATCGCTTTATTTCTCACCTTCATGTCGGTCAAAATTCAGACCACTATCTTCCAATATCAATTACGACACAGACAGCTTGGCATGCTCTTTTTGCCCGAAATATGTTCATTCGTTCGGCTGAATTTAATCCTAGAGCCCTCCCCTGTTGGGAGATTCTTCATGCATCAGGATATGAGTGTGATCCAAAACGAGATGGTGTAAACAGTGATAGCGCACTGTTGATAGACTTTGAAAGCCGCAGGGTCTTGATCGCGGGTCTGCAGTATGCCGGCGAAATAAAAAAAGCTATGTTCTCAGTGCAAAATTATATTCTCCCCGAAAATGATGTCATGCCAATGCATTGCGCCGCTAATGTTGGAGAGGCAGGGGATACAGCGCTTTTTTTCGGGCTTTCAGGCACGGGAAAGACTACCTTGTCGGCGGATCCGGATCGTTACCTTATTGGAGACGACGAACATGGCTGGACAGATGGATGCGTCTTTAATCTTGAGGGCGGTTGCTACGCAAAGACTATTAATCTTAGCAAAACCAATGAACCTGTGATCTGGAATGCGATTCGTTTCGGCTCAATTCTAGAAAATGTTGTGATAAGTGACCAGCTTCGTGTTGCAGATTACGATGATACTTCTGTGACCGAGAATGGTCGATGCAGCTACCCGCTTGAGCACGTCAAAAAAAGAAAGGTTGAAAATCAGGCTGGAGAGCCTCGCAATATAATTTTCCTGACTTGTGATGTGACCGGTGTGTTGCCGCCTGTCTCAATACTAACTAAAGAGGGTGCTGCTTTTCACTTTTTAAGTGGTTATACGGCGAGGGTTGGATCCACTGAAGTCGGCGCAGCAGCAGGCATCCATCCTACTTTCTCGACATGTTTTGGGGCACCCTTTATGCCGCGACCGGCTAAAGTGTATGCAGAGCTTTTGATGGATAAAATTCAAAAATTTCAATCAAGAGTATATCTTGTCAACACTGGTTGGACTGGTGGATCGGGGGGTGCAGACGGATCTGGTTCTCGTTTTCCTATCCCAATTACCAGGTCTATAATCACAGCTATCACAAAAGGGCTCCTCGAGGATTGTGAAACAGAACATTTAAGTCTTTTTAATCTTGATATTCCACTTTATGTGGAAGGTGTGGACAAAAGGTATTTAAACCCCAGAAAGAATTGGCCCAATCAGGCGCAATACGACAGTCAAGCAATTGCCTTAGCTAAGCTGTTCATTGAAAATATTGCTAAGTTTTCGCCTTCTCAGGACATCCTTGACGCAGGACCCAGGATTATTCATTCGTAATATTGAATCTGAAAGCCGACGAATAGCGGCTGATTATTTAGTCAACGCATACTGACACTATGGGGAACTTCACATGAAAGAAGAGATCTTTCTGCGGCACCCGGGTTCACTGCTCCTCGCCACCACAAAATTCAGGTCTGCTTTGACTCAAGTGGGGTTGCTCGATTTACAAGAGCGCATCGCGGGCGTAACTCCTAAATCATCAGTAGCCTTATTTTTAGCAGTTTAGATTCCCACCTGGTACAAACCCCCAAGGCTTCGGGATCACTCAAGAGTAGAGTACATACCAAGCTGGTATCATGGCAAAATCGGTGGCAGAATAATATAAATATTCTGGTTTGTAATTCCCTAGCTTCTCGCCGAATCATTGTCAGCGGGACAATTGGAGTAGGTTGCGACGATTGTGTCTTCTTCTGACCCGACAAAGTTGTGCCACAGGACGATTAACGCACTTTTGAAATCAGCATCCTTGCTTTTAAAACATGTATTTTTCTTATTAGTATTTTGCATACATGCAAACAACAGACGCAGATGACTTTCTTCGCATCTCGCACTTAGCCGGTTGTTAGAGTCGTGTCAAGTATTCGCTCAAACGATCATTATTCATAACAAAACGAGTCCCGTACTTCTCCGCGGCCTCCTTAACAGCAGCCATATTGACTGCTTCTCCGACCTGAACCACTCCTACCATAGCCATTATTACGTGAGGATCGCACTGATAAACATAAACTCCTTCGGTGTCAAATGTTACGCTAATGTCTTGATTCATAACGCCGGCCCAAGGCGCTGCGCCTTCTGGGATCATCCCTTCAATAGAAGCCGAATTGTGCGACAAATCAGTGGCTTTAAAATGAATGGTGTCTCCCTTGGAGATCTTTATGACGGCTGGTTCAAAAATCATGGTACCACCATCGCCAGCGTTGAGCATTTTGACTATGTGTTCTGACCCCTCGGACAGCCCAACTTTTTGTGAAGCGTTGGACATTTCCACTGCAGTGCTCTCGGATGTCAGATCGCCTTTCATTGTGACCTTGCCAACCGGGGCAATACGCTCAGCTACAGCACTGTGGGCTTCTGCAAGCAGCGCTGCTTGTTTTTTATTCTCTACCTCGGCCAGTGCATCATTAAAACCAGTCAGGTCCCTCTTGAAACCCAAATTAACCGCATCTGAACTGCAGCCAAATAAAAAAACAACAGCGGATAGTAATAAACTCTTAAAAGCGATCTTCATTTTTTAAACTCCAACAGTTCGTTTTAAATAACGCACAGTATTGTACACTAGTGCGGTTATATTACGTACATATCTTCGATATCAGATGGATAAATAAGCTATTTAAGAGATTGAATTCCTACTGCGGCTCGCAGTTCCTTCATGAATTCTAGTGAATGATGCCTTGCCCTCTCTGCCCCATCAAGAAGAACTGATTCTATTTGATCAGGATTTGCCATTAGCTCATTATAGATTTCTCGGGGTCTTTCTAATTTGCTATTGATAAGTTCAAACAGTAACTGCTTTGCTTCTCCCCAAGCAATGCCGCTGGAGAATTGATGGCTCATTTCCTGAATTTGTTCACTTGTTGCAAATGCACTCCATAGCTGGAAGACAATCGAGCTTTCCGGATCTTTGGGCACTCCGGGTTCAAGCAGGTTGGTTTTTATTTTATTAACATGCTTTCTCAGTTGCTTTTCTGACAAAAAAATAGGTATCGTGTTCTTATAACTCTTGCTCATCTTTCGACCATCCAAGCCTAGGAGCGTTTCATGATCTTCGTCAATCTGAGCCTCAGGCAATTCAAAGAATGTACCGTAATGATGATTAAACCGCTGCGCAATATCTCGAGCCATTTCTACGTGCTGCACCTGATCCCGACCCACTGGAATAATTTGAGCATTGAACATTAAGATGTCCGCTGCCATTAATATTGGATAGCTAAAAAGACCCATTGTGATCCCGTGATCCGCATCCTCTCCAGTCGCAGAATTATCTTGAACTGCACTTTTATATGCATGGGCTCGGTTCATCAAACCCTTCGCAGTCATGCACGTTAATAGCCAAGTCAGCTCAGGAATTTCAGGAATATCTGATTGTCGGTAGAACATAGCCTTGCTTGTGTCAAGCCCGAGTGCCAACCAACATGCAGCAACTTCTTTGGTTGATTGATGAACCAAACTCTTGTCTTGTGTTTTTATTAATGCATGGTAATCGGCAAGAAAGAAAAATGATTCAATCTGATCGGATTGACTCGCCTCTACTGCTGGTTTGATCGCACCAATATAGTTGCCGAGATGAGGAGTACCCGTTGTAGTAATCCCTGTTAATACTCTGTTCTTCTTCATGATAAGCGTGCTTCCCTGAATCTAACTTCTGCTATAGTTACCGGTTTGTGATTGCGAGTGGTTCCTGATAGTCGAAGAATTTAATTAATCCTTTTTCGAGAAAATTCGGATCCCTCACGCCAGCGGTCTCTCGGCACGAGTGCATGGCTAGTTGAGGTATACCGACATCAAGCGTGGGAATCCCTAGCCTGGCAGAAACAATTGGTCCGATAGTGCTGCCGCAACCAATATCACTGCGGGAAACGAAAGTTTGTAAAGGTATACCGGCATCTGAACAAATCTTTTTAAAGATGCTTGATGTGATGCTATTAGTTGCATAACGCTGTTTGACGTTTACTTTTATCACTGGGCCTTCATTGATAATAGGTTGATGCCTATCGTCATGCATCGATTTATAGTTGGGATGCATTGCATGAGCACTGTCACAAGAAATGAAAAGTGACCGTCTCATTACTCGGTCTCGGATTAAATCATTTCCAACCATTCTTTCAAGAACTGACTCAAGGAAAGGTCCGTCGGAGCCCGATGACGACACACTTCCAATTTCCTCATGGTCGCTGCAGACCAGAACGCAATTATGTTTCCCATCCGCAGCAGAGATCGCTTTTGCGGCAACATAACAACTGAGAAGGTTGTCAAGACGGGCTGATACTGGAAATTCGCCATTGATGCCAATATTAGATGCTTTTTGAAAATCATATAATGATAGTTCGTAATCCAGAACCTTTTCTCCCATTGATAGAAAGTTCTCTTCCAGAATCTGTCGAAAATTTCGTTTATTTTTTGTTCTCATGAGAATAGGTGGAATATCGGTTTGCGCATTTACCGAGCGGTTCTTATTTGCATCGCGGTCGAGATGAATGGCTAAACTCGGTATAATAGCCACGGGACGCTTGAAATCAATTAACTTTGTCTCCAGTACACCACTACTTTTCTGAAAGATGATTCTGCCAGCGATCGATAAATCTCTATCGAACCATGGGTTAAGTAATGCACCGCCATAGACTTCAACACCCAATTGCAAATATCCATTTTTTGTTATGTCAGGATTTGGTTTAATCATCAGACAGGGACTATCGGTATGAGCTCCTGCAATTCGTAGGCCGTGTTTGAGGGGGTCCGAGTGACCCATCACAAATGCAATTAGCGAGGAATCATTGCGGACCACGAAATATCTGCCTCCTTTTTTCAGAATCCATTCTTCTTCTTCATGGAGCTTTTGATAACCTCCGCTCATCAACAGTTTTGATAACTGCTCCGTTGCATGAAAAGGAGTTGGCGAAAGATCTAAAAAATCTCTGAGATCTCTGCTTAATTTATCGTGAGTTTTTTTCATTAAATTAAACCTAGTTCATTATAGTTTTTTTTTAACTTTGTTCTTCAACCTGCTTGAGATTACTGAGAATATGCAACGAAAAACAGCGCTGAGCCCAGCAATATACGATAAATGACGAAGGGTAGCATCCCAATTTTTGTCACAATGAGCATAAAACTTCGAATGCAAAAGTATGCTGTCACGGCGGAAAAAATTATCCCGATGCCTAATGGTATGAGGTCTATTGAATCGTTCGCTCCCAATTGTGAGCCTTTATACAGGACACTCATTGTGATGATTGGAATAGACAATAGGAATGAAAAATGAGCCGCGTCTTCCCTTGAATATCCCAGAGCCAAAGCTGATGTAATGGTTATTCCTGATCTCGATGTTCCAGGAATCAGCGCTAGTGCCTGTGACAATCCGATCAGAGCGGTATGATACCAAGTCATCTCTTGAAGAGCCTTATTCTTCGTACCCTTAAAATCTGCCAAGCCGAGAATCAAACCGAAAAATATGGTTGTTGAGGCCAAGACTAAAATACCTCGGAGATTTTGTTCAATAGCTGAAGCAAAAGCCCAGCCGCAGATGGCCGCAGGGAAAGATGCCAGTATTAGTTGCCATGCCAGCTTGGTGTCCTCAGAAGTGCTGCCAGTTGACATGGTTTTGAACCATGCTGCAATCAGTTTCTTGAGTTCTTTCCGCAGGTAAAAAATTACTGCAATCAAAGAGCCACCGTGAACAGCTACATCGAATGCTAAAGTTTGATCGTCCCAACCAAGTATTTGAGTCGGCAACAGCAGATGTCCAGAACTAGATACTGGCAAGAACTCCGTGACTCCTTGAATGATGGCCAGCAGAGCGGCTTGATAGTTATCCAATTGAAATTAACCTATTTTTTTGTCCATGCTTCCGGTCCACGCAAATAGACTAGGTCTAAGTCACTTATGGCTGAAAGGAGGTTTCTTTTTTCATATTCATTTGCTAATTCGCAAATATCGATGGCACTTGGATATAGATCTATGACATTCCAGTGTTTTAACTTTCTTTCAGGAAAAAGTTTTGTTCCTTCCCCGACCACTGCAATTGGGTTTTGAGTTTTCGCTAGGTCTCTCGCATCTTCTTTGCTCATCAGGCAATCGTTGATTTCCCTGACGAATCGGCTTCCGCGCCAACGGTATCCTCCAATTGCAAATTGTCCCATTCGGGCATCAATTGCTGTGATCAGTAATTGATCTTCCCGAAGATCATTTGTACGTTTATAAGTCGCTGCCAGCACCTCAAGGGTTGACAATCCACAAACCGGGAGATCTAGTGCAAAAGCTAAACCTTGGATTATAGAAAACCCGATCCTCAGTCCGGTAAAGGAACCCGGGCCTAACGTTACTCCAAGACTTTTAACGTCATCAATGCTGGCACGTGCCTCCCGCAAAACATTGTCAATCATCTGGAGGGCTTTTTGACTGCTCGATTTCTCATTTTCGGAGCACAAGGTGTAGATTTTTTCGTTAGCACGAAATGCGACGGAACATGGTTTTGTTGCCGTTTCAATCGCTAGCATAAATGACAATTTCATCTCCTTTAAAATTTGAACGGTAACTGTTTTAAGATAGAGTTACTGAAAACTTGTGACCGCATAATCACTTTCGGTAGAGGTCATTTTCATGATCGCGCATTAATTGAGAGAATCAATCGGATGACTCTAACGCATCCAAGATTCTCTCTTGCACCTCGGAAAGATGCCCGAGCCCATCTACTCGATAAAGTTTTGGAAGACCGCTCCTTTCATTGAGTTGCTGGTAAAATTGTATTAATGGTTTTGTTTGTTGATGGTATATATCTAATCGATTTCGCACAGTCTCTTCTTGATCATCTTCACGTTGGATAAGTTCCTCTCCTGTCTCATTGTCCAAACCGGCGTTTTGTGGAGGATTGTGCAAAACATGATAGGTGCGGCCCGAGCTTTTATGTACCCTTCGACCGCTCAGCCTCGCAACAATCTCTCCATCACTCACGGCGATTTCAATAACGAGATCAAGACAGATCCCTGCGTCATTAATCGCTTGAGCTTGAGGAATAGTTCGAGGAAAACCATCAAATAAGAAACCATTCTCACAGTCGTCTTGCGAGATACGTTCCTTGACTAAAGCAATAATTATTTCATCCGGAACTAAGGCACCAGATGACACAATTTTTTTAACTTTCACACCCAGCGCTGTCCCTTCTTTAATGGCCTCTCTGAGCATATCCCCAGTAGAAATTTGAGGGATTCTAAGGTGCTCGGTCACGAATTGTGCCTGTGTGCCTTTGCCTGCGCCCGGAGGGCCTAATAAGATCATCTTCATCATCTACTCCATCCTAACTAACTTATTAGTTTCAAAAATTATTGATTTTGGCGTGTGACTAAACGAGTATCAAATTTACCTATCGTTTCTTGGAGAGATACAAAACCATTTATATTTAATCGCGACACCTTTACATTGAACAAAAATAGCACAAAACTGGCCCCATTCTGAATAAATTCGATAATTAAAAAATCTACAGTCACTCCTGGGATTTAATCATCAGCCACATTTTATCCATCTCATTTTGGGACAGTTTTGTAATGTCATTTTGGGGAGCCAATTTTTCTATGGAATTAAGTCGCACTGTGAATTTCTGATTAGCTTTTCTCAAAGCACTCTCCGGATCTATTTGCAGATGTCGAGAAAGGTTTATAATAGTAAACATTAAATCTCCCAATTCATCCTCTAGATTGCAGCTATTTTCCAATTCGATTTCTTGCTCGAGTTCGCTCAATTCCTCATACACTTTGTTTAGCACATCACCGCTAGATTCCCAGTCAAAACCAATATTCGATGCCCTCTTTTGTAGTTTCATAGCCCGTTTGTTTGCGGGTAACGCATTAGGTATATCATCCAGAAAACCAGTCTTACCTTTTTGTTTGCGTTCATTCTTTTTTATTTCTTCCCAACTATCGACAATGTCACTCGAACTGACAGTAATCTTGTCTTTACCTTTAGATATTAATGATCCATCCGGAAAGACATGTGGATGTCTTCTTAACAGTTTGCCAGTTAATGAATTGATTACATCATCTAGAGTAAAATATTTATCCTCCTCAGCTAGACGACACAAAAATATGATCTGAAAAAGCAGGTCGCCCAACTCATTCTGAAGATTAATAAAATTCAAATTTTCAACGGCATCGATGACTTCGTATACTTCCTCAAGGGTGTGAGAAATGATGCTATGGTATGTCTGTTTTTGATCCCAAGGGCACCCAAAATCGGGATCTCTCAGTCTAGTCATTAGGTAACGCAGGTCTTCGAGAGAATATTTTTCTTTCATAATTCCGAGGCCTCTAATTGGAGACGACTTTAGCGCTGGGCCTTCATATCTTGAAGGCTATCCATGATCTTATGGTAACTTTCCAAACGTTTACTAATAATTAAATCTTCCCTAACGGCCCTAAGCAGTGCGCAACTTGCTTCATTTTTATGTGTGCAATCTCGAAATTTGCAGTGGCCCAAGAATGGCTGAAAGTCGATAAAATTCTCAATGATATTCTGTTTATCTAAATGATTTAGTGAAAAATCTCGGATTCCGGGAGAATCAATCAATTTGCCTCCGGACTTCAATCGGTAGAGTCGTGACGCAGCGGTCGTATGCGCTCCTTGGTCGGTTTTAGAAGTGAGTGCGCTAACGGATCTATTTGCAGATGGCATTAGATAATTGAGTAATGATGTCTTGCCCACTCCAGATTGACCGGAGAATATAACCATGCGGTTGGACAAATACTCTTCGAGCATGGGCATTCCCTCTCCTGTTTTCGCGGATACTCTGATGATCCGATAGCCGATACTCTGGTAATTTTTCGCGAGCACCTGAATCTCTGAAGCGTGNNCATCCTTTAGAAGATCTATTTTATTAAGTATCAGAACAGGACGAACGTGTTGAGCCTCAGCTGCCACCAAGTAGCGATCAATCAGATTGTATTTAGGTTTTGGTACACAAGCGAAGACGATTGCAATGCAATCGATATTCGCGGCCATAGAGCGAATCCTACCCCTGCTGTCTGGCCTCAATATTTCAGAAGATCTTGGTTTGCGCGCTATAACTATCCCATAGGGCTCCGAATGCTGCCATAGAACCTGATCTCCAGCCACTAATGGCTCTATNTTCGCTCTTTTATGGCAACGATATACTTTGTCTTTGAACGCGTCTTNACACCCCTCAACATCAAGTTGAGAGCCAAAGTTACAAATTACTTCTCCGGACATCGCCTTGCTTAACAGCCCACTNTTTTCAATTGTCTCAGAGTGTANTGTCTCAGCAGCTTTCTTTTGACTAATTTTCATTCGTGACCATCGGTGCCGTGATATTTGGGTTTGATCTATCTACTCTTTCATGGACTAAAATTACTTACACTCTTTTCATGACACCCAAGCATATAGCATAATCACTCTAAGAAGAATTGTCCGCTGCTATTAAATGTTAATGGGCATATTAAGCGCGCTGAGCGAATGACACTGGTTGCTATATGGAATATAGAAGTCCGCTGAATTTAATCTGGTTAGATCTGGAAATGACGGGGCTGTCGCCCGAGACTGATCGGATAATTGAAATCGCAACCTTAGTAACCGATAGTGAACTCAACGTTTTGGCAGAAGGGCCAGCGATAGCGATTAAACAAGTTGATGCAATCTTGGACTCAATGGATGAGTGGAATACTCGGCAGCATGGGCAGTCAGGGCTGACGGAGAGGGTTCGAATGAGCGCAATCACTGAGCAGGAAGCAATGTTCACGACCATTAATTTTCTCAACAAATGGGTCGGACCTGGTGAGTCTCCAATGTGTGGCAATTCTATCTGCCAAGATAGACGATTTTTGGCGAAGCATATGCCGGAGCTAGAAAAATTTTTTCATTATCGTAATTTAGATGTTTCTACGATCAAAGAATTGGTAANGCGATGGAAGCCGACGCCTCAGAATGGTTTTAAAAAACAAAGCACCCATCGGGCAATGGATGATATTCAGGACTCTATTGAAGAATTACGTTATTACAGACGGAGTTTTTTTAGCATTTAATTTCTCCTTTTGCATATCTATCGCCCAAGCAACATGTTCCTTCACTAGTGGTGATAATTCATTCATGCTCTGCTCAAGAATACCCAATATTTTGTGACATCCATCTGCGTTACCGAGACCGATGGCAAGATTTCTTCGCCACATTTCATAACTTATTCTTCTNATCGCCATGCCTTCGGTTTTTTCCATGAACTCGTTTTTGTCCCAATTGAAAAGTGTGACCAAATCGGAAGAGTCTAAGTTATGACGTGGGGAGAAATCTGCTTCGTTACTTTTGGTGGCATCTCGGTTCCAAGGGCAAATAATTTGACAATCATCGCAACCGAAAATGCGATTTCCCATAAGATGCCTCAGTTCTAAGGGTATTTTGCCTTTATGTTCTATCGTAAGATATGAAATACATTTTCTTGCATCGAGCACATATGGTTTGGGGAAAGCATTCGTAGGGCAAGCAGTGATGCATGCTCGGCACTTCCCGCATCGGTTAGGCTCAATAATATTGTCTGCAGGGAGGGACAGAGAAGTGTAAATTTCTCCAAGGAAGAACCAAGATCCTGAAGTTTTGTTAAGGATTAGCGTGTTTTTGCCCATCCANCCAAGACCAGCCTGCTCAGCTAGAGGTTTCTCCATCACCGGTGCGCTATCGACAAAAGCTCGCTGACTTAATTGCATATCCGGAAGAGAACATCTTATTTTCGAGACCAATTTGGCAAGTCGTCGGCGCAAGACTTTGTGGTANTCCCTTCCAATCGCGTAGCGTGAGATATAGGCCTTGTTGTTGGATTTGAGCACAGCTATCATTTTATCGTCAGTCAAGTAATCCAATCTCACACAGATTACACGCACAGCATCTTGGACTAAATCAGCAATGACGTAACGCTTCTCACCATGATTAGCCATCCATTTCATTGACCCGTTNAAACCNTCGGNTAGCCATGAATGAAGATTTTCAGATGCTTGACTTAAGTCGGGTTTGACTATGGCTACTTGCTGAAAACCTAACTCCGTTCCCCAATCCTTAATTTTTTTTGCGAGTAGCTCAAGATTTTTTGTATTACTGTTAATTTTTTGCACGGCTTAATTGTTCTTCTGCATTATAATTCGACTGATTGATCTCGGAGTGTTGTTAGTCATGGCATTAAATTCAATAAGTGACTGGTCNTTTACGGTTAAAAAAATTAAGAACATTGAGGAGCGTGCAGTCAGTGCGCATGCACTCAGTATAACGAAACTAATGGAACGTGCCAGTGCGGCTGTCATGACAGGGATCGAGAAAAAGTTTGGAATGCCCTCTGAGTTAACGATCTTCTGTGGCATTGGCAATAATGCGGGTGATGGTTATTTGGTGGCGGCGCTAGCAGCTGAGAAATCGGTTCGGGTGAGGGTTATAGAAGTCGGTGATTTGCGAAGGCAGAATTCTGAGGTTTCTTATGCCAGATCTATTGCTGTCANAGCGGGAGTGGAATTTTTGTCTCCACAAACTGACCGCGAGATAATAGATGGCATAATTATCGATGCCCTTATAGGTACTGGGTTACGCAGTCAGATGGGCTCGAATTACATTGAGGCTATAAAATTAATTAACGCTTCAAAAGTGCCTGTGGTGGCTATCGATGTGCCTTCTGGANTCAATGCTGACACCGGCGACGTTTCTGATCATGCGGTGGAAGCAGATCTTACCGTCACTTTTGTTGGTTTTAAGCGAGGCATGATGACTGGCCAAGCATCTTCCTTTTGTGGAGAATTAGTCTTGGATTCGCTAGATATTCCTATCGCGGCATACAACATTGAAAGTTCGGACTCTGAAATTTTGCGGCTGGGCTCTTTGTTGGGGCACTTGCCAACGAGAGCCGGGTCTGCACATAAATACCATTTCGGTCATGCCATGGTTGTCGGAGGTGAGTTAGGTTTTGGTGGGGCTGCTATTTTGTCTGCCCAATCATGCATTCAAACAGGCGCAGGGTTAGTATCTTTATGCACTCGCTCAGAGCATATCGGTTCGATGTTGGCGCGACAACCCGAGGTGATGACTCGTGCAATAGATTCGGGCCAAGAGTTGGAACCTTTGTTAAATGCAGCCACTGTGTTAATAATCGGGCCAGGACTCGGCAAGTCTGCATGGTCGGAGCAGCTTTTGCAAAAGACGGTTCGGGCTGGTCACCCCATGGTTGTTGATGCAGATGCGCTTAATTTGATCGCGGAGGATCGCTTGCAAATAAATTTTTCTGAGTTGTCGTGGGTTATCACTCCTCATTCGGGGGAGGCGGCCAGATTGCTTGGTACGTCGGCTCGGGTAGTTGAGAAGGATCGTTTTTCCGCGGTNCGTGCGCTNCAANACAAATANTCTGCCACTGTCATTCTNAAAGGTCCAGGCACANTANTCGTTGGCGATGCGGTGACTGGTCCGAGAATCTGTCCTTATGGCAGCCCTGCTATGGCAACGGCGGGTATGGGAGACCTACTCACTGGAATTGTTGGATCACTTATAGCACAGGGACTGCCCTTGCAAGTGGCAGCAGGGTTGGGATGTTGTATTCACTCTAGAGCAGCGGACTTAGCGGTTCATCGATTTGGCAAACTTGGCTTGACGGCCACGGATATTTTATCTTTTGTAAGAGCGATTCTTAATTCCGATCCTACCGTAGTCGATGAAAGTATTGAAATCTCCAGTGGTATAAGAAGTTGAGTGACTACTCTGAGGCTATCTATGAGTTTAGCGATGAAGCGGCCATGCGACGCTTTGGACAGTTTCTTGCAAGCTTTGCTACCAATGGCCTTTTAATAACCCTACAGGGAGATCTCGGAGCGGGTAAAACTACCTTAGCTAGAGGGATACTTGAAGGATTAGGATATAGTGGCATAGTGAAGAGCCCTACCTATACCGTAGTAGAGCCCTATGAGTTGTCGGTCGGAATGATATATCACTTTGATTTATACAGAATATTTGATCCTGAAGAGCTCGAATTTCTCGGCTTCCGAGATTATTTGAATGAGGGATATCTCTGTATAATTGAGTGGCCAGAGAGGGGCGATTGGTTTGTGCATTCCGCCGACTTATGCATAGCTATTGAACCAATAGAATCTGGAAGGAAGATTTACCTGCGATCAAATTCTCGAGAAGGTGAGTGGGTTTTTCAGAACATTCAGGAATTTTCGGAATTGGCTTAAAATTGACACTTAATTTTTTTTTTGCATGCGAATAATAAAAACCTTTTTCACTCTTCTGATTTTAGTGATTGACAGCAGTCTGGCATACGCATCTGATATAGAAGGCGTTCGGTTGTACAGGTCGCCCGACAGAACTCGGATTGTTCTTGATTTAAACGATTCGATCGACCACAAAATGTTTGTCCTTGAAAGTCCAGCTAGAGTGGTTGTTGATCTGGCTGATGCAGACCTCAAGACCAATTTCGATTCTCTTAGACTCGATGTTACGCCAATTGATAGGATTCGCACAGGTAAGCGAAAAAAAAACCATTTGAGATTGGTCTTCGATCTCAAAGAAGAGGTCAATCCCAAAAGCTTTACGCTTTCTGCAAATGAGCGATATGGGAATCGTTTGGTTATTGATTTATACGATTTTCGGAACTCCGTCNGTAAATCACTCTCAGACATCATTAAGACAGATGATCGATCAATANTTATTGCTATAGATGCGGGTCATGGTGGCGAAGATCCCGGGGCTTTGGGCCCAGGAAAAATTCTCGAAAAGCATATCGTTCTTAAGATTGCACAGTANCTAAAAAAACTTTTTGATGAGGACCCTGATTTTTCAGGGCTGCTCGTTCGAGAAGGAGACTATTATTTGGCGCTTCGTAAGCGAACCGCTATAGCGCAGAGATATCGGGCTGATTTTTTCTTATCTATTCATGCGGATGCATGGACGAGCCCATCGGCTCGCGGGGCTTCCGTCTACGCTTTGTCTACGAAAGGTGCAACCAGTGAAACCGCCAAATTTCTTGCTAACCGAGAAAATAGGGCAGATTTAATTGGTGGGGCGGGCNCTATTAACATCAAGGATAAATCTGCTGATGTGGCGGCAGTTCTGCTAGATTTGTCCATGACCGCTACTTTGGGTAGCAGTCTCACGGCGGGTGAATATATTCTAAAGAATATTGGAAGCCTAACGCGCCTTCATAAAAAAAGAGTTGAGCAAGCCGGGTTTTTNGTGCTGAAATCCNCGGATATCCCGTCCTTGCTGATTGAGGCTGGCTATATATCTAATCCGGACGAGGCGAGGAAGTTGTCCACCTCAGCATTTCAGAAGAAAATGGCTTTGGCGATATACAGTGGAGTAGTGCAATATTACCTTGACCATCCTCCTCCTGGCACCGCGCTATCAAAAAATCTCTCAAAACGGCAGCTCATATATATCGTTGAGAGAGGAGATACATTGTCAGAAATAGCTGCCAGCTACCAGGTTTCGGTTAGCCGATTAACGTCTCACAACAAACTTACCTCACAACAGATTCGTGTTGGCCAAAAACTGATGATTCCAACGAAATGATTGATCGAGATATGGAGAAATTGCAATGGCCACCATTCGAGTTCTGACGCGTCAGTTGGCTGATCAGATTGCTGCTGGAGAAGTTGTTGAGCGCCCTGCCTCTGTAATCAAGGAGTTGGTTGAAAATAGTTTAGATTCGCACGCTTCGACGATAGAGGTGGAGACTGAGAACGGTGGTGTCAAATTAATTAAAGTGAGGGATGACGGTGGAGGTATAGAAAAAAAAGANTTATTGCTCGCCCTCAGCCGACATGCCACCAGTAAAATTNGAGGGCTTTNTGATTTGGATAATATAAAGACTTTAGGCTTTCGCGGTGAGGCGCTAGCAAGTATAGCATCTGTATCTCAACTAACGCTCACTTCCAACATCGGTAGCGGCAGAGGTTGGCAAATAATTGGAGAGCATCGAGATGCTGATAATGCAATGGTTCCCGTGGCGCATCCCGCTGGGACGACAGTCGAAGTTAGAGAATTGTTCTACAATACGCCCGCTCGGCGGAAATTTCTAAAGACCGAGGCCACAGAATGCAATCATATCGACACCAACATTAAAAAGTTAGCCCTAAGTCGTTTTGATGTCAGTTTTGTCCTCTCACACAACAAGCGGGTGCGATTTAGATTGCGTTCAGCATCAAGCCAAGAACAAAAAGAAAGAAGAATTGCTGATCTTTGCGGAGTGCCGTTTATCCAGAATTCTTTGTATATTGAGAANAACCGAGGTGGGATGCGTCTATGGGGTTGGATTANTCTACCGACCTCGTCGAGAAGCCAACCTGATCTGCAATATTTTTTTGTTAATGGACGAAGTATTCGTGATAAGGTAGTTTCGCACGCAGTGCGCCAAGCTTACAAAGATGTAATTTATGCTGGGAGAAACGCAGCTTTTGTATTGTATTTGGAAATTTCCCCTGCCGATATAGACGTCAATGTTCATCCCACCAAAAACGAGATAAGATTCCGGGATAGTGGCGCCATTCACGGGTTTATCTTGCAAACCCTCAAACAAGCACTAGCTGATATTCGTCCCAGAGACAGAACAGATTATTATGATGATGGCCATATTGAATCTCGTTCAACAATTGGGCATACCCAATCTTTTTCTTTGATTACTTCATCCGTTCCCATTTCAAAAAACTCCATTTCGAGTGCCTCGGTATTGTCGGATCTTTATTCTTCCCGTGCCCTCACTTCTTCGCAAGCGATTGATGACAATCTTGACATCCCTCCTCTTGGTTTCGCGCTGGCCCAGCTTAAAGGAGCCTATATTTTGGCTGAGAACTCAAGTGGACTAATACTCGTCGATATGCATGCTGCGCATGAGAGAATCCTATACGAAAAGATGAAGTATTCTTTTGAAAACAACAAGTTGACTTCACAGCCACTATTGGTTCCGGAAATTCTAATGTTGAGTGAAACTGAGGCGAATATCTGTGAGCAGTTCTCCGAGATCTTTAAAAAACTTGGAATAATAATCGATAGGAGTTCTGTCGATGGTGTCGTCGTAAGGGAAATTCCGTCTGTTCTGAAGGATTCAGACGTGTCTGGTTTGATCAGAGATGTTTTGTCAGATCTGATCGAGTTTGGCACGTCAGATAGAATTCGTGAGCATATCTATGAAATTTTTTCCACTATGGCATGTCATGGTTCAATCCGAGCTAACCGCAAGTTGATGATATCGGAGATGAATGCAATATTACGTGATCTTGAAACGACAGAGAGGAGTGGTCAATGCAACCATGGAAGACCTACATGGCGTGAGTTTGATTTGGAGGCTTTGGACAAACTTTTTTTAAGAGGTCAGTAGATGACGAGTGTCGAGAAAAAATCTATCGTTAGCAATCGTCCGTCAATTATTTTTTTGCTGGGGCCTACAGCTTGTGGAAAGACTGATCTGATTTTGAATTTTTGTGAGAATTTTCCAGCTGAGGTAATCAGTGTTGATTCAACGAAGGTTTATCGCCATCTAGATATAGGTTCGGCCAAGCCTAACTCTGCAATGCTGAATCGAATTCCTCATTGGTTAATCAACATCGCAGAGCCAACAGAAATCTATTCCGCGGCAAGGTTTGTTGAGGACTCTCTTAGAGCAATTGAGACCATAGTAGCGGAGGGCAAAATACCCGTTCTAGTCGGCGGGAGCATGATGTACTTTAATTCCTTATTAAATGGATTATCTAAATTCCCCGCCGCTGATGCTAGTATTCGAACGGAACTAGAGTTAAAAATAACAAAAAGTGGTATTCAAAGTCTGTATGCCCAATTGCAGCTGATCGATCCATTGTCTGCCAGGCGACTGCATCCAAATCAAAAGCAGCGAATTATCAGGGCACTCGAAGTATATAAGAGCACAGGCAAACCAATCTCATCATGGTGGGAAAGCCGTAAAACGAATGCTCTAAAGGAAAAATATTCTATTTATCAATTTGGAATGATGCCTTCTGAGCGCAGCTTGTTGCACGCCAAAATTGAGAGGAGATTTCTTTCAATGATTGCTTGCGGATTTGTGGAGGAGGTTAGGGAGCTGCATCGAAGAGGAGATCTAAATTGCCAACTGCCTGCTGTAAGATCTGTCGGTTACCGTCAATTATGGAGCTTTGTTGAGGGAGAAATAAATTTTGATGAGGCATTGAATCGTGGAATAGTAGCAACTCGACAATTGGCTAAACGGCAACTGACCTGGATGCGCGGATGGCAAGAACTGAACTTGCTTCCTATTGATGATGGAAAAAAATTATTTTCGACAAAAAAAATTGCCGATGTATGGTTGAAAATGCTATCGAGAACCCCAATCTCTCACATCGTAGGAGCTAGGCAAAACTCTGAATCGATCCAACCTTTGCAATAGACTATTGAGTCTACACATTAAACACTTGTCTCAAATAAAGGAGAACCTTGATGTCCAAAGGGCAAAACTTACAAGACCCTTTTCTTAACGTGCTGCGGAGAGAAAAAATTCCCGTTTCAATATTTTTAGTAAATGGCATTAAACTTCAAGGTCATATTGAGTCTTTTGATCAATTTGTTGTTTTGCTAAAGAACAACATCAGCCAGATGGTTTATAAGCATGCGATATCGACGATAGTACCGTCGCGATCAGTGAAGTTGCCGATTGCGAATCTCGGTTCATCTGGATCAGAACAGTTTGGCGGAGAAGAACAAGACTCGGAGATCTCTTATGATGATCAGTTTTAGGTCCGCGTGTCCTTATTCCTAGAACGACACGCTGGTGGAGAACGGGCCTTACTAGTTCATCTCAAGCTAGCCGGTGACAGAGAGCAAGATGACTTGGAAGAGTTTGAAAACCTAGTCCAGTCTGCCGGATGTCTCCCTGTCGAAGTAATATCGGGGTCTAGAGTGGTCCCAAACCCCAAATGGTTTGTTGGTAGTGGAAAACTCGGTGAGATGGCGTCTTATGTCCGGAAACTTGCAGCTGATGTAGTTATTTTCAACCACTCCCTATCAGCGAGCCAAGAGCGTAATCTTGAGATGAAATTATGCTGTAAGGTCATAGATAGGACGACGTTAATTTTGGATATTTTTTCGCAAAGGGCGCGAACGCACGAGGGCAAGCTTCAAGTAGAGTTGGCTCAGTTGCAGCATCTGTCGACACGATTGATTCGTGGCTGGACTCATTTGGAACGTCAGCAGGGGGGCATTGGAACTCGGGGTCCGGGCGAGACTCAATTGGAATTTGATAAACGTCTTATAAGAAATCGAGTTTCAACGGTCAAGAACCGTTTAGCTAAAGTTCAGAAACAACGAGAACAAAACCGACAGCGAAGAGCACGATCTGGGCTGCCAGTAGTCTCGCTTGTAGGCTATACTAACGTTGGTAAGTCGCAGTTGTTTAACCAATTGACACGTGCGGATGTGTTTGTGAAAAATCAACTTTTTGCTACTCTTGATCCCACTATGCGAAAAGGTTATTTAAATGACTATGGGTCAGTCATCTTTGCTGATACAGTGGGGTTTATGAGCAATTTGCCACACAGGTTGATTGAGGCATTTAGAGCAACTTTGGAAGAGGTATGTCAGGCCTCTCTTTTGCTACATGTCGTGGATCTGACGGCTAAAGATGTCAACCTAAGTGTTAGGAGAGTTAAGGGCGTACTGAGCGAGATCGGAGCACAAAATATCCCGGCGCTGATGGTGTATAACAAAACTGATATAGTAGAGTCCGTAGACCCGCGCTTGGACAGAGATGCAACTGGCAAACCAATTTCGGTCTACCTCTCTGGTCGCTCGGGGGCTGGGGTTGAGGATCTCAGAGTAGCAGTGGCCAGCCGGTTGCGGCTGAGACCGAAATAGAGATTTTTAAACATCCGCTGCTCAATAGTGACAGAGATGCAAAAGTTTTGTTGCTGAAGAATGATAATTTCAGCTTTAATTCCCTTCAGCATAGGGTCGGCTTTATAATCGTCGGTCGCGGGAATATTAAGTCTAAGCAAAGCGCATGGCTTCCAAAACTAGGTGCGGGGAATTTTTTTTAGTTCGATTATTCGAATTAATCAAGTAGAAGAGCTCGATGAATCGAGCACTTAAAACTCAAACAAGCAAATGGAGATTATTTATGGGATGGAACGATCAAGGAGGAGGTAAAGATCCCTGGGGTGGGCAGCGTGGCAACGACACCCCACCGGATATTGATGAAGCGTTGCAGAAATTGAAAGAGAAATTTGCCGGTTTTGGATTTGGTGGCGGGGCTGGCGGCGACAGTTCCGGCGGTTTCGGTGGAAGATCAATGTTATACACGGTCTTGGCGGCGATTGTGGCTCTTTGGGTTCTGGCGGGCACTTATCAAATCGATGAGAAGGAGCAAGCTATTATACTTCGGCTGGGAAAATATGCGGGAACCGTGGGACCTGGCTTGCATTGGAATCCTCCATTAATTGATTCGGTCATAACCGTTCGAGTGACTGAAGAACGTCAGTATTCGGCAAGAGGTTTGATGCTGACAAAAGATGAAAACATCGTTGAGTTATCTTTAACGGTCCAGTATAACGTAGCTGATGCCAAAGCCTTCGTACTGAATATTAAAAATCCTGAAATCACATTGCAACAGGCCACCGACAGTGCTCTGCGTCATGTGGTTGGCGGTTCGGGGCTCGATGAAATTATTACCACTGAAAGGGAACGAATGGGCCAAGCTACCAAAGATAAACTCCAAGATTACCTCAATCTCTATGACAGTGGCATTAATGTTGTTAAGATTAATATTGAAGAGGCTCGCCCCCCAACGCAGGTGCAGGCGGCTTATGACGATGTCATCGAAGCGCGAGAGGATCTTGAGCGTTACGTTAATGAAGCACAAGCATACTACAATGGAATCATCCCTCAAGCTCGCGGGGAAGCTCAACGGTTGAGAGAAGAAGCTGAGGCATATAAATCTCAAGTTGTTTCCAAAGCGCAAGGAGAAACCGAACGCTTCTTGTCGCTATATACCGAGTATCAAAAAGCACCAGTTGTTACCAGAGAGCGGCTCTACCTAGATGCTCTGGAAGGCGTCATGACGAATAGCACCAAAGTTCTTTTGGATACTAAAGGTGGTAACAATATGTTGTATCTTCCGCTTGATAAATTGATGCAAACGCAAGAAACCTCAAAAAGAAGTACAGGCTTGACAGAGGAAAACTTGAATAGTGTGGTGGACCAGGTCGTTAACAGGATGCAGCGCAGTGGCGTGAGGCAAGGGGAGGGAAGAAGATGAGTAGGATGACAAAATTTTTGCTGGTATTTTCGCTCCTTCTCGCAGTTCTGGCCAACAGCCTTTTTGTGATTACGGAATTCGAGCGTGGAGTGAAATTGCAGTTTGGTAAGCTAGTGGATGATGATTTGCAGCCGGGTCTCCATTTCAAAATCCCTTTTGCCGAGCAAGTACGCATATTCGACGGNCGAATNCTCACAGTTGACGCGCAACCNGATTCNTTNTTTACCAGTGAAAAGAANCGACTTATTGTTGATTCCTATGCCAAGTGGCGTATNCAAGATGTTGGAACATATTANAAGGCAACCGGCGGTATTGAATCTGTGGCACAAAATAGGCTTGCAAACAGGGTAAACGAGGGATTGCGNAACCAATTTGGTGATCGAACNNTAAAAGAGGTGGTCTCAGGTGAAAGAGAAGAGCTGATGAGTAACATTACCGAAGGGCTCAATACAACGGTTTTGCAGAGTCTTGGCATGGAGGTGGTAGATGTCCGNGTGAAAAGAATAGACCTNCCTTCAGAGGTAAGTAACCANGTTTACCGACGTATGACTGCNGAGCGAACAAANGAAGCCACTGAACTGAGGTCTACCGGGAAGGAGCAAGCAGAAAAAATAAGGGCCTCGGCGGATAGAGAACGTACTATCGAACTGGCTAATGCTTATAGAGATGCGGAGCAACTTCGAGGCAAGGGCGATGCAGAGGCTGCTGGCATTTATGCAGATGCATTCAGTCAAGATGAAGAGTTTTATGCATTCATGCGCAGCNTGAATGCATATAAATCTGCCTTCTCCAATAAAGGGGATATTATGCTGGTCGAACCAGACAGNGATTTCTTNAAATATTTAAAGAATCAGGACGGTTCCTAATACTTTANNAGGGTCGAAAATGTCACATGGCATNTTTCGCCNTTGTAGTTGTCTTCGCTGAAGGGNTCACAAGATGGNGATGACGATGCGCCGTATTTAGCAAGGAGCCATGAGTGCTGGAGGATATGATCAGAGCTTTCGGTTTGATGNTGGTGTTTGAGGGCGTTCTGCCATTTTTAATGCCNGAACGCTGGCAGGGTCTTCTTTNATCAATGACTTCGNCAGACCAGNGTAACATCCGAGCCATAGGCTTGACGAGTATGTTGTTGGGTTTGAGCATGTTAATCTTCATGCGGTAAANCATAGTAGGTGCTACNAGAGGGAATTATGGTTATTTCAAATCGATGGATGTTGCCGGATGGNGTAGTCGATGTTTTGCCGGCNCAAGCACAACTTTTAGAGGCGATCCGTGGTCGTATGCTCAAGCTCTTTGATTCCTGGGGCTATGANTTGGTGATTCCTCCAATGCTGGAATTCACAGACTCTCTTCATAGCGCGGCGGGAAAAGACNTNGAATTACTGACCTTTAGGACNGTAGACCCNCTNAGTGGGAAAACTNTGGGTGTCCGCCCAGATATAACTCCTCAGATTGCNAGAATNGATGCCCANAGNCTGCGCACACAGGGTCCAGCNAGACTGTGTTANGCGGGGACTGTTTTGCATACTCGCGCTCGGGATGTTTTATCNTCGAGAACACCGATTTCAATTGGNTTAGAATTATTTGGTGAGAGTAATATTAGTGCTGATATAGAGGTTGTCAGGTTNTTTTTGAAGAGTCTTGCGATCAACAATATACAAAACATTTGTCTNGATTTAGGACATGTTGATATCTGTNGAGGGCTTCTNTCTGCTGCCAANNTAGGTGACGAAAAGGAGGCTGAATTCTTTGATCTTCTGCGACGAAAAGCNATNNGAGANGTGGGACAATGGGTNTCTGAAAATGTTAGCGATGNAAAACTCTCGGAGTGGTTGTTGTTGCTTCCCAATCTAACTGGNGNTNTCGAAATTTTAGACATGGCGAGACAACAACTTCAAGGTGCCCCGAAAGAAGTGATTGACGGTCTCGATCAGTTGGTAGCNGTGGCNTCTGCTATAAGCGATGCCGNAGCGCGATTGTACTTCGATCTGGGAGAGTCGCCAGGCTATGGTTATCATACTGGTCTGGTGTTTGCGGCTTATATTNCAGGGTATGGTAAAGCATTGGGAAATGGGGGGCGTTATGATCATATCGGCGAAGTGTATGGGAGATCTCGGCCCGCAACCGGATTTGCTTTTGATCTGTATTCACTTATGAACGTGTCGACAGAAGATGNTTATAAAAATCCTGGAATCTGCTTTTCCGAGNGCCNTGATGCAGGATTCCTTGAGGAGGTNGATCGGCTCAGAACCGAAGGAGAAAGGGTTATACAGGTTCTCTCTGCCGAGACGGTTGATTTANCCGAAATTAANTGTGATCGTGAGNTGATAATAGAAAATGGTCAATTTTCCATTAAAAANCTGANTTAGATTNCAACAAATATTCCATGTTTAACTGTTAGTGAAGAGATGAGATGGGTAAAAGTGTCGTAGTTCTTGGGTCTCAATGGGGCGACGAAGGTAAGGGAAAAATAGTTGANTTGCTCACCGATAANGCAGCCTTGGTGGTCCGNTTTCAAGGCGGCCATAATGCNGGNCATACATTGGTCATCTCAGGAGAGAAAACTGCACTCCATTTAATTCCNTCGGGAATNTTGAGAGAAACAGTGATNTGCGCTATCGGAAATGGTGTCGTGTTAGCNCCAGACGCGCTGTTGTCAGAGATNGAAATGCTGGAAGGCAGAGGCATAGATGTCAGATCTCGTTTGCACATATCCGGTAATTGCCCTCTTATTATGGGATATCATGTCGCACTCGATCAGGCTCGAGAAGCAGCTCGCGGTGCGGCAAAGATTGGNACCACNGGCAGGGGCATTGGCCCGGCTTATGAAGANAAGGTNGCGAGACGAGGTTTAAGAGTNAGCGATCTATCCGACATGAGTCTTTTTGCTGAAAAATTACGTGAATTGTTGGAATACCATAATTTTTCACTGACACGTTACTACTNCGAGGATCCTCTAGAATATGAAAANCTTNTAGATTCATCGTTTCNNTGGGCTGAAANATTGTTGCCCATGANAAGCAATGTGACCGAATTGCTCATNAGAAGCCGCACGTCGGGTAAAAATATCNTGTTTGAGGGNGCTCAAGGCTGTCTTCTGGANATTGATCANGGCACNTATCCTTTTGTAACGTCCTCCAACACTACGGCTGGAGCCGCATCTTCGGGAACGGGTTTTGGGCCACTATATATGAGTGATGTTATGGGTATCACGAAAGCCTATACNACGCGNGTTGGTNCGGGGCCCTTTCCNACNGAGCTCAATTGCAGTTTAGGCAANCATTTGGGTGAAAAAGGCCGGGAATTTGGAACTACAACTGGCCGTGAACGCAGGTGTGGTTGGTTAGATGTTGTTGCACTCAGGCAAGCNGTTTCCATTAANAGCATATCAACTATTTGCCTGACCAAGCTGGACGTCTTGGATGGANTGGAGTCTGTTAATATCTGTGTCGATTATCANTATNCGGATGGCAGTTCGGCAGATACACCTCAGCACTCAGACGAGTATAAAAACATAGTTCCACGATACGAGATACTACCNGGTTGGACCGAGGTGACAGCTGGAGTGAGTGATTTCGAAAGCCTTCCGAAGAATGCTAANCANTATNTTAAGCGTGTTGAAGCTCTGTTAGGAANTCCNATTGATCTAATATCAACAGGACCAGATCGATCTGAAACCATAATACTTAAACATGTATTTGGCTGAATTAGTTTNCTTNGGGGAAANTGAGCTATGACCTCTGACATNAGTTANTCTATTTTGGACTTAATTGGCGANACTCCGATGTTGAAATTNGGTTCGTTTGATACTGGCCTTTGTGAATTATACGTCAAGCTNGAATTGCAGAATCCGGGTGGCTCGATCAAAGACCGCATTGCTCTATCTATCATAGAAGANGCTGAAAGATCNGGGGAGCTTGTTCCGGGGGGCACCATAATTGAAGCAACCGCAGGAAATACTGGAATTGGTCTTGCTCTTGTTGGGGCCCTAAANGGNTATCGGGTCATCCTAGTAATTCCAGATAAAATGAGTCGAGANAAAATCTTCCACTTGGAAGGCCTTGGAGCCGAGATTGTAATAACACGCTCTGATGTTCCTGAAGGACANCCGGAATACTATCAAGACCGNGCGCGCGCAATTGCCTCTGATANCAAAGACAGTTTTCTTGCCAACCAGTTTTCTAATCCGAGTAATCCTGCTGCGCANAGAACATTCACCGCACCAGAAATATGGCGNCAGATGGATCGNAATGTCGANGCAGTGGTGACAGGTGTTGGTTCCGGCGGCACAGTCACGGGCCTAGCCCAGTTNNTAAAAGAAAAGAATCCTAAAATACAAATGGTTGTTGCTGACCCNGATGGTTCTGTTGTGGCAGATGCAGTAACCAAAGGAGACTACTGTTACCGTGGCGGATCTTGGCTGGTTGAGGGAATTGGTGAAGATTTTATACCAGATAATTTTGATCTTTCTTTAACGGATGATGCGGTTGTAGTTTCGGACAAAGAAGCNTTTNATGCGCTTGACATTTTGTTGAGAAAAGAGGGAGTTTTGGGGGGATCATCTACNGGAACGTTGATTGCTGGTGCCGTGAAATGGTGCCAAAAGCAANAGGTTGCAAAGCGGGTAGTAACNTTTGTTTGCGATACCGGGAACAAGTACCTTTCGAAGGCATACAATAAATCCTGGCTACAGGATAATGANTTGTCNGGNAAAATTTTCTCAGGGGACTTGAGTGATCTGATAAACCGTAGGGCAGATGAGAACGAAATAATTGGTGTTACAAGTTCCGANACATTGATGACGGCATACAATCGCATGCGGTCTGCAGATGTTTCTCAGATCCCGATAATAGATNATGGGAAATTGGTTGGGATNCTCGATGAAGAAGACTTATTAANGANGGTGAGTTGTGACCANTCGTCGTTTGTNGTTCCTGTATCAAAATTTATGGTAACGGATCTTGATATACTGCAAAAGGATGCGACTATTGGTGATGTGGCGGAGCTGNTGAAAGAAGGAAAGGTAGCAATAATTTTTGAAGGAGANACATTCTTAGGATTTGTAACNAAGGTTGATTTGATNAATTATTNTAGGCGTNTAGCATGATCCAACTGCGATATAGAATAAATGAAGAAGTCATTTAAGGGATTTGAAACTCGAGCTNTACACGCTGGACAGNAGCCAGACCCAGCNACGGGTGCGATTATGACCCCGATTTATACCACCTCCACGTATGTTCAACAAAGNCCTGGCGTCCATAAGGGCTTTGAGTATTCTAGAACGCATAATCCGACACGCAGCGCCTTGGANAATTGCATTGCAGAACTGGAGAGTGGTGGTGAGGGCTTTGCCTTTTCGTCGGGCATGTCTGCTATTGCGACAGTCATGGAAATTCTTGACACTGGTGATCACGTGATTGCCATGGATGATCTATACGGTGGAACGTATAGGTTGTTTGAAAATGTGCGNAAAAGATCGGCAGGNCTAAATTTTAGCTTTTGTGACCTNAGTGATGNGAGNCAGTTGGAAAAAAAATTGACNAACTCTACTNAAATGATATGGGTTGAAAGTCCCACCAATCCTTTGCTCAAGTTGGCCGACCTCAGAGCCATAGCAGATTTTGCGAAGCGCTATAATTTGATNGCTGTGTGTGACAATACTTTTTGTTCTCCNGTTGTTCAGCGTCCCCTNGAATATGGGTTCGATATCGTGGTGCATTCCGCAACGAAATANCTTAATGGCCATTCTGATATGATCGGAGGGGTAGCGGTTTGTTCATCAAATAGGACAGATCTTGCTGAAAAAATCAGATTTCTGTCTAACTCGATTGGNTCAATTATGAGTCCGTTNGACAGCTTTTTNGTGNCTAGGAGTNTAAAGACTTTNTCCTTGCGCATGGAGAGGCATTGCAAGAATGCTCAGAGCATCGCAGAGTTTCTTGAAGGTCATGGCGNAATCGACAAGGTCCTATANCCNGGTTTGAAATCTCATCCGCAATACAAGCTGGCTANTGAGCAAATGAACGGATATGGAGGCATGATAAGCGTNATTGTCAAAGGTGGCTTGCAAAGAGCCGTTAAATTCGTGGAGAGCACNNAACTTTTTGCGCTTGCAGAAAGCCTGGGCGGTGTTGAGAGTCTGGTCGAACATCCAGCGATNATGACGCATGCCTCGGTTCCAAAAGATATTCGTGACAAGATTGGGATAGTTGACGGCCTNGTGAGGTTGTCTGTNGGTATNGAAACGATGGATGATCTTTTAATTGACCTNGAANACGCATTGGACGCAGATTAGGATGGCATTNTTTNTATCTGCATACGCACTCCGAGCGCACTTGNTTCTTTGCCATCTNAANTGNCAGATAAAGGCTGGCTATATTNAACNACGATTCGATCCTTGTCCAGTTGGTAAAGATGATGAACNCGTGCTGGAAGGTCATCNANAANAAATTCCGTGATTCTTTGGTAGTGCTGAACAAATGANNTTATTTNTATAGCATTCATGATCCCGTGGGCCATCTCTATTCCAGATTCAAGGTGCCTNTCCNTCAACTTTTTTTCCTGTTCTAAGCGCCAAATAAGAACCTGATCGAAGGACGGTGCCCTCAACATGATCCAGTGGTCAATATAACTGAAGAGTTTTTGATATGGNCCTGCGANGCAATTATTTACATATTTTCGCCATATGAAATTGGGATCGAACTCTCTTTCAAGGTTGTTGATGTCGAACTCCAGCACTNCTCTTTTCTGNGCNTTTGCACCAAGACACCAACCCTCCAAAACGATCAGATCTAATGGGTTGGATACCCGAATGAAATCTTTGGTATTGCATCGATCATCAATCGTTTTGTCAAAACGCGGAACTAGGACGTCTTCGGAACNATCGATTAGCCCATCGAGAATACGTANGGCAAGTTCNATATCATGGGTCCCCGGAACACCGCGAGTGACGAGNAAAGGATGAATNTCNTGACCCAGTTGATTCCGTTTGNNCTTCGTGTGATAGAAATCATCTATCGAGGTTGACAAGGCATTNAAATTAAATTTAGATGCAACNACAGTGCAAAGNTAGTCGGCAAGTGCTGATTTTCCGGAGCCTTGTGACCCNCTGATACCTAGAATGAGNGGTTGACTTCTTTTTTTTAANACGGGTTGAAGTTTCTCTATTATTGGTAGAAACCANNTGTATGCTTGGCTCAGNTAACCNGAGCTCAATTTATTGCGTNGCAGAAAAGCTTTTTCAGTCTCATTCACGAAGCATNTGCTCAAGGANGGTCAATNGCTCAATNAAGTTANCTTTTATTTTCGCAATTTTAAGTTACTTTTTGCAAATCGTTTAGCGGCGTGCTTGGGATTAGGTCAAAGAAATTTGTATCCNAATTCCAATTTGATTCAGGATAATTAACTTTGGAGATTATACACTCCAACGCTTTTAANTCTCGGATAAATTAAATGNTTAGTTTTAGAATTATTGTTTTNANCGCGGCACTTTTGGGATTGATGGGTTGCATTGCTGCATCTGAAATTAAAAAGCTNTCTCNGCCTTCANCCACCGATCTTGATGAGCATTTTGACCAGTTAAAAACTAATCGATGGTATTCTGAATCTTCTGAGAGATTAAAGGCTGCAGTNNGAGTAGTCNCGCGGCAGACNAATCAACCTCGTTTGGCAAAAAATATAATTTTGTTTATTGGCGANGGAATGAGTATTGCTACGGTAACAGCTGCGCGCATATTGGAAGGGCAGAATAGAGGGCTCAGCGGGGAGGAAAACTTTCTCAGTTTTGGCCAGTTCCCTTTTCTAGGTCTAGTAAAAACTTACAATGTCGATGCTCAGACACCGGATTCTGCNGGGACTATGACGGCTATCATGAGTGGAATAAAAACTGACTTTGGAGTTGTGGGGGTCGATGAAAAAGTAACTCGAGGAGATTGTGAAAGTCAGTCAGGAAATGAAGTCATTAGCGCCTTGGAGCTAGCCGAGATTGCTGGTNTATCAACTGGCGTNGTCTCCACTGCNAGANTAACNCATGCCACNCCGGCTGCAGCTTATGCTCATTCGGTGGAGAGGGGATGGGAAGACATATCTTCTATGCCAGATGAAGCGATAAAAGCTGGATGTGAGGATATTGCCTCTCAACTAATAAATTTCGAAGCCAATCTAGAANGTAAATTTGCCAATGTTGATGTAGACGGCCTAGAAGTCGTTCTTGGGGGAGGCGCGCAACACTTTTTGCCAATATCACTGGCNCATGAAAGTGGCTTCCAAGGTATTCGCAGCGACCAAAGGAATCTNATCAATGAATGGANACAAAGCNATCTGNNCCGCACTTTNGTTAAAGACAATGCNGAACTTGAGGCAGTGGANNCAAAGNTAGGCNANAAAGTGCTTGGCCTTTTCAGCGGATCACATATGTTGTTTGAGTCNNTGCGAACGAANTCTAAGTCNGATCAACCATCACTTAGCGACATGACAAAGCGAGCNATTGAACTAACNGANAATAATCCCANAGGATTCTTTTTGGTCATTGAATCAGGCCGCATTGATCATGCGCATCATGTAAACAATGCGTTCAATGCGCTCTCGGAAACGATAGAACTTTCTTCGGCAGTACAAGCCGCTTTAGATGCAACTAATCCTGAGGAAACTCTAATCATTGTGACCTCTGATCATGGACATGTTATGACCATATCGGGTTATCCCAAAAGAGGTAATCCAATCTTGGGAAAAGTGATTTCTGTGGGAGAGAGTAAATTTGCACAGGATTTGGCAAAGCTACCATACACGACACTGGGATATCAAAATGGACCAGGCTTTGCTAGAGGGAAAGGGAAATCTGCTCCCGATCTTGCTTATGAAAGACCACCAGCGTTTGGTCGTCATGACCTAACTAAGATCGACACTTTGCAGAGCGGTTTCCGGCAGGAATCCCTTGTTCCACTTTATGCTGAAACGCACTCCGGCGAGGATGTCGTTGTTTATGCTTCCGGTCCTGGCGCGCATCTTGCGACTGGAACGATGGAACAAAGCGTAATCTTTCATATCATGGATTATGCAGGAAGTCTCACAAAGAGGGCAAAGGCAGCGATAGCGAACGAGCATTAAAAGCAACCATGCACTCTAAAAATCTGACGTGTCGCAATGTGATCATTACAAGCTGGGTTTAACCTCTTTACATGTTCCCGCGCCGAGAATTTCAAAGTAGCAGGTATAGAGCAATTCGTTATAATCAACCAGGAAAGTATGAGATCGCCCGTCAGGGCCCTCGCCGGAGCTAATGATATTCCCGTTTGAGATTATCCGCCTTAAAACAACTTTTTCTCTACTCCTTTTTTCTTCCGCTGCTCTTTCTTCTCTTTGCTTTTGTGGTTGCGCAAGCCACTCGTCATATATTCTCGCAACGTCACCATCTCTAGCAAAAACTTCGGCGCTCATCATAATGGAAGCTATCAATAAAACTATTTTCATCATCTCGCCTCTTGTTATACTGTACTCATCTATATGTGGGGTTTAATACGTAAATCGAAAATTTACTCTATTTTAAAACTGAAGTATGAATTTTTTTAATCAATAACTGTGGCAGTCTCATTCTTATGAAACATAGACTTTTAAAACTGAATGCGGGACTTCACTGGACAACAATAGTCAGCGAGAAAATTCTTCTCGCGGTTATCGGACTAGCTACCTGTGTTGCTTCGGTTCAATACCTTTATAACATGTTTTTGGCAAGAGAGATTCTTCTTGCCGATTTATTTATGTTATTTATTTTTGTTGAAATCATAGGGATGGTAGGTGCTTTTTATAGTACGAGCAGGATTCCTGTAACCCTGCCAATAATTATCGCAATAACTGCATTATGTCGGTTGATCATTATGCAGAGTAAAGAGATGGACGCTCTTATGGTGCTGGGGGAATCCGGTGCAATTTTAATTTTATCTATTGCGGCATACATAATGAGCATGAAAGATCGTATCAGCCGAGAGAAAGACAAAGAATTTCGTGACGATCGTCCAGAGGAAGACTAATCTGCTTCTTCATCCAACATTACCCTTGAATGCCATCTTTAAAGTGGTGGTCGGTTCGCCAAACGCCGGTGACGTGCTCTATGAGTTTAAATTATCATATTTTCCCAGTCTTCTGCGCAATGGCCAGTTTGCTTGTTATACAAAGCTCCCATGGTGGCATAGAAATTGATGGTGTACTTGATGAACCCGAATGGGCGCAGGCAACTCAATTTAAGGATTTTGTCTCAGTGGTCCCTCTTACAGGTAGCCCGGCAAAATATTCTACAACTGTTCGAGTGATTGCCAACGAGGACGGTATTTTTTTTGGTTTCGAAAACTATCAACCGCCAAAGGTTAGACGCATACGACGTCAATTTGCTAGGGATGCTGATGTAGACGCGGATCGTAATATCGTAAGCATTGATTTTGAGGGCAATGCTTTGGTTGCTTATTCTTTTGTTGTTGGCTCCGCTAATTCGAGGCAGGATGCGACTTTGACTAATGCCAAATATTCAAATGCTTGGGATGGTACATGGTACTCACAGACCCATGAGAATGAGGAGTATTGGTATAGTGAAATACACATTCCTTGGACAGTGGCTCCTATGTCTAGTGCCGTAGACGGTCGAAAAAAAATCTCTCTATGGTTTTCTCGAGTGGTATATGACGAAGCATTGCGCTTCGCTTATCCCAATGCGTTTTACACAAGAGCCACTTTTCTCGAAGATTGGCATGTCATCGAGTTAGATTATGAGGATCAATCAACACTCGATTTATTCCCTTATATCAGCTACACGGAGCAACTTCGTGAGACAGATAATTCCAGCGGGCAGAGCAAATTTGAAATAGGCTTAGATGTTATATGGCGTCCCAATGGAAGCACTCAACTTACAGGAGCCATTAATCCTGACTTTGGTCAAGTTGAGAGTGATGACTTGGTTGTAAATTTCTCGGCTTTTGAAACATTCGTTAGCGAAAAACGACCTTTTTTCACCGAAAATCAATCGCTCTTTAACAGCTCCATACCAAATGATGATCAGATTCTTTACACCCGGCGTATTGGCGCTGGCAATTCAGATGGCCTCATGGATATAGACGTTGCATTAAAGACAACTCATTTTGGTGATAGCATTGATTTGGGCGTGTTTGCAGTATTAGAAAGTGATCAAGGTGACAGATTGGGAGGGGAATTCTTTGCTAGTCGATTTCAACGAAAAGTGAAAGATCTCACCATAGGGCATCGCCTTACGTACTCCGACAAACCAATACTAGCGAGACAAGCCATTGTGCAAGCTGCTGATATTGATTGGCAAAATCAGACCGGGCTGAGGATCAAAGGCGAGTTGCTTTTTAGTGACGTCCGACGCGGAGCCGTTGACACTATCAGCGGGTTGGGAATTGAAGAAGAGGATTTTGCGGGTTGGACAAAGTTTTCTTATGTCCCCAGCGATGCATGGAAGCACAACCTGTTTATTTCGCGCTATGGTGATAAATTTGATCTCAACGATCTGGGCTTCATGAAACGCAATGGAATTAAAGAAGTGAATGGAAGCTCTCGTTATAAGCGACTGAATTATAGTACTGATTCGAATTTGTTATCTAGTTCGAGCAAACTGGATTTTGGGTACTCTGAAAATACAGCTGGTCTCAGGCTCGAAAGTTGGTTTGGAATTGAAAATGAATGGGACTTCCGCTCAACACGATCCATCGAACTTAACTTCGGTGTTTTTTCGGGCGGTTGGGATGATCGAATCACGCGAGGGAATGGGGATGCTGCTTATTCATCCGGCTATTGGAGCTATGCTGAATACAGAAGCCCCAGAGGGAATGAAGTCAATTATTTTGCAGCTGTTGAGGCAGAATATAATCCAGAGCAGGAGTTCTCTTGGAAATTGTTGTTTGGTCCAGAGGTTTATGCAACTGACAGTTTGACTTTTAATGGCCTTTTTAGCGTTGGAAGGAAGGAGCATTGGTTAATATGGGACTCCGAGATGAAACAGCTGGCAGGTTATGATGCAGCATTTTTCGATATGAACTTAGGCCTTGATTGGTACCCATCTGATCGACACGAGGTTCGAATCAAGTTCCAATGGGTTGGCATTGATGCTGAAGTGGTTGACGGATATGGGTTGGATGATAATGGGAGACTTGTCGTTTCTGATTTGCCTTCATCGGACTTTAGTTTGAGTGATACGGCTTTGCAAGTCCGTTATCGGTTTCAGATAGCACCTCTGTCAGACATATTCCTCGTTTACAGCAGGGGGGGTTATTACGAAAGCGAAAACGGTTCTGAGGGTCCGGGGAAACTCCTGCAGAAGGGTTGGGGAGACGTGATGGTTGAAACTGTCATCGCCAAAATTCGCTACCGTTTCTAGAGTGTGGCTCTTGGTACTGCGCTTCCCCAGTAATTGTAACCGGCAAAGCGCGGCGTTTTCGGCAGGTACATATGCTCGAGAGTCTTAATTTCAAACCCGGACTCTCTTATCAGTGAGGCGATATCTCGATTGAGGTTGCAACCGCCAGCTATCTTACCCCAGATTGGATTTATTCGGCTTTGCCACAGAGCGACATGCTCATCTGGTGCTAAGCCATGTTCGCAGAAAAGTAATTTACCGCCATTTTTTAATACTCGCAAGGCCTCTCGGCAGACCTTAATTGGATCAATTACGGTGCAAAGAGTGTATGTTATAAGGACACTATCTACAGAATTGTTCGGGAGATCAATTTCCTCGGCATATGCCATTAAAAATTCGACCTCAAGGTCCTGTTCATCAGCCACCTTATGAGCCATCGCAGTCAGCTCTGTTGAGGGGTCAAGGCCAATAATCTTATCGATCTTGGTTGTATCGTAAAATTCAAAATTCAGTCCTGAGCCTGAACCTATCTCCAGTACCGTGCCGCCAGCCATGGGAACTATTTTCTCGCGTTGCTGGGCAATTTGTTTAGCGCTACATAGGAAATTCAGGCATCTGGGCAGCAAATACTTTTCGTAGAATCTGCTCATTGTTGATTTCCTTAGTGTGCGTTAAAGTCTTCGATTACACATAACAGTTGCTTCGAAGATCAGCTGCTGCTCTATCGATAATTAAAAAACCACGCTTGCAAATATAATTTCTACTCTAAAACAACGCGGCATACTAAATCGCATGGTACCCGCCGTCGACCGGCATGATTGTCCCAGTGACCCACTTAGACTCATCAGATGCAAGATAAATCGCCATATACGCAATGTCTTCTGGACTCCCGAGATGACCAAGAGGAAACATTTCTCCCGCCTCTGCCAGTGCCTGGTCCAAGGGAGTTGAGCCGCCTAGCACATTTCCACCACGCTCTTCATAGACTGACGTAACAAGGGGAGTTGGAATAGTNCCAGGNCAGATTGCATTNATNCGAACGTTGTCTTTNGCATACTCTATGGCCGCNTGTCGAGTCANTGCTACGACGCCACCCTTTGCTGCCGTGTATGCTGCAACACCACTCCATGCCGTNANGGCAGTCAGNGAGGATTGGTTNATAATTGATCCTCCTCCCTGCGANATCATTTGTGGAATCACGGCTTTATTTGATAAAAAAACGCCAGTGAGATTGACTGCGATCACACGGTCCCACTCACTTTTAGTAGTGGTAGTCACGGATCCCGCTCCGGGCACGCCAGCATTCGCAAATAAGATGTCTACCCGACCGAATGCTTCGAGGGTNTTGNTAACCATGACCTCATTAGAGTTTTCCTCTGATACATCGGCCTCGAGGAAAGATGCATCCCCAAAGCCAGAGTTTTCACCTATTAACTNTGCCGTTTCTTGGGCGGCTTNTGCACTGATNTCCGCGCACATGACCTTGGCTCCTTGNGCTGCAAAATGTATTGCAGAAGCTTGACCCAAACCAGAACCCGCTCCAGTNACAATAGCCGTCTTCCCCAGCAANCGCTCTCCGGTTTTAATTTGACTTNTATTTTTCATCTTTTTCTCATCCTATGACTATTNGANGGTGCTGCAAAATTGTATGTTACATCAAAAGGAGNTGTTCGAGTTAATNCATGNAAGANCGTCAACTTGATTTTTGATCGCGCCTTAATATATCTATTCTTAAGGCNCTAAGTCTATGTCAGTTGCTAGGGCTTTTGCAAAGATACTTGCATCCACATTACCTCCCGACAAAACTGCTATTACAGGATCACTAATCATATTTGACTTCAAGAACAACGCGGCTGCTAGAGCCACTGCNCCGCTGGGCTCTANCACNAATTTCAAGTGCCGAAAAGCAGCGACCATTGCTCGCAACACCTGATCNTCTGAAACCACTAACCCAGGGCCACAGAGTCTTCGCATTATAGGGAAAGTAAGTTCCCCCGGGTGCGGNGCCATTATTGCATCGCAAAGNCCTCCAGAAGTTCTTTCATTTGCGCATATTTTTCCTTGNCCTAATGATCTTGCAGTGTCATCAAAACCTTCCGGTTCGCAGGTTCTTGCCCGAAAANAAGGTGCATTNGCCTCAAGCGCCANAGCGATGCCTGATGTCAACCCGCCTCCGCCGCAGCANACAAGCACATCTGCATTTCTGACGCCATGCGATTTGGCCTCATGNGCAATCTCAAGACCAACTGTTCCTTGACCAGCNATAACCATNGGATCATCATATGGTTTAATCATTNTCAGNCCGCGCTCTNTGGCTAGTTGCAAAGCAATGCTCTCTCGGCTCTGCTTAGCTCGATCATAAAGTTTNACTTCTGAGCCAAGTTTCCTAGTGTTATTTATCTTNAGTNGAGGTGCGTCCTCGGGCATTACAATAACTGANGCGCATTGGTGCTGCTGCGCTGCGAGGGCTANTCCTTGAGCATGATTCCCCGAAGAATAAGCCAACACACCATTTGCNAGTTCTTTTTTTGACAAATTTGAAATAGCATTGAATGCGCCTCTGTATTTGAAGCTGCCTGTATGCTGAAGACACTCCGGTTTGAGCAAGATGCNACGCCCGGCNANTTTATTCAAAATGGTTGATGANATGAGAGGCGTTGTAAAAGTCCGACTCCTGAGTCGNTTTGCCGCTTTCTCAATTTGTCCAATATCCAATTTNAAAAATCCATCNNATTGANTTAGCNTGTAATCCGGTTATTTATTTCANCTGGTTAATTTTCCGCGNNNGGTGACCAAACGNGCGCAAAGCATTATTATGCATAGNGGATGATAACAAAAAGGAGCATTAAACCTTGCGCTTTTTAAGTATTGCATTTGCACTAATTGCTTTNATAGCCACAGTTTCATGNGTTGTATCCGATAGAACCGTGAAAAAAGAAACGACTGCAGAAGAGCCNGCTTCATTGAGTTCTTTGGATGAAATGCGGTCACGTCGTCCGTCTACTTTCTCTGGCGACGGTCTAGATGCGTCGCATAAAGGATCAGAGTTATATAAAGAGCATTGCGCAAGNTGTCATGANGGACAAGTATANAAGGCGCCCAATGCCTACTGGTTGGGAATTATGTCGGCAAAAAATCTGTATANCACGATGGCATCAGGANTAATGCAACAACAAGCCTCTGCATTATCAGANCAGGAACGAAGACAGATTGTAGAACATCTTGTTCAGCAGCCATTTGANNANGCTTATGTGNAACCAANNTACTTGGATTGTAGGGGCGATGCTGCAAAATTTNNTGCCTTTAATGAAGNTGAGCGCACAGGTTGGGGTGTCGACACGCGTCGATTTGTTCCCAAAGATGTTGCTAATCTTGATAAGGATGATATTTCCCGGCTGAANCTGAAGTGGAGTTTTGGATTCCCNGGAGCCATGCGAGCTCGNTCTCAACCGACGGTTGCNATGGGNGCCATCTTCGTTGGAAGCCAGGATGGCACGGTTTATGCGCTTGATCTCGAGTCTGGCTGCGTGCGCTGGGCTTATGAAGCAAGTGCGGAAGTCAGAACCGGAGTCGTCGTCGCCAATCATTCATCACTTGGAGAGCTTGCTTTTTTTGGTGATCTGATTGCAAATGTATATGCCGTGAAAGCTACCACAGGAGAGTTAGTTTGGAAGGTCAGCGCTGATAATCACCATAGCGCAACATTAACTGGAACACCCGCATTCTACAATGATCGATTATATGTCCCAGTCTCGTCACTTGAAGTTATTCCCGCTGCTGATCCAAAGTATGAGTGTTGCACATTTAGGGGCCATGTCCGCGCTCTGAACGCATCTGACGGAGCAACTGCTTGGGATAGTTACTCTGTTGATGTGGAATCAGTGCCTGTGGGTGCGACATCTCTTGGCACTCGTATAATGGCGCCTTCAGGAGCACCCGTTTGGACCAGCCCAACAATTTTTGCAAGCGCCAATATGCTGATTTTTGGTTCTGGAGAAAATTATTCATCGCCGGCCGATGACAACAGTGATTCCATTATAGCCGTCCGTCTTGATACGGGAGAGCGGATTTGGCAACGACAAAATGTGGAAGGTGATGCTTGGAACGTTGCATGCATGATGGAGAATAATCCTAACTGCCCCAAGGAAGATGGGCCTGATCATGATCAAGCGTCTAGCCCGCTTCTGATTTCTATACCATCGGGGGATTCAATTCTGGTTGCAGGGCAAAAGGATGGTCGAGTTTTTGCGATTGATGCGCAAACAGGACAGAAAAAACTTTGGGAGGTGGATGTCGCTAGGGGGAGCATTCAGGGGGGTATCCATTTCGGTATGGCTGCTGACGGCACGGTCGTATATGCGCCGGTAAATGACATGAATGATACGAGGAACGGAGAGTGGTTAGACCCTGAGAAAGCGCGACCAGGTATGACTGCAATTGATGCAGAAACAGGACAGATATTGTGGAGCCACTTACAGGATAATGTTTGCGGAGAGGACCGTAAAACATGTGATCCTGGCATCTCTGCGCCAGTTACTGCCATTCCCGGAGCTGTCGTTGCGGGACATTTGGATGGTTTTTTAAGGATCTATGACAAAGAGACAGGATCGGTTCTATGGGAATATGATACCGCTCGTAGCTTCGAGACCGTTAACGGCGTGGAGGCTTTTGGTGGCAGCATGAGCGGAGCTGGGCCAACAGTAGCTCAAGGGCATCTCATTTCAAATTCTGGTTATGGACTTTATTTTCATGAGCCGGGAAATGCTCTATTGGTTTATTCTGTTGATGGGCGCTGATAATCTCTAAGCAGTCCCTTTGAGATCGCTTCTAGAGATAACTTTGCCAATCCGGCAAAACCCCTCTTATTGTTTTCGTGAGTCAGAAAGATTCCACTACTTTCGCTATCCCAGACAACTGCTTCCCACTGATCATGGGGGGCTATTTCCATTGATTTATGGCTTGCCCAATCGACACCGAAATCCGATGTTGGTGCAAGCCACAAGATGGTCTTTCCTCCTTCAGATGTCTTTTTGGTGCTGATTAGAACCAGCTGTCCGGTTTTAGGATGAATGTCGGCAGCAGTGACTAAAGAGTTCACAGGCAGCACCTGTGATGTTTTGGAGCGATAGTGTCCCGGCAACTTTGGAAACCGGTAAAGATTGGAATTTCTATCGCCTCTGTTCTTGGTGAAGAGCCATACTTCATCACCATGAATTGCGATTGCTTCAGAGTCGAAATCGTGAGACATAGGCAGACCGCTTCTATAATCAGCATATATAAAAGTGATTTTCTGGGCAGAGGGCTCTGGTTGCTCTATATCCTCCCAAGCTATTCGGTATATGGTTAATTTTCTTCGACGATTAAAGTTATTACCTATATCGCCTATGTATAGGAAGTTAGCGTCACTTGCCAACGATTCCCAATCAGAATTGATAGTGTTTGCCATCCGGTAGGAGTTGAGCTCATTCCCAATTTTATCAAGCTTAAAAATTAAAGCTCCGTTCCCGCTGTCATTCAAGGTCCATAAATGTTTTCCTCGACTAGCTAGTGCCGAACTCTCATGAAGAGCTGAGCTAAATTGCATAATTGCCCTTGGTTCCAATGGCCTTTCACTTGAATTTGTGGGTTGGACTAACGCCAAAAGTATCAGTGCCAATAATTTTTTATTGCTTTTGCAAAGTCCTTTCATACAGAAAACATGGTCATTTTTTTAAGAACAGGAGCTAGTGTAACACGTCAGTTTTACCTTTCGGCGCAGAGTTCGGGCTTTTGCTCAGCGGGATGGTATCTTATGCAAGGAAATTTATTTTCCGCCTGGAAAAGAAACGATTTGAGTTTGTTAGTCAGAGGACAACCATCTCTCGGTAATAGTTTTTTATAGTATACAATCTCACGCCATTCGGGCCATAGGCAGCAAGATCACCAAATCGGGAATCCTTCCACCCACCAAAGCTATGGTTCGCTGCAGGCACTGGAAGCGGAACATTAATTCCTACCACTCATCCTGAATGCCGCTCGCAAACTGTCGGGCTGCATGTCCATCTCGAGTAAATATACTTGCATCATTCCCACATGGATTTACGTTGACTATTTCTAGGGCTTCTGGGGCTGTTTCGGCGCGCATGAGGCAAAGTACGGGTCCAACATTTCTTCCTGTTAAATTCTCATACCGGTTTTGACATTGTCGAGGAGACATCCACCAAGAAAATATCTTGGCTGCTGGCAGCAGTTGTTTAGGCGGCCATCAACCAGCAGATAGGCGCCTTTACTAACCCCTGACTCAACTAAAGCGAGTATCTTGTCGAGTTGGACAGCGCTATTTATAGGTCCCATATCCAAATTCTGTCTTCCCGATCCTATAGTTAATCGGGCCACTTTATTGGCAAGCGTATTTGCCAGCTGATCACAGGTTTCTCGTCCGACAATAACGACTACCGATAATGCCATGCAATGTTGCCCGCAATACCCAGAAGCCGCGCCCACGATGGCATCTGAGATCATTTCCAGATCTGCACCGGGGTAGCACAATTGCGTGATTTTTGGCGCCACCAAGAGCTTGAAATGGCTTGCCACTTGTGCTTAAAACACTATAGATGGCTGTCGCGGCCGGAGTAGAACCTACAAAACTTACGGCACTAATTTCCGGACATTGCATCAGTTTATCAGCTGTAGAAAGATCACTTTGAACCACATTGAGCACGCCCGCAGGCAAACCAGCCTCATGGAAGAGTTCCGCAAGGCGCAAGCTAGTGGAGGGAACCTTTTCGGATGGTTTAAGTATAAAGGTATTTCCACAGGCTACAGCAAGTGGGAACATCCATAAAGGCACCATAGCTGGGAAATTAAAAGGTGTGATACCCAAACAGATGCCTAGTGGGGCAAATTCACTCCACCTGCCTATATCTGGGCCAACTGATTTGCTATGTTCACCCTTTAGATGCTCTGAGATACCATATGCGTACTCAATATTTTCGAGGCCTCGACCTGGCTCGCCCTTGGCATCTTCCATAGTCTTGCCGTGCTGTTTTGTAATAATTGAGCAGATTTCGTCGCTATTGGCGGCTATGAGTAAGTGGTATGCCAAGATGATCCTGCCTCTTTTGGCCGGATGAATAGCAGACCATGCTGGAAATGCGCGTCTGGCAGAGTTCGCTGCCTGCGCTATAATCTCATCGTCCCCCTTTTGGGTTAATGGCTACCTGCTCTCCATTGGATGGATCATACACAGGGAGTGTGTAGGTTTTCGCTGAGACCGTGCGGCCCCGATGAAATGGTTTATTTTTTTCAAAATGCCGCTCCCAGTCAGGACAGAGAGTAGTCATTATAATCCCATGAGGCTAAACGGGAAAATAGGGTGATTTAAGGCGTTATCGGCATCGGATTCATCTTCTGCGATAGGGCAACAATCTTGGGGGGGGGATGAGATGCACATGCTGTTCTTAGATGTGAGGATCAAAATTCAATTTCACAGTGATTGGCCTTCACACCACGCTAAATTAAAAATAGTTTTATAATAAGGGGCTATTCTGAGAAAATAAGGAAACGATCATGTTATCCAAGAGTTATGTGCATGGTTCCAGTTCGTCCAATTTGCTGGGAGAAACATTAGGCGCGAACTTTGATGCCGCGGCAGAGCGATGGAGTGACAGAGAAGCGCTAGTGGTAGTGCATCAAAACTTGCGCTGGACCTATAGAGACCTCAAGAAGCGCGTGGACGCATTCGCTGCAGGACTACTGAGCCTCGGTTTGGAGACGGGTGACCGAGTAGGCATCTGGTCTCAAAACAATAGCGAGTGGGTGGTAACACAGTATGCGACT